>DASXLX010000001.1:0-2283 GCA_036495935.1 Candidatus Aquirickettsiella sp.
CAGTAAATCAACACTTCGTTGTGTTCCCGACATAATTTTTAAGAGATCCTTTAAATGACCTAAATTAAGTCGTGCTAACGTCGATTCATGGCCTTGTTTATAAAGAAACAAACGGGATTGTGTATCATTTTCTTTAATACAGTTGAATTCTTCTGGACTCAGATTAAAACCATTGATGTAATCTTCGGGTTTAGCTTGAGGATTGGCGAAATAAATATTCGTCGCGCAATTATCCAAAATAATATGTTTGATTGGCGATGAGACTACGCTTTTCGGAGATTGCGTCGCAAAAATAATATGGCAATTTAATTTACGTAAGGTAGGTAACCATTTTTTAAGCTTTTTTTGCCAATAATCATTATCTAAATATTGCCAGGCTTCATCGAAAAAAATTGAAACTAACCGCCCCTCTTGCTTTAAGGAAAGTTCGATACGATGCATTAGATACATCGTAAGAGCAGCCAATACACTCGGTGGCTCATGATCGAGAAAATGAGTCATATCAAAGCCCATCTTGTTCTGCAGTTTCAAGGCATCAAGTTCATTATCAAATAAATAAGCATATTCACCGTCAGATCTATCCTTATCGCCGCGCAGCCAGCGTCTCAAGCGTATCCAACGATCGAACGTAATCGGTAAAATTTTAGTTGCATGCGTTAAGTTTCGATGTTCAGGCGCTAATTGTTCATACGCATAATCAACACATTGGCCTAGTTGCTCCGCCATTCGTTCATCAATTTCAGTCTCATCTTCTTTTTTAACCAGTTGAATTACCCAATCTTTACAAAATTTACGATTCGTCGCCGTATCGGGTAACTGCAAAGGATTAAAATGAATCTCTTCGGCATGATCAGGTGACAACACCGCATAATGACCTTCACAAGCCCGAATATAAATTTCTGCGCCGCGATTTCGATCAAAGAAAAAACTACTCCCTCCATAGCGATTAAGTTGTGCATCAAAGCAACACATCGCAACCGTTTTACCAGAACCATTACCGCCTATTAAGGTGGTATGTCCTGGAGATGGATTATCTTTAGGTCCCTTGGCATGTAAGTTAAGCCATAAAGGAGTTTTAGAAGGTGTTTCAATTAGCATCATTGCACTACCTAAATGATTTCCATCAAGAAATCCTGAGCGATAATTATGTAAAGGAAAGAAATCAACGAAATTTTTTGAACTAATTAAACTAGAACGTGCAATGTATTTAAAGTTGGTAGGGATTTGCGACCAAAAAGCAGGTTCTTGTCCTAAGGTTTCTCGTACTGCAGCAATTCCTGCACTCATATAACATTTAATCGCTTGAGCAATGAGTCGCTCTAAGTCCTGAATAGAATCACTTAACAGCATCACTGTATTATGGTGATAACCCATGGCAATATGATCGCTCGCTAAATAATCTCGAGCAGTCGCTAAAGCTTCTATTTGACTTGTCGCCGGATCATTGGCATTTTGCATTTTATTGCCCTGGCGATCGATTTTTTTATCTGCTTCTGTTTTAGATTCGAAAAGAAAACTTTGTGTTGCAAGAAATTCTCCGTCCAGATGTAAAAGAGGATCGAGCATAATGCTGGCACTTTCGGCTCCGTAACGTTTAATACTAATCATGGCAGCAAACCGCGTGTCTTTCGGTAAAGCACCTTGAAATTGAATCATGTCACCAAAAAAAATTCGCTTTGCTGTAACCGCTTGAGCAATATGACCTTGGGGATAAATCGATGCGGTCTGTTGTGTTTTTTCAAAGGTTTTATCGCTGGCAAAACCCCAGGCATTATTTTTGAAAGAGAATGCTTCCCCGCCATTAACAAACAAACTGACATACGTTAATAATTCACCGCACCCAAGTGATGCATCATGACTGCCTAAAACATGTGGACCAAATTCAGAAAGCGAAGTCGTCAATTGAAAAATTGCATCATTCAACTGTTTGATACTCATCTCTCGACACGCGGCTCGTGAGCTTTTGACATAACGCCCATTCATACGGCGAAACAGATCGGATAAATAGCCTATTTTACCCGTCGTTAATCCTTTAAAAATAACGGCTAGGTAAAGATCGTTAACATAGAGGGACTTATCGGTAAATTGGCTTTGATAAACCTGATTAACTTGCTTTGCAAACTTATTATTAAACTCACCTTGTAATTCACAACTCACTTTACGTCGATGAAGTGTTCCTAGCAACGCAAAACGTTCATCTAAGGTTGCTAGCGCTCGATGCCAACTTAAACTATTGCCATTAATAATTTCCGTTTTTTCGGTTTCAAAAGGAACACCACTCAA
>DASXLX010000002.1:0-2283 GCA_036495935.1 Candidatus Aquirickettsiella sp.
CAGTAAATCAACACTTCGTTGTGTTCCCGACATAATTTTTAAGAGATCCTTTAAATGACCTAAATTAAGTCGTGCTAACGTCGATTCATGGCCTTGTTTATAAAGAAACAAACGGGATTGTGTATCATTTTCTTTAATACAATTAAATTCTTCTGTGCTCAGATTAAAACCATTGATGTAATCTTCAGGTTTAGCTTGAGGATTAGCAAAATAAATATTCGTTGCGCAATTATCCAAAATGATATGTTTGATGGGCGATGAAACCACGCTTTTCGGAGATTGCGTCGCAAAAATAATATGGCAATTCAATTTACGTAAGGTAGGCAACCATTTTTTAAGCTTTTTTTGCCAATAATCATTATCTAGATACTGCCAAGCTTCATCGAGAAAAATTGAAACTAACCGCCCTTCTTGTTTTAAGGAAAGTTCGATACGATGCATGAGATACATCGTAAGCGCAGCTAATACACTCGGTGGCTCATGATCAAGAAAATGAGTCATATCAAAACCCATTTTGTTTTGTAGATTCAACGCATCGAATTCATTATCAAACAAGTAGGCATACTCGCCATCTGGTCTGTTCTTATCGCCCCGCAACCAACGTCTTAAGCGTATCCAACGATCAAATGTGATAGGTAACATCTTGGTGACATTCGTTAGGTTTCGATGTTCCTGCGCTAATTGTCCATACGCATAATCCACGCATTCGCCCAGCTGATCCGCCATTTTTTCATCAATTTCGGTTTCATCTTTTTTTTTAACCAGTTGAATTAACCAATCTTTACAAAATTTACGATTCGTCGCCGTATCGGGTAACTGCAAAGGATTAAAATGAATTTCTTTAGCATGATCAGGTGACAATACTGCATAATGGCCTTCACAAGCCCGAATATAAATTTCTGCACCACGATTTCGATCAAAGAAAAAACTACTCCCTCCATAGCGATTCAGTTGTGCATCAAAGCAACACATCGCAACCGTTTTACCAGAACCATTACCTCCTATTAAAGTGGTATGTCCTGGGGATGGATTATCTTTGGGTCCCTTGGCATGTAAATTGAGCCATAAAGGTGTTTTAGAAGGCGTTTCAATGAGCATCATCGCACTACCTAAATGGTTTCCATCAAGAAATCCTGAGCGATAATTGTGTAAAGGAAAGAAATCAACGAAATTTTTTGAACTAATTAAACTAGAGCGTGCAATGTATTTAAAGTTTGTAGGAATTTGCGACCAAAAAGCCGATTCTTGTCCTAAGGTTTCTCGTACCGCAACAATTCCTGCATTCATGTAACATTTAATCGCTTGCGCAATGAGTCGTTCTAAGTCCTTAACAGAATCACTTAACAGCATCACTGTGTTATGGTGATAACCCATGGCGATATGATCGCTCGCTAAGTAATCTCGAGCAGTCGCTAAAGCTTCTATTTGACTCGTCGCCGGATCATTGGCGTTTTGCATTTTATTGCCCTGGCGATCCATTTTCTTATCCGCTTCTGTTTTAGATTCGAAAAGAAAACTCTGTGTTGCAATAAATTCTCCGTCTAGATGTAAAAGAGGATCCAACATAATACTGGCACTTTCAGCTCCATAGCGTTTAATGCTAACCATCGCCGCAAAACGGGTCTCTTCAGATAAAGCACCTTGGAATTGGATAAAGTCACCAAAAAAAATTCGTTTCGCTGTAATTGCTTGAGTAATATGACCTTGAGGATAAATCGATGCAGCCTGTTGTGTTTTTTCAAAGGTTTTATCGCTGGCAAATCCACGGGCATTATTTTTAAAAGAGAATGTTTCACCGCCATTAACAAACAAACTGACATACGTTAATAATTCACTGCACCCAAGTGATTCATCGTGACTACCTAAAACATGAGGACTAAACGCTGAGAGAGAAGTCGTCAATTGAAAGATTGCATCATTCAATTGTTTGATATTCATTTCACGACGCACAGCACGTGCGCCTTTGACATAACGCCCATTCATACGGCGAAATAGATCGGATAAACGCCCTACTTTACCTGTCGTTAATCCTTTAAAAATAACGGCTAGGTAAAGATCATTCACATAGAGAGGTTTATTAACGAATTGGCTTTGATAAACCTGATTAACTTGCTTTGCAAACTTATTATTAAACTCACCTTTTAATTCACAACTCACTTTACGTCGATGAAGTGTTCCTAGCAACGCAAAACGTTCATCTAAGGTTGCTAGCGCTCGATGCCAACTTAAACTATTGCCATTAATAATTTCCGTTTTTTCGGTTTCAAAAGGAACACCACTCAA
>DASXLX010000003.1:0-6046 GCA_036495935.1 Candidatus Aquirickettsiella sp.
ACTGACTTCTTCGCTAACACGTTGTCCGAGTTGTTGTGATATATCAGAATTATTGATATCAAAAGTCACCGATGGTAGCTGAGTATTCGCTGTGAATTCTGCATCGTTAATTAATTGTGATTCCCATTGTTGTTCTATGCTGGTTTGCGTAATGTGTCCCGCACCGCGGCTAGCCATTTGGCTTTGATGATAGTCTTCTGTATCTGGTTTTGTTTGTTGCATCCCTACTGCAGCAGCGTCTGTAATCAACTGTGTCGCTAAGTTTTCAACATCAAAATGTCCGCGCACCACACTACTCATACCTGCTACCGCAATATCCGATACCAAACGTCGTTCTAAAGGATCATCAATTTTTATTTTACTGCTTAATCCTGCTGATCCCATCGCTAATACTACGCCGGCTATATCAAATTGCTGACGTATACCTATTGCCATTTCTGTTAATTGTTCTGACACATTAACCATACCCATGCGTACCATGGTCATCACCGTTTTTTCATCAAGCACCGGTCCTCCAAACCCGGAAGCGAAACCTGCAGTAATACCCACAGTGACACTTTCTGCTAAGGAAAAATGATCTTTTAATCCGATACCTACACACAATTCTTGTGCAGCGGCATCCGCCAATCCGGCCGCCACGCCAGTCACTACTGGAACTGATACACCTAAAGTCTCTGCAACACTTGCCACAGCTGCAACTGCTGGTGGATACACACAAACAACGACCACTGCAATGGCACAGATCAACAAACCAAAAAAATCATCATCATCTGGTGGTGGTTGTGGTGTATTTAGATGGGGAGTCAGAGATCCTTGTATAATTTGTAATAACTGATAATACGGACGTGCCATGCCGGCTTTGTTATGTACCGAGATAAGTTGTGGGATAATGATGGTTTGACCTGGAATAAGCGTTCCACCGCCATTCGCAGCATCAATATAGCTCCCTAAACTAGCGTCACCATACACATTATTCGCAATCGATTCGTAAGTATCTTTATCCGCACAAGTGTAGATTTGTGGCAAACTCGAAAAATCGTTAATGATTGCCGAACTCATACCAATTTCCATTCCAGCACTGCCTTGTGGTCTGATCCAATTCAATAATAAATCAAAGGACTTATTACGTTGGTTTTTTTTATAACTGGCTAAGTATTGACCATTTACGCGATAAAAATAATAAGTTTCCAGACTAGAAATAAAAATATCACTACTAAAAAGAGGGTTTAAGTGCATTCGACGCAGTATCAAACCTTCTGGCGTCGCGATAAAATATTTATCTCGCCCATCGGGATCTTCAGCGCCGCATATCGCATTCGGCTCGCCATTCGGACCTAAGTAGTTTTTAACTGAGGAATAAGCACTAGTCCCATGGCTATTAGTTCGATAACCCTGAATACTTGCAATTCGCCATTGATCCCAACCGACATAATTACAATTAAGATGATCAACATTCCCTGCCTCATCGCCATAATTTATCGTTTGTTGCTGAGGTAAACCCATCGCCGTTATTTGTTGATAATCTGTACGGTTTACAACTTGAAAATGACCTGGAACAGTTGTAGTTTGAATATTTGCAACTAACCAGGTGTTTTCATTATAAGCTTGCTCTTTATCAATAATGTATATGAGCCCAAATACCCAATCAGACACGATTTTATAAAGTCTTTGCCTACCTGCACTATCGTATTGTCTTTCAATACTTGAATTGTAGGGAACGTCATAACGAGAACCCACTTGTCGCCCATCACTGTCATAGAAAAATTTCTCAGTTATTCTGCTTGTGCTTATCGTACTTTCTGTCACCTTACGATCATTTTGGTAAGAAAATTCAGCGCCTTTATTAGGGATTATTTTGATCTGCCCATTTTCAAGAACTCCTTCAGACACAATCACCCTATCTTCAGTATCATACTTCCACCAGACTTCCTGATTAAGTTGGTTACCATCATTGGTTTTTATTACACCCTTAATAAAGCGTCGATTACTCACCGCATCATAAGCAGTAGTAAAGATAGCTTGTTGGTCCCGTGTTAAGATCTCTCGACCCAATGCATCGATTTGACTGCTGGTTTCACGAAGAATTTCTGCTTCACCGCTAACAACACGGACTGCAATCCGTCGACCTTCTGAGTCATAACCATAAGAGATTTTTTTACCGCTAGCAAAATCATTAATTTCAGTGATTTGGCCAGAAACATACTGATAATGTAAATGTTGCCCAGGCACCGGGGATCTCTCTTGTTTATAACCCAGCCAGGCCGGTATCAATTTTACACATTCACCGTGATCCCCCCCCTCTGACATTACATCGACTAATTGTGCTTTGGAGTCATAGGCATAACGATAAATAGCGCCGCTGAGATCAGTATGTTGTAATGGTTTACCAAACGTATCACGTTGCCAAGTTAAACAACTGTTATCCGGATTTTCTAGTTTGATCAATTGATGGTTACGTCCATAAACCATGCGCGTGCATTGATCGAGTGGTTCATAGCGTTCAATAATATTACCTAAAACATCGAAGTTATAACGTCGGGTATTATTGGCTGGATCGGCATCGCTATTGCGTTGTTTCAGTTCGTTATACGTATAACTTCGACGACTACCGGAAGGTTTCTGAAACGCTAAAAGATTGTTTTCTTGATCATAAAAATATTTTGTGGCTTGATTCTCAGCATCTCGCGATTCAATCATATTATTAAACGCATCAAACAATTGTGTTTTGCGTTGTGTGCCTTCTGCTAATATTTCAATAATTTTATGACCTGCCGTATCAAGAATGTAGGCATGTGTATTGCGATTGGCATCGCATCTTGCTATTTGTTGTCCGCGAACATTGTAGGCAAATGTTGTGATCGGACAGCGTGCTTTGCTGATTCCTTGCTCATCAACGACATCGACTAAAGATTCTTGTTTTTGAATAAGCTGATTGGCGTCGTTATATTGATAGTGTGTAGTGTGTCCCAAAGTATCGGTTTCAGTTAATTTATTATTCCATAAGTCATAACTGTATTGACGCGCAGGCTGCACCAGATGTTGTCGATCCGGATCTATATTTTGAGTGGTAGGAAATACTAGGCCTGCATACGAAAGCACTAAATCTCCACTATAGGCACCAAAACGAAAAGGATATACACCCGCGCTGAATCCAGTCATATCCACTACAAATCCTTGTGCAATCAAACTGATACTGGAAAATTGTGTCCAGCAACGCATTCTATCCAAACTAACATTCAAATATTCTAGAGTCGGTATTTCTTTATCGGGTGTTATATCAGGCACAGGACTGACTACCAGCTGAGTTTTATCGGTAAAATTCAGTTCCGTAATAAGTTCAGGATCAAATGCGGATGCACTGGGTGTTTCGTTACTATAAAGCGGTATCCACTCTTCTAATTCTTTTTCTAGTGATAATTTTGCGTGTGCAGGGAGCATTTCCCATTCTTCTTCATTACTAGTCTCGGAATTTTCTGCAGCCAACATCAACCAATGCTGTTGCAAACGAGTTGTCGCAGGGGGTTTGTTCAGTGCTGGCCATTGCACGGCTAAGGAAAGTTTCTCGATAGTCTGAATAGGAACTGAGAAATCAATATTGCTCTGAATTTTATTGCCTTTTTTATCAGAAAACGTCGTACGTTTTTGATCAGGATTAATTTCTAAGGTTTCTGATTGTTGTTTAGCTTGTCTATCCAGATAGTGACACTCCAATTTAACAACTTGGGATTGTAAAAAATTGGGGACTTGCCAATCAAGTTCGACATGATTGTCTAAGAAACTAAATTTCAAACTCGTCGCAAGCTCGCGAGACAAAGGTTTGTGTGCAGTTTTATGCGTATAGATGGTAAAAGCTAAGCTTAAGTCATGAGGTTTTTTATCCTGTGTCAATGGCTTTAATTGATAAACACCGGAAGAATGATGACTGAGATCCACATAATAGGTGTGGGATACCGGATCGATTTGTAATTCCAGTGTTTCACGTTTTCCAATTTCATCCCATAATTCCACAGCTGATATACCAGATGTATTACCGGTTAAACGAACTAAACTGGTTTGTTTAGATTCTGTTAGAGGCACTAGATGATGACTGTTGGTGGAATTACCCGTATCAAATTGTAGGGTACCGGAACTAATATACACCCGTTTTTTTTCATTCTTTATAGGATCTGTAAAAGTATAAGCAACCTGATAGTCATACACATCGGTGGCTAAGCTGGATACATCGACACCACAACGTCCGTCTTGTGTAACAATGGGTAAGCTTTGTTTTAGTGCAGGAAAATCTTTAGGCCATAAAGAAAATTCCGCTACTGCATTCCTTTCTTGTGGAATCGGCCAACTTAAACTTTGTATCTTGCCTAAGTTGGGATAACGATTACTGGCCAAAATACTTAACGGAATAATCTCTGGCTGCGTTGTATCCACTTGATAATTCGCCGGCAAGCTACGCGTAATAATACGTCCGGCTATATCACGTTGATTTTCGGTGCGTTCAAGATCGTTGATATCCCAATCCAGTAAGCTCGGTATTTCTCGATAAGAAATAATACCTAAATTCTTACTCGGTGATTGCATACGTAAGATAGATTGACCTGTTAAATCATAGAGAGTGATAGTGGGAATACCTTTTTCAGCATTGGTAGACCACAATCGACCTAACTGATCAAAACGCCGATAAATATGCATTTTTTCAGGTTTTTCACCTTCCATGATCGCTTGATCAAATGCATCATAGACTATGCAGTTAGTTTCTACGGTTTGCGTATCACGGCGCACTTCAATACTAATCGCTCTATTTTGTGCATCATATTGAAAATATTTTTCGTCTAAATGGATTTTTGCTTCGTATTGAATTCCCTCTTTTGGTGTTTTTTGTTCCCAGTTAGTTAAAGTCCACCACTGACGTGTCGGTTTACCGTTAGCAGTATAACTAAACCCTTGAGGTAGTTGTTGATTCGATTGTTTCCACTGCAATTTACCGCGTGCATCATACAATCTTTTTTCTTGTTGAGCAGCGGGATCGGCAGCTACAGGTTCAGGAATACAACCTGCTTGAACGGGTTTTGCTCCCTGTTGGAAACGCGTCGTCAATACCGTTTGCCCATGCGCATTATTGGCATAATAGGTTAATGGAATAATAACGTTTGAATAACCGGCATTGTCACGCGGCACATCGGTTTGTGCGAGCTTGCAACCACGCGCATCATAAAAACTCCATTCCACGCTGCCATCTTCTAGTGTCTTTGCTATCATCTGGCCATTCGCATTATATTGATAGCTCACACTAATATCTTGAGGCGTGGCATCAGTAAACGACGGTAATCCAGCGGTTAATTGTAAGATTTGACGCACAACTTGCAGGCGAACTTTTTTTATTAAACGATTCGCCTTATCATAATAAGATTGCTCATTGCAATCTTGTATGGAAGCTATTTTATCTAAAGCATTTTTGAGTTCAGCAAAAGACAAATGCGCGCTTATAGAATCATCCAATGATTTCGCATAAACAACACGCTTGATCATTTGACCGAAACTATCATTCTCAAAACGTTGACAACGATACTGAGGCGTTTGATTATCAAAACTAACATTATCTGCTTCGGCTAGACCTTGTCCATTGCGATCAAACCAATAAAAGTTTTCTTTACTGTGCGCATGATCAATTTTTTCTGTTTGCGCAATGACTTGACCCCACGCATTATACGATTTATGTAATTCGGCATACTCGTCAGTAATTTTTCCTACTGGCATGCTTACATAGCAATGTACCGGACCTTGACGTTGTAAAGTAACGCGGCCGCATTGATCGCGTTGGTAATCAATAATGCGATCAGCATCCGTATGCCGGGTTCGATAATATTCATCCAAAACCGATTTCGGAATCCCGCTTGTTGTATAGACACTGAGATCCAGTGTACAAAGCGTAGCATTAATTATTTTTCGATGGATCTTACCAAACGCATCACGTTCTTTTTTTATTGTCACACCCAGTGGTTTAACATGATAAACCCATCGATTTTGCTGGTCGTACACCCAAAATTGCCAA
>DASXLX010000004.1:0-43898 GCA_036495935.1 Candidatus Aquirickettsiella sp.
TCAAGTTGGTAGCAAACGTGACAACAAACCGTGAAAATCCAACGCGAGAACAAGTCAAGCACACTATGGAAGCACGTTGGTTAATCGAAGTCTATCATCGAGAATTAAAGCAAACCTGTGGTATTGAAGGTTGTCAGGCCCGCACCGGTCGAGCGCAAAGAAATCATATTTTTATCGCAATGTTTGGCGCGAAACTCTTGCTTGATATAAATGATGTAAAACACCGCGTATAATGGGTTATATCATATTTTTTTAATAGGTGGGATTTGATAGACGTCCACTACGTGAAATTCAATATTTTTTATATGCGCCATATTTTTTTTGCAATTGCAATGGCAGCATCATTTGGATCTATTCCTGTCACAAAATCAGGATTCAACGCAAGAAGTTCTTGAGTAAATATCCCATCTCCACACCCAATATCTACAATTCGTTTACCTTTTATGGGGCCTAAAACTTGATGAATAATTTTGCTTGTTCTAGTATTGGATAATTTGCTTGATAATTTTTCAGTTTTAAAATATTGATACCCACCGTTTTCAATCGGATCTAAAAGTGCCTATATTTTTCTCTAGTATGTTTAATTTCTCCGAAAAATCTTAAAATGTTTATAAAATTAATTAAATTAATATCAAAGTTACAAGCAAAGCTTAGACTCTTCTTTATTTATATTATTTTCACGGTCATAATTATCTTTAAATCGAATAATATCGTCTTCACCCAAGTAACTGCCGATCTGTAGTTCAATTAAAATTAGATCCTTATCGTTAAAATTACTCAAACAGTGTTTGTTCCCTAATGCAATAAATGTCGATTCTTTTTCTTTTAGTGTTATTTTTTCGTGATTATTTTCAACTGTGGCAATTCCCGCAACGACCACCCAATATTCACTACGATATTGATGTAATTGTAAGGATAAGCTAGCACCCTGATGTACAGTTAATCGTTTTAGTTTATAATTAGGCCCTTGATCTAATATGGTGTAGTGTCCCCAGGGCCGATAAACAGTTTGATGATAGCGATAAGCTTCGTGTCCACTTAATTTTAATTTCTCTACTAATTGCTTAACTTTTTGAATATGCGTATGTTTACAAACAAGTAAGGCGTCACTGGAGTCTACAATAGTTAAATTTTCGATTCCAATTGCAGCAATTAATCTTCCTGGTGAATTTTGACTATAAATTGTTGTATTATAGGTTTCCTGTAAACAGGCATTGCCTACTATTCGATTACCATTTTTTTCTGGTTTTAATAATGTATTTAAGGCATCCCAAGAACCTATATCTGACCAACCAAAATCAGCGGGTATAACAGCAAGATTTTTAGCTTTTTCCATTAATGCGTAATCAACCGAAATATTTTCTAATTTATAAAAGCTTTGTCTATCTAAATTAATTTTATTAAATGGTGGATTGTAATTTTTTAAACTTAATTTCCAACAGCTTAAGGATGTTAAATAAAGCTCTGGGATATATTGTTTCAATGCGTTTAAAAATGTTTTGGCACTAAAACAAAAAATCCCAGAGTTCCAAAGATAGTTACCCTGTTCTATGAAAGATTGTGCTTCTTCAAACATAGGTTTTTCGTGAAAATTCACAACCTTAAAAGCAGAAGCTATCTTCATTGATTCATGATATTGAATATACCCATACGCGGTTTCGGGTTTGTGAGGAATAATTCCAAAAGTAGTTAATAATTCTTTTTTTGCTAACTGATATGCTTTTTCTACACTTAAGTTAAACTTGTCTTGATTCAAAATGATATGATCGGCGGGTAATACTAATAATACGGCCTTAGGACTGATAAACTCACTTACAAATAATGCGCTGAATGCAATAGCCGCTGCAGTATTTCGAGAACAAGGTTCTAGTATAAAGCTAAATTCTTTTTGTATAGCGGGGTGATTTAAATCGTTAAGCTCTTTTTTACTTTGGTAATAATATTCAAAGTTAGTGACGGTAATAATTTTTTTTACATTAGGTAAGTTGATAGCACGATGGTAGGTTTTTTGTATTAAGGAATAAGGATCATTATTGAGTCGGATAAAAGGTTTTGGGTGTGCTTCACGGGAAACTGGCCATAAACGAGACCCATTCCCACCTGACAAAACAACGGGGATAAGCATCTTATTTCATCCTTGAATTTTAGTAGCTTTTAACAGAGAGTATTTGCTTTTCTTTTCCTAAGCGCTATCCTTATTCTTTGATCCTAGGATTATATATAAGGTTATTGAACACCATCTTCTAGTTTGAGTAAAGGGTTGGTCCCAGTGTTTAAAAATTAAATACTCAAACAGTTTTAAGGGACTATTGAAACACAGCTTTTTTAGTATATCAATATATCTGCTGTGTTCAAATTAATGATCGAATGGTTTTATGAAAAACGTTTTACATTTAGGTAAATTCTCCAGCGAACAAGCCGGGGGTATCGAGACGGTTGTTGGTATGTTACTGCTGGGATTAAGTCTCGATTTTAATTTGTGTAATTTAGTTGCTAATAACACTTTTAAAAATAAAATAATCGAACAAGCAGGATACATTGAATATAGTGCAGCCTTAGTAGGTATTTTTGCCCGAACCCCTTTTTGCCCTACTATGCTTTACTATATAAAAAAATTGTATCAGCGATATCGGTTTTCTATTGTCCATTTACATTTGCCTAATCCTATGGCACACCTAGCCTCGGAAATTTTACCTGACTCTGTGAAACGAATTATTAGCTGGCATAGCGATGTAATTCGACAAAAGAATTTATTACCCATTTACCAACCGTTTGTAAATCACTTGTTAAAACAAGCAAGTGCTGTCATTGTGTCAACTCAGTATTTAGCGGAGTATTCTGAGCAAATTAAGGTTGCACGAGAGAGAAATGTTATTCGTGTTATCCCTTATGGAGTTAATTTTGATTATTTTTTAATTAATAAATACCAGAAGAAAATTGAACAAATTAAGTATCACCAATATTCTGGTCATTTTTTAATATTTGCTTTAGGTCGACATGTTTATTACAAAGGGTTTTGTTATTTAATTGAATCAATGAAAAAATTGCCTAAAAATATAGTTTTATTATTAGGCAGTGAAGGTCCATTAACATCTAAACTTCAACAGCAAGTAAAAATCTCAAATCTAGAACATCGAGTTTTTTTTCTCGGCCAAATAGCTAAGCAAGATTTACCCGCGTATTATCATGCTTGCGATGTTTTTTGTCTGCCTTCTATTGATCAAAGTGAAGCGTTTGGTATCGCACAATTGGAGGCAATGGCATGTGCAAAACCTGTTATTTCTTGCGATGTCACTCGCGCTGAAAGTAATTTAAATAAAGATGGATTGACAGGATTTGTGATTCCACCATGTTCACCATTGGCATTGGCGGATGCAATTTTTAAACTTTATCAAGATCCTTTATTACGATATTTTTTAGGCCAATCAGCGTATCATTATGCTAAAGAAAATTTTACTATGCAGAAAATGATAACAAAAGTAAAAAATCTTTATCATGAAGTACATTATATTTCAGATAAATAGAATTTAAGAGAAGTTATGAATGCGATTAAACTTTCAATCAGTATTGTTATATATCAAGAAGATTTTTTACAAATTAAAAATTGTCTTTTAAGCGTGATTAATGCGGTTCCAGATGATATAAACTATAAAATCTATATAGTGGATAATGGGGCGGGACTTAACAAAAAGTCAAATTTCCAATTGGAAATTAAAAAAAACTTTTATGATGAACCTATTTATTATTTATTATCTTCTCGAAACGGAGGATATGGCTATGGTCATAATCAAATTATTCTGAATAGTGATGCAGAATATCATCTTATTCTAAATAACGATGTGTATTTAATGACCGATACCTTATACAATGCATTTGAGTTTATGCAAAAACATAAGCAGATTGGGATGCTAGTTCCTGATGTATACGACATGGAGAATAACAGAGTGCACCTTTGTCGGCAAAATCCAAGTTTATGGATTAGTTTTTTACGTCGCTTTGCTCCTTATCCATTCAAAAAAATCTTTCATAAAAAATTAAATAAATTCGAGATGCAAGATAAGAATTACAATGAAGCCATTTTTAATTTAAGTAATCCCACAGGTTGTTTCATGTTCTGTCGATTGAAATTACTAAAGCAGTTAAATGGCTTTGATGAAAGATTTTTTATGTATTATGACGACTCTGATTTAGGACGGCGCATGGCTGAAATTTCTCAAATCGCCTATTCCCCTACTGTTAAGATAAAGCATCTCTGGCGACGCGCAGCTTATCATGACGGACGTATGGCATGGATCGCGAGTAAATCAGCTTTATATTACTCATGGAAGTGGTTACTAAAATAAAAATTCAGATGGAATGTTTTTTAGACGTGAATATTTTTGATCTTTAGGTGATATTATTGGATCGAACAATGGCCAATCAATAGCTAAGCTGGGATCGGACCAGAGTATGCCTTGTTCTGCTTTTGGATTATAGTAATCACTGCATTTATAATGAAAATCAACGATTTCACTTATTACACAAAATCCATGAGCAAATCCTTTTGGTATAAAGAGTTGATAATGGTTTTCATCATTCAAAACGACGCCAAACCATTGGCCGAAAGTGGGAGATTGAGTTCTAATATCCACAGCAACATCGAATACACTACCGTGAATAACGGTTACTAATTTATCTTGCGGTTGTCGGATCTGATAATGTAGTCCCCGTAAGACATTTTTACTAGAACGGGAGAGATTATCTTGAACAAAATTTATTTTTCGGTTAAGAAATTTTTGATAACGTTCTTTTTGAAAGGCTTCAAAAAAAAATCCGCGTTCATCCTGATAGGACTTAGGGTCAATTAAAATTAAATCTGGGATAGAAGTTGGAATAATTTTCATAATTCTCGTTTAATAATATCAAGTAAGTAATTTCCATAGCTACAATTAAGAAGTTTATGAGCAGACATTTCTAAAGCCTCAGTATTTATAAACCCTTTTCGCCAGGCAATTTCTTCTAAGCAAGCTATTTTTAAGCCTTGACGTTTTTCAACAACTTGTACGAAGTGTGAAGCCTCTAATAATGCATCATGTGTGCCGGTATCTAACCAAGTACTACCACGACTAATTAATTGGTGTGAGAGTTTTCCTTGTATTAAGTATTGGCGATTAACATCGGTTATTTCTAACTCACCACGCTCAGAAGGTTTAATATTTTTAGCAATATCAATAACTTGATTGTCATAAAAATATAAACCGGTGACTGCCCAATTAGATTTAGGAAGTTTTGGTTTCTCTTCAATATCTATTAAATTAGATTTTTTGTCAAAGACCGCTACACCATAACGTTCTGGATCATTGACAAAATAACAAAAAATTTGAGCCCCCATTTGTTGGCCAGCGGCAGCACTGACAGTTTCAGAAAATTTTTCTCCATAGAATAGATTATCGCCTAGAATCAGTGCGATTGAATCTTTGCCAATAAATTTTTCGCCTATAATAAAAGCTTGTGCTAAGCCATCAGGTTTTTTTTGGGTTAAATAACTAAGATTGATTCCCCATTGTTCACCATTTCCGAGCAAACATTGATATTGGGGTAAGGCTTCAATGCTGGTAATGATTAATATATCCTGAATACCCGCCAACATTAAAGCACTAAGCGGGTAATAAATCATGGGTTTGTCATAAATCGGAAGTAACTGCTTACTAATTCCTTTAGTGATAGGATGTAAACGTGTACCAGAACCACCGGATAATACGATGCCTTTCACAGATAACTTTCCTTGTGTGCGGGCTAAAAAAAGCAAATTCCAATTCTATCGCTTCAATTTTTTCCTAGTGTAAGGTATATTGAGCTTCATTAAAATAGTTGATGAACATGATGTCTAAACCTGCTGTATTAATTAATATCGTTCTTTATCATCCTGATAGGAACAGGATCATAAGCCTAATTAATATTTGCTCCCAATATGAAAAAATAAAAATTTTATTATTTGATAATACTGAAACTTCCCAAGTTTTTGATCTGGATGATAATAAAAATATTATTTTATTTAAAAGTCCAAAAAATGTCGGCGTAGGTGGTGCACATTATTTAGCCTGCCAAATGGCAGAAGCAGAAAATTTTGATTTTGTATTATTTCTTGATCAGGATAGTCAATTATCTGATAATTTTATCAGTGACATGATTTTGGCCTTTTATCGTTTAAAAAAAATATATTCGCGACTTTGTGCTATTGGGCCAACATGGCATGATCCTGATCTTGGAAACTCAAAAACTAGAGCTTTAAAAAATAAGCTAAGAAGTTTATTAAAAGCACCGAATCTAAAACATGTATTAATTAGTTCAGGTATGTTGATTTTGGTACCTACTTTAAAACATATTGGTTATCCAAAAAAAGAATATTTTATAGATTTAGTCGATACCGAATGGTGTTTACGTGCTTTATATAAAAATTATCAAATAGTTATGTCTCCTGATGTGCTAATGAGCCATAGAATAGGTGAAGTTAAGAAATGTAGTAAGTTATTTGTTCAATATGAACAACCCATTCGCTATTATTATTCTATACGTAATAGTTTTTTGTTATTTCATGAAAAAAATATTTTGTTATCCTATAAGATTTTTATTTTAGCAGGCAACTTATTTAAATTAAGAAAAATAATTTTCTCGCCGAAACCTATACAAAGTTTAATTGCAGCGGGTCGGGGTATTAAAGATGGATTTTTTTTGATAAAGAGATATTAACTTCATATTTCAATATTTAATATAATTAAGGAAAATAATGTCTGGCCCTACAGTTTTAATTAATATTGTACTTTATAACCCTGATCCAATCAAAGTATTAGAGCTTATTCGTATTTGTTGTATTTATCAACATGCTAAAATTTTGTTATTTGATAATTCAGATGATTTGCAATTATTAAATTACAAAAAATCTAAAAAAATAATTTTATTTAAAAGCGCGGAAAATGTAGGTATAGCGGGTGCACATTATTACGCGTGTAAACTTGCTGAAAAGGAAAATTATGATTTTATACTATTTTTAGATCAAGATACGCAACTTCCTGAATATTTTGTTAGTGATATGATATTAGAATTTTATCAATTACAAAAAATATACTCTCGTCTGATAGCTATTGGACCTTCCTGGAAAGATCCTAGAACTTATGATTGGTATCAAGAGAAAAACAATAAATTTACTGTGAAAAATACATTGAAAAAAAAATTTAAAATTGCAAGGAAAATAAATAATTTGATAAGATTAACTAATGTTATTATTAGTTCAGGTATGTTGATTTTAGTTAAATATTTAAAGAATATTGGTTATCCCAAAAAAGAGTATTTTATTGACTTAGTTGATTTGGAATGGTGTTTGCGTGCACTTTCTAAAGATTATCATGTTGAAATGGTAAAAAATATTCAGGTTCAGCATGCTATGGGTGAAATTAAAAAAAACAAAAATAGACTTATTCATTATCAAAGTCCACTTCGGTATTATTATTCTATACGAAATAGTTTTTTGCTTTTTAGAGAAAAACAATATCCACTTGATTTTCGTTTTTTTATATTGATTCGAAACATATTGGAAATTAAAAAAATTCCTTTTGTTCCTGAATCTAAAAAAAGTTTATTAGCGGCAATCCGAGGTATAAAAGATGGTATTTTTATAAAAAAATTACTGAGATAAATTAAGCAGTAGGATTATTTTGATGTCTTTTTCTGGGAAAATATTATTAACAGGTGCTAATGGTCAATTAGGTAATGAAATTATTAATTTGACTAAAAATGTTAGTTTAAAATTATATCCTGTTACACGCACGCAACTTAATATTACAAATCTTGCACAAATTGAATATGTATTATCGACAGTCAAACCAAAATATATTATTAATGCTGCCGCTTACACGGCAGTTGATAAAGCTGAAAAGGAAAGTGAGCTTGCTTTTAGTATAAATGCATTTGGAGTTAAAAACTTAGCAAAAATCGCTCAAAAATACAACATACCTTTATTGCATATTTCTACAGATTATATTTTTGATGGTCAAAAAAAAAATGCTTATAGTGAAGAAGATGAAGCTCAACCCTTGTCTATTTATGGTCAAAGTAAATTAAGTGGCGAAAATTTTTTAAGAGATATCTGGTGTAAACATATTATTTTACGGGTCAGTTGGGTGTTTGGAGCGTTCGGTAATAATTTTGTGAAAACTATTATTCGCTTAGCTAGTGAACGAAATGAATTAAGGATTATTACTGACCAAAAAGGCGCTCCGACTTACGCGGGAGATATTGCCCAGGCGTTACTAAAAATAATAGAGTGTCTAGATAAGGGTCAGACTGATTGGGGCACTTACCATTATACTGGGACACCCCCTCTGAGTTGGTATGAATTTGCTAAGAAAATAGTGAATGAAGCAAAACAACATCAACAATTTATACTAAAAGAAATTATACCTATTACAGCATCAGAATATTCCAGTATTGCACTTAGGCCTTTTAATTCTGAGCTGGCTTGTCAAAAAATTACACAAACTTTTAACATTAAGCCTAATAATTGGTCTGACGGTCTATACAAGGTGATTAAAATTTTATTATGACTTATACACCCAAGAACGTTTTAGTTACTGGTGGTGCAGGTTTTATTGCCAGTCATTTTGTGCATTATTATCAAAACCATTATCCGGAAACATTTATTGTAAACCTCGATAAACTGACTTATGCAGGATCATTAAATAATTTAAAAAATTTAATTTTTCCAGAACAACATCACTTTGTGCAAGGGGATATACTTGATAGTGATTTAGTGTTGAAATTATTGAAGGATTTTAAGATAGATACGCTTGTTCATTTTGCAGCAGAAACACATGTTGATCGTTCGATTAATACACCCGAAAAATTTATACAAACTAATATTTCAGGCACGTTCAGTTTGTTAGATTCATGTCGGAAATATTGGTTGGAAGAATTGGGTTTAAGCGAGCGTGATTGCCGATTTCACCATATTTCTACCGACGAAGTGTATGGTAGTTTACAGAAAGATGAGCCCGCATTTACTGAGATTATGCCTTACCGACCAAATTCTCCTTACTCTGCTAGTAAAGCGTCTTCAGACTATCTGGTCCGTGCTTATTATAATACTTATGGACTTCCTGTTAGTATAACTAATTGTTCAAATAATTATGGTCCTCTGCAATACAGTGAAAAGTTTATTCCAACTATTATAAATTGTTGCTTACGACAAAAACCTATTCCTATCTATGGTAATGGTTCCAATATTCGTGATTGGCTCTATGTAGAAGATCATTGTAGTGGAATCGATAGTGTGATTCGAAATGGCAGATTAGGAGAAAGCTATAATATTGGTGGCAATACTGAATTAAGCAATTTAGAAGTTATAAACTTCATCTTTGATGGTTTAAGAAAAATTAGATCCATGAACTTTGAATATAATGATCTTATATCATTTGTAAAAGATCGTCCTGGGCATGATTGGCGTTATGCGATCAATGCTAAAAAAATAAACAAAGAATTAGCTTGGCAACCTAAAGAAACATTTTCTTCAGGAATTTTAAAAACGATAACTGCTTATCCACAAATTGAAATATAACTTAGTTTCTAACTTGTTAAATAAAATTAAGGAGTCCAGCGTATTATTAATTAATAGTGATACCAACCCTCTTGTTTAGCCAAATCAATCACACGAGCAACGGGATCTGATTTACCAACTATGACTCTTTTGTAATGACTTTTTCGAGCTTTTTGTAATTTATGTATTACAACAACACTATCATAAAAATAGATAGATCGCAGCCACTGGAATATATATCTATCGGATGAAGAAAGATTTTCCTCGAAGCGATGATCTTTAATATGATAGAAATTAAGCAAGTCAGCAAATTTTTTAAAAAATTCAATAGCTGAATCAGCAGCTAAATAGGATCCGCCATGGCTTTCCCAATAGGAAGTATGTAAATCTTCTATCAAAAAAACTCCACCCGGTTTCAATTTTGAAAAAAATAGTTTAAACGTTTGAATAATATCAGAGCAGATATGCGAGCCATCATCAATAATAATATCAAATTCAATTGCATTTAAATTTTTTTTTAGAGCAGATTCATCGATAATATTAAAATTATAAACATGCATGTTAGGCTCAAGCTTTAAATTAAGGACTTTAGGGTCGATATCCACGCCATAAATGCTTGCATTTTTTAAATATTTACTAAGAATTTGTAAAAAACCACCGTTTTGTACTCCAATTTCTAAAACATTTGAGTTATTAGCGATATAGCGGCTAAAACATTCATCATAAATATCAAAATAATTAACCCATTTGTCCGATACGTTTTGTTCGTGCTGATAGAAAATATCTCTGATACTAATTTTGCTTTCATCTAAGATTGCACCATTAATGGGTTTTTTCAAAATTGGAAAAAATTTAGTCAGTTTTTTAGGAAGTTGGGCACTGATCTTTAAAATCTTTTTTAAATGCTTGATCATTTTCTTCATCCAGTGAATACAAAAATTAATTTATAAGTTTCTAGTCTGCATTAGGAAATATATATTCTAGTTTCATTTTTCATTTATAAGTTGATAAAGGGTACTAGTGTTAATTTACTAAAAAAAATCATTGTACTCAATACCTAAGAATTGTAACATATGGCTGAAAAATAACTGATTAAAAGATTTGATTAGATTTATGGTCAGCAAAATGGATTTTGATAAGTTGAAACCAAAAACACTATTCCATCTCTATCGATTAAGTAAAGCCGATTATATTTTTGGAGGAATTCTCCTTTTATTTTGTTTTCTTGCTTTTTTTCAAGGGGATATATTGGCTACTGGATGGAACTCTTTAAACTATTTATATGGAAATCCTTTAGAGTTTTATGAGAATTGTGAAAAAATTCAAGGACAAGGAATTCTACCTTTCGCTAGTTACCCCCCATCGATATTTGCTGTGTTTGCGATATGGCTTTATCCTTTTAAACTTATAGGATTAATAAAATCGCCATTTTATTTTACGCCCTATTTAGTGTATTGGTTGAAATTTTTAACCTTTTTAGTTTACATTGCGACGGGGTTACTTTTTTATCGTGTTACACAAATTTATCAAAAAGATCAAGAATGGGGAAAGTATTCTACTTGGATTTGGTTAACTTCTCCGTTAGCAATTTTTTCAGAGTTTATTTTTTCTCAATATGATATTTTTTACACTTTTCTCACCTTATTAGGTTTTTTGTTGTTTTTAAAAAAGAAACCCTATTTGGCTTCTTTTTTATTCGGTTTAGCAATTACATTTAAATATTTCCCTTTTTTTGTTTTTGTCCCTTTGCTTTTATTTTTTGAAAAAAAAATATTTAAATTGCTAATATGCGGAGCAATTTTTTTACTCCCGATTTTTTTAGTTCAGATATTTTATTTGCATTCATCGGCTTATATTTCTGGCGTATTGGAATTTTCGGCTATAGGTAGAGTTTTCCTAAGTGCTTTAGAAGTTAGCTTTCAAAAAATATATTATATATTTGCCATATTTATTATATTAGCCGGCACTGTTTATTATTTAGATGTAGCTGAAAATTACAAAAAAGTGGCAGCTTATATTTTTCTTTTTTCAAGTATATATCCATTTTTATTTATTGCCTGGCACCCTCAATGGTTATTATTTATAACTCCAGCAATAGCATTAACAACATGCTTGCTGCAAAAAAATAAAATATCTAAATTTTTATTTTTCGATCTAGGTGGGATGTTATTTTTTGTCGCCTACATTGTTTTATATTTCCCAGACAATGTTGACTTGCTCATGTTTCAAAATAAATTATTTCATATCACTTTTACACAAGTCCAGAATATGAGTGCTTTATTCAATATATTTAAAGGCTTTAGTGCGTATGTATATCTTTCTCTATTTTGGGGATATTTAGTTTTAAATTTAATACTTAAATATAAGTTTTTGTTTAACGATATCACAGTTGAATCTAAGTATTATTCATACGCTAAAGTTCGGCAACGATATTATATAGGAATACTTATTTTTATTATTCCAGCGACGATTACATTTATATTAAATTTAAAAAATTCTGACAAATATATTTTAAATCCTATAAGAGAGAAAGTATTTGGCGAGTTAACTACTAAGAGAATTTTTGAGCAAAGCTTTAAAGCAAAAGGACCAAATCTTAGACAAATTGATTTATTTTTATCCACATTTGCAAGAGAAAATACTAAAAAAATTCAGTTAGAAGTACTCACTAAAGATTATAAACAAGTTTATATAGATAAACGATCTGCTAGAGTGTTAAAAGATAATGCTTGGGAGGTTTTTAAGTTGCCTAATATCAAAATGCAAATGGGTAATACTTATTTAATAAGATTAACTTCTCCAGAAAGCGTAAGTGGTAATGCTATTACTTGGTGGGCTTCGGCCAAGAAAGTTTATAAAAATGGTGTTGCTATCGTAGATGGAAAACAACAAAATTCTGACTTCGCATTTCGATTAAAATTTGAAAATATTTAATATCTAGCTAAATGTTGCTTAGATAAAATGTTTAGTACTTAAGGATTCTTTATGAAAGCTGTTATTTTAGCCGGTGGAGCAGGAACTCGCATTAGCGAAGAAACTAGTTTTCGTCCTAAGCCTATGATTGAAATAGGTGGTAAACCTATAATATGGCATATCATGAAAATATTTTCAGCATACGGAATCTACGATTTTATTATCTGTTTAGGCTATAAAGGCTATCTCATTAAAGAATATTTTTCTAATTACTACTTACATACGTCAGATGTGACTTTTGACATGACTAAAAATCAGACTAAAATCCATCACAATAAAGCAGAGCCTTGGAAAATTACTTTAGTGGAAACAGGCGATCATACCATGACAGGAGGACGACTAAAGAGAATTGCTCCTTATCTGGATAATGAAGATTTTTGTTTTACGTATGGAGATGGGTTAGGGAATGTCAACCTTAAAGCATTGATACAGTTTCACAAACTTCAAAAGACCTTAGCTACTTTAACAGCGGTGCAAACAGTCGGAAGATTTGGAGCATTAGATATTTCTAATAAAAAAGTTGTTGCTTTCAAAGAAAAGCCTCAAGGAGATGGTGCTTGGATTAATGGAGGTTTTTTTGTTTTATCACCTCTTGTATTGAATTACATAGACAACGACAATACATTATGGGAAAAGCAACCTTTGGAGATCTTAGCGAAAGAGGGTGAGTTATCTGCTTTTTTTCACCATGATTTCTGGCATCCCATGGATACATTGCGGGATAAAAATATTTTAGAAGAAATCTGGGCTTCAGGGAATGCTTATTGGAAAGTTTGGGAAAATGGATCTCAGATAATAGAAAACGCAGTTTGTTCCTAATTGATAATTACTATGAAATTTTGGCAGGGAAAAACAGTATTATTAACGGGTCATACAGGTTTTAAAGGCAGCTGGTTATCTATATGGTTACAATCACTAGGTGTTAATTTGGTAGGTTATTCATTAACACCAGCGGATTTTCCAAATCTCTTTGAAATATCGCAGCTTCAGAAGAGCATGATAAATGTCTTAAATGATATAAGAGATTATGGAAGCTTACACGCAGTAATAAAAAAATATCAACCCGAAATTATTATTCATATGGCGGCTCAATCTCTAGTTCGGCATTCTTATCAAGCGCCGTTGGAAACATATTCAACAAATATTATGGGCACAATAAACTTATTAGAAGCCGCCCGATTAGCAGAGTCTGTCAAAGTTATAATCAATGTTACCAGTGATAAATGCTATGAAAATTCCGAGTTAAATAATAAATTCTGTGAAAAAGACAGACTAGGTGGCTATGATCCATATAGTAATAGTAAGGCGTGTTCGGAATTGATTACTCAAACTTATCGGAATGTTTATTTTAAAGAACGAGAAGTAGGCGTTGCTACAGCAAGAGCTGGGAATGTTATAGGGGGTGGAGATTGGGCCAAGGATCGTTTAGTCCCGGATGTGCTTGCTGCCTGTACTAAACAAGAAAGTATTTTACTACGTTATCCGGATGCTTTACGTCCTTGGCAGCATGTTTTACAACCGCTGTATGGATATTTAACATTAGCTGAGCGTTTATATTTTTCGCCAGAAAGTTATTCCGAGAGCTGGAATTTTGGGCCAGAAATACAAGATACAAAATCTGTAAGTTGGGTTACCGATTATCTTATTGAAATTTGCAATAGTTCAATTAGGTGGATCAAAGATGAAAATAAGCATTTATACGAAGCAAATACTTTACAATTGGATTGCACTAAAGCAAAAGAACACTTGAATTGGACTTCGATATGGAATCTAGAAATAGGACTTAGAAAAACTGTAGAATGGTTTTTCGCTTATCAAGCGGGAGAGAATATGTATGATAAGACCATAAAACAAATAAATCAATTTAGTAGTGAGTCCAGGCTTTACAAAAAGAAATAGTTAAGGAAATATAGAATGGTTAAGGGATTTATTCATGTGCCCTATGGAAAGACCGTGCATGGAGAAGATGAAATTGCCGCAGTTGTTTCTGTATTGCGTAGCTCAACACAGATGGGTGAAGCAGTACGAGAAATGGAAAAAAAAGTAGCTGAATTGTTTAATAAAAAATTTGGAATCATGTTTAATTCAGGTTCTTCAGCAAATTATTTGGCTGTGGAATTATTAAAGTTACCTGAATCTTCTGAAGTAATCACACCCGCATTAACGTTTTCAACTACGGTGGCTCCATTAATTAAAAATAAATTAATTCCAGTTTTTATTGATGTTGAATTAGATACATTTAATATTGATGTGGCTAGGATAGAAAGCATGATCAGTCCCCAAACAAAAGCCTTAATGATTCCAAATTTACTCGGAAATTTACCGGATTGGGAAAAAATTAGAATAATTGCTGATAAATATAATTTAATTGTTATCGAGGATTCTTGTGATACGTTAGGTGCTATTTTTGGAGAAAATCCCAGTGGTTTTTACTCGGATATAAGTACAACAAGTTTTTATGGCTCACATATCATTAACTGCGCTGGAAACGGCGGCATGTTGTGTGTCAATAATCCAAGCTTTGCTGAAAAAGCGATGTTACTACGAAGTTGGGGACGTAGTTCGTCTTTATATATAGAGTCAGAAAGCATACAGGCTCGTTTTCAAAAAAAAATTGAACAGATAGACTATGATGCTAAATTTATTTTTGAGGAAATTGGTTATAATTTAGAACCTTCTGAGTTAGGAGCTGCGTTTGGTTTAGTCCAATTAGCAAAACTAAATAAAAATATTAAAAAACGCAAAGAAGTATTTGCTTCACATCTAAATTTTTTTTCTACTTATAAAGATTGGTTTATTTTTCCAAAACAATTACCACATACCAAGACAGCATGGTTAGCTTTTCCACTTATTGTGAAAGACGATGCGCCATTTAACCGTAAAGATTTACAAATCTATTTGGAAAATCGAAATATTCAAACTAGGACTATATTTACTGGAAATATTTTACGACAACCTGGATTTAGAAAAATTTTGCGGCGCGAAATAGACTCAGGATATCCTCGTGCCGATCAAATAATGCGCGGAGGTATTTTAATTGGCAGTCATCATGGTATGACAGATGCTATGGCAAATCATATTTATGAAAGTTTTAAAGAATTTGAAAAAAATTTTACAAGTATTTACATTTAGAAAAATTAAATTAAGTATCAAACATCAAAAACAATTTATTGTTTTTCTTTTTGTGGGCGGCATTAATACAATTTTTGGATACTCTATTTTTGCATTTTTTATTTTTTTAAAAATTAGCTATTATTTAGCTTTTTTATTTGCGGCATCGTTAGGATTAATATTTAATTTTATGACTACCGGAAGAATTGTATTTAAAAATAAAGATTTTGGTTTATTTTATAAATTTATATTTATAAGTATTATAATGTACTTTTTACATATAATTTTAATTAGAATAATTAACGTGCATATTAATAATTTTTACATTTCCGGATTGATGACAATGTCTGTTACGGCATTAATAGCATTTTATCTCAATAAAAAGGTATTTACTATTAAAAATACCGCAAATAATATTGAAGAATATTTAAATAAACCAAGTTGATTATGAACTTGTTGTATTTTTGATGGCTGAAAATGAATAGAAAAACTGTAAACTACGATATAGAATGTATCATTAATAATGATCTTGCTTGGTATAAACTTGCAAATAAAACTATTTTAATAACCGGTGCAAATGGGTTTTTACCCGCTTACATGATAGAAACCCTATGCCATTTAAATGAGGTTAAAAATTATAATATAAAAATTTTAGCTTTTGCTAGAAATAGAGAAAAAACTTTAACTCGTTTTTTGTCTTATTTAAATCGAAGCTACCTAATGTTTTTTTTTCAAGATATTTGTTTGCCCATTGATATATCTTTGAAGATTGATTATATAATTCATGCTGCGAGTCAAGCTAGCCCAAATTATTATGGTATTGATCCGGTGGGAACGTTATCAGCCAATGTATTAGGAACTTATCATCTATTAGAATTAGCTAAATCGCAAAAAATTGAAAGATTTTTATATTTCAGTTCCGGAGAAGTTTACGGAGAAGTTGATTTAGCTAAAACACCCATTAGCGAAAAAAACTATGGATATCTTGATCCGACCCATATTCGATCTTGTTATGCTGAAAGTAAAAGAATGGGGGAAAATTTGTGTGTATCCTATGCACATCAATATCAATTGCATGTTACTATAGCTCGTCCTTTCCATATTTATGGCCCAGGAATGAGCTTAAATGATGGTCGGGTTTATGCTGATTTTGTCGCAGATATATTTTATAACAGAGATATTACTATTTATGGAACAGGTGCATCAATAAGATCATTTTGTTATTTAGCTGATGCTACTTTAGGGTTTTTTATTTTATTATTAAATGGAAAAAAAGCACAAGCTTACAATATAGGTAATCCTGATTGTTGTTTAAGTATTATGGATCTTGCTGTTCGATTAAGAGATTTATTTTGTGAAAAAGAATTAAAGATAATAAAAAAAACAAGATCTTTAAAATCTGTTTATTTAGAAAGCAAAATTACAATTAATACGCCCGATATTAAAAAAATTCAAACATTGGGTTGGTTTCCTAAAATTGCAATTGAAGAAGGATTTTTAAGGACCATTAGGAGTTTTAATGAGCTTGATTGCGTGCAGGGATAAATTTCAAGCCGGCCACCTATCAAAGGCAGATTACGTGGAGGCTATGTGTGATTTCCATGCCTATTTATTTGAATATTCTAAATTTATCAAAAATACTGATATTTTAAACATAGAAATACTTGAAGATTGTTTAATCTTTACTTTAAAAAATTTGGACATAAAGCTGCAGTGTCATATTTTAGATAAAAGAATTACGCCCATTGAAATTTTAAATTTTAACTCTTACGAAAAACAAGATGCCGATATTTTCTTTAGCTTACTTAATAAAGACATGATATTTTTTGATATTGGAGCCCACATAGGCTTTTACTCAATTAATGCAGCAAAACGTCATGAAACGATAAAAGTATATTCCTTTGAGCCGATACCTCAAACTTTTGAATTGTTACAAAAAAATATTTATATAAATAAATTGAATAATGTATTCTTTTATAATGTTGGTTTACTTGATATGGAAAAAGAGGTCGACTTTTTTTTTAATCCTACTATGTCTGGAAATGCTTCGGCCAGAAATTTAGCAGAGGAAACTAATATAAAAAAAATTTCTGCAAAGGTTACCTCCTTAGATGATTTTATATTCGCTCAACAACTTGAGAGACTTGATATCATTAAATGTGATGTTGAAGGTGGTGAATTGCTTGTTTTTCAGGGAGGGAAAAAAGCTATAAAAAAACATACACCTATAATATTTACTGAAATGTTAAGGAAATGGTCCAAACAATTTCATTATCATCCAAATGATATAATAAGTTTGCTAGCTAGTTGTGATTATCAATGCTATATCAGTCAAAATGATAAACTAGTTGAATTTAATAAAATGGATGATACTACAATAGCGACTAACTTCTTTTTTTTACATCGATACAAACATCAACAGCACATTCAACGATTATCTTGATAAATTAATATGCAATTAATCTCTGTAGTAACTCCATGTTATAATGAAAAAGATAATATTATTGATATTTATCAAACAGTAAAGAGTATTTTTAATAATATTAATAAATATCAATACGAACATATTTTTATTGATAATTCCTCTAGCGATAATAGTATTAGTTTATTAAAAGAAATAGCTCATGTTGATCCAAACGTAAAATTGATTATTAATTCACGTAATTTTGGTTGGATTCGTTCACCTTTCTATGGTCTGTTACAAGCTTCAGGGGCTGCCATTATTTATATGGCAGCCGATTTTCAAGATCCGCCAAATTTAATTCATAAATTTATAAAAAAATGGGAAGATGGCTTTAAAATTGTAATTGGAACAAAATCGCAGAGTGAAGAGTCTTTTTTTAAATTTTTCATACGTAGTTTTTATTATAAATTCGCTGATAAGATATCGGATTTAAAGCTTTTAAAAAATTTTACTGGATTTGGTTTATACGATAAGTCTGTAATTCAAATTATGCGACAATTTAATGATCCCTATCCTTATCTCCGCGGTATGATTTCAGAAATTGGTTTTGATGTTGCTGAAATTGAATTTAAGCAACCAAAACGTAAAAAAGGTTTATCCTCGGGAACTTTTTTTCGACTTTATGATGTCGCTATGCTGGGGATAACTACTCATTCAAAACTTCCTCTTAGAATTCTATCCTTAGTTGGTTTTTCTTTGGCATTTATTAGTCTGCTTATATCGATTATTTACATTATTGCTAAGCTATTATTTTGGAGTATGTTTCCTTTAGGATTCGCACCGATTTTAATCGGTTCTTTTTTCTTTTTTTCTATGCAAATGTTTTTTGTTGGTTTATTAGGTGAATACATTGCTTCCATCCATCATCAGGTATTAAAACGCCCTTTAGTTATTGAGAAAGAAAGGATTAATTTTTGATAACTTATTTTTTGCATTAAAAAAATGAAAGTTGCAATACTAGGAAGTGGCAACATTGGAACTGATTTATTAATTAAAATTCTTCGTTCTCCTTATTTAGAATGCGGTGTATTTATTGGCAGGAATCCATTATCTAAAGGTATACAAAAAGCTCGTCAATTAGGTGTTAATACAGCAGTTTCTGGAATTGATTATATTCAAAAAAATTCCGATTGTTGTGAAATTGCATTTGATGCAACTTCAGCGGCTGCGCACTTAATACATGCGCCGATTTTAAATAATTTGGATAAATTTACTATTGATCTCACACCGGCAAAAATAGGAAAAATGTGCATACCGATCATAAATTTAGACTGCGCTTTGCGATATAAAAACGTGAATATGATAACTTGTGGTGGTCAAGCCACTTTACCCATAATTTATGCTCTCAGTAATTCAGATGTGAAAATTCAATATATAGAAGTCGTCTCTAGCATTGCTTCCTCAAGTGCAGGACCTGCTACCCGATTTAATTTAGATGAATATATTCATACTACTGAGCAAGCGATAAAATTCTTTACAGGGATTTCTCAAGCTAAAGCAATTTTAAATCTTAATCCTGCATTTCCTTGTATCGATATGCAAACCACTATTTTTGCTAAAGTTAACTATTTAGATATGCAAAAATTTACTAGATTAGCAGAAGATATTGAGAAAAAAGTTCAGAGCTATGTCCCAGGTTATAAAATACTTTTAAATCCTTTAATAGAAAATAGGCGCATTATTATCATTGTACAAGTGAAAGGCCAAGGTGATTATCTTCCTGATTATGCTGGAAATCTTGATATTATTAACTGTGCTGCATTGGCGATAGCAGAAAAATACGCAATAAGTAGACTGAATAAGGAAATTCAATGCGAGCAATCTTAATCAGTGATCCTACTCTAAGAGATGGAAATCATGCCGTAAAACACCAATTAAATGCGGATCAGATTGCTAAGTATTGTATTGCCGCAGAAGCTGCAGGTATACCTATCGTCGAAGTAGGCCATGGTAATGGTATAGGTGCATCTTCTTTGCAACTTGGAATAGCAAAACTGACAGATAATGAAACTCTTAGCATAGCTAGAACCTATCTTAAAAAATCTCGTTTAGGTATTCATATTATTCCTGGATTTGCAACCATTGAAAAAGATTTGCGACCAGCAATTGATGGAGGGGTTGATGTGGTGCGGGTCGCTTCACATTGTTCTGAAGCGGATATCACAGAACGGCATATACAATTTATTCGTATGCGAGAAAAAACTGTTTATGGCGTACTAATGATGGCACATATGCTTAGCAGCAAAGAATTGCTTATTCAAGCTGCTAAAATGGAAGCTTATGGAGCTCAGGGCATAGTTTTTATGGACTCTGCAGGCAATTTTTTGCCGGAGGATGTGATTGAAAGAGTACAAGTTTTAGTTGATCATCTTTCAATTCCGGTAGGATTTCACGCGCATAATAATTTAGGGCTTGCTATTGCCAACTCATTAGCTGCTGTAGAAGCTGGAGCAAGTATTTTGGATGGTTGCGCACGCGGTTTCGGAGCAGGTGCGGGTAATACTCAACTTGAAGTGCTGGTGGGAATCCTTGAAAGAAAAGGTTATCAGACAGGAATTGATTTTTATAAAATGCTTGATGCGAGCGATATAGCTGAGCAAGAATTGTTGAAAGAAATTCCTTCAATAAAGTCATTAAGTATTATCAGTGGACTTGCTGGTGTTTTCTCTGGATTTCTACAACCTGTTTTGCGTATTGCAAAAGAATTTAACGTTGATCCCCGAGATATTTTTATTGAACTGGGGCGACGTAGAATTATAGCCGGGCAAGAGGATATTATCATTGAAGTGGCCAACAGTTTAGCAAAAAAAGTAAAATTAATTTAGGTATAGGGAACTTTACTAAGAAATGGATTTATGAAAATAAGTGAAATCATTGCAAATTTTTTGGTAGAAAAGGGAATACGACATGTGTTTGGCATTGTTGGTGCGGGGAATGCTCACCTATTTGATTCTATTGCATCAAAAGGATTTACTAGCATAATTTGTGTTCATCATGAACAAGCAGCGTGTATGGCTGCACAAGCTTATTATCGTATTTCCGGTATCTTATCGGCGGCTATTGTTACAACGGGTGCAGGCTCAACCAATGCTGTGACTGGAGTGGTCAGCGCATGGATGGATTCTATTCCTTGCTTAGTCATTTCAGGTAATGAAAATTCTAAATATACTTTGGAGGATAACTCTTTAAGGATTTGGGGAGTGCAAGGATATGATTCCGTGGCTATGGTGAGTAAGGTTACAAAATATGCTGCCAGAGTTCTTAATCCGAACGAAACATTATTAATTTTAGAAACTGCGTATTATCATGCTTTGAATGCTAAACCGGGACCCTGTTGGATAGATTTTCCAATGAATATTCAAGCCTTGGATATAGATGATTCCAATTTATTTCAGCATAAACCCGTTCTAGGATCAAAACCTAGTTCAATAAATTCTTTACAAATCACTAACCTTTATCAGGCAGCAAGCAATATAAGGAGTGAAATAGTCAAAGCACAACGACCGGTGATTTGGTTAGGACATGGTGTTCGTTTAGCCGATGCAGTGGATTTGATTGAGCCGTTTATTAATTTTTTGCAATGTCCAGTGTTAATTTCTTGGGCAGGCATTGATATGATTTCCTCCGATCATCCTTTAGTTTTTGGCAGAGCGGGGGTTTATGGCCAACGAGCCGCTAATTTTATTTTACAAAACTGCGATTTTCTTTTAGCAGTGGGAACACGTTTAGCTATTCCTCAAATTGGTTATGATTTAAATGAGTTTATTAGAAATGCTAAATTAGCCTTAGTCGATATTGACTTGACAGAGCTGCAAAAATTAGGAAAAAAAGTGTCTATACCGATACAAGCAGATGCCAAAGATTTTATGCAAACTATGTTAGCTATTAGTCAATCAAATTTCACACTCAGTCAAAAATCAAAATGGTTAGAAAAATGTGATAATTACCGAAATAAATATCCCATTTTAAATCAGGAATATCAGGATCGTGATGGTTATATAAATTCTTATACTTTCATACAGAAACTGTCAGAGTATTTTACAAATAATCAAATAATTGTCACTGATATGGGGACTGCTTTGTTGAGTACGCATCAAATATTATCGATAAAAAAAGGACAACGGTTAATTACATCGACCGGTCTTGGCGAAATGGGTTATGCACTTCCAGCGGCTATTGGTGCAGCATTTGCCAATAAAAACGCTGAGATAATTTGTTTGAATTGTGATGGTGGAATGATGCTTAATCTGCAAGAATTACAAACCATAGTCCATCATCGATTACCTATAAAAATAGTTGTGTTTAACAATGATGGGTATCTTATGATTAAGCATACCCAAAAAGCATTATTTTCTGGTAGATATGCAGGGACTAATAAACAATCGGGTGTGAGTTGTCCAGACTTTTCAGCTTTAGCACAGGCATTTGGTATCCCATCGTTTGTTATTCGTAGTTGGGAAGATGTAGAATCAGAAATCCCAAAAGTACAAAATTTAACTGGTCCCGTTATCTGTGAAGTATTTACACATCCAGAGCAATTATTTAGTCCTAAGTTATCATTAGCTTTACAAAAAGATGGTTCTATTGTTTCTCCACCTTTAGAAGATCTTTCTCCACTTCTTCCTCGAGAAGAATTAGCTGAAAATATGTTGATAGGATTACATCCGAAATCTGAAGCAATAGAAGTAAAATCTGAATTTAAAGATACTTCAGTTTGTGGTTAAACTATCTTCTCCAAAACGATGGTTTCATCTCTATCAGCGCCGGTAGAAATAATGACTATCGGTACGCCCACCAATGCTTCAATGCGGCGTAAATAAGTTTGCGCATTTTTCGGTAGTTTGGCAAATTCTTTAATCGGCGTTGTTGATGTTTGCCATCCAGGGAGTTCTTCGTATTGGGGAATACATTGCGTGAGATCTTCTGGATTCAAAGGCAAGTCAGTTAATACTTGCGATTCTAATCGATAAGCAGTGCAAATTTTAATTGTGGCTAGTGTATCTAGTACGTCTAATTTAGTTAGACATAAACCGGAAACGCTATTCAGCTGGATTGCTCGGCGTAATAAAACGGTATCTAACCATCCGCAACGACGTGGACGTTTAGTGACACTTCCGTATTCATTGCCGCGATCTCTGAGATTATCACCGTTTTGATCGAGTAACTCGGTTGGAAAAACACCGTTACCGACGCGTGTACTATACGCTTTGCTAACGCCTAATACATAATCAAAACAACAGATTCCTAAACCGCTACCTGTGGCTGCAGAGCCAGCAATGGTATTGGATGAAGTGACATAGGGATAAGTGCCTTGATCGATATCTAAAAATGTACCTTGTGCGCCTTCAAATAATAAAGCTTGTTTTGCTTGATGATATTCAGCTAAAAGCGCAGGAATATCGGTAATTAAAGGAACTAACTGTTTGCCTAATGCTAATAATTGCGCGCAAGCCTTTTCGTAATCAATTGTTTGAGCTTGATAATAGTGTTCGAGTATAAAATTGTGATAATGAAACAGTAGTTTTAATTTCTCAGCGAACTGTTGTGGATGAAAAAAATCACAGAGTCGTAAGCCACGTCGTGCTACCTTATCTTCATAGGCGGGTCCAATCCCGCGCTTGGTGGTGCCAATGGCATTTTTTCCGCTTTTTTCACGTGCTGCATCAAGTGCGATATGTGTGGGTAAGATAATAGGGCAGGTTGCGCTAAGCTTTAGGCGTTGGCGCGCAGGGATGCCTTGTTGCTCTAATTCTTCCATTTCTTTGAGCAGGGCTTCTGGTGAAATTACTACGCCATTCCCAATTAAACATGCTACGCCAGTATGTAAGATTCCAGATGGAATTAAACGTAAGATAGTTTTTTTACCTTGGATCACTAAGGTATGTCCCGCGTTGTGTCCACCTTGAAAACGCACAACGGCTTTAACATGTTGCGTTAGCAAGTCAACAATTTTCCCTTTACCTTCGTCACCCCATTGGCAACCTACAATGATGATAGTTTTTGTCATAAAATTTTTAACATAAATACTTTGATGCGCTAATTAAGCTAAAGAGAAAGATTTTGCCTAATTTTATACTATATGTGCCATTAATTGGTTAATTTGAGCTTGCTTTTATTTATGTGAGCTTTTTCTAGTTTGAAGTGTTCATCTTTTGTAGGTAATAACAAAAAATTATTCATAGAAGATGGATTAAGTCCTTGTTGATAGGCTTCTAGGTTGAGATAAAAAGCAGCAAATTCTGGATTCTTATTATAAGCTTGATTATATATTTTTGCGGCTTCAGCATCTCCTTGTGCGCGGATTTTTGCAGCTTGCTCTTTTGCCTTAGCCAAGATTAAGCTAGCTGAGCTATCTGCATTAGCACGAATCAGTTCGGCATTGGCTTTACCCTGGGTACGTTGGGCAATGGCAATATTTTCTTGTTCAATACTCATATTGTCTAATACTCGCGCATTGGCTTCGGCAGAGAGATCTAACTGTTTAAAGCCAATAGTGATAAGTTTAATACCAACTGTTTTAAGCTGCTTATTAACAACAGACAAAAAAGAATCTATTTGCTGAGGGGATCCATTCAGGATGAGTTGGCTAAAAGGTATAGGAGTCTTTTTATCATTAAATAAGGTTGTTATCTGCTGGCTGATTAATAATTTAATTTGCTGAAAATTATTTTTGGTTTGTTGGTAATAGCGTAGAGGGTCACTAATGCGCCAATTGGCAAAATATTCATTAGTAATCGATTTTTTGGGTGAATTATCCTCAGCACTGGTTTCACTGAACACTAATGTTTGCAAACGATTATCCAGTAATATGGGTCGCATTAAGAAAGGTACTATAAAATGTAAGCCAGGTTTAAGAATCGAGTCTGAATAGGGTGTCAATTTTTCTTCAGGCAATAATAAACCCGTCTGACCTTCGGGGACGATAATAGCGCTTTGATAAAGAATAAATAATATACAGACTAAAAAGCCTAGGATTAAATGAATTTTTTTTCTTAGAATGATCATTCATATCCTCCGGAGATATTGTAACTACTGGGGATAGAGTTATTGGTTTTAAGGCTAAGTTCGTGGTTATCAGTATTTTCTTTCTTATCATTACTCGTTGAAACGGTTAATTTATCTGTGTTTGTAGAAGCTGTCGTATTGGATTGATCGCGTGTTAAGGAATTGATAGAAGAATTATTAGCTACTAGCAGTTTATTGTTATTGCTATGTGCAATCATTGTTTGTAAGGCGGCCAAATAAAGCTGTTTTTTTGTTAATGTTGGAGAAGTTTCATAAGCTGGGAGTAATGCTAAAAAGCGAATAATTTCTATTTTAGCCTTCAATACTATTTCTTGTTGGTAAGCATTGGCATCTGCTATAAGCTGTTGTGCTAGTAATTGTGCACGTGGCTCAACTTGAGTAGCATAAATATTGGCTTGCTTTTCGAGTTGTTCTTTATCACTTTTGGCACTAGCAACATCGGTAAAAGAGGCTTGTAATTGTTCGGGTAATTGAATGGATACCAAATCAATATTTTTGACGGCTAATCCCGTTTGTTCTTTTATCAATGTATTTAGCTGTTTTTGTATGCGTGCTGCCAATGAAAAATGGGAAGTGCTTAATAGTTGATTTAAGGTGAACTGACTGAGTACACGATTTACTATGCTATCTATGTTTTCTTGAAAGTTGAATAAAGGATGAGCCGCTGCAAAAAGAAAGCGGCGTGGATCAACGATAGAATAATCAATATTGATATTCACTGCAATTTTGTTTTCATCGCGCGTTAGTAAATTAACGCTAGTGGAAAATTTATTTATTTTTCCGGAATTGATTATTGTAGCGTGTTGGAAAGGTTTAAGGATCCAATGATAACCCGCACCCATTGTAGAGCGATATGCCCCAAAATGAGTAATAACCGCTGATTCATCCGTATTGACCTTAAAAAAGCCCAGCGCAAGCCATGCAATTAAGCAAAAGACGGAAATCAGACTCATAGTCTTCGCATTAAGTTTTGCAGGTAAGTAAGGACGGGCAAGCGCCGATTTTTTATGCAATATTCTTAATTTAAATAAAGCGACGATTTTTTTATATAAATCACGCAGAAATGCTTCTAGATCAGGCGGAGTCTGTTTGGGTCGTCCTGTCCACGGATCTTTATTTTTGCTGGGATCACCCGGTTCGTTCCAGGGCATAATATGCTCCAATTGTTAGCTTTTTAAGATTTTTTTCAACCTATGGTCTTTATAATACAGTTTACCGCTTTTTAGTGCAAAGCGGTTAACCCTTACATTTCAGGTGACACTGACTCGCCATTTCGTACATGTAACGCGACAATCCAGGAAATATCGTAGCTATTTAAATATACGGCGGTAATTTCCTTAGAGGAGCATTCTAGGCATGCTGAGTCATTCTCGCAACTATTAATTCAGCGACAAGTCGTTATGGTCTGATGAAGAATTTGATAGGTCAGGGGTGTGAAGATTAAGACTATAAGATTTTTCGCTGATTTTTTGATAAGTAAGGCATTCGATGATCGCTTGGCGTAATAAGTCGATACCTATTCCAGACTGAGCAGATATCCAAATTTTAGATGGAAGACCTATTGCGTTGCGTTCTAAACGCGGTGGCATATCCTCCAATAAATCAATTTTATTGACAACGATCAATTGAGTAATGTGGTTGGTGTGTATTTGTTTTAGAACCTTATCGACTGCTTGGTTACATTCATTCTTCTCTGTATTAGTGGCATCCACTACATGCAATAATAGGTCAGCCTGTTGTGTTTCTTCTAAGGTTGCTCGAAAAGACACGACCAGATGATGAGGTAGTTGACGTATGAAACCCACTGTATCGGCTAAAATGGCTATTTGTCCATCGTTTAGAGACATACGACGTATACTGGGATCTAAGGTAGCAAAAGGCTGATTGGCAACAAAAACTGTTGCGTTGGTTAAACAATTAAATAACGTAGATTTCCCGGTATTGGTGTACCCGACTAAGGAAATATGCGGAAGTTGAGATTTTCTTCTTGCGCGTTGGCTTTGCGCACGCTGCGCACGAACCTTTTCTAAGCGTTTTTTTATAATTTTAATTTGTTGTCGAATCAAACGCTTGTCGGTTTCTAATTGGGTTTCACCAGGCCCTCGTAAACCAATACCACCCCGTTGTCTTTCTAAGTGTGTCCAACCCCGAATAAGCCGGGTGGAAAGATGTTCGAGTTGAGCCAGTTTAACCTGTAATTTCCCTTCAAAGGTACGTGCACGTTGCGCAAAAATATCTAGAATCAACCCAGTACGCCCTAATACTCGACATTGTAATTTTTGTTCTAAATTACGTTCCTGAGCTGGACTTAGATCGTGATTAAACAAAATTAATTGTGCTCGATGAGCAATTGCAGCGGCACTTATTTCTTCAAGTTTACCCAAGCCAATGAAATACTTTACTTGTGCTTTACGTTGTCGCCCAGTGATGAGAGCCATCGCTTGGGCACCCGCTGCTAGAGCTAGCTCCTGAAATTCTTTTACTATTTCTTCTGGTTCATATTTTTTAAAATAGATATGAACTAATAGTGCTAGCTCACCGCTTTGGGGACGTTCAAGCATTACTGATTTCTAGTTCCTCGTCAGTTGCGTTACAACTTTGTAGATCATTACTTTCATCAATACTTGCTAATTTAACATTCTTTGCTGGAACGACTGTTGAAATAGCATGTTTGTAGACCATCTGGCTAACTGAGTTTTTTAATAAGACTACGAACTGATCAAATGATTCTACTAAACCCTGAAGTTTAATCCCGTTAACAAGATAGATTGAAACCGGAACTTTATCTTTACGCAATGCGTTTAGAAAAGGATCTTGTAGTTGCCCTTTAGACATAATTAGCTTCTCCATGCAAATTTTAAATATAAATATAATCTCAAAAAGCCTTGGTCTTAAATTTATTTAGCTTATAACCAAGCGCAGTAAGTTTAGCATGGGAAATGCATAGGGCATAGCCCTGAACGTTAAGAGTTTGTCTAATCAAAGGGGAGTCAGAGAGAATCTAAGTGTGTAGTCTATAGGTTCGTCAATGCACTAATACAAGATATCTCCACAAAAAAGAGTGAAAAAAAAGAATAGTTGTATTTTTAAGACCGAACTATTTTATACCGAATAGGTAATTTTTTTGGTAATATAGGTAGGTAAACCTTTTTTGGTTAAAGGGCTTTGTCCCAATTTGAACCTATCTGAATATCGACCATGAGTGGAACGGACAGCTGAGTGGTATTGACCATTAAATCTTCAATGAGTTGTTTTGCTGGGTTTATATCAGCATCGGCGACTTCAAATACCAATTCATCGTGTACTTGCATAATCATATGTGCTTGAAGTTTATGTTGAGTTAAAGCTTGGTCAATAGTGATCATGGCTTTTTTGATGATATCTGCTGCGCTACCTTGTAAAGGTGCATTAATAGCAGCACGTTCGCTGGCGCGACGTTGTAAAGGATCACTGGAATTAATGAAAGCCAGGTTTAAACGACGTCCAAATAAGGTGGTGACATAAGCATGTTCATGCGCTTGTAAGCGTGTCCGTTGCATATACTCTTTTACACCTGGGTAACGAGCAAAATAGCGATCAATATAATTTTTAGCGTCTTCACGCGAGATGCCTAATTGTCTGGCTAAGCCAAAAGCGGACATCCCATAAATGAGGCCAAAATTAACGGCTTTAGCACTGCGACGTTGTTCATGCGTGACTTGATTTAAGGGAATGTTTAAAACCTCTGCGGCAGTAGCTTGGTGAATATCGAGATTTTGCGCAAATGCATCCAGTAAACCTTTATCTTGCGAAAAGTGGGCAACAATGCGTAATTCAATCTGAGAATAATCCGCTGCAATAATTTTATAACTCGATGGTGCAATAAATGCTTGGCGAATTTTTCGGCCTTCTTTAGTACGTGCAGGAATATTTTGTAGATTAGGATCAGACGAAGAAAGTCGCCCTGTAACTACTGCGGCTTGGTGGTAAGAAGTATGGATACGACCGGTTTTTACATTAATTTGTTGGGGAAGTTTATCTGTATAAGTTGATTTTAATTTACTCAAACTACGATGTTTTAAAATGACTTTCGCCAGCGGAAATTTTATAGCGAGTGCTTGCAAAACACTTTCTGAAGTGGATGCTTGACCTTTCGGAGTTTTTTCTAAAATAGGTAAACCTTGTTCAATAAATAAAACGGTTTGTAATTGTTTAGGTGATCCTAAATTAAAAGTTTTACCCGCCAATTGATAGGCTTCTTCTTCAAGCTTTATTAAGCGTTTCGCAATAGAGCGACTTTGTTTTTGCAATAATTGTGCATCAACTAATACACCATGACGCTCGATATGAGATAATACTGAGACTAATGGCATTTCAATGTGCGTGAAAACTTTAGATAAACCTGGCAATGTATCTAATTGAGGCTTGAGTGAGGCATGTAAGCGTAAAGCAATATCAGCATCTTCAGCGGCATAAGGACCCGCTTCTTGGATATCGATTTGGTTAAACGTTTTTTGTTTAGCGCCTTTGCCAGCAATTTCTTCAAAATGTATAGTTTTATGATCCAAATGTTTTATTGCTGCGCTATTCAGACTATGTGAATTACTCGCACTGTCGAGTAAATAAGATTCCAGCATGGTATCAAAACCCAATCCTTGCAGCTGGATCCCATAATTGGCGAGAACACCCATATCATATTTTAAGTTATGACCTATTTTTAATTGTTTAGGATCTTCAAATAGTGGTTTAAGTTGTTGCAAAACCCAATTTCTATTTAATTGTTCGGGTGCCCCGATATAATCATGAGCTAAAGGAATATAAACAGGTTTTTCACCTTTTATGGCAAAAGACAGGCCGACAAGTTCTGCTTGCATGACATCTAAACTCGTCGTTTCGGTATCGAATGCCCAGATTTTTATTTTAGTTAATTGTTTCAAGAATAGTTGAAAAGATTTTTTGTCGAGAATTAACGAGTAAAGTGTTCGATTGCTTTCAGATTTATCAACAGTTTGGCTGGATGGATCCAAATTTTTTTCTAATTCTCTAATCCATCCCTTGAATTCTAGTCTCTTGTAACTTTCCATTAACGCAGAAGTATCGGGAGCTTTGGGTCGGAATTTTTCTAAGTCAAATTCCAGATCGACATCGGTTTTAATCGTGACTAATTGGCGAGATAAAGGGAGCTTATCGAGATGTGCTTTAAGATTTTCTCCTACTTTACCTTTAATTTCATCTGCGTTTTTTATCAGTGATTCAAGGTTTCCATATTGGTTAAGCCATTTTGCTGCGGTTTTTGGTCCTACGTTGGGAATCCCAGGGACATTATCTGCGGCATCACCAATTAAACTTAAATAGTCAGTTATTTGTTCTGGTCTGACGCCAAATTTATCGATGACACCCTGATGGTCTAGATGTGTGTTCGTCATGGTATTTACTAGAGTGATATCTTCGCAGACTAACTGTGCAAAGTCCTTATCGCCCGTGGAAATTAAAACCGGTAGATGTTGTTGTATGGCTTTTGAGGCTAATGTACCTATCACATCGTCGGCTTCAACGCCAGGGTGGATGATAATCGGCAATCCTAAGCCACGAACGATGGCGTAGAGAGGTTCTATTTGTGGTTGTAATTCATCTGGCATGGAAGGGCGATGCGCTTTATATTCTGTATATAATTCTTCACGAAATGTTTTACCTTTAGCATCGAAAACTACCACCATATATTCTGGGCAAGTATCTTTAATTAATTTGCGTAGCATATTAATGACCCCATACACGGCGCCAGTAGGCTCTCCTCTAGAATTACTTAAAGGTGGAAGCGCATGAAAGGCACGATAAAGATAAGAAGTGCCGTCGACTAAGACTAAGGGTTTTTTCATAAGGTTATGATAACATATGCCATCTTTATGCTAGACATATCGCTTAGACAATCTAGTCAATAAAGCAGCCAAAATTAATGAGTCATGAGGTTATTATGCGTATCGAGCAAGAAATAAGATTAGATTTTAAGGATGTATTAATCCGCCCGAAGCGTAGCACCTTGCAAACACGCGCGGATGTTGATTTAACACGCGAATATACGTTTAAACACTCAGGATTTTCATGGAAAGGGATACCGATTATTGCTTCAAATATGGATCATACCGGTACTTTTGCCATGGCTAAAAGTTTAGCTAAACATAAATTACTCACTGCGATTGATAAATTTGCAAGCTTACAAGATTGGAAAAAATTCTATAATCAACATCCCAAGGCTATTGCTAACTGTTTTCCAACAACAGGGATTAAAACAAAAGATGCGGAAATGCTGGCAAAAATAATTAAAATAGCACCCAGTCCCTTTATTTGCATCGATGTTGCTAATGGTTATACACAACGTTTTGTCGATAGTATTCGTGCCTTACGAAAAAAATATCCGAAAAAAACTTTGATTGCAGGCAACGTGGTGACTGCAGAAATGGCCGAAGAGTTGGTTTTAGCTGGCGCAGATATTGTCAAAGTAGGAATTGGTCCGGGTTCTGTATGTACCACACGTTTAAAAACAGGTGTGGGTTATCCACAATTGTCCGCTATCATAGAATGTGCAGATGCTGTGCACGGTTTAGGAGGGCTTTTATGTGCAGATGGCGGTTGCGTTTCCCCGGGTGATGTCGCAAAAGCGTTTGCGGCAGGTGCCGACTTTGTTATGCTAGGAGGCATGTTGGCCGGTCATGAAGAATGTGCTGGCGAAAAAGTAGAGGAAAATGGCAAATGGTTTATGCGATTTTATGGAATGAGTTCCAGTGAAGCGATGCATAAGCATCATGGTAAGATGAATGCTTATCGTGCTAGCGAAGGTCGTTCTGTCAATGTTCCTTACCGAGGTAAGGTAGAAAATACGGTACTTGATATTTTAGGTGGATTGCGTTCTACCTGTACCTATGTGGGTGCACAGCGTTTAAAAGAACTTTCTAAACGAACCACTTTTCTACGTGTTACTCAACAATTAAATGAAGTTTTTGCGGCGTTACAGGTTAACGAATTGGTTAATAATAACTAGAGTGTGTGACACAATTTCGTTAGTTCTTTCATAAAACTTCTATGAAATTAGGACAGCAAAAATGCAATGAATGCACTCCAAAAAAAACGTTTAAATTTCGTTTTGCTTATATTATTGATGGCTGGTTTTGTTATTGGCTTATCTCTCTATGCGTTAAAACAAAACATTAATTTGTTTTATACCCCCACGCAACTTGCTGAACGGCATTTAACTTCGGGTCGACCGTTCCGTTTAGGAGGTCAAGTTAAAAAAGGCACGGTAAAACAAAATGAGCAGCATTTGTTAGTTTCTTTTGTAGTGAGTGATGCATCGCATAACGTTCTGGTTGAATATCAAGGTGTACTCCCGGATTTGTTCCGAGAGGGACAGTCTGTGGTTATTGAAGGAAGTTTGGATCAAGCAGGTATTATGCAAGCCAAACAAGTACTTGCGAAACATGATGAACGATATCGAGCCGTTAAATAACATATTGATTTTTCATCTTCTGTTGCAACGATAAGGAAATAAAATGGGCAAAATGACTAGCTTAAAAGTATTGATAGCTGTTTTGTTGGTGACGATAGCCTGTCTAGCTTATATCTTATTAACGCGGTTTTTCCCGAGTGAAGAGGTGTTTTTTATGGGATCCAAAGCTCTAAATCGGGCTTTGGTGTTGGATTTAAGTATCAAAAGTAATAAAGATTATGCGACTTTTTTACCTGAAAATTCAGGATTTTTAGTAGTGCATCCCGCTCAATCCGCTGAAGATCATCGTGATGATATTCTTGAAACGCGTGATATTTTTGCTTTAGTTGAAAAAACTAACAAAAATACCTTACAAGATTCAGATTCACTTTATCCAGAATTAGAATTACTGTTTTTAAGAAAAACACCTTTAGGAATACGTGGTAATTATGTGACTTTATCCAGTTTAGGTGTAAAAAGTATTGTTTTTAACCCTGAATATCTCCAACATTTTTTGCAAATCTATCAGGATAAACTTCCTCATGCTGCAGGCTATGCCATTATGGGCGATAGTAGCCAAAGGCAGATTCGTGATATTCTAGTGAACTAATTTTTGATAGAGCCTATGACTCCTCAGCGATGAAGAATTTGCAAGAAAAATTAAAACGTTTACGATGGCAATGTCGGCGCGGCATGCTCGAATTAGATCTTGTCCTATTAACTTTTTTAGATAAAAATTACCTAAATTTAAGCGCTGCCGATCAAGAGTTATTTGAGCAATTATTAGCGCATTCGGATCAAGAGCTTTACTGTTATTTAATTAAACGCCAGCCTGTAGAAAATGCAGCGATGCAGATTTTGATAGAACGGGTAAGTTGTGGCCGCTAATTTCTATCGTTTAAAATCCTCCTATTATTTTGCTATTTTTCTCCTAGTGGTGCATGGTGGCGCTATTGCTTGTTTATGTTTTTTATCTTGGCCATGGTGGACTAAATTATTGTTAAGCTTGGCTTGTTTAATGAGCTTTGTGAGTCTTTTTTGTCAACATATCTTATTAAATAATCCGCATTCAGTGATTGAATTTTGGCAACAAAGTTCAGGTTCTTGGCAGTTGAGAAATAATTTAGGTGAAGTAAAGTTATTCAATTTGGCGGACGATAGTATTTGTACCCGTTATTTTGTCTTATTAAACTTTGCTTCCTTAGATAAGAAAAAAAGCAAAATTTCCTTAGTTTTATTGCCGGATAGTTTAAACCCCAAGGACTTTAGACAGTTACATAGGCAATTACACGGCGTTGGCTAAACTGTCCTTAATGTTACTTTTCAAGAATGAGCCAATAACGATAATATTCTTGCTATAGGCTTAGCACTTGGAATAATGTATAATTTTTAAGCAATTTTTATGCAGTAGGTTCTTATGTCAGAAATACTATCACCGCAAAATTTAGTTTCAGAGACGTCCTTCCCAGAGATACAGCCGATTATTCTTACTGAAAATGCGGCCAGAAAAATAGGGGAATTGATCGCTGAGGAAGAGAATTTTCAGCTAAAATTACGTGTCTTTATTACCGGTGGTGGTTGTTCAGGTTTTCAATATGGATTTAGTTTCGATGAGACTATTAATGAAGATGATACCGTGATAAGCAAGACTATCGTTAAAAAAGATGCTAAAGATTGTGATTCTATCAAGGTTCAATTACTTGTAGATCCCATGAGCTTAGTTTATTTAGTAGGTGCCGAAATCGATTATAAATCTGACTTAACCGGGGAACAGTTTATCATTCGTAATCCAAACGCTAAAACTACTTGCGGTTGCGGTTCTTCTTTTGCTGCTTAAACTTTTAAGTAAATTCCACCCAGTATGGTTGCGTTTTTAGCGCCTGTTACTTCAGGAAGATTACTGGATTTGCCTTCTAAAGTTTGTTTTGCAATCCATGCAAATGCCATAGCTTCTACCCAATCACTGGCAATGCCTCGGTCATCGGTTAACAATACTTGATGCAGATGGCAATGTTGTTGGATGCCTTTTCTTAAATAGATATTCTTACTTCCTCCTCCACACAGCAAAATGACGCCATGGATACTTTTAATGGTTTGGATAGCTCTGCTAATACTGACTGCAACCAGTTCACAAAGTGTTGCTTGCACACTAGCGGGTGATATATGTCGATTTAGCCTAGCTAAATGAGTTTGTATCCATTTAAAATTGAAATATTCAGGTCCGGTACTTTTGGGCGGCTTTAATTGAAAATAAGGATCGGATAAAAATTGGCGTAATAACGCCTCGTCATAAGTAGCACTCGCTGCCCAAACGCCATTTTCATCAAACCATTGTTGGAGGTGAGCGTATATCCATTGATCCAGTAAACAATTTGCTGGACCGATATCGAAACCTAAAATAGTTGCATTTAAATCCGCAGGTAAATAAGTGATATTAGCGATCCCACCAAGATTTAATACGATAGTATCTTCTTTTTCAGTGCGAAAAATAGAATTGTGAAAAGCGGGCGTAAGGGGTGCACCTTGGCCGCCTGCAGCAATATCGCGTCGACGAAAATCTGCAATCGTCGTTATTCTGGTTTTTTCAGCAATAATATTCGGATCGCCAATCTGAATTGTAAAAGGGTAATTTGAAAGATGGGAATAATGAAAAACGGTTTGACCATGACTACCTATGGCTAAAATATCTTTGGCAGAAAATTTACTTTCTGCTAATAATTTTTTTATCGTTTCCACTGAAATTAATGCTATTTTTTGATCGAGTTCAGCAAATTTTATAATGTTGATTGTGTCTGTAGTGTATAGTTTGATGAGATCTTCACGCAAAGTATTGGGTAAAGGGGATTTGTAGCTGGCAAGTAAACTGGGTTGGTCGTTAGAAAAATCTACTAATGCAGCATCGACTGCATCCATGCTCGTACCTGACATTAAACCGATGTACAATTTTTTCATTAACAGTTTTTCCTAGATTGCTTCGCGATCGCACCATCATACTTTTACGCGCAATAATTAATGATATGCAAAAAAGATTAGATTTTAATAAGCTTTATTCGCGAAATATTTTTAATTGTATTGCAATGCACAGCGAAAAAATAGTACGCTTAGCTTAAGTAGAGTTGGCTAGACAGTCGCTGTAGTTTCTACAGAGGAAAGTCCGGGCTCCATCGGGCAAAGTGCCAGGTAATGCCTGGGAGGTGTAAGCCTACGGAAAGTGCCACAGAAAATATACCGCCTATAACTAATTTCACCGTCTTTGGCGAAAATAGAACGAGGTAAGGGTGAAAAGGTGTGGTAAAAGCACACCGCATCGTTGGTAACAGTGATGGCAGGGCAAACCCCACTTGGAGCAAGACCAAATAGGAACCTTTTAGGCGTGGCCCACGCTAGGTTCGGGTAGGTCGCTTGAGATGTATGGTGACATATATCCTAGATGAATGACTGTCCACGACAGAACCCGGCTTATCGGCTGACTCTCTTTTCTAAACTATTACCATTTAGGTAATTAATCCGCCAAATTTATAGTCTGTCTGATCGTTTTGTATTTATAAAACACATTTATTCAAGCTCCTCTAGCTAATGCTTGACAAGAAGCAATTCTAATTCCTATAGTGTAATTAAGTGGCAAAAAGTGGGTAAATGTGGGCAGAAATGGGATAAATTATGTTTCGGGGTATAAATTTGGTAGTGCTCGATGCGAAAGGCCGGATCAAGTTACCGGTGCGCTTTCGACAGTTGCTACCGGCAGATAAAGAACCTCAGCTAGTACTCACCATCGATACCGAGTCTCCTTGTTTATTGCTTTATCCGATACAGGAATGGGAAATCATCGAAGAAAAATTGCAGGCTTTACCGAGCTTTAATCCCGCAGTACGACGTATTCAGCGTTTACTGATAGGTCATGCAACGGATTTGGATTTAGATACGAATGGTCGAATTTTATTGCCAGCACTGTTAAGAAATTATGCGCATTTAGAAAAAGAAATTATGGTCGTAGGTCAAGGTAGAAAAATTGAGTTGTGGGGTGCTAGTGAATGGGACGATTATCGTACTCAGTGGATTTCAGAAACGGTTAAACCCGGAGATATACCTGATGAGTTACAGACTCTAGCGTTGTAGGCGATTAGTGATGCAAAAACAAGAACAGCATCAACCGGTTTTACTTGCAGAGGTGGTTGAATATTTAGCTATTGATGCCGATGGAATATACATTGATGCTACATTTGGGCGGGGTGGACATGCCGGAGAGATTTTACGGCATTTAGGAAAAAAGGGAAGGTTAATAGCAATTGATAAAGATCCAGCAGCCGTTGCTTGTGCGCAACAGCAGTGGGGTCATGATAAACGTTTTAAGATTTATCAGGGTTCATTTAAACGTATTAAAGAAATTACTGCATCCGAAGAAACTACAGGACGGGTGTCGGGGCTTTTATTAGATTTAGGTGTTTCTTCACCCCAATTAGATCAAGCGGAAAGAGGGTTTAGTTTTTTACGAGACGGGCTATTAGATATGCGTATGGATCCGAAAACAGGAATCAGCGCAGCAGAATGGCTAGCTTGTGCAGCAGAGAAGGAAATTGCACAAGTACTAAAAGATTATGGCGAAGAACGTTATGCAAAACGTATTGCTCGAGCAATAGGAGAAGAACGAAAGTTAAGACCTATTGTCACTACGGTTCATTTAGCGAATGTGGTGAAGTTAGCTCACCCCCGATGGGAAAGGCATAAACATCCTGCTACGCAAACCTTTCAGGCAATACGCATTCGAATTAATAATGAATTGGAAGATTTAAAGTCCTGCTTAGAACAAAGTTTAGAAGTATTGAAGATAGGTGGGCGTTTGTTAGTCATTAGTTTTCATTCATTAGAAGATCGAATCGTAAAACGTTTTATTCGTCAGCATGCTCATGAAGCGGTGGAATTAAAAAAGCTACCTTTCATGCCAGCCGAATGGAGACCTAAATTAAAAAATTTGGGTCGCGGGATTAAACCGGATGCGTATGCGATTAAAGCCAATCCACGATCGCGTAGCGCAATGTTACGAATTGCGGAGAAAATATCATGAATATGGCGGCACGTGCTTTAACACAAAGTACCTTGACATGGGATCACAGACAAAGCTGGGTTATTTCCTTAAAGATGATAGGACTCATTTTATTAATATTAGCCGTTTTGTCTTCAGCACTTTCAGTTATTTATATAAAAACTGTACAACGTAACTTATATAGTCAATTACAAGCAAGCCAACAAGATTCCGATAATTTAAAAACAGAATGGAGCCAACTATTACTCGAGGAAAATACTTGGGTGGCGCCCGTTCGAATACAAACCTTAGCTCAACAAGAATTAAGAATGCGAATTCCCGAAATGAAAAACACGGTTTTATTAACGAAGTCTGTTTAGAATGCTATTCGATTGTTCGCCTCCGACTCAAGCCCTTAATTTGGTTTAGCAAGAGGTGTAGTTTACATGCAGGGTCGTCAAGTCAAAAAAAATAAATCTATTTCTATTGCTACGAAATACCAATGGCGTTTAATGATCGTGGTTTTCATATTAATGATCATCGCTTTGGGTTTAATTGCTCGACTTATCAATTTAACAGTTATTAACCGTCAGTTTTTGCGTAATCAAGGTAATGCAAGAACAGTACGTACTTTAAATATTTCTGCACATCGTGGGATGATTTTGGATCGCCAGGGAGTGCCTTTAGCTATCAGTACACCCGTCGATGCTGTTTGGATAGATCCCGCTTACTTTAGACCTAGTCGACAACAACTTTCTTTGTTAGGTCATTTTTTACAAATCAACCCGCAAAGCATTCATGAAATACAATTACATGGTCAATTTAAAGAATTTATTTATTTAAAACGCGGTTTAAATCCGAGTTTAGCAAAACAAATCAAGGATCTAAAAATACCAGGCGTATTTTTACAAAATGAATATCATCGTTATTACCCAGAAGGCCCAGTGATGGCGCATGTGGTTGGTTTAACTAATGTAGATGATAAGGGTCAAGAAGGATTAGAGTTAGCTTATAATAATTGGTTAGAAGGCCAATCCGGTTTAAAGAAAGTTATCAAAGATCGATTAGGACATGTCGTGGCGGATATACGATCTATTCGTAAGCCAAGACCTGGACATGACTTACAATTAAGTATCGATAAACGTATCCAATATGTTGCCTATAGAGAACTGAAGGTCGGCATTGAACGGTATCAAGCCGATTCAGGATCGGTTGTTGTACTTGATGTTAAAACCGGTGAAGTTTTAGCGATGGCAAATTGGCCCTCTTATAATCCTAATGACAGATTAACGGCGCAGGATGGGCATACACGTAACCGTGCATTAACTGATCTATTTGAACCAGGATCCACCATTAAAAGTTTTAGTATGGCCAGTGTATTAGCGAATGGTCAATTTACTCCTACTAGTCAAATTGATACATCACCTGGCTGGATGATTGTTGCTGGTAAGCGAATTATGGATGAACATAATAATGGTGTGATGAATTTAACTAAGATATTACAGATCTCGAGTAACATGGGAATGTCAAAGCTTATTCTTTCGCTTCCCGCAGAAAATTTGTGGAATACTTTACACCAAATGGGTTTTGGTCAAATTACACAAAGTGGTTTTCCAGGAGAGCGAACCGGCAGTTTGCCAAATTTTAAAGTATGGAATCCTTTTGTACTGGCCACTTTATCGTTTGGTTATGGGATCTCAGTCACTGCTTTACAATTGGCACAAGCTTATGCAGTGCTAGCGCATGGAGGTATCAAAGTTCCAGTTACTTTTCTTAAAGTTCAAGGTGATCCGCCGTTAGGCCAACAGGTGATGGATAAAACTATTAGTAGAGAAATTTTGGATATGTTGGAGTCAGTACTTACTAAAGGAGGAACGGCCCCATTAGCACGTGTTCCAGGTTATAGAGTGATAGGCAAAACAGGTACGGTGCGTATAGTCGGCGTACATGGTTATGAAAAGCATCGCTATAATAGTATTTTTATTGGTATCGCTCCTGCAAGCCATCCACGTTTAGTCGTGGCTGTCATTCTGCATGATCCAAAAGGTCGCTTGTATTATGGAGGTTATACGGCCGGACCTATTTTTTCCCATGTGATGAATAATGCTTTACACTTGTTAAATATTGTACCTGATGATTTAGCCAGTCTTAATCAACCGCTTCCTAAAGTAATGCTACCTTCACTAGGCATGCGAGATTAAAGCCCTTTAAAACTATAAAATAACTTTAGTGATTGACTGAAGGGCCAGCGAGATAGCTGTAAGGAAATGCTGTGTACGAAGCACGATTACTTCAAGCCATTTTTCACCCTGGCTTGCTAATTTGAGGATAGTGGTTTAGTTATTCCGAATAAAAATTATTCAAATTATTTAAGAAATGCTACAAAAAAATTGGCAAACATTACTTAAGGAAGTTATTACTGATCCGGCAGAATTGCTCGACAAATTGGAATTAAATCCTAGTTTATTAGCTGCAGCGCAACGAGCAGCACAATTATTTCCCTTACGCGTGCCCGCAGGCTTTGTGGCTCGCATGCAAAAAGGTAATCCCTACGATCCCCTATTACAACAAGTCCTGCCTTTAGCTGCAGAAGAAATAATGAGTTTTGGTTATAGCCGGGATCCTCTTCTAGAACAATCCGTTAATCCATTACCGGGTTTATTACATAAGTACCATGGCAGAGTATTGCTAACCATTACCGGCGCCTGCGCTATAAATTGCCGTTATTGTTTTCGTCGCCATTTTCCTTACACAGAAAACAGAGCGGGGGGTAAGGCCTGGCAGAATATACTGGAATATATTGCAGCCGATGCTTCGATTCGTGAAGTGATTTTTAGTGGTGGTGATCCTTTATTAGCGCCTGATCATTATTTGAGAAAATGTGCTGATGATCTTGCTAATATTGCGCATGTTAACATTTTACGCATCCATTCCCGTTTACCTATTGTTTTACCTGAACGTATAAGTACAGAGTTTTTGAGCTGGTTTACGGCAACACGATTACAACCGGTTTTGGTGACACATAGCAATCATGCGAATGAGTGTGATGATTCTGTGCAACAGGCCATAGAAAAATTACGCCATAAAAAAGTGCATGTTTTAAATCAGGCAGTGTTACTAAAAGGTGTGAATGATAATGTTGCAGCGTTAGTTAATTTAAGTGAACGTTTATTTGCTAGTGGAATTTTACCTTACTATCTACATTTGCTCGATAAAGTGCAGGGAGCTGCGCATTTTGCCGTGCCCGAAGAACAAGCTAAACAACTGATAACAACATTGCGCGATAGATTACCTGGTTATTTAGTACCGAAATGTGTGTATGAGCAAGATGGCGCCTTATCCAAATTGCCGATTGATATAACCAAGTTAATTTTGAAAAATTATATAGCCTGTAAAAACTAGCCAATTGTAAACAGACACTTTATACTTTCTCAGCCAATTTTTTCAAAATTCCTTGGGTCACTTCGTGGGTGCTGTATGTCAGAAAAGCCAAGAAAGATGCGTATCGAAACCGATAGTATGGGACCGATTGAAGTCCCAGCCGATCACTATTGGGGCTCACAAACACAACGTAGTTTGCATCATTTTGACATAGGTCACGAACAGATGCCTTTGGCAGTCATTCACGCGTTTGCTATTTTGAAAAAAGCCACTGCTAAAGCCAATCAAGAATTGGGGTTATTAACCAAAGATAAAGCCGATTTGATTATTCAAGTTGCCGACGAAATAAAATCCGGGCAACTTGACGCTGAATTTCCGTTACGCGTCTGGCAAACTGGTAGCGGTACACAAACAAATATGAACGTGAATGAAGTGATTGCTAATCGCGCCATAGAACTTGCTGGGGGAGAGCGCGCTAGTAAAAATCCTATTCATCCCAACGACCATGTCAATAAATCACAGTCTTCTAATGATACGTTTCCGACGGCGATGTATATTGCTGCGGTATTAGCCATCGCTAAACAATTGCTGCCAGCACTACAAACCTTGTATGTTGCTTTAAACGAAAAAGTTCATGAATTTAAAGATATTATTAAAATCGGTCGTACACATTTACAAGATGCGGTGCCTTTGACCTTGGGCCAAGAGTTTTCGGCTTATGTGGATCAATTAGAATCGGCTTTGGTAAATATCGAACAAACTTTACCGGGTCTTTATCAGCTGGCAATTGGTGGTACGGCGGTTGGAACTGGTTTAAATACGCATCCGAAATTTGCTGAGTTAACCGCAAAAATAATTGCTGAAGAAACTAAATTACCTTTTGTTTCAGCAAAAAATAAATTTTCTGCTTTAGCAGCACATGATGCATTAGTGTTTTCCAGTGGCGCACTAAAAACCTTAGCCTGTGCTTTAATGAAAATGGCGAATGATATTCGCTGGTTAGGTTCGGGTCCGCGTTCAGGTTTAGGCGAGCTTATTTTACCTGAGAATGAACCTGGTTCTTCGATTATGCCGGGTAAAGTAAACCCCACCCAATGTGAAGCCATGACCATGGTGTGTGTGCAAGTGATGGCAAATGATACAGCGATCAGCATGGCAGGTAGTCAAGGTAATTTTGAATTAAATGTATTCAAACCCTTGATGATTTATAATTTTTTACAATCGGTCGATCTATTAAGTACTGCATGCCAATCATTTGCACACTATTGTGTTAAAGGTTTAAAAGCCAATCAAGCTAAGATTAAGCATTTTCTTGAAAATTCACTCATGCTAGTGACCGCATTGAACCCTATTATAGGTTATGATAAAGCCGCTAAAATTGCGCATAAAGCATTGCATGAAGAAACCAGTTTACGCGCAGCCTGTTTGTCATTGGGTTATCTCAGCACTGAAGAATTTGACAAAGCCGTGGATCCGAAAAAAATGTTAGGGTCCTTATAGGCAAAGTAAATAGAATGTAATGATTAATTGGTATAATATGGTTGTCGAGACACTCATCTTTAGCGACTATGATATATAAAAATAATTCATTGTCATTAATTTCCCAATGGAATGCGTAGTTAATGTTACGCGGTCTTATTTACTTATTACTTAAATATCCTGAATTTCTGTTTTGGCACTATTAATGGCTAAAAATATTTCAGAATAATTTTTTAAATTGTATTAGCTCAGACTTGATCGGACAGTTGCCGGTTTATCAGAAGTGACTGTCAGTTCAAGTTTAATGAATAAATTTTTCCTTCCAGATTGGTTTCCCATCAACAAGTGTTTCTAGTGGAGTCCTTCCGCAACACATTTTGCCTTGATGAGTTCGTTTATTATTTAGAAATCAATCCATTCGTCTAGATCGTTTTGTAACATTTCTATACTTGAATAAAGTTTTTTTCGAAAAGTGATTTGATAAAACTCCTGTAAAATGGTTTTGTGAAAACGTTCGCAGATACCATTTGTCTGCGGTGAACGTACTTTTGTCTTTGTATGATCAATGTCATTGAGCGCTAAATAAAGCTGATAATCATGATGTTCTGCTTGCCGCAATATTCTGTACCTCTGTCGGTTAAAACCCTCAATACCGGTAAGCTGTGCTCCTCAAAAAAGGGTAAGATCCGGTCATTGAGCATATCAGCTGCCGTAATCGGTTTTTTCGTCGTATAAAGCTTAGCAAAGGCAACTTTACTGTACGTGTCGACAAACGTTTGCTGATACCCACGGCCAACACCTTTTAGCGTCCCTACATAAAAGGTATCTTGCGAACCGAGGTAGCCAGGATGAGCGGTCTCAATTTCACCGCACTGATCTTGCTATGATTTTTCGGACACAGAGAAGCGAGGTAAACTTAAGTTACTAAGCTAGTAGGTATAGTATGTCTAGAAAATATGATAAAGAATTTAAATTAAATGCGGTCAATTTGGTGTTAGAGAAAAAAATAACGTGTACTCGAGTATTTGAAAAGTCGACAAATCTATGGCAGTCCCAGGGTCCATGCTGAACTAAAAGCCCAAGGTTTTGAAGTCAGTCGACCGCGTGTTGCACGCCTGATGAAAAAACTGGGTATGGCGGAAAAAATGCAACGATTTAAAACAACGACGCGCGTTAATAAAAAACAAGCCGTAGCCCCTATAGGTTACAGCAAAACTTTACGGCGACTGTACCCAATTCAAAATGGGTAGCGGATATCAGTTACATTCGCACGTTAGAAGGATGGCTTTATCTAGCGGTTGTACTTGATCTTTATTCACGTAAAGTGGTTGGACTTTCTATGAGTGAATCATTACAAACCACTTTAGTGTTAGAAGCTTTAGAGCAAGCTTTACAGCGTCGAAATCCAAGCTTTTCA
>DASXLX010000005.1:0-3394 GCA_036495935.1 Candidatus Aquirickettsiella sp.
AACGGACTCATCAAGGCAAAATGTGCTGTGGCAGAACACCCATAGAAACACTTATTGATGGCAAACCAATCTGGAAGGAAAAGTTTATTCATTGAACTTAACCTGACAGTCACTTCTGCAAAATCGGTAACTGTCCGATCAGGTCTAAGCTACTACAAATAAATAATCAATAAATTTTTCTTTATTAATTTCTTGTTAGTTAAGGGATAATTAATTATTCAAGAAAAATATTCACTCCTGTTCTCAAGGATAAAAAAATGCCAACCTCAGATGATGAAAATATGCCTTTACTTTCCACACAACGCTCTACTAATTTTTTTCAAAAATCAATTTCGGCTGTTAAAAGTATTTCTTTTAAAACAATTGGTATAGTTTCAACATCAGCCGTGAGTGTCGTAACCTATTTTAATCCTGCTTATAATGCTGGTGCTTCCGTTGCAAACGGGTTAAAAGAAATTGCCGCAGGGAGCGGACTTGGAACCAACTTTCTCTTTAACTTACAAGCCTACCGAGAACTTTTACAGCAATTTCCTAGTTTACTTAAAATGCCCTGGAAACTTTCAGCTGCACTCTTCTTTTCTACGATGTGTGTAACACCCAATTTATTTATGAATATAGTTGATGAAGAAGGCAATTATATCGATGAACCGAATATGGTATTACAGATAATTTCTGCTTTTCTTAATGTCGGTGTCAATGTGGTAGGAACCATGGAATTAATTAATAACATTTCTTCATTATTAAAAAATAAAACCGCTTTACAAAAAGAAAAACTTATCGAAGAAATTAATTTAATTATTGAAAATTTTGCTCAGAAACAACGATTAGAGTCAAATGAACACTTGAAACCAGAATTACAAACAGAATTAAATTCTCAGCTAACTACTAATAATAATTTGAGGTTACATCAAAGAATCAGCTATTATTCGCTTAATTTTAGTCTTGGATTGTTTAGCTTTCCCCAATTTAGTGCATATTTATTAATAAGCTATTTTGGTATGCGTGATTTAGCTGAGAAAAAATTACATGCTTCTGGCGCAGTCAGTATGTTATTGGGATCAATAGCTGCCATTGGCAATGGCATACCAGGCGCAGGATTTTCTATTAAAGGGGTCAATTCAACTAGTAAAAAGCTAATGTCTTTGGAAAAACCTTCTTTATTAGCAATGCTATTCGTATTACCCGCATTATTCTCGGGTTTTACCACACATAAAGCCATGGCAGATAGTTTAAAAGAATTAGGATACTCAGGAAACATTGCTGAAGCATTAAAATGGATAGCCAACCTAGGCGCAGCGTTAATTTATAATTTGCCGCAAATGCTCATTTTAGCAAATAGCATGAACGCGCCAGAAGTAAATATTCAACTTAATGATTTAAAAAAACATCTTGAGGTTCAAGTTAAAAATTTAGACGCTTCGAATGTGCAAAATTTTAAAACTGAACTACCTAATACCATAAGCAATTTTTTTAACATTTATAATGCTGTTGAAAATACCGATAGACATGACTTTCCGTTACTTAGCATCAATAGCTCCCCTGTATAAAAACTTAAATACAACGATGGATAGCTAGCTAAACGCTAGCTGAGTAAGTTATAAACTGTTAGAATGTCGCTTTTTTTAAAGTTGCGCCCGTAGCTCAGCTGGATAGAGTACCAGGCTTCGAACCTGGTATTTAGCTTGAAAAACAATTAATAATCAAACACTTGCGATACTTTGCAAACTTAATAACCTACTGAAAACCACGGAGATTTATATGCTTTCCATCTCAGCTTGGTACAATTCTGGTACATGTCTCAACTAACCAGATAATAAGTTTTAAGATTCTTCTAGCTCGAGTAATTCTTGTTCAGAAAGACCACTTGCTGATTTAATAGCCGCTAAGGGAACCTTCTGCTTTAATAAATTTCTTACGAGCGCTAGAACTTCTTGGCGGCCTTGTTGTAGGCCTTGTTGTAGGCCTTGTTGTAGGCCCTTTTGTTCTAATTGCTGTGCTATTGTTCCCATGAATTCTTGTTTGTACTCTTCCTTTAACTGTTGGGCAAAAGTCATAATTGTTCTCCTGGCTGGTTCTTCTGGAAAGGCTTTGATTAGCTCTTCAATTAAATTCTGAGCAGCCTTCGGTTCACTGTCATCCTGACTAGTATTCACTATATAGTTTAACATATCCGTAAGATAGGAAATATTAAGCTGTTTGATTATATTTTGGACAAACTGACTTTGAAGTAGTTTCCTCATAATACTTAAGAAGTTTTTATCCCTTTGGTGCTTAAAAAGCATCTCCATAAGGCCTACTAAACCATGTGATTTAATTTCTTCATCCGATAGAATAGTCAGATCAATCAATTTAAAGGGCTTAAAAGCTATTTCTTTTGCTAATTCAGGCTCTTCAAAACAGTCATAGAGATTTGTGGAATAAGGATAAGGAGACTTTTCTCCATGATACATACAAAAAGGTAGAATAATGGGTAATTTGGCATGCCCTTGTTTGAGGTGTTCATAGCTTAAAGAAACAATAGCATGAAGAAAACGAAATGCCATTAAAGGATCATCCGTAGATTGATGTTCTAACAAGAAGAATAAATAACCAGGCGTCTTATTAATAAGACATTTATAAATAACATCACTATGGATTTCACGAAGCTGTGGAACAATAAAACTTTTTTCTGTTAATTGCAGAGAATTAATATCAATCTTATCGTAAAGTGATGGTACTAAATATGATTTTAAAAAATCAATAGCTACTCTTTTATTCTTTAAGTTTCGTTTAAAAAATTTATCATGAGGATGGTGAATAGTAGTTTTCACTTCTTATTGTCCTTATTGTGATTTAGTAAAAAAAGTTTATCTGAACATGTCTAAAATGGTAATAATCAATCTATATTTTGAATAAGATATTACTTCTTTACATATTCTTTCATTAAACTTTCCAAAACTTCTTGCATTTTTTTTCCTTTAGCAGAAACTTTAGCTTTAAATATATTTCTAAGATCTTCTGAAACAACAAAACTCATGTGAACTAATTTTCCTTTATTTTGTTGAGAAGAAGATTTTTTAACTATCATTGATCATACCTGCTAAATGAAAATATCAAAATAAATTAATTGGTATGTTTAGTTTAGCATTTTAAAAATTATTTACAAAAATTATATTTGCATTTGCAAAAATGACTAAAATGATTTATATTTAAATTGAGTATAAAAAAGCACCGATAGTTAGGACTGGCATCCCAACTACCAGCTAACCACAATCTGATCTTGCAACGAATTATTGGACACTAAGAATCGAGACGTTGATAAAATCGTCGTTCAAATTCAACGGGAGTTAAATATCCTAAAGTTGAATGACGCCGATGATTATTATAAAAGACCTCAATATATTCAAAAATACTT
>DASXLX010000006.1:0-69753 GCA_036495935.1 Candidatus Aquirickettsiella sp.
AAGTATTTTTGAATATATTGAGGTCTTTTATAATAATCATCGGCGTCATTCAACTTTAGGATATTTAACTCCCGTTGAATTTGAACGACGATTTTATCAACGTCTCGATTCTTAGTGTCCAATAATTCGTTGCAAGATCACGATTCCCCTGACTTTTACTGAGAGATAAAAAATATTTAATTTAGTGTTAATAATATTAATCTATACTAAACTTAATTGAGAAGAAAAAATAAAAAAATCTTCTTAAAGGAGTTCAATATGTTTTTTTCAAGTCCAGGTAATGCTTTGAAATTAAATAATATTTTTGATCATAAAGATCAAGGTATTCCAGAAAAAGACTTGCTTGCTTTTGAAAAATATGCTGATAGTGAAAATGTGATTTTGTTATTTCGACCTGTAGAACCACTTACTAAAACTTTGCATGAAGCTGGCCAAAATCCCACTAAAAATTTTAAAATTAAAGGTAAATCCTCTTCGTGGGGATTATGGGCAGGATTTATCCCTATAGAACAATATTACAGCAAATTAAATGGTGTGAGTAATGCGATTATCGAAATCGAGAAAGCCAATAGAGAAATTCAAGATTGCATTCAAAAACAATACGCACAATCGACACAGTTAATAATAACGGAAGAACGCTATCAAGAGTTAAGGAAGCAGGGAATTATTTTTCCTCAAAAGAAAAAGGAAGGCGAATATTTAGTTATTTACTGCCCCCACCCTCATATCGATGAACATCCCACTAAATTTGAATTAAGTTATGCCAAAAAAATCCATACGGAATCAGGAGCTGAATATGCTATCTACACCGCTGAAAAACAAGCGTTTAATGTCTTAGCGGATACTATTTTAAAAAGATCACTGATAGCCGATTATGATCCACTTGCTTTTTGGGAACCTTGGAAAAATTATGGACCCGATAATAAACGACCTAATCAAGAGATAACCCATAGGGAACGTTGTCGAAAACTTTCTCCTAGAGAAAAACGACGTTCGAAAGAGACTGCTGAAAATTTTTATGCTCGAGAAGATCCTAATTTAGGGAATGTTGCCCCTATAACGAAAAAACACATTACTGGATTAAATAAGGCCTTAGACAAAGGATACGCTTTAGAACGTTTTCATCATAATGATGATGTAGGTTCCCCAGTAAGTAAGCCAGCTGCTAACTACCCTATCACCGCAATAATTCCTCCAATGGAAGGCTTTAATTCCATGATATTATTGTTAGAAACACCCGAGGAGTTTGTAGATTTTATCAATAAAGTGAATGCCATTGGATATTTTCGTGTGATGGCTAATCCATTGTGGGAGCTCCCGGTTAAATGGGCGGCGATTAGAAATTATTTTTTTTATAAAATTCAGGTAGCTTATCTTAAAGATAAAAGAATGGAAAATATGGAGCTAACTTTAAAAGAAATGTTTAAAACTATCGATTTAAATGATGCAACAATGATTAAAGAATTAAATTATTTATTCAAATTAATGACAGATGCAAATTTTAAAAGCGATACTCTTTTTACAAAATTCTTTGATATTATCCAGTCTAGTTTATTTGTGAATTCAACTTTGGTCGTTAAATTCTGTCGTTCTTTAAAAATCTTACTTGATTATAAGGCCTTATCAGAAAACAAAATTGATCAATTACTCACAATGAATAAAATTCTAAGAAAAGATGTTCAGGGTTTTTATGAAATATTAGATGTCTTACACTTTTTACCCGGCAAAGATGCTAAAATTATAGATGACTACTTTAATTTAGCTGAAACTAATATTTATAATAACGGCTTAGATCGCGCAGAATTTGAAAAAAGCCTACAAAAGTTTACTTCAAAATTTGAAGTGGCTCATATGGCAACATTTGGGTTCTAAATAGTAAAGCTAATTTTTACTTAAAAAAATGAAGATTAAACTTTTCACGAATAATAGTGAATAAAATATAGGAAAAGTTTTATGCCAACAGAAAATTCAGATCGTGATTCACTGTTTAGTTTGTTAGAGGCTGTTCCATTATTGGATACCGAAAAGAATTTAATTGTTAAGGAATTAAAAAATACACCTCAATCACTAGCCTATTTTTTATGGAAATGTACTTCGATATCGACCGATAAAATTGAAATAATATTCAGGAATTTAATCGATCTAAAAGCCTTTGATAAAATTACGATTAACCAGACTTTCCACCACCAAAAATTTTTAGATAGGCAACAGGTTTATTCAGTTAGTTATTTGCTACTTTCCAATGCTGAAGGTAGGAAAATCTTAAAAGAAAATCATTCTCTATGTGATCTTATCGGTGAAGAATTATCGGAGAATCTTCTCAATCAATTTGTGAATAAAGACACATACGAAGGGACTTTATACTATTTATTAACTGATCCTTTGGGTCAAGAGATAGTAAAAAAACACATTAAATTACAAGAAAAAATTATCGAAATTGATAAATCAGAGCAAATTCTTTCAAAAAGAATTGACGAAGGACCCAATGAAGGTCAATCTTTTCAAGATTTTTATAAGCGTATATTTCCAGATCTACCTAAAAAATCAATTTCTCCATAAAACATCAAAATTTAAAGAAATTAGTTATCTAGCACTAAATTTGCTATTATTCTTGAAAAGATAAATTATCGCTCTCTATGCCTGAATTGCCTGAAATTGAAACCACGTTGCGGGGCATACAAGCTCCAATACAAAATCAAATTATCCAAAAATTTCTGATCCGTCGACCTAGTTTGCGTTGGCCTATTCCTTCGCAAGATTTGCAACAATTAGTCGGTCTCACAATTACGCAAGTTACTCGCCGAGGAAAATATCTTTGTGTGGCTACAGCTCAAGGTAACATCATTATTCATCTTGGTATGTCTGGGCGACTGCGGATTTTAAACGAATGTGTTACTCCGGGTAAACATGATCATGTCGATATTCTTCTGAATAATGGCACCCTACTCCGTTTTACAGATCCGCGTCGGTTTGGGGCATTGCTGTATACCAATGAAGATCCTAAACGGCACCCATTGCTAAAAAATTTGGGTGTTGAACCACTCAACCGCCAATTTTCCGCATTCTATTTAAAACAACAATTGGCCAATAAACAGCTACCCATCAAATCGGCAATTATGGATCAATGCATTGTGGTGGGCGTGGGTAATATATATGCTAGCGAAGCGTTATTTACGGCTAAAATAAATCCCTTGAAGCCTGCTAAAACATTATTACTTTGCGATTTAAAGCTATTGGTCAATGCTATTAAAGCTATTTTACGTTTAGCAATTAAAAAAGGGGGTAGTAGTTTAAAAGATTTTTTAAATAGTGAAGGGAAACCTGGATATTTTACGCAGCACTTAAACGTGTATGGTCGCGCTGGACTCCCCTGCTTACAATGTCAATCTACATTACAACTTGCACGTATTGGTCAACGCAGTAGTGTGTATTGTCAACAATGCCAGCGTTAATGATAAGCTTGCGTTGACTTAGACATAGATTTTGCTTTTCTCAGCAAAAAATCCTAACACTAATTCTAAGTCAATGCTAGTTGCTTATCAATGATTAGCTGGGAAGCTAGTCGAGCGTTTGATTTTTAAGGGGTCTGAACTATCACTATTACTTGCGTTAGAAAAAAACGTCGGATTGCTGCCTCTAGCAGAATTGCCACTCTTTGGTATGTTATCTTTATCGCTAGTCAAATAAAGCTCACTTACAGATTTAACTGGACTAGGAAGGCGGGATGGTTCGTTTAGTAGTTTAAAACTACTTAAAGTTAAGTTCCTTTGACTATTCTCAAAATTATCCGTAGACGCCGCAGATGGCTCAGTCTTAACCTTCGCATTAAAACTTTCCACTTCTTTAATAAGTGATTCGGTTGCTTGGCTTCTAGCCTGTTGACTCTTAGGTGGTTCAACCAAGTTTCCTGACCAGGAATTAATGAAACATCCAATTGCTCCAAAAATAGACAAGGCTGAAATACTATCAACGACTACTAAGACCGCATTACCGAAGGCATTACCAATAAGACAAATCGACTTATAAATTTTAGTAATTCTAGATTTTGCACGGGAATAAAGGTTTTGCGACAATGATGCCGCTTCTACCTGAGAAGTACTGTCGGGTGGGGAAAAAAGCCTGATAAGTTTTTGTATAGATAGCACAGTAAAGAATCCTTGTGGGATATAAGCGATCACACCTACAATGGCAGCGACTATTGGCGCAGCTTGAAGTCCAACGATCGGTTGAATGATATTAGATAAATCGATTCCGGCGACATAACGAAAATAAGCTAAGCCAAGTAAACCTAGTAATACTAACAATCCCTTAAATATGTAACCAATAATTTGTCGTGTTGATAAATTATTGATCGTATTTTTAATTACTTCCCAGTTGAAATTTTGTGAATTTTTTATCGCCTCGATGGTTGCAGTTAATACGGCGACGGTTAAGGTGATACCTACTGCTGCGGCTAAAATACCGGCAATAATCGGAAATAAAGGGGGCCATATAAACGCGGATATGACGAGTAACTTGCCCGCTAAAGCGATAACAGTCGTATAGGTTATTGCTCCCGTTCCTAAACCTACGGTGAGCGAAGCCACCACGGCAAGAGGGATAAACAGATATTTTTTAAGTGCAGATAATTGTCGACGTTTTCCTTCTTCATCAATATATTCACTAATGCCGCCTTTTTTTAAAAGGCTTAGCAAGAAATCAGGAAAATTCTGTGAAAAGAAACCAAAATTAGATGAAAACCCCCATATACCTATTAAACCTCCTAAGATAAAGCCCAGTAGCGGCAAACTAGGAAAGAGTAAAAAAAAGGCGCCACCGGTTGCAGCACCACAGGCTATTGATGCAATGAATGCCAATAAGACACCGGTATATTTGATGATTTTTTTCTTGATATTCGGCGTTTGAAAAGCTGAAATAGCTGCACCAATTTTTTCAATTTCTTGTTGTATGTCTGATGGATCTTCATGACTGATTTCATGGTTTGGGTTAGATTCTAATTTATTTAAGCTGGTAACTCGTTTGGAAATAAATTCAAGTAAAGCTTGTTTATCTTTCAATTCTTTAAATTGATCCTTAAAATCTGTTAAATTTTTATTTTGATCTTCAATGAGTTCACTTTGCTGACAAAGGATAAAAACCATGCTTTGTAGAGCGATATTGATTGCATAGCGATCGTCTTTATCGAGAGTTGATTTATACTTTATTTCTTGACGTAACTTTGTTTTAGCTTTTGATTCTTGTGAAGAATTTAAATCGGCTTTCTCTGCTCCGTCTTTCCATACCGTTAAAAAAAGTGCCAGACGTGATAATTTATTTTTAAGTTCCTGAATATTCTGTACATCAGGAATGTGAGTTTGAAGTAGAGTCGATCTAGTATAGGTTTTTATGTTATCGATCAAAAATTCTTTAAATTTATCATCTGAGCTAAATTTATAATTTTCGGGAGTTTTACCAGTTTCTTGTAAAAGTTTAACATCCCATGCCTTTTTAATTGGGCGGCCTATACGGCGTAAGCCTTTCAATACTTGATGATAGTTTTTACCTACTAAATTTTCTGCTACTAATACGACATCGCTTTCTAACATTAAGGACCTCGCTGTAATAATCAATTTAAATTTCTTGAATCAAGATTAATTACTCGGCACCTACTTAGTGTAGTCTCCATAGCTTAAGATAAAATTAAACCTTTCTTAGCAAGGCTTGATAATGGGCATAAAACTTAGGGATTTTGAGTGCTAAAGTAATGAAATAAGTTATTTCGAATAAATTATCTCTGCTATAAACTACTTAGATAGCGTACAAGAGGTAGAAGTTCGACAGGTTTCTGTTGTTAATAAGCGGGTATTTACAACTTGATTAGTTGAAATGGATGCGAATATAGGGGTAGCAGGTTTAAGTTGTGCGTATTCAAGCCTTGCTCTAAATTCTGGTTCTGGCATAATAATTTACCTCACATTTTTGGATCTTTATTCAAATGGCGATTTATTTTTATTATCAATAAAAATAAATTTAAGCACGTTGAAAAAAAATCTGCAATAGATAATTTAATTAATTTCTTATGAGTGAAGTCATAGATAGCCGGTATATACCAAGGTATCTATGTATTTGGCGCATTAAATTACTATCAAAGAAAAATCATTTTTTTTATTAAAAAAATGATTTATTTAAAAAATATATTTGTACTTACATTAATTAAAATTTAGTTAATAGTTTCTTTTTTATATCGATAGACACTGATAGAGGGTAAAAAAGCCATGGATTCTATTTGCTTATCAATACGCATTTTACGATTTTGCATACGGGGTTTACTAAAACATACCGTAGGATTTGGCAATTGTTGATCATGCAAATAAAATAAAGGTAAAGCGGTTCGGATGTCTTCGTAAGCTGAACAATTGTTTTCTTTAAATGCCCCGATATTCACTACCCAACCTGGCTTAATATCTCGATGTTTAATCAGTTTAGTTTGATGAGGTAAACCGTTCAATTTTAATTTTTGTATATGAATATGTAAGCCCTGCCCTGCTTTCTCCAACAATTTTTCTGAGGCTTGTTTTGATAATTGTTTACTTGTGGTGTGTTTGCCTTTAGTCCACGCGATACGGCGCGGATGATAGTTAATATAAATAATATGCCGAAAAACCTGCTTAAGTTTAATTCCTGGATAGCCAGCATACGCCAAGGTATCACGGACAAATTTGGTAATATCTTGCTGTGTGCTTTGCTGATAGGCGCGTACAAGTTCTCTAAAAGTGGTTTTTATCTGATTAAGCTCATTAATAAGCATTAAGGTAGGTTGTGTCCCAGCTACGACGCCTGGGCATTTGAAAGTTTCTTGTGGAGATAAACCTGGTGTGGGCCCAAAGTTTCCTAAAGCAAAGATGACTTTATCGCGATTTGTAATAAAATCTCCGGCACCATTGTCTACCCATAGCGGTAATTCACTGAGTTCGTTTTGAATATGTGCGTTACATTTATCAAGTGTTTGCAATAAACTCGTAAAGCAACTAATGAATTTCGGCGCAAAATCTATTAACACACTTCCTCCTTGAAAGGCAAAAAATACTTATAGTTTATCCCATAACCAAATATATAATTTTACATTAGATTATTATATCTAAACTTGATTATTTAATACGATTTAAATCGAAGTCATTTTCGTTGTATTTTATTGTTTAATTGATTTGAAAAATTGGTTATGGGATAAACTATAACTAGTAAACCGCATTAATTAATTAATTTTTAAAAATTAAACACTAATTAAATCGGGATAATTCTTCGATTCGAGAATGACAAAAATCAATCGCTCTCGCTAAGGTTTGTTTGTTAAACGGTTTAATAAATACCACATCGGCACCCAAATAGAGGCACTTTTGCTGCATAGGACCATCGGCATGAGCTGTAGCGACAATAAGTGGTGTTCGATGGTTAGTCTCAAACTCACGTGTCGCGCGAATGACTAACTCACCGGATTGATCTGGCAATCCTAAATCTAACACGATAAGATTATAAACATACTGCTCTATGCAATTAATTGCCGTTTCAGCATCGGACACGACTTCGACGATATATCCCAACTCACGAAGACAATGACTTTGAACTTTTTGGCAAAAAATATCATCCTCGATCAATAAAGCAGAACGTTCTTTTAAGGCGGGTTGTTTTTCTAGATTGCTCATAAGATCATCCATTAATTTTTAATTTTATTTTTTTTAATGCAATACAATATTTTCTATCATCAACAATGAATTAATAATAAAACATATTGTAATAAATTTTATAATACCGTTGTTGATAATAATTATCAACTATTTTTAAGCTAATTTAAAGTAAATTTATCTTACTAGGATATAGATTATGTACTTTAAAGATTAGTGTCAAGTCATTAAAAATTTTTTTTATATAAAAATACGATAGATAGTTAAAATTTTATTTTTGGAGAATATCTTAAAAGTTTCTGACTTAGATTAATTCAGCTTATCCATAGGATTCGAACAAAGCGTTGGTTCAGTTAGGAACTGTATGCTAGCAAGCGAAATTAACAAATCCTCTTGCGTTATTTATCTAAGTATCGATAATACCTTTAAGCCAATGCCTTTCAGCGGAATATGACCTATTAAAAATGATAAAACTTATTAATATCTCAAAAATTTATAATAGTTTAGTCGCGCCTATCTATGCTCTACGCGACATAAACCTGACTATTTGTCCAGGAGAAATATTTGGTATTGTGGGTCAAAGTGGTGCCGGAAAAAGTACGTTATTACGCTGTATCAATCTGTTAGAACGTCCTAGCTTAGGACAAGTGTGGATAGCTGGGCAAGAATTAACCTCCATGAAAGCCGCTGATTTACGCTTAGTGCGACGTCAGATAGGTATGATATTTCAGCAATTTAATTTACTTGCAGCCAAAACAGTGTATGAAAATATTGCCTTACCGTTAAAATTTGCACATTATTCACCATCGAAAATCCACGCGACGATTGCTCCTTTGTTACATCTTACTGGCTTAAGTGATAAACAACACGCTTATCCAGCACAACTCAGTGGTGGACAAAAACAACGTGTTGCTATTGCACGCGCACTTGCCAGCCAACCCAAGGTATTACTTTGTGATGAAGCGACATCGGCGCTCGATCCACAGACTACACAAACGATTCTCCAATTATTAAAAAATATTAACCAGCGTTTAGGGATTACTATTGTATTAATTACGCATCAGGTTGATGTTGTAAAGAGTATCTGCGACCGTGTTGCATTACTGGATCAAGGATCGATCCTTGAAGTCGCTGATGTCGTCAGTTTTTTTACGGCACCAAAAGCTGACTTAGCCAAGAAGTTTGTGAGTTTGTCGTTAAAACATGAACTACCCCCTTTATTACAAAAACGACTCAGCATGCAAAAAAAACTGAATAGCCATGCAGTCCTTCGGATCATATTTCAGGGACAAGCCGCGGCAGAACCTTTAATAGCCCATGTTATGCGTGAAATGGGTATTCATCTGAATATCTTACAAGCCAATATTGAATGTCTTAAACAAACAATTTTAGGTATCATGGTAGTCGAAGTCATGGGTGATCAAACTCCCTTACCTTTAGGTATAGATTATCTAACTGATAAAGGGCTTCATGTAGAGATTATGGGCTATGTCGACGAATCTATTGTTTGAATTACTCCTATCCACCGGGGAAACACTCTATATGGTGTTTGTCTCAGGATTGCTGGCTATACTACTGGGATTACCTTTAGGTGTGTTGTTATTTAGTACGCGACAAACCAATTTATTGCCGATGCCCTTGCTTAATAAAAGTTTATCCTTAATGGTTAATATGGCACGTTCAATTCCGTTTATCATTTTAATGCTAGCCATCATACCTATTACACGCTTGTTAGTCGGGACTTCGATTGGCACTAGCGCCGCTATCGTCCCGCTAAGCTTAGCAGCTATACCTTTTTTTGCGCGCATGATAGAAAATAATCTCAACCAGTTACCTCCGGGATTAATTGAGACGGGATTGGCGATGGGGGCTACCACTTGGCAATTAATCCCTGCTATTTTGTTGACAGAAGCCCTACCCGGTATGGTAGGTACACTAACGACCACGTTCATTACTTTAATTGGCTATTCTGCCATGGCAGGAGCCGTTGGCGGAGGTGGTTTAGGTGATTTAGCCATACGTTATGGTTATCAACGTTTTGATGCCAGCGTCATGATCATGACTATCGTGATCCTCATCGTTTTAGTACAAGGCATACAGCATCTGGGAGATTATTGGGCAAAACGCTTAAATCATCATTAAAACCCGATTACTGCGTAGTTTGTGCTCGCAATGACCAAAATAGGCTGCACTTACCATAACGCAGTGATTGTTAAAATTTTATTAATGCTTCGGATATATTAACTATGATAAAAAAAACTTCTCATTTCATATTGAGCTGCTTATTACTAAGTAGCTTATTCGGCCTGAGTGCTTGCCATCATCGTGAAAATTCACAACAAATTCGTTTAGGTACGATTAGTGGGCCAGAAACAGAACTCATGCAAGTCGCCAAACAAGTAGCGCAACGAGATTATGGCTTACAAATAAAAATTATTGAATTCTCCGACTATTCGATACCCAATCGAGCGTTAAACGATGGTAATCTCGATGCCAATCTATTTCAGCATCAAGCTTTTTTAAACGACGAAATGCATAACCGCGCTTATGCACTAACTCCGATAGCCAAAGCGTTTATTTATCCTATGGCCATCTATTCAGCAAAAATCCAGCATTTAAATGAATTAAAACCGCATGCTATCGTGGCCATTCCTAATGATCCAAGCAATGAAGCACGCGCCTTATTATTGTTAAGTTCAGCCGGATTATTGACACTTGATACACGCAAAGGCACATTCATGACGCCTAATGATATCCAACTTAATCCTAAACACTTAGTTATCAAAGAGCTAGATGCTGCGCAATTATCGCGTGTACTCGCTGATGTCGATTTAGCGGTTATTAATGCTAACTATGCTGCGCTAGCTCATCTTTACCCGCAACAAAATGCACTATTTAGTGAAAGTAAAACCTCTCCTTATGCTAATCTATTAGTGGTAAAACTAAGCGATAAAAATAATCCGAAGTTTATTAATCTAATTAAGGCTATACACTCTCCTGAAGTATTAGCCGCCGCCGCCAGATTATTTCATGATACAGCCATTCCAGCTTGGAAGTAGTTACAAAACTAAACGTAATAAGAAAATAAATAATGGAAAAGCATATTAAAGCAATTTTAAGCGCACTTGGAGAAGACCCGGAACGGGAAGGTTTAAAAAATACACCGTTACGCGTAGCCAAATCCTTACGTTATTTAACCAGTGGTTCGCGTGAATCTTTAGATGTCCTGCTAAATGCTGCTGTATTTCATTCGACAATGGAAGAAATGATCTTAGTCAAAGACATCGAATTATATTCCTTGTGTGAACATCATTTATTGCCTTTTATTGGCGTCTGTCATATTGCCTATATTCCGAATGGAAAAATCATCGGTTTATCAAAAATCCCGCGCATTATTAATTTTTATGCACGACGCTTACAAATTCAAGAAAATTTAACTCGTCAAATTGCCGATACTTTGATGAAAGTATTAGATGCCAAAGGTGTTGCCATCATTATTGAAGCCAAGCATTTGTGTATGATGATGCGTGGTGTTGAAAAACAAAAGGCTTCGATGAAGACCTCCGTGATGCTGGGTCTATTTCGAAGCGATCTACGCACGCGGTCTGAATTTTTAAGCTTAGTCGTCTAGATTATCACGACACAGCTTAACTTAAGTGCAAAAATTATATTTTAAATAAAAAAAACTTGGCGTATGCGGTAAATACGGGGGATCAATCCAATAGGTATCATTAATTGGCCGCAATATTTTTTGTCGATAGACGGGATAATTAAATTTTGTACCGATCAAATAATAAAAAGTAGCCTGCTCATAACGCAAAGTATGCAAGGTCACATGCTGAAAATAAGGCTTATAGTCATTGTATACCAGTGGTGTGCGTGAAAAGATTAAAAAGTTTTTATTTTTAAAGTGTTTGAAATTAGTAATTAAATCATCTTCACGACCATGATAAGACCCTTTTAAAAATACCGATGCATAATGATTCGTATCGAAAAAAAATAAACAAGCGTCCGCATAGTTAGGACTTGCATAAATATAATGCAGCGAATATTTTTCTTTTAACAAGTCATTAATAGTTTTATGATGAAAAAAATAAACGATCTTATTATAGTTTAAACCCAGAACATTATGATGTTGTACCGACTTAAGAGGAATGAGTAGTAAACTACTTATTAGGATTAGTTGTAGTCCACTCCAATAAACAGTAAATTTCAATAAATTTTTTAGCTTATCCGTACTTAAATACATTCCAGCCCAAACATAAATTAAGGGAATAAACGCAAGCGGCCAATGTAAACCTATCGGTTTAAAACTACTGAGCAGAAAAAATAACAGTAATGGTATAAAAAAGAAGTAAAATAACGCCTGCTGTTTTAATTGCTGTTTTGGGAATTTGGCCAGTGCGAATACTAATGGCGGCGTAATTAGATACAATAAAATAAGCACATAGGCTAAAATGGTTTTAAAACTAAAGCCCATATCATTATTTCGATTGTAAATATTAAATAAAATATTCGACCAATCATGGTGATAATTCCAATAGATATTCTGCACAGCAAAAGGCAGTGTGAATAAAGCTAACAAACCTAAACCAATGAGACGCGCCCGGTTTGGTGCAATAAAAAGAAAATACACCGCATAGGCTAAGCCTAATAGACATGCAAAATATTTTGAGAAAAAAGCGAGTCCTAAAAATAATCCGCCCAGCGCAAACCAATACCATGCATCATTATTTCTTAAAGCTTGTAAGACGCACATCAGCGACAAAAACGAAAATATAAATAATGGTGTATCAGTAGTCACAATAATATTAAATAGACTAATCGGTGCAATCATTAATAGAATGCTAGTGATAGCCGCGCGCTCTGGATCCTCTTTTTTTAGATAAAGATAGATTATGACACCTAGTAATAGACTGCTGAAGATGGCCGGTAAACGCAGCGTCAAGGCATGATGACCGAATTGCAACAACGGGTATAAAACAAACCCTATCATGGGTGGGTGATCATACCCTCCGCCACTAAGAAAAGCGCCCCAAATGGCATAATAAGCTTCATCCGCAGTAATGGGAATAAACCAGGCCAAGAGGAATTTAACCGTAAGTACGCATAAAAGCGCGAGTGCGACGCTAACCGTAGGAGAAAAAGAGTGTTTCACTTGTTATTTTTAGTAGATATTTGAAAGAAAAGAAACTATGCCGATACTAACCTTAGACCTGAATAAAAACAAGGTACCTATTCTAAAAGTAACTTTAATTTCTAAGTTTAGATGGATTATATGTTAATATTTATAGTTTGCACTATCACGATAAAAAATAGGAGTATATTATGGATAATGAAGATCGAAAAATAATTCTACTTTCCGAAAATAGCAATCTACAAGACGCGCTTGGTAGAACGCCATTACATGACTTTGCTATGGGAAAATGGACAGACGGTTTTATGACTATTGAACATGCTAATGCAGCGATCTAATTCAGCCACTTATGTCAAAGACAATGTGCAAACCAAACCCCGGTTTAATTAATGTCTGATTTACATATGACCTACATTATTTTTACTAGAAAGTGAATTATTGACAGTTTTATACAAAACATACTGTTTTGAATAGGCTAAGAAATCTTTAATGAAATACATCATTGTTATTTTATTTGCTGGATGTGTTTTTTACATTCATCGTCGCGGAAAACAGCGTTATCCATTTTGGCGTCAACTTTCAGATCATTCGACTTTTTTCGCGCCACTGAATGTGTTTATGTACCGCTTTTCAGCGGTGCCTAATACACCCTATTTGAAACTGGAAAATTTTCCTGAATTAGAAATTTTACGTAAAAATTGGCAGCTAATACGCGAAGAAGGCATGCATCTTTTAATGCAACAACAAATTAAAGCTTCCGAAAAATATGATGATGCTGGATTCAATTCTTTTTTTAGAACCGGTTGGAAACGTTTTTATCTAAAATGGTATAACAGCCATCATCCCTCCGCAGCAATCCACTGTCCGAAAACCACGGCGCTATTAAAAACATTACCCTCAATTAAAGCAGCCATGTTTGCTGAATTACCTGATAAAAGTCGTTTACCACGCCACCGCGATCCCTATGCAGGCTCATTACGCTACCATTTAGGACTCATAACACCCAATGATGATCGTTGTTATATTAATGTCGACGGTACGCACTATAGTTGGCGTGATGGTGAAGCTGTCATCTTTGATGAAACCTATATTCATTATGCAGAAAATACCAGCGGTCAAAACCGATTGATTCTATTTTGTGATGTTGAACGGCCTTTAAAATATCCTTGGGCACAACAATTTAATTATTTAGTGGGACGTTATTTGATGAGCGCTGCAGCTGCGCCGAATGATGCATCCGATCAGACCGGTGCTGTAAATCGCATCTTTAAATATGTTTATTTTATTCGCCGCATCGGCAAATGCATTAAAAAATGGAATAAACCCACTTATTATTTAATTAAATGGACTCTATTTGGCGGCATCGCTTACGCCATCTTTTTTTCACTATAATACTTTTTGCAATAAATTTTTGTTTGCGTTATCACTCAATCCGCAATTATTTCTCGGCACTTCTCAAAAATCTAATTACTGTGAGCATTATAATCAGGTTTGATAAATCGCTGTTCAAAACTTAAAAATTGTTGTTCTAATTTCCATTCGCTATCCGCTTTTTCGTTTCCCGCTAAGAAATCTTGACAACTCGGAGACAACTGACCGCTGATTAAACTATTTTTACAGGATGAAACCGGATGTTGATAATCGTCCGCTTGCCATAAACTCGCTCCGGGTAAAAAACTATAATGAATACTGTTACGCGCTAATTGTTTTAAGGTCAAATAAGAAAAATGATAATTTGCTACCGCTATGTTGAATTGCTCGGTCAAATTAGTTCTTAAAACCCCTTCATCATCCGTAGATAAAGCCACTGGAACCTGATGTTGTCGATAAAGCAGTATCGGGTGTTGTTGGCCTTTAATATTGAGTATGGCTGCATTACTACTGAGATTAATTTCAACTAATATTTGTTTTTTAGCCATTTCTTGCAATAATTTTAAAGCGTGATCCTCATAACGTATGTCCACACCATGACCAATTCGATTAGCATGCGCACTCTGTATGGCTTCACGAATATGAAAGCGTAAACCATTCATCGGCACCAAACCAGGAACCAATTCGCCAGCATGCAAACTAATCTTAACCTTAGGATAATGTCGATGTAAAAATCCTATCATGCGCATCTGCAAGCAATAGTCGCGCATGGATATTTTTCCATCTTCCGCTTGCACGAGATTAATGCCGACGATGCGCGGATCGCGGTTTGCCGCTTCAAAACCGGTTAATGATTGTGCAAAAACTTGTGTGCGCGGCTGCTCACGTAATACTTGATATAAATAACGTAGTTTAAAATCTGGACACAGCTGCTTTTGCTTTCCAGGCTCGTTTAAAAATGATTGCAGTGGTTTTTGATAGCTATCTAATTGCTTAGAAATATCCCGCACAATAGGAAGAACCCCTGATTTTAAAAGTTTTTCACGCAAGTTGTCTAAATTATCATCCCAAGCAATCTGACTTCCTAATAATCCAGATTTATCATCATCTGGCATAATCATAAGTTCCAGATAGATTAAATTTTCTCGACACGCCCTTTCTACCGCCTCATTCACCATCTCGGCACGATGCTTCATCAAAATAGGCAAATATTTTATAAACGTCGCAAAAAAATGATCATGTCCTGATTCTTTGCCCGGACAAAAATGGCGCATCGACCAGGCATCAACTAATTGATTGTATAAAATTGGGAATTTTGGTATCTGCGCAATGCTCAGTTGTTTTGGACAACGGCGATCGCTGTGTACGCTAAAATTTTTGCTATTCACACACAAAGCATCCTGTTGCGCATAACGCACCATATTCTCTGCCATACTCACACCGCCGAGATGATTATGCAGATCCCCTCCTTTCGGCATATCATGCAAAAAACGGCTTAATTTTTTCGGTTGGGTCTGTATCGAATTAAAATACGCCGCAGTTGCTCGTTCGCTAGTGCTTTCCGCCATAGATAGACTATAGCTAACTAGCAATACACAAAAAGTTAATATGCGCATCATTTAAAACGTCTCTCTTTAAAAAGTTAACGTCTATCCACTGGCTAATTATGTTGTGCTTGCTTAAATAAAGTAAAAAAATTAGTGGTGGTTTGATTGGCAATATCTTCTAAAGAACAGTCACGTAATTCGGCTAAATATTCGGCAACGTAACGCACATAAGCCGGTTGATTAGGTTTACCGCGAAATGGTTGCGGTGCTAAATAAGGTGAATCTGTTTCAATTAATAGGCGCTCCAAAGCTAATGTTTGCGCGATAGATTTTAATTCAACGGCATTTTTAAACGTTATAATTCCAGAAAAAGAAATATAAAAATTTTCTTCAATAGCGGCCTCAGCCATACCTAAATCTTCAGTAAAACAATGAAGTACACCACCCACCTGCTGCGCATCCTCTTCTTTTAAAATGCGCAAAGTATCTGCGCGCGCTGCTCGAGTATGCACAATCAATGGCTTATTCACCGCAATAGCTGCGCGAATATGTTGCCGAAACCGTTGTTGTTGAAATTTTTTTTCGGTATTTTCACGATAATAATCCAAACCTGTCTCGCCGATAGCCACCACTTTAGGATGTTTGGCAAGCTTAGTTAATTCATCCAATGTAGCTTCTTTAGCGACTTGTTCGGTGGGATGCACGCCGACAGATGCAGAAACATCGGTAAATTGCTCAGCAATTGCTAATACGGCCGGAAAATTGGCTAAATCAATACAGACACAAAGAAAGTGCACCACACCTTGCTCTCTAGCAAACTCTAGACAGGCACTTAAGTTTTTTTTAAAATAATCCAGATCCAATCGATCCAAATGACAATGTGAGTCAACTAACATGATTTACCTTGTAAAGCCCAACGAGAAAACAGATCTTCTAGCATTAGGGGTAAGTTCAAGCTGATTTTAGTGGTATGCGCTTGTAATGCCAATAAGCTATCAAAATACTGCAACAAAAAATCCGTCGACATGCACGCGGCTAAGTGCGATAACGCACTCTCTATAGCTAAATATCCATTCAGTAGCTGGCATTTAAGCAATTCGTTGATGATATTCAATAGCGTCGATAATAATTGCGGCATATCACTTTTCACATACTGTGCTGCACAGTGGACGGGATCCAGTTCTTGATTAAATAACTGCGCTAATGAGGCCAACAAGTCAGTATAAAATGAATAATAATTTTGCTGCGCATAGCTTAATACAAGTAATGGCGCGCCGGCGGATAAATGATAAAGCTTATCAATAGGTGTTGACGCTGGCAGTTGCTGCGCTAACCAAGTCGTCACCAGCGATTTTTCTGGCGTCGCAAAGCGAATCACTTGGCAACGACTACGAATAGTTGGTAATAAGCATTCTATTTTTTTAGTCAATAAAATAAATAAGGTACGTTCACTCGGTTCTTCTAAACTTTTTAATAAAGCATGACTCGCTGCCAACAATAAGCTATCCGCTGGGTTAATTACAATAATTTTATAGCTTGCTTGGCTGGTGTGATTTACTTTTTCTATCACCGCGCGTACTTGATCAATTTTAATGCCCTGACTGGATTTTTCTGTAGCAAGCCAACACAAATCTGGATGTGTTGCAGCTGCAACTAACACACAATCACGGCAACGGCCGCACGCTACTTGCTTCACTGCCTGCTTACAGAGTAAGGTTTTAGCAAAATTTGCTGCAAATAAGGTTTTACCTAAACCCGCTTGTCCTACCAGCAATAAAGCGTGCGCTAATCGGCCTTCTTGATGACAGCGATACAGTTGCTGCCATTGTTGAGCTTGCCATGGTAAGGGCGCTGAATAATTATTCATCCGATTTTACCCATAATGCTAATAGTTGATCCAATACCTGCTTAATTTGTTTTTGCACATCCTTTAATGAACGACTGGCATCAATCACATGATAACAATCAGCCATTTGTTTGGCCCGTTCGAGATAACTAGCACGTGCGCGCGTAAAGAAATCTTGTTGCTCGGCTTCAATACGGTCTGCGGTTTTTCGACGTTGTGTGCGGCGTAAAGCAATATCGACCGGTGCATCGAGCAATAAAACCGCATCAGCTTTTAAATCTTGTTGTACCCACAACTGTAAACTGCGGATAAAGGCTAAATCGATGCCTCTACCGCCGCCCTGATAAGCATAACTGGTTTCAGTAAATCGGTCGCAGAGCACCCAATCACCGCGTTGCAAGGCCGGTTTAATCACATAATGGATATGTTGCGCACGTGCGGCAAAAAATAATAATAGCTCGGATTCAGGAATAATAATTTCCGGTGAAAAATCGGATTGTAACACTAAAGCACGTATGGCTTCTGCGACTTCCGTACCACCCGGTTCACGCGTAATGGTCAGCGGGATCCCCGCTTGTTGTAAATAATCGGCGATAAACTTGAGTTGCGTCGATTTTCCCACACCTTCTATACCTTCTAAGGTAATAAAACGCGCTTGCGTGATTTGCATAACACTTCCAAATAAATATTTTAGCAATTATACTCATAATAGCTCAGTGAATCGATCCCGCCTTTTATAATAAAGCATAAAAGCAATTTGCAGCGATATACAATTAACCTACTATTCCACCCTGTACCTAAATGTGTGAATAAATAATTAATTTTCAATAATTAAGCATAAGCAGAAGGTATTCGCATTCGATGTGTGCTATCCTACTTTTACTTAATCATAGATATTTTTAAAAGGAATTTTTATGCTGAAGCAAATAATAAAAACTATTTCTGAAGAACAGAAACCTTTGGACTATTTACCCCAAATGTTAGCGGATATAAAAAAAGAAACTTCAGAGGAATTATTTTTAAATAAAAGTCTATTAATCCAATTATTAACACTAATAATAAATCAACCCAATCAATTTAAACCACTAATAGGCGGATATTCGAATGACACCTATCATTATGAAAAAGAACACCTGGTTTTACGTTTTCCAAAACCTAATAATCCGCTCTATCGACATACATCAATAGAAATTCATAATCTCGAGCAAGCTAGATTATCTGGCTTAACGTCTTTAAAAGTAGTAGCTTACTCTACAAAATATTCTGTATTGGTAACGCTATTCATTGCATACTGCCAATCTTTTTCAGAAAAATATTTCAAAGAAGAACCTAAGAACATAATAAAGTTAGCTCTTGTTGTTAAACAATTACATTGTGATTCATATGACTTTAAAAAAAATCCCGAAACAGCTATTTCTTTTATCGATGCTTCGTCAAAAACCTATCAAACTATAAAATCGGTTTTAAATACAGAAGACTACCAAATATTGAAAAAATTAGATGCGATAAGAAGTTGCTTAGCAGAATTTAAAATTTTAAAATGTCCTTCGCATGGTGATTTGCATCATTTTAACCTTGTTGCAATAAAGGGGGCCATGCAATTAATGGATTGGGAGGTTTCCAGTATTGAAGACCCTGCTTATGATATTTCTAGATTTTTTTGTGTAGCCGATTTCAATACCGATCAAAAAAATATTTTTTTACAAACTTACCAAAACTCTTGCAATATCCTATTATTGGAACCCGCACTGACTAATTTAAAAACACGTATTCAACTCTATGAACCCTTAAATTACTTTTCGATAGTTGTTTGGGCTAAATATGCGATATTATTTGCCTATAATGATAAAAGAAATTTACTAGACGCTACAATTAAAAATTTTACTGAAAAAACCTTAAACGCAATTGAAAAAATTAATTTAACGGCTATTAAGCCTAAAAGTGATGAAGAGAATAATGCCAACTATCCCAACAGTTATTTCTCTTTATTTAAACTCACTTCTGAAAATGAACCTACTAAAGAACAAGAAAAGAAATTGTTTAAATATCGTTAAAAAATCCTACATAATAAAGTAAATCCCAGCCGCCTTTATAATACAGGCACTGAGATCTCAGCTTTTTGTTAACCGATGAATAGTTTATTTATTTAATATTAGTCGTCTATTTCTTATCTCTCTGTCAACCTTTTCTTTCCAGTTAGTTACTAGCTTTATTTAAAGAAGCTTCTGTTGACAAATGATCATATTCTGAAGAAGCTGAAGATGACATTATTATATATCTCAATTAAAAATATTATTTTCAATCTAAATGGGCGGCGCAATATAACGATAATTATTAATAAGGCTCTGCTACTAATGAGCGACAGATAATTTAAAAAATTATTACATTACCTTCATTAATTTCTGTCATATCCGACATCTTGGTATAATACAATCCAGATTTACAAAAAATTAAGCATTAAGGAAGATTTATGCCAAGGCAATTTATACAAGCGGTTGCAAAAAAAGAAAATAGTCATTTTTGTCGGATTTTATCGGATGCCATCACTGAAAAAGAAGGACCCAAACTACAGAATAAAAATCTTTTAATACAATTGTTAATCCTAAAAATCTATCAACCGAGTCAATTTAAAGAAATCCAAGGCGGCCATTCCAATGATACTTACCATTATCCAACTGAAAATCTGGTGTTACGTTTTCCAAAAGCGTATAATCCCTTAATTCCTGAGCTTTCGGTAGAAATACAAAATCTTCGGTTAGCGAGATTACTCAATTTAACCCCTTTAAAAATAATTGCTTATTATGCAAAATACAGTTTCTTGGTAACAGAATTTGTTCCAAACTTTCAATCTTTATCCACTGCTGACCTCAAAGAACCTAGTAAATTAATTGCTTTAGCGCATTTAGTTAAAAAATTACATTATTCGGAGTTTACATTCAAAAAAAATTCAGAAACGGGTATTTCTTTTATCGACGAAGCATCGCCATGTTTTCAAAACATTCTACCTATCTTAAATAAAAAAGATCATCGAGTATTAAAAAAACTATTCGGTATTAAAAATTTTCTGGCAAAGTCTAAAGTTTTATTTCCTTCGCATGGGGATCTACATCATTTTAATATCATCGAAAGCAACGGATATCTACAATTAATGGATTGGGAACTTTCCAGTATGGAAGATCCCGCCTATGATATTTCTAGGTTATTCTGTGTAACCGAATTTAACACTGAGCAAAAAGAGATTTTTTTGAAAACCTATAAGCATGCCTATATCAATTTATCAGCAGGTGATATCAAAAATTTAATAAAAAGAATATTTTTATATGAATCTTTAAATCTTTATTCAATCGTCACTTGGGCAAAATATGTAATGCCTCATTTTTACGATGCTCAGCAAATCTTACTTAAAGAAACTATCAAGCACTATAGTCAAAAAGATAGGCTAATTCGTTATTAAGTAATGTCTCTTACGCGTCATTGCAGCTAGAATTAACCACTTAAATCATTCAATTTACAAAAAAACGCACGCATTGTTTTACTAACATACCACAAACTTTGACACGATCTTCTTTTTTTAACAATCGGATAACGCTGATCGAGTTGATAAAGTTGTACAGCTAAATTATGTTCGGCTAAATGCTCGGAAAATTGATGCGACCCATCGCCTTTTGCCACAAAATATAAATTTTGACTATGATCCGGATGCAAAGCAGCGGTGATAGATGCAAAACTGGGGCTACCTATCGGTGTCGGTGGCAAACCTCTGCGCGAATAGGTATTGTAAGGTGTATCTTTACGGAGATCTTCAATAGTTAACTTACCAGTATAATGCGCACCTAAACCATAAATAATACTGGCGTCGATTTGTAAGGGAATGCCCGCCTGCAAACGCCGCACGATCACGCCGGCAATTATCGGCCGTTCTTTAGCAACCGCAGTTTCTTTTTCCACTAAGGATGCTGCAATCAATGCTTGGTATGGTGTTTTATAAGGTAAATCAGTGGCACGATCCTTCCAAGCAGCCTGTAGTTTCTTTTCTAATAATTGATACGACCATTTTAATAAATCACTATCATTGACACCTGCGCTAAAATAATACGTGGCTGGATAAAATAAACCTTCAGGATTCTGCGCTGGTAAGCCCAAATTAGTTAAGACTTGTTCCGAAGAAACATGTTTAAGTTGATGTTTAACAAAATCTACGTTATTCAACGCGCTAATTAATTGTTGAAATGTCCAACCTTCAACAATTGTAAAACGGTGAAAAATAGCTTTCCCAGCTAAGATTTGATTCAACAGCTGACTGGGTGTCGTACCCGGATCAAACTGATATTCCCCAGTTTTTAATTTACTTGTCGCCCCTTTTATATAGGCTAAAAATAAAAAATAACGAGGGTGTGGCATATCACCTAGTTTTTGTAAATCTGCAACTAAGCGATGTACGGATGAACCAGGTGCAAAAACGATGTGTATCGTTTGTGTTGGATTTAAAGGTGATTGTAAAAAACGATGATAATGCGCGACAAAATAACTGCATAAAAAAGCGACAACCAGAATAACTAATGCAATCAAGGTCAATCTTTTAGACATAAGATTTCTTCCGAAATTATGTAATTTGCTTGATTTCATTGTTGAATACTGGCTCCGGGTCCGCACTTACCTCATGTAAACTCCGGTTCTCGCCAGTCGTTCGCCGCAAACTCCAGCAAATTCCTGTGTTTCCAAAGAAGTCTCATAATCGTGCAAAAAGCAAGGATGCATTCGTTCCACCAAATCCAAAAGAATTAGAGAGTGCATAATCCATTTTTAATTCTTGTGGTACATTCGGTACAAAATTCAGATCAACAAAATCATCATCGGGTATATTCAGCTCAGGTGGATTTCCTGGATTATCTAAATTAATGGTCGGTGGTGCTTTTTGATCTTTCAATGCCAAAATAGTAAAAATAGCTTCTACCGCACCCGCCGCGCCTAGCAAATGGCCGGTCATTGATTTAGTCGAACTAATTGCCATCTTCTTGGCATAATCGCCAAATACACGGCGGATGGCTCTTAGTTCTAAATAATCGCCTTGCAAGGTCGACGTGGCATGCGCATTGATATAAGCCACTTTTTCTTTATCGATATTTGCATCATGCAAAGTATTCAACATAGCCGTCATCGCACCCTGTCCGTCGGGCGATGGGCTAGTCATATGAAAAGCGTCGGCACTCATACCAAAACCCACGAGTTCAGCGTAGATCGGTGCATTGCGTTGTTTGGCACGCTCATATTCTTCTAAAACTAAAATACCCGCGCCGTCACCTAGTACAAAGCCATCCCGCGCTTTATCCCATGGACGACTGGCCGCTTGCGGATCTTTATTCCGATTAGATAAGGCCCGGCACGCAGAAAATCCACCTAAACCTAAAGGTGTGGTCGCCATTTCCGAACCACCAACAACCATCACATCGGCATCACCATATAAAATAGTGCGCGCTCCTAAACCGATATTATGTGTGCCCGTAGTACAAGCCGTTACTACCGCAATATTTGGGCCTCGTAGTCCATAACGTATCGAAATTTGACCGGCTAACATATTGGTAATGGCACCCGGTATAAAAAAAGGAGAGATTTTCCGTGGACCACCTTGTTCTAATCGTGTGTGATTTTCTTCAATAAAAGGTAAACCGCCAATTCCAGAGCCTACCGCAACACCGATCCGGTCAGCGTTTTTTTCAGTCACTTCTAGTTTTGAATCCGTCATTGCTTCCATCACTGCCGCTAAACCATATTGAATAAATAAATCCATTTTGCGGCCATCTTTCGGCGAAATATCATAATTTTCTGCTTGAAAATCACGCACGCTAGCCGAGATTTGACAGGGAAAAGCAGAAACATCAAATTGGGTGATAGTGGTTACTCCACTTTTGCCAGCCAATATCGCTTCCCAGGTTGTTTTGGTGTTCAAGCCTAATGGCGTCATCATACCGACACCGGTTACTACGATACGTCGCTTTTTCTTCACGTTACTTTGCCCCCTTCAAATGAACTGACTTATGCACTCTTCGCATTTGAATTTTTGTCTGCTTTGCCGCTGATACATAATTCTCTTCGCGGCACATGACAAAACACAATGACTGTGAGCCTATATTTAGATGGAATTTATTCTTCGTTGTGTTCTGAGTCTTCAGTTTCAGTTTGATGTTGCTTAATATAATCAACTGCTTGCTGAATGGTACGAATTTTTTCAGCTTCTTCATCTGGAATTTCGGTCTCGAACTCTTCTTCTAAAGCCATAACTAATTCGACGGTGTCTAAAGAATCGGCACCCAGATCATCGACAAAAGAAGCTTCCATGGTCGCTTCTCCTTCACTTATCTCAAGTTGATCAATTACTACCTTCTTGACACGCTCTTCAATTGTACTCACTGAGAATCTCCCCTATTTAATATAAATAAAAAAACTCGTCGCTTAGTTTATTCAATTCCTGAATGAACGCAAGCCACTTTAATTAATTTAAGCAATTAAGTTTATCGCTTATAAAACTAAACTTACCTTGCAAAGTTATTCTGATCAATTCATATACATTCCGCCATTAACATGCAACGTGTTGCCAGTCACATAAGCAGCCCAATCCGAGGCTAAAAAGACGCACGCATGAGCGATATCCTGTGCACTGCCCAAACGTTTGACTGGAATTTTTTCCAACAACAAAGTGCGTTGATTTTCATTTAATTGACTAGTCATATCGGTAGCTATAAATCCTGGCGCCACAACATTCGCAGTAATATTCCGCGTTGCCACTTCTTGTGCCAATGCTTTAGTAAAGCCAATTAATCCTGCTTTTGCCGCCGCATAATTGGCTTGACCAGGATTTCCTGTACACCCTACTATAGAAGAAATATTAATAATACGCCCAGATTGTGCTTTTAGCATCGGCTTCAAACACAACTGCGTTAACTTAAAAACAGCACTTAGATTAGTCTCTAACACAACATTCCATTCATCTGCTTTCATACGTAATAACAGATTATCACGAGTAATACCCGCATTATTCACTAATATATTAGGGAATCCAAACAATTGTAATTCTATCATTAAATTTTTTATCGATGCATCATCATTTAAATTTAAGACGAAACCTTTACCTTTCAATCCTTGCTCTTGTAATGTGTGAGAGATTTTTTCTGCACCGGCAGTGCTGGTAGCTGTTCCAGCAACCAGCGCACCTTGTTGTGCCATCGCAACCGCAATTGCTGCACCAATACCTCGGCTAGCACCTGTTACCAGTGCCACTTTATCTTTTAATAACATAAAACCATCCTTAACCAATTAAGGCTTCTTGTAGTATTTCCGGATCCTGTAATGAGAGCGTGGGTATCGATGTGATACGTTTATTCAAACCCGCTAACACTTTACCTGGACCGCATTCAATCATTTCTTCAATGCCACGCTTCTCAAGCTCTTGTATTATTTCTACCCAACGCACCGGACTATATAATTGTTCGGCTAATGCTTTTTTTATCAAATTTGGATCATGTTCAATAGCGACATCGACATTATTAATAATAGGGATATGCGGTACAGAAATATGAATGGTCTCCAATGTTCCGGCTAAATGTTTTGCAGCGGGCTTCATTAAAGCACAATGCGATGGAACGCTAACGGGAATCAGTTTTGCTAATTTAGCGCCTGCTTGTTTAGCCTGTCCAAGCAAGCGCTGCACCGCAGCGGTATCTCCCGCCACCACCGTTTGACCGATGGAATTGTAATTAGCGGGCGATAAGACTTGGCCTTCGGCTAGCGACTCACACAAAGCCTGTATTTTATCATTATCTAAACCCACGATAGCCGCCATCGCGCCTACGCCGGGTGGAACTGCTGCTTGCATTAAGCGTCCTCGTTCAGCCACCAAACGTACCGCTGTCATAAAATCCAATGCCCCACCACACACTAAAGCAGAATATTCACCTAAGCTATGACCTGCCATAAATGTCGGTTTGAGACCCCGCTGTTGCTGCCAAACACGCCATAAAGCCACGCTGACTGTTAATAAAGCAGGCTGGGTGTTTTCTGTTTGATTGAGTACAGCTTCTGGGCCGTCTTGACACAATTCCCATAGGTCAAATTTTAAAACATGCGAAGCCTCTATAAATGTGTCTCGAATGATAGAAAACTCTTTCGCAAATTCCGCTAACATTCCTAATGTTTGCGAACCCTGTCCCGGAAAAATAAATGCAATTTTTTTAGCCATAATTATTTATTCATTCAAATTAAATATAATAAAATCAAAATAAGAGACGATGATTTTTCGTTAGAGGGCATCTTAAATTGTACTAGGCTGACAAAAAACAGTGCTTTCTGGCCAGCATATCGTGCAATTGAAGACGACCTCTTAGTAGCGCACTAAAGCCGAGCCCCATGTTAACCCTGCACCAAAACTTTCCATTAATAATAATTGGCCTCGTTGGATGCGACCATCACGCACGGCGACATCTAAAGCTAACGGAATAGAAGCAGCCGATGTATTGCCATGTTGATCTAATGTAACCACAACATGTTGCATAGTCATTTTAAGTTTATTCGCCATCGCTTGAATAATGCGCAAATTGGCCTGATGTGGAATTAACCAATCAATATCTTTTTTATTTATTTTATTCGCGGCTAAAGTTTCTTCTAATACTGCACTTAATTTCTTCACTGCAATTTTAAATACATCACTGCCTTGCATTGTAAGATGTGGAATATCATCTTTTTTCAAACCTGTACTTAATGATAATAAATTTTGATAAGAACCCGCCGCATGCAGATGTGAAGAAATAATGCCAGGTTCATTAGCGGCTTGTAATACCACAGCACCCGCACCATCACCAAATAAAATACAGGTGGATCGATCTTCCCAATTAATAATATTCGACATGCTTTCACTGCCTATGACAAGAGCCGTCTGAACGACACCGTTACGAATGAACTGATCCGCAACACTCAATGCATAATTAAATCCGGCACAGGCCGCTACAATATCAAAGGCCGGACAACCATCTTCACCCAATGCCGCTTGAACTAAACAGGCTGTGCTAGGAAAAAATTTATCGGGTGTACTCGTAGCAACAATAATTAATTGTATCTCTTTAGCCGATAACTTAGCCGCTTCCAGCGCATTTTTAGCCGCCGCAGTGGCCATGCTCGCTGTGCTATCGTTAGGACCAATAATATGACGCTCACGTATGCCGGTACGTTCAACTATCCACTCATTCGTGGTAGCCACCATCTTCTCAAGTTCGGCATTCGTTAATATTCTTTCCGGTAAATAACTACCTGTGCCTGCAATACGTGAATATTTCATAAAGACTGTTCAGATTCCTTCAATAAACCGGTCACTTGTTCTCTTATACGTTCGGGAATATTTTTTTGTACTTCTAAGATCGCTTCATTAATCGCATTTTTGAAAGCCAATATATTGGCACTACCATGACTTTTAATCACAATGCCGCGCAAACCGACTAAGCTTGCACCGTTATAATGGGCTGGGTCAAATTGTTTACGTAATCCTTTTAGTACATGTAAAGCCATCAACCCGGAGAGACGCGAAAACCAATTACGATTAAACGCTAATTTAATATAGTGACCCATTAATTTTGCCACCCCTTCGGTCACTTTCAATGCCACATTACCGACAAAACCATCACAGACGATGACATCTGCCAAGCCTTGATAAATCTCATCGCCTTCGATGTAACCAATATAATTGATATGTGCATTTTTCAATAATTCAGCCGCCTTTTTAACTTGTTCATTCCCTTTAATTTCTTCAGCGCCAATATTCAATAAGGCCACGCGCGGACTGGGAATATTGTCGATCTCAGAACTTAATATCGAACCCATAACGGCAAATTGCAGTAGGTGTTCAACCTCCGTATCCACATTCGCACCTAAATCTAAAACGCGTACTTTGGTTTGTTCTTTCATGGTAGGAAGCATGGCACTGATAGCCGGTCTATCGATGCCGGGGATAGTTTTCAATACAAAACGGGCGGTCGCCATCAATGCGCCGGTGTTGCCAGCGCTCACGCAGGCCTGCGCTTCGCCTTCTTTAACTAAATTAATCGCAACGCGCATTGAAGAATCTTTTTTATTGCGCAGTGCTAAAGCCGGAGGTTCGTCCATCGATACGACCTGAGTAGCCCCGCGTAGCGTCAATTGACTCACTGCAGGCTTAGTTTTCACCAATTTTAGCTGCTCTTGCAACTCAGGTAAATCACCGACAAGAATAATATGTAGCTGAGGCTCTTCCTGTAACGCTAAGAGCACAGCGGGGACTATCACGGAGGGACCGTAGTCGCCTCCCATAGCATCTATAGCCAGAGTATAACGAGACATTTTAAGGTGTTATTCCTTAGCTTTTAGTACCTTTTTTCCACGATAATAGCCATCTTTGGTGACGTGGTGACGAATATGCGTTTCTCCACTGGTTGCATCAATGGAAATGGCCGGCGAAGTTAATGCATCATGTGCACGGCGCATGTTTCTTTTGGAGCGGGATTTACGTGATTTTTGGACTGCCATGATGGCCCTCTTATATAAGCAATTCTAAAAGACGCATATTATGCGGTCTGATGGTCGAAAAAACAACCGGCGTTTTTTGTATTAAGGATTTACTACTAAGCCTTGGTATTTCATTAACAATTGTTCTGGGGTTTCTTTATATTCGGGATTAACGACAATGCAAGCGACAGGACAAACCTCAACACATTGCGGAGCATCAAAATGACCCACACACTCAGTGCATTTATTCGGCTTAATTTCATAGATAAACTCACCCTGAATAATAGCTTCATTCGGGCATTCGGGTTCGCAGACATCACAATTGATACAGTCATCGGTTATTAATAAAGCCATACCTGATCTCAGCTTATTATTTGCTTAAATTTGGTTTGTAAAGCCTCGGCAACCACCGCCGGTACAAACTGTGCCACATTACCCCCAAAACTCGCAATTTCTCTGACTAAATTAGCCGAAATAAAGGAATGTTGTTCGGCGGGTGTTAAAAATAAGGTTTCTAAATCAGGCATCATTTTTCGATTCATACTCGCTAATTGAAATTCATACTCAAAATCAGAAACCGCGCGCAGACCGCGCAAAATAACCCGCGCATTATATTCCTTAGCACAGTTAATGAGTAAACCATCAAATCCATGCACCTGTACATTACTTAAGTCTTTTAATACCGCTTGCGCTAAAGCAATACGTTCATCGACAGAAAATGACGGGGCTTTACTTGGATTCTTCGCCACAGCGACAATCACAGTTTCAAACAAACGTGCCGCACGTTGCACCAAATCGACATGGCCGTTGGTCATCGGATCAAAAGTACCGGGATAAATAACTTTGGTTTTCATCCTATACCTCTTGCATTAGCCGCGCATACCAAAGAAAAATCCTAAAAATATCAAACCGCCTATCCATGCATTATTCAAAAAAGCTTTAAAACACGCTTCAGGTTTTCGATCTTTAATTAAATAATGTTGATAAATAAATAAGCCGATTACCAATACCAACATCACATAATAAACCATGCCCAACTTTAAGCAGAAGCCGATGATACTTAATAACAAAACAAAACCACACTCTAGCGCGGCAATAAATTTCACATCGTGAGGGCCCAAGGCGATGGCACTGGATTTAATGCCTACACGCTTGTCATCTTCTCTATCCACCATGGCATAAATGGTATCATAAGCGACACACCAAGCATAAGCAGCAAGAAACAACAACCAAGCCATACTCGGTATTTTTCCAGTTTCTGCAGCAAAAGCTATTAAGATAGACCAAGCGCCAAATACAATACCTAAAAATAATTGCGGCCAGGCGATGTAACGTTTAGTAAACGGATAGAGTGCAATCATCCCTGCTGCGATTACCGCCAATTCTATGCTTAAACGGTTCAATTGATAAACCACAAGAAACGCTAATAATGTCAAAACGATTAATATCAACACGGCTTCTTGCAAACTCACTGCGCCTGTCGCTAAAGGTCGATGCTGAGTTCTGGTCACAAAACCATCCAGATTTCTATCGGCGATATCATTCATCACACAACCCAGTGATCGCGTGAGCACCGCTCCAATTATAAATAAAGCAAGGATTTTAAAATCTATTGCGCCCGCACGCGCAATCCATAACGCCCACAGTGCAGGCCATAACAATAAAAAAATTCCTATCGGTTGATGTAAACGAAGCAAGGCGAAATAAGCTCGCCAGCGCGGTAGGTAGTTCATGCCGCTTATCGTATAATAGGATATCTTCATTCACAAGGAGTTGTTCATGTTGAAAAAAATTAGGCCCAAAATAGTTTTTCTTTTTTCATGTTGCTTCCCAATAGTGGCCAGTGCATCGATTCCTGGATTTTATCTCTTAGGCCAACTTGGCACAGCTGACACCCATCAAGAAGCCAGCAATGCCGCCGCACAATCGATTAATAGTAAAATGGCTTTTACGGGTCGCATCGCCGGTGGTTATCAATTTAATCAAAATGTTGCTTTTGAAATTGGTTACACGCGTTTTTCGGATGTCGATTTTTCCGGCGTCGGTGGTGTGCCAGGCGCAAATGTTTCTTTAAGTGAAAAAGCTATCGATTTCATGGCGAAACCGATGTTACCTATTTCGAGTAATGTAAATCTTTATGCCAAATTAGGTTTAGCATATCTTAAAGCCAATGGTTCTGCTGTGGTGAATGGTCGTAATTACTTAGGTTATTCCGATAGTTGGAATCCCAGTTTCGGTATCGGTCTTAGCTATGATATTACACCGTTTGTACCCATCGATTTAGCTTGGACACGCATCCAAAGTGTCGGAGGCGGTAACAATATACCCAGTACCGACTTTTATTCTATCGGTTTGGCGTATTATTTTGGTTAATGTGTTTGTATTTAAAAATGTAGTTTACTGTTATCTGCAAAACATAAGTTTTTTGCTAAACTATTTTTAACTCGTTAAACTTTTATTAGGAAGCATTATGCTAAAAAGAAGTACAAGTGCCTTATTGCTGGCTTGCGCTATTCTCGGTATCACACAAAACGTGCAAGCTGAAATGCCAGGTTTTTATGCGGGTGCTCAGCTTGGTTATGCAAATAATCATATCAATACCACTGATTTAGTAACAGTCAATAACGGAACTTCGCCCGTAAGCTTACCCGGTTTGAATAATATTTTGTTAACATATCGTCTTAGTTTTGGTTATCAATTTGATCAATATTGGGCGATGGAGTTTGGTTATCGTCATTTTAGTAACTCCGACACGTCAATTGGCACTAATAATTACATCGCCAGTGCATCGACTAAATCCAGTGCATTTGATTTAACTGCAAAAGGTATACTTCCGGTCACCTGTAAATTAGCACTCTATGCAAAATTAGGTGTTGCTTATCTACGACCTAATGCACAAGGAGCGGTACTAATCTTTAATCCATCCTATTCTGGAACCATGAATAGCTATTCTAAAACTTTAGAACCGACGTTTGGCTTAGGCATCAGTTACGCACTGAAACCGAATGTTCCCATCGAATTTTCTTGGAACCGCATTCAAAAAATGGGTGGCAGCAATCATGCGCCGAGCAGTGATTTTTATTCACTCGGCGTGTCGTATTATTTTGGGTAACGATACACTATTTAGTGAATAATTTTTTTTGTATTTGCGCAGGTTATTCCTAACAAATTGACATTTAATCGTATTAACGATTAAATAGTAAACTCTAATAATAATATTTCCATTGGAGAAAATAATAACAATGTTTAAAAAAATACTCATCTCTAGTGTATTAGCCGCTAGTGCATGTGCTGTGATAAACGCGAATGCGGCACTTCCTGTAGGTTTATATGTCAGTGGCCAAGCCGGTTATGCTGATACACACATGAAATCGCGAGTAAAAAATAACGGTGCTAATTTTGCAAACGACGGACTGACAGGTCGTTTAGCCATTGGTTATAAAGTCACACCCAATTTTGCTTTAGAATTAGGTTACTTGCAACTACCCAGCGCAGAATTCAAAATTGGTTCAGTTAATTTTTCTAATCAACAGCATGCTATCGATGTTGCTGCTAAAGGTCAGTTACCAATTACCAACAACGTTGGTATTTATGGCAAACTCGGCGTGGCTTATTTAACCACACAGTTAGAAGCAAAAAATTCTATAATCTCTAACGATCTCAATTCCGCGCAAGGTATTGCCAAACATCAATGGTCACCTGAAATCGCTGTTGGTATGGACTATAACATCACACCTAACGTGACTGTGGATACCTCTTTAACTCACATCCAAACCCTGGGCAACGATCGTCCTGGTAACATCGACTTCTTGGCTGTCGGTGTCGGCTATAACTTCGGCTAAATACACACTTAACTAGTTAGTTTAGATTAACTAGTTAAGTTTCTTTCAGACAGCCGCTATCTTAAACAAAACAATAAAAAGAAAGTTTCACATAAAATTATTTTTTTGCGTAGAGAAGTTGACAAAAAATCAATCCGATTGTTTAATAGTTGCTCGTTTGACTAGTTAAACTCTTCAGGAGAACAATAACAATGTTTAAAAAAGTTCTAAGTACAACTGTGTTAAGTGTTTCTGTATTAGCTGCAATGACTGCAAATGCAGCTGCACCCGGTGTTTATATAACTGGCCAAGTCGGTTATGCGAATACGCATATGGGCAGCAAAACTAAAGTCTCGGATATTCTTGGCCCAGAAATTGCCGGTGAAGTTGATCCCGCTGCTATAAACAAAAATCTATCCAATAATGGTTTAGCCGGTCGTATTGCGATTGGTTATCAATTTAACCAAAACTTTGCCGTTGAAGCTGGTTATTTACAACTCGGTCAAAGCAAAGTAAATCTAGGCGTAATTCACGACGATCATATGCCCGTTGGTGAAGCTTCTTTGAAACTTCAACAAAATGCTATTGACTTGGTAGGCAAAGGTATATTACCCCTAGCTAGCAATTTTAATGTTTACGGTAAACTCGGTGTAGCTTATGTCACTTCCGATGTAAAAGCTACCCTGCAAGCTCCTGGTATTCCTACTATAAATTTTGATTTAAATGATAGAGCTAATGTTGCTAAACACAAATGGGCGCCAGAAGCAGCCATTGGTGTGAGCTACGACATCACGCCAAATGTGTCAGTAGACACTTCATGGACACACATCCAACCTTTAGGAAACAACAAGCCAGGCAATATTGATTTTGTTGCTGTCGGTCTTGGCTACAACTTTGGTTAAACCTTCGTTTAGACCATAATTTCAATAAAAAACCCCTTTTTAAGGGGTTTTTCTTTTTTTTCCTTAGAAAAATGATTTTTTAGAGATTTCCTATAAAAAATAGTCATTTAGATGACAAATTTAAAACTTTTTGCTCAATTATCCTTTCAAACATATTGCTTATTTTTTAGACAAATGATATAAAGTCTCCTTAATTTAACTAGTTAAATTCTTACGAGGAAAATAATAATATGTTTAAACGTATAATCACAGTAAGCGTACTCGGCGTTTCCGCGCTCGGTATGATGGCTGCTAATGCAACAACGAATGGTGTCTATATAACTGGCCAAGCCGGTTATGCAGAGACGCACATGAAGAATAGTCTCTCTTTTAATCCCGTTTTTCCTGGCGGTAAAACAATGCCTAATGGCGGTGTAGCTGGACGTTTAGCGATCGGTTATCAATTCAACCCTAACCTAGCTGTCGAATTAGGTTACCTACAATTATCTACGCTAAAAGCGACTACTCCCCATACACCCAATTACTACGCAGGATCAGTAACATTAAAGCAAAATGCCATTGATGTGGCTGCTAAAGGCATTTTACCTATCAACGATAAGTTTAATGTCTATGGAAAATTAGGTGTTGCTTACTTAACCAGTGAGGCTGATTACCTTAATGAAGATACAGGCAATAACAACAACAACTATGGTGGTGATAACTATGGTGTTGCTAAACATCAATGGGCTCCTGAAGCAGGTATTGGTGTAAGTTTCAACATCACACCTAATGCTTTTGTTGATACATCATGGACACATATCCAACCTATCGGTGGAAAAAACAAACCCGGCAATATTGACTTTGTTGCGGTAGGTCTTGGTTACAGCTTCGGTTAATTCCGTCGTTTAAATCAACATTCTGTATGTTAAAAAACCCCTGTTCTAGGGGTTTTTTCTTTTATAATTATCATCTTCATTAACCGTGACGACTACCATCCTCACTTGATAAGCTACGTTTTCCTAATAAGGGTTTTAAATAGTGACCGGTATACGAAGTCGGTTGTTTTGCGACCTGCTCAGGCGTGCCGACACAGACGATTTCACCGCCTTTGCTACCGCCTTCGGGGCCAAGATCAATAATCCAATCCGCAGTTTTGATTACATCCAGATTATGTTCAATGACCACTACGGTATTACCACGCTCACGCAGACGGTACAGCACCTTTAATAAGTGTTCAATATCATAAAAATGTAAACCGGTCGTTGGCTCATCCAAAATATACAGTGTACGACCAGTATCGCGTTTACTAAGTTCTTTAGCCAGTTTGACACGTTGTGCTTCGCCTCCGGATAAAGTCGGCGCGCTTTGACCCAAGTGTAAATAACCCAGTCCTACTTCGATTAAGGTCTGTAATTTTCGTGCTAAAACAGGAACAGGATTAAAAAATTCGTGCGCTTCTTCTACAGTCATTTCTAGGATTTGATAAATATTTTTTCCTTTATAACGGATCTCTAAGGTTTCACGATTATAACGCTGACCTTTACAGACATCGCACTGTACATACACATCCGCTAAGAAATGCATTTCTACTTTGAGTACACCATCACCTTCACAGGCCTCACAACGCCCTCCTCTCACATTAAAACTAAAGCGTCCCGCTGTGTAACCACGTGAACGCGCTTCGGGCGTAGCGGCAAATAATTCGCGTATCGGTGTAAACAACCCGATATACGTAGCCGGATTGGATCGCGGCGTACGCCCTATCGGACTTTGATCAATATCGATCACCTTATCCAACAGTTCTAAGCCAGTAATGGATTGATACGATGCTGCTTGCGGCAAAATGGCCGCATTTAATTTTTTTGCTGCGAGTGGATATAAGGTGTCATTTATCAGCGTTGATTTTCCAGAACCTGACACGCCAGTAATGCAGGTCATTAAACCAAGAGGAATTTCAACATCAATCTGTTTTAAGTTATTGCCGCTCGCACCAGACAACTTAATCACACTATTCTTATCAAATTTGCAGCGTTTTTTAGGTAATTCAATGCGTCGCTCGCCGGATAAATACTGACCAGTTAATGAATGTGTATTACGCATAATTGATGCGGGCGACCCTTGGGCAATCACGCGACCGCCATGCACACCCGCACCCGGGCCCATATCAACAACATAATCTGCGTGTCGAATGGCCTCTTCGTCATGTTCAACGACTATCACGGTATTGCCTAAATCGCGCAATCTCAGCAATGTACTTAACAAACGACCGTTATCACGCTGATGCAAGCCTATCGATGGCTCGTCGAGTATGTACATCACACCCACTAAACCTGAACCAATTTGACTGGCTAAACGAATCCGTTGCGATTCACCGCCAGATAAGGTATCGGCACTACGATCCAATGACAAATAATTCAAACCGACATCAATTAAAAAGTTTAAACGATCGATGATCTCTTTTTGTAAGCGCAAAGCAATCTGTGCACGTTGACCGGATAAATTTAATTTTTCAAATAATTCTTTTAATTTATCCAGTGGTAAAGCCACCCAATCGATAATGGCTTTATCCGCAATAAAAACATGCCGCGCTGCGACATTAAGACGTGTACCCTGGCAACTGGTACACGGTTTAGAGGCTAAATAACGCGCTAAATCTTCACGCACTGAATGCGATTCCGTCTCTTGGTAACGGCGTTGCATGACTGGGATCACCCCTTCAAAAGGTTTCTTCTTCTTATAGACATAACCTTTTTCACTCTCATAATGAAATTTTATTTCTTCTTTGCCACTTCCATACAAAATAATTTTCTGAATGGTATCTGGCAAGGCATTAAAAGGAGTATCTAAAGAAAAACGATAATGTTTTGCTAAGGTCGATAACAACAGTGAATAATAAGGATTTTGTGCATCCCAACCACGAATAGCGCCGCGCGCTATACTTAATTCCGGTTGTGGTATCACCTTATCTGCATCAAAAATCATTTCATGACCTAAACCATCACATTGCGGACAAGCACCGGCCGGATTATTAAAAGAAAATAAACGCGGTTCTAACTCGCTAATACTATAACCACACTCTGAGCACGCAAAACGCTCAGAAAAAATTAATTCCTGTGACGTCTTTCCTGACTCATCTTGCACCACCACCGTCACTAAACCTTCACTCAAGCCTGTTGCAGTAGCTAAAGATTCACTCAAACGTAATCGATTGTCAGGCTTCACTCGCAGTCTATCGATCACAACATCAATGTTATGTTTTTGCTTAGCTTTTAAAGACGGCATTTGATCCAATTCGATCAATTCACCGTCAATGCGCGCCCGTAAATAACCTTGGCTACGTAATTCATCAAATAAAGGTTTAAATTCACCTTTTCGACCTTGTACTTTTGCTGCCAAAATAAGTAGACGCGTTTCATTCGGTAGCGCCATCAATGTATCCACCATTTGACTAACACTTTGCGCGGCTAAACTGGTGTTATGCACAGGACAACGTGGCTCACCAATTCGAGCAAACAACACACGCAAATAATCATAAATTTCAGTGACTGTACCAACGGTTGAGCGTGGATTATGCGAGGTTGATTTTTGATCAATCGCAATCGCGGGAGAAAGTCCTTCAATATGATCGACATCCGGTTTTTCCATCATGGAAAGAAATTGCCGCGCATAAGACGACAAGGATTCCACATAGCGACGCTGACCTTCGGCATATAAGGTATCAAAGGCTAACGAAGATTTACCCGAGCCGGATAATCCAGTTACTACAATTAATTGATCACGTGGAATATCGAGATCGATATTCTGTAAATTATGGGTGCGAGCACCACGAATGCGAATTGTATCCATAGATAAATAGGAAAGTTTTGATGCAAAAGCTAAAATCTTTATCAGCTATTGCTGAAACACCACACTATAACCTTGAAAATAATGAAAAGAAACCTCTAAAAAACTCCTTTTTAACGCTTTCTTTTTTGTGCGACAAGATTTAGAATTCAATGTTAAACTGTTTTAATTTAGTTAGCGCAGGAGTATTCGAACATGGCTAGAGGCATTAATAAAGTTATTTTAATCGGCAACTTAGGTGCTGATCCGGAAATGCGTCATATGCCCGGCAATGGTGCAGCAGTAACCAATATTAATCTTGCCACTAGCGAAAGCTGGAAAGATAAAGCGACTGGCGAACAACAAGAGCGCACCGAATGGCACCGCGTGATTTTATTCCAACGCCTCGCTGAGATTGCCCATGAATATTTAAAAAAAGGTTCTAAAGTTTATATTGAAGGGCGTTTACAAACACGCAAATGGCAAGATAAAACAACGGGCCAAGATCGTTATACCACCGAAATTATTGCCAATGAAATGCAAATGTTAGATAGTCGCGGTGGTGGCGGCGTGGGCAGTGAATCACCCTCCTTTGCTACACAAAATACTTCCGCTGCGCGACCCAAACGCGAAGCCAACAAACTACCGGAAATGGCCAGCGAAGCATTTGATGACGATATTCCATTTTAACTGCATTTTCCAAAATATCATCGGTAGTGTACCCCTATCATTTTCATAGTGCGCACTGTAGTGCACAGCGACTATTTGTACATTTTATGTACATAATCTATCTCATTTAAAATGAGAGTACTTGATTTATCTACCGACTTGACTAATCTTTTTATAGGGAACATTTATTCTCAAAAAAGAGCGAACACGAGGGGGGGATAGTGAAATATTTAATTGCTTGGTTATTAGGCATACCAATTGCTGTATTGTTACTTATTTGGTTATTCAGTCATCTATTTTAAAATCTGACCCTTCATAGAATAAAATTTTTATATACAAAATGATCCAGGTTCTATTTTCAAGTAGGAGTATTCATACTATGAAAGCAAAGTTATTTGTTATCTTAGGCTTAATCGCATTACCGATGGTAGCCACGATAGCCATGAGCAGTCATCGCGCCATGCAACAAAAAACCACTGGTCAATATGTTGACAGCAGTGTCATTACCTTAAAAGTAAAATCTAAATTATTAGCCGACCCAGATGTAAAAGGTCTCGCTATTTCAGTCATGAGCTATAAAGGTCAAGTCAAACTCGGCGGTTTTGCGAATAATTGGGCACAAAAACAAAAAGCCGGCATGCTCGCTAAACAAGTTGAAGGCGTCACCGGTGTAACCAACAATATCGTTGTTAAAAAAATGCACAAAAAATGCACCGATAAAAAATAAAAAGCTAGTATTGTAAGAAAAACAAGGTTTATCCTTGTTTTTCTTATTCTATAAAGTGCAAAGAGTAATTAGATTTGGCTGTAAATACTGCGCGCCAAGCTGACACTTTTAACATAATCGCGTGTTTCCTTCCAAGGTAAAATCTCTACCCAAACATCTTTTGGTAGACGTTGATACAATCCTTGAAAATGTTTCACCCGATTAGGGCCCACATTATAAGAAGCGGTGGCTAAGGTCGCATTGCCATCGAATAATTTTAATAACTGTCTTAAATAAACGCTACCTAGACGAATATTCTGCTCTGGATCAAGCAAATCCATGCGACGTAACGCCAGTCCGTGCGCTAACTGCTTACCGGTACGCGGCATAATTTGCATTAAACCTAATGCGCCCGCACTGGATTTAGCATTCCACATAAAAGCACTCTCTTGGCGCATAATCGCCCAAACCCACGCCGAGTTTAAATGGGTTTTACGTGCAGCAGCCAGCACTGAACGCCGATAAGCAAAGGGGAAGCGTAATTTGATATCATTGTGAATATTCGCTTTGCTCGCACCAATAATAGCTAAGTCATACCAACCCCATTGTTTAGCCAATTGCGCAGCCGCTTGACGTTCAGACAAGCTCAAACTATCCAGCGCCCATAACCATTCCTGACGCGCTTCACCAACAAAACCTAAAGCCAGCAATTCTTTAGCACGTTGTATAGCAAGATTATTCCCGAGTGCTGCACGATCGCCCAAAATATTACGCGTAGACGGATGATAGTTTAACTTCAAACGTTGACTTGCTAGCACACCGTAATAATCAACTTCTTTAGCGAGACTTGTATAAATGCTTTTTGCCGCTGCAGTTTGCTTGGTTTCGGCTAAGGCCCGCGCCCGCCAATAACGCCAACATGCGGATTGCTGTTCTTTGCGTGACATATGATCCAACCAATAAAGCACCTTATCCCATTGGCCATTTAACAAACTATTCCGTACGCGCCATTCACGTAGGGTGGCATCGGCATAAATCGGTTTAATTTTTTTTAACCAAGCACCCGCTGCACTGTGACCACGTCTAGCTAAACCGACAGCGAGATCAGCCAATATTTGCTGAGTTTCTGCTTCAGTTAAATCATAGGTTTTACTTAATTGCGACCAATCTTCTGCTAATGTGATAGGATCTTTATTCGCCAAACGTTTCATGCCAAACAATAAAATTTTTCGATCGATAGTATTATCGGGATCAAATTGATTACTGTATTTAATTAACAAGGGATAGCGTTGCACTCGATACCAATGGTTAACTTGTTGGCGTTGTGCTGACGGTAAAAATTGTGCAACGTGTTGGATAACGTTGACATTATTTTTGTTCATCGCTTGATCTAATTTTTTCCAAATTAAATCGGAACTCAATCCGCCGGAGCGCTCCCAACGACCAAAAACTTTACGACAAACACTTGGTGGTGAATTAACTTCTAACCAAAGTGAGGCTATTTTTTTAAATGCTAAAGGTTTTTGTTGTGTCGCTAATAAAGATTGCAGGTAATAACACTGTAATGGTGTACCATAAATAGGTTGATAGTAATGAATGAAATGATTCCAATCCTGTTTTTTGGCCAAATAAGCTAACCAATCAGCACGTAGCCTAACGGCCAAAGGTGTATCGTTATAGGTTTGTAAAAACTCGTCGATTTCAGCGCTATTTGCATAAGACCATTGTTGTTTTAATTTGATAAAAATTAAATAAGGATATAAAGGGTAATCTTTTAGTTTAACTTTTAAAGCAGAAAACTGTGGATAATGTTTAGTCATTAACAGCTGTCTCGCCTGCCAAAATAGTTTTCGTTGTTGATCTCTATTTTCAGCGTGGGCTAAGCATGGCCATATCAAAAGTAAACTTATGATCAATACGGTGCTTTTTATAGTCCCCATAGTACTCTAAGAGTAGGAAAAATTTATGCCCCTCTATTTTATATATATCACTTTAGCGCTGCTTACCAGCTTAATCGCTTTTACATTATTGCATTTTTATAAATTAGAACGTCAACACGACAAATTAATCCAAATGGAAAGTCGTTGGACAGATATCAATCGTTTACTCAATCAACTGCACGATGCGCGGGTTATTGATCAACGTCATACAGCCGCCAGCAAAGAGCAACTTTTAATCGAACTCAATACCTATCGCCAACAATTTGATCAACATCAACTCAACAGTTTAAAACTGTTACAAGATAGCTTACAACAAGGTTTGCAACATATCAGTCAACGTATGGACAAATTAACTGAAAACACACAAGAAAAATTACTGGCGATTAGTAGTCAAGTCGAAAAACGTTTATTTGATGGCTTTGCACAAACCACCGCCACATTTGCTGATGTGGTAAAACGACTGGCGTTGATCGATGAAGCACAAAAACGCATCACTGAACTTTCCACGAATGTGGTTAATTTACAACAAATTCTTGCCGACAAACGTTCGCGTGGTGTTTTTGGTGAAGTACAACTGAATGCCTTAATCGAAAATGTCTTACCCGCAAAAAATTACAGCTTGCAACATACCTTAAGTAATGGGAAACGTGTCGATTGTCTGTTACTGCTACCCCCGCCCACCGGTAGCATCGCCATCGATGCTAAATTTCCCTTAGAAGGCTTTAGAAAACTAACTGAAATTGATCTACCAAAAAGTGAACAACGTGCAGCAGCAGCGCAATTTCGCCAGGATATCCGCCATCATATACTAGCCGTCGCCAGTAAATATATTATTCCCGGCGAAACTTCAGAAGGGGCTTTATTATTTATTCCTGCAGAAGCGATTTTTGCCGAAATTCACGCCCATTATTATGATTTGGTCGAAGAAGCACAGCGTCAACGCGTCTGGTTGGTCTCACCGACAACAATGATGGCCGTTCTCACCACCACCAGCGCTATTTTAAAAGATGCCGCAACACGCGAACAAATCCATTTGATACAAGAACATTTAAGCGTCTTAGCCAAAGATTTTTCACGTTTCAAAAAACGCATGGACGATTTATCCCGTCACATACAGCTAGCCTATACCGATATTCAAGATGCTAAAACCTCGGCGGATAAAATCACCTCACGCTTTGAAAAAATCGAAAAAGTGGAATTAAGTGCTAATTTGCTGGAATAAGCTGGAATAATTCTTTTAACGCACCAAGTTTTAGTTTTATCAAACGCTTATATAAGAAGCGCTAATCCAATTAAGTCTATGTGCAAGATTTCAAATTGGTTATGGGATAAAATTTATTGGCAATTTAATTAAAAAAGTATCCCCCCGTACGAGACGGGAGGTTTTTTGATGAGCAGATACCGATTTAAGGTACTGAAACGTGATTTTTACAACAACTAATCGCACGGACTAGTACATAAATTGCACATAAACCAATGATAATATAAATAATTCTAGCTATCGGGCTGTAATCTCCAAAGATGCCGGTAATTAAATCGAAATGGAATAAACCGACTAAACCCCAGTTCAAACCACCGATAAATAAGATAACTAGTGCAATCCAGTCTAAAACGCTCGGACTTTTGAACATAAATACTCCTTTATTTAAGCAAGTGAAACTCACGTAACACACTAAACGTCTTATTTTTGGCTCATTTGACAGTAATACCCCCTTACTGTAGCTCAAAAATTTAAGATAAACAAATTTTGCAGTATCTCAATAGAGAATGACTAAGCCCTGTACCTTGCAATAAATATTCTAGATAAAATTTTTTGCGTTAATTCGTGTTTACTATTTTTTTAATTTATACGCAGTAGAATAATGATGAAATTTAATTTTTAACAGAAAAAAGAGAAAAATCAATTCGGATAAATATTAAATCAACAGCCAGAAATAGCTGTTGATTTATTTTCTTCTTCAATGCATTACCTAGATCGATGGTCTTAGGCATACTATTCTCCCTTTTTATTATTAGCTTATACTAGTAAGACGCAGATTTATTAAAATAGAATTAAAATTTAATCGATTAAAAAAAATTGGCAGTGAAAATTTACAACAAAATGATCGAATCGCTAAAAACGAGTGAACAAATTATTTTGTTGGATACTACAACAATTAATGGGTAGTCTTAACTAATCTCTTATAGATAAATTATTAGGCTTTTAATTCAGGGATCTTCACCACTAAGGCATCACAGGATAAATGGTGGATCACCGCACTGGCTGTGGAACCAAATAACACACCAATACCATGTCGACCATGGCTACCAATGATAATTAAATCGGTTTTTAATTGTTTCATTTTATCGAGTATCACCACTTTAGGGGATCCGACTTCAACAAATTGATGTTTTGTAGGGATATCAAATTTTTTCGATACTTCTGCTAATTGTTTTTGCGCTTCGGCTAGCATTTCACCTTCTAAATCGATGACAGCAGGATAAGCTTGGGCAACACCGTAAGCATTAATATGTTCCACTGCATGAATGACCGATAGGCTAATATGCCCACCTTTGGCTAAGGCGTTAGCACGCTTCAAGATAATGTCATCACAGGTAGGGTGCAAATCTATCGCTACTAAGATATTTTCATAAATTGCCATATCTTATCTCCTGACTTGAGGTAAATAAATTATATTCCTAATATTTATCCTACACTAAGCAGACAAAGATATACAGCGATAGTATTAAACTTTGGTCGGGACGACTGGATTTGAACCAGCGACCACCTACACCCCATGCAGGTGCGCTACCAGGCTGCGCTACGCCCCGAACAGCGCACATTGTAATGTTAGGATTGCCAACTCGCAACTAGCAATTAATTTTTGCAGCAAATGCAATGACAAAAGATTAAAAATTAATTTTTTTGGTTTTTTAATTGTGATTTTAATTTCTGACTGGCTTGAAATAGCACCACATTCCGCGAAGTTACAATGGTTGTCACACCGGTTTTTGGATTTCGACCCGGTCGTTCTTTTTTTTTACGCCGACGAAAACTACCTAAACCGGAGATTTTAACGGGCTCTCCTTTTTCTAAAGCTAATACAATTTCTTCAAAAAAAGCATCCGCCAGTTTTGTTGCTAGAGGTCGGCTGAGACTGGGCTCTTGTTGTCTTAAGCTGTTAATCAAATCAGCTTTGGTTAACACTGGGCTCATAGTACTTTAATCCCGTATATAAATAGCAAAACTCTGTTTAAGATTGTCGATTACTTTTTGCATTAAATCATCCACTTCAGCATCAACTAAGGTACGTGTCGGATGCTGCCAACATAAAGCCAAAGCTAAACTACGTTTTTGCGGTTCTTGTGCTGAAAAATAGACATCAAACAAGAAGGATCGATACAACAAATCGCCCGCTTTATGCTCAACACGCTGCAAAATAGTTTGTGTGGGATATTTTTCATCCACCCAAAAAGAAATATCCCGTCTTACCATAGGAAATTTAGAATAAGCTTTAAATTGTGGCAAATATCTGTGCTTAATGGCGGAAGTTTCTAGTTCAAAACAATACACAGGACCCATTAAATCTAACTCAGTGATGATTTTTGGATGTAAAGCGCCAAAATAACCGACAATCTTATCCTCACGCTGTAAGTCACTGGATAGACCGGGATGTAAAGCAGGATGTGTTCCTGGCATAAACTGAATATCGTTTTTAGCGGTTAAACTTAATAAGGCTTCCAGATCAGATTTCACCGTAAAAAAATCTAAGGGCGTGTTAGCAACACCCCATTGTTCCGGTAAACTATGCCCACTGGCAACGGCAGCTAAATATTCTTGCTGTTCAAGTTTTTCTTTATGCAACTGAAAACAAACGCCCGTTTCAAATAAACGACAACTTAATTGCTGTCGTTGTTGATTATAGCGCAAGGCATTCAACAAACCCGGCCATAAACTGGTGCGCATCACTGAGAGTTCACTGGAAATAGGATTTAGCAAACTTATTGATTCTACGTGCGGAATTAGCGTTTGCTGCAGTTTAGGCGCTGTAAAGCTATAATTGATAGCCTCATGATAGCCTCGGTCGATAAGTAAATCTTGCAGGCGAGTTAAGGAAAGTTGTGTTTCAGATTGCGGTAAAAATCTTAAAGGACTATTTGGCAGTGTGGCGGGAATATGTTGATAACCATTAATCCGCGCTAACTCTTCGATGAGATCGACTTCTAAGGATAGATCAAAACGCCAAGTCGGTGGCCTTACCTGCCAAGCGTGTGCATCCTTATATTGTACATTAATCCCTAAGCTAGCAAAAATTGTCGAAATTTTTTCTTCGTTTAAGGAAAAGCCTAAAAATTTTTGTAAATACGCCGGGCGAAATTTTATGTTGGGCACAGGCTGCGTTGCTGATTGCACCTGCGAGATAGGCCCTGCTTGACCGCCCACTATTTCCGTCAGTAATTCTGTCGCCCGTTCCAAAGCCGACACAGTGATAGCCGGATCTACACCGCGTTCAAAACGATAGGCCGCATCGGTATTCAATCCATACTGTCTAGCACGACCAGCAAGAAGGGTGGGATTGAAAAAGGCACTTTCCAAAAATACATCCTGAGTTTGCTCGGAGACAGCTGAATGCAAACCTCCCATTATACCCGCTAAGGCTAGCACTTGGTTTTTATCCGCAATCACCAAGGTATTTGACTCTAAAACTAAATTTTTACCATCTAATAAAGTGATTTGTTCTTGCGTCTTGGCATAGCGTACACACACTTCATCTTTTAATTGCTTAAGATCAAAGGCATGCAGTGGTTGGCCTTGTTCTAACATCACATAATTTGCCACATCCACCACAGGATGAATGCTACGCACACCACTACGACGTAAACGCTCTTGCATCCATAAGGGTGTTTTGGCTTGCGTATTGATGTTACGGATAATTCTTCCGGTATAATACGGACAAGCTGCCACGGAAGTCACTTTAATACTCAATTTATCTTCTATAAGCACCGGCTGTTTGACAATGGCAGGCTCAGTCAGCGTTTGCTGCGTTATGGCAGCAATATCACGGGCTAAACCTTTGACACTTAAGCAATCGCCGCGATTAGGTGTCAGATGAATATCCAAACAATGATCATTTAATTGCAAATACTCGCGAATATCTTTACCGAGGGGTGCATCATTAGCTAATTCCAAGATCCCGATATCTTGTATTGCTTCAGCAAGACCTAACTCACTGCTGGAACATAACATGCCCTGTGAAACCACACCGCGTAATTTAGCTTCTTTAATCAATACCTCGTTGGCTAATTGCGCGCCTACTTGGGCAACAGCCACTTTTAAACCCGCTCGACAATTTTTAGCGCCGCATACGATCTGCAAATCTGAATCAGTACCAATGTTCACTTCACACACTTGCAAACGTGAGGCATCAAGATGCGGCACTGCACTCAGGACTTCACCGACAACAACTTTATTAAACACTCCGGCAACCGGATGCACTGCAGCGACTTCTAAGCCGGCCAAAGTAAGTTGTTCAGCCAATTGCTCGACACTTAAATTAGGATTCACCCAGGTACGTAACCATTGTTCACTTACTTTCATATTAAAATTGCTCTAAAAAACGACAATCATTTTCAAACATTAAACGCAAATCGGGAATTCGATAACGTAATAACGCTAAACGATCGATGCCCATACCAAACGCATAGCCTTGATATTTATCTGGCGCTAAACCCACTTTTTCTAATACATTCGGATGCACCATGCCACAACCTAATATTTCTAACCATCCGGTCTGACTGCACACACGACAGCCTGCTCCGTCACACATCACACATTGGATATCCACTTCCGCCGAAGGTTCAGTAAATGGAAAATAAGCCGCACGAAAACGAATCAATAGATCGTTTTTTTCAAAAAATTCCTGTAAAAATTGTGTTAATAAACCTTTGAGCTCAGAAAAATTAGCTGATTCATCGATCAACAATCCTTCAACTTGATGAAACATCGGTGTGTGTGTGACATCTGAATCGCAACGATAGACTCGGCCGGGTGCAATCATTTTTATCGGCGGTTTAGCGTCTTGCATTGCGCGTATCTGTGCGGGTGACGTATGCGTGCGCAACAGTAAGCCATTCGCAAAATAAAAGGTGTCATGTAAAGCACGCGCTGGATGATTACTCGGAATATTCAATGCTTCAAAATTATAATAATCATTCTCGATTTCAGGACCTTGCTCCATCGTAAAACCCACGCTGGTAAAAAAATCGACAATGCGATTACGCGTTCGCGTTACGGGATGCAAACTGCCATTCGACTGGCCACGACCCGCTAAGGTGATATCCACTTTTTCACGCGCCAATTGTGCGTTGATTTCTTGGTTGACTAATAACTCACTCTGCGCTTTCAACAAGGCTTCAATTTGTTGCTTAGCTTGATTAACCGCTTGTCCTGCTTTAGGTTTTTCATCCGCTGGCAACTGAGCTAATTTTTTAAGATAATCATTTAATGCACTTTTTTTACCTAATAGCGAGCTACGCAATTGCTCTAAATCAAAAGAACGTTTTGCTTCGGCAATCGACTGCGCTGCTTGCTGAATAATTTGTTGCAAATCACCTATCATGAAACTAAACCTTTTTTAATTCTGAATCAGATGCAGAGCTCGGACTCTATAAATCGTTCAGTCTAGCATATCCGTAAGATATATCGGTAGAAAATACCCACAACTAGAAGGAATGTCTTATTGCCAGAGTAGTCTGACTCAGCTCAGTTTCAGAAATGGGATTATTTGGAGGAAAGAAAAATATCGAAAATGAAATGCATTAATGCTATCGTATTAGAAGATACTCTGACTAAAATATAGGTTTAAATACCTGACTTTTATTAGCCCTAGGAAGTTAGTCTAAAACTAGGATCAGAAACTGATAAGTCACCATTTCTTTCCTCCTTGGGAAGATTAAAAAGAGCAACATTTTTAAGACTATTTTTCACTTTTTTTGCTTGCAGTGCTTCTAGCACTTTAGGTAAATGACTGTTTATTTGAAAAGTATAAAGAGGAAATTTTCCAGCTGATATTTTTAATTGACTGATTAAATCGGCTTTATTACTTTTAATCGACACTAAATTTAGATTTTTTTCCGTACAAAGACTGTACATTGAAAACCCCCAAATAGGATGTACATTTTTCATACGGTCGAGTTCTGTTACAAGCGCATCCCATTGCTCAATGTTTTTAGATGTCATACCCTCTGGCTTTTCTGCTTCGGGATTTTTAAATAAAATATTGGCTAGGAGTAATTTTGTCATTTTTTGGGAATCAGCGTCAGATTCTGATGCCACATCGATCGGCCTAAAACCATTCTCGCCTTCTGCATAGGGATTAGCACCGTATTGCAATAAAAGATTGGTTAGTGTTTCTTCCTCTTCTCCTACCTCATCTAATTCAACAGCCCTATGCAGAGGCGTATTATCTAAATTATCTTTAGCATCAACGTCAGCACCGTATTTTAATAGTAAAGCTATGGCTTTTCGTGCGCGAAACACAGCTGCTAGATACAAAGGTGTTCTACCAAACCTGTCCTGTGCATTTAAATAAGCTCCCTGTTTTATAAGAAATTTTATCAATTTTATCGGTTGAGAAGTATGAATCGCTTGATGCAGTAAGGTATAATTATATTCCTCTTTTCCCATTTTCATATTTATATTAAGGTTTTCCTTTTTAAGGAGATAGCCAATAAAATCAGCATCATGATTTACCTGCATTGCTGCAAATAAAGCACAGCTTAAAGCTTCAGGCGATCCATTTAATTGTTTATCAAGTATTCGTAAATCTATAATAATGTGTTTTATTTTTATTCTATTTTGTTCATCCATACACGCCTTTCCTTTATAAAAATATAATCTGCATTGATTGCTTAATAGTTGCTATTAAGCGGTTTGATCTACGCCAAAGCTAAAAAAATAATTTTATGTTTAGTGGATTAGTAATAATCTTGGATAAAAAAACATTAAAAAATACAGCCGCTTTAACTCAAGCGATCATATTCTTCTAACGTTATTCTTCTCGCTTCCGTCTCTAACATAATCGGAATCTCATCTCGAATAGGATAAGCCAAACGATCAAAACGACAGATGAGTTCTTGAGCCGATTTTTCATACACCAAACTTGCTTTGCATAATGGGCAAACTAGAATACTGAGCAAATATTTATCCATCGCAACCTCGTCGTAGAGCGACTGTTTCTCTTAAATAAGTCGGTAGAGCTTCAGCCGCAGTAACTGTTTCGCCACGCCGATAAGCATCTGCGGCAATCACTGCAGCGTCATAGGCCTTAGGGTAGCGTTGTGGAACCCAACGCTGCAACTGATTCTTGAATTCTGTTTCGAATAAGTCATGGTATTGATCCCAACCACTACCGACACCCACAAAACGAATTAAACCGCTTGTGTCGCATTGTTGTGGGAAGCATAATTGTTCAGCACTGCAGGCTTGCATAATTGCGGTTTCGGTATGTAAACGATAGGCAGCAGAAAAAACCTCCTGTAAACGCGCGTCGATAGCCGTTAGCACCTGTTGCGCTTGCAATTCTCGGTAAGCATTTTGTGCCAAACAGTGTAAGCTAGACACTAGCACGACCGGTAAATCAGCAGCAAAAGCACTCGCTTGAATAATGCTTGTAGCAATACGTATCCCAGTAAAACTACCCGGCCCACGTGTAAAAGCTAACGCGTCCAGATCGCGTAACTTAAGCCCCGCTTCATCTAACAAGGATTGCATCATCGGTAAAATCAGTTGTGAATGGGCGCGCGGTGCATATTGATAACGTTCCTGAATAGGCTCTTGGTACAACAAGGCCGCCGAACAGGCCTCAGTACAGGTATCAATGGCTAATAGCTTAAGTGACATACATTTTAGTTATACCTTAATCCTTCGCCATAATTGGCTGCAGCAGAAGACAGTTCACCCGTTTCTTTATCAAAGACATTAAAAAACTGTGATCGAGATTTATTCACGATATTAGCATTACTGGATTGATCTTTGCTAATTTTTACACAGTCAGATTGTTGTTTTTTTAAATAATCAAGCAGCGCTAGTCGTTTTGGCAGCGTTATTGGCAAATAAGGAGAAAAAAAATTCAGTCCTTGTTGGATCATCTGCAAAAGCTCATCGGCTAAATTATCATCCCTGGTCATTTTGTACCAGACTTCTGCACTAGGTAGACCTGAATTCAACAAGCTATACCAAGCCATGGTATTTAGCTTTACTACAGGCGGATCGGCAGCAAATAAAGCGCCTGGATCGATTACCGCATTTTTAGCCAATTGTTGCAGCGCCTCAACAATAGGCAACTTTCTATAACTTCGTCCAATGGAAATAAAGCTTATTAGCGTTTCATAGACCTTTTTAAAAGCATTCGGCACTTTAGCAGCATACATACCATAATGCAGTAAAAAATAAAACGTATCGCCTTCTGCTCGACCTAACGCTTCATATTCATAAATTCCTGTAAATATACAGCTTGGATAAATCGGATTTTTACCAATAGTATGTGCAAGATAGGTAATAAAACGCGTCTTTACATTCGCGTAATCCATAATCGCTGTCAAATCAAAATCGTAAGCTTTTATTTCAGCTTCTTGCAGATATTCAATACTCGATTCATCCCCGAACATTACTGCTATTTTTTTTAAGTAACGCAGAGCAGGAATATAAGTCGTGAAAATATAATCACGTTGGGTTTCTGATAACATACTTCCCCAAAAAATATGTCCGATATCATGTAAGTACATAGGAAGCGGTCCGCATCGATAACCATCGGCATCTTTAGGATTCGACAAAATTTGCGGAGCATACAATGCGACAGGATGAAAATTTTGAATATGCCATTTATACAAAGTTTCTAGGCCTGGATTGCCCAAAACCGGACGCATGCGCAGCGGTTGTTGATTCAGCGCTTGCAAAACATAATTGATCAGCGATGAAGAAGGTATGAAATAATGTGTGGTTGGATCTTCAAAGTTACCCGCGCTTATTTTTTGTATCAACGGTAAATTGTTGATCAGTACCCAAACTAAACGATTAGCATCATGCTTACTCTCGCGCTGTGTCAGGTGATGATCAAATTCTGTTTTGATTAACCACTGTTCGATGCGTGGCAGCTTTACTACATAATCGACTAATTGATCAAAATTCAAATTAGCGTTTAAGTTCTCCAAAGCATGAATCATGCCCAGCAAATATTGATAACCCAGAATCGTTATTTCTCCCGCCTTAACTAAAGGAACAATTTCGACTTGATAATTACATTTGACATCCTGATCCTCAGCGCGCAAATCTTGTTTCTGCGTATACTGCATTTTTGCAATCAGATAGACATAAGCGGTAATCCCTTGCCAAAAAGGGATCATTTGCTCTTGAATAAGATAAATAAGATACAAATTACAATCGCGATTATTCCAAATTTTTGCCCGAAAATTTCCTTTATGAATTGCTTTTTTTAAGCAACATAGTCGCGGATCATTCGCTGTTAAATTATTTAAAAAAGCGGGGATGGTTTTATTTTTTTGAACTAATTCTAATAGATTGTTGTGGATGGGTTGCACAATATCTGAACTTGAATCTGGCTTCTTGTAATTCTCATCCATAAAAATTATTGTTTATTTAATTATTAGATTTATTAGTAAATAGTATTGCGTAAAAGTGAAATTTTTAGCGTAATCATTTTTCAAGATATTGTAATTTATCTTCTTTATCTTTCCATTCATCGGCGTCGGCAGGCGGGTCTTTGCGGTGCGTGATATTCGGCCATTTTTGCGCGAGTTCTTTATTCAACGCTAAAAATTCTTGGTACTTTTCAGGCAAATCATCTTCGACATAAATAGCATTAACTGGACATTCTGGTTCACACAGACCACAATCAATGCATTCGTCAGGATGGATTACCAACATGTTCGGCCCTTCGTAAAAACAATCGACCGGACATACCTCGACACAATCGGTATATTTACAACGTATACATTTTTCAGTGACTAAAAATGTCATTGGGCTACTTTAAAAATACAAATTGAGTTAAATCTGGTGCCCGGGGCCGGACTCGAACCGGCACAGTGTTACCACCGAGGGATTTTAAGTCCCTTGCGTCTACCAATTTCGCCACCCGGGCAATAAACATTATCTTTCTTTTTCTTACTCTCTAACTGGAGGCTAGGGCCGGAATCGAACCGACGTACGCGGCTTTGCAGGCCGCTGCATGACCACTCTGCCACCCAGCCAATCTTTCATACTCTTCGCACTTGAGTTTTTGGTTGTGTTGCCGCTCAACTCGCAATCCTCATGTATCTTAAATACACTCCGGTTGCTCATTTTCACGGCGCCTTACCAAAAACTCCATTGCTGTGAGTATATTTATAAAAAAACTTTGGAGCGGGAAACGAGGCTCGAACTCGCGACCTCAACCTTGGCAAGGTTGCGCTCTACCAACTGAGCTATTCCCGCAAAACGGGTGTTATTGTAACTGCATGAAAAATACTGTCAAGAAGATAAATCATGCCAAGCTGCTTTTAAATATAAACACATACTCCATAACGTTAACAATACTGCAAGATAAAGTAACACATAACCTGACCAAGCAAATCCTATCCAAGCACCCGGTTTGTAAAGTAATAATAAAATGATGGCTAACATTTGTAATGTTGTTTTTATTTTCCCTATCATGGTTACGGCCATATGCTTACGTTTACCAATTTCTGCCATCCATTCACGCAATGCTGATACCATAATTTCGCGACAAATAATAACAATCGCGGGAACCGCTAAATAAGGTAAAGCGCGATCACCGACTAATAATATCAACGCTGTTACAACAATTAATTTATCCGCAATCGGATCGAGAAATGTACCTAGTTTAGATACTTGACCTAAACTGCGTGCTAAATAACCATCTAACCAATCCGTCATCGCAGCAAAAATAAAAATGATCGCGGCCAGTATATGGCTAGCTCGAAAGGGTAAATAAAATAATAAAATAAAAAATGGAATTAAAACAATGCGCAGAAAGGTCAATATATTGGGGATACCCATAAGGTGTATACCAGCAGTAGCAAATTTTGTGATTAGCTTAGTGTAACTGGTTAGTTTAGGCTTTTAAAGCTAAATAAATCTGTTCGGCTAAACGTTTACTGATACCGGGTACCTTAGCAAGATCGGTGGCACTGGCATTTTGTAAGGCTTGTAACCCACCAAACTGGCGTAATAATTCGCGGCGTCGTTTCGCGCCGATACCTGGAATATCTTCCAATGCCGAAGTTTGTCTTTTTTTTGCACGTCGACCACGATGACCGGTGACAGCAAAACGATGCGCTTCATCGCGTATCGTCAAAATAGCACGCAAGGCCAATGAATCGGCAGGCAATGTAATCGCTTGCGATCGGGAAGAAAGATATAAGCTTTCCAGCCCTGATCGTCGCCCCGGTCCTTTCGCCACACCTATAATGAGAACGCCACTGATCTGTAATTCTTCTAAAACGTGTTCGGCTTGTTTTAATTGACCTTTACCACCGTCGATAAGCAAAACATCCGGTAAATTTTTTTCTTCATTTTTCAAATATTTATAACGGCGTAATAGTACCTGACGCATTGCCGCATAATCATCGCCAGGCGTAATACCCTCAATATTAAAGCGCCGATAATCCATTTTTCGTGGACCTTGTGTGTCAAATACCACACACGATGCCACAGTTGCTTCGCCTTGCGTGTGACTAATATCAAAACATTCTAAACGTTGCGGTAAATTATCCAGTCGCAATGCCGTTTGCAAACATTCGAGTTGTTTATAAAACGCCAATTTATCCGAAAGATGCGCGGCTAAGGCTTGTTGTGCATTTTCATTGGCCAGTACCAACCAATGCTGCTTTTCACCACTCGGTTTATTCAGTAATTTAACTTTATGTCCCGAACGCTCCGCTAGCGTAGCCATTAACCAGGCTTGTTCAACAATTTTTAACGGAAAAATAATCTGTTCAGGAATGCTATGCGCAATTTCTGTTTGTAAATAAAATTGCCCAATAAAGGCCGATAACACTTCTGCCGCTTCATGTTCTGGAGGAACATTCGGAAAATAGGCTTTTCCACCTAATAATCGACCATGGCGCACATTCATCACATACAATATATAATGAGAGGTTTGTTGTGCTAAACCAATAATATCCAAATTTCCCTGACCGGTAGTAATGACTTGTTTTTGTTGAATTTCACGCAGCGCTGCAATCTGGTCGCGCAAACGCGCCGCAGTCTCATAATCTAATTCTTGCGCTGCCTTTTCCATTTGTTTGGCAATATCATCGATAACCTTTTGATTTTTTCCTTGTAAGAATAAAACGGTATTGTTCACATCACGCTGATAATTTTCTGAGGTAATCAATCCGACACAAGGGCCGGTACAACGTTTTATTTGGTATTGTAAGCAGGGTCTAGTACGATTGCGAAAAAAACTATCTTTACATGACCGAATTCTAAATAATTTCTGCAATAAATTTAAAGTTTCTCGGACCGCCAAGATACTCGGAAACGGCCCAAAATAATGATATTCTTTGATGCGGGCACCGCGATAAAACGCTAAGCGCGGATAACTTTGATGTTTGCTTAAAATAATATACGGATAACTTTTATCATCGCGTAATAAAATATTATAGCGTGGTTTGAGTTGTTTAATAAGATTACTTTCGAGTAGTAAAGCTTGGTTTTCAGTTTCAGTCATCGTGGTTTCGATGGCGATAACCTGTCGCATCATCAACGCAACACGACTACTTTGCTGAGCTCGGAAATAACTTGTGAGACGTTTTTTTAAATTTCGTGCCTTTCCAACATACAATACCTGTTGCTCGACATTTAAAAATAAATAAACCCCCGCGCGCTCACTGATCAAAGAGAGACGTTGCTTCAGACCCAATAAACTGTTAACACGACCCGTCACCAAAGCAGCTACCCATCAAAAAATACATTGAATACTCTTTATAAAAGTAGCCACCCCCACAGGAGGTGGCTCAAAAATCAAGAATATAGCGTTAGCTATTTAAAGTATCAAATATCTTCTTAACTGTTTCTAAACCTGGGATCTCAGGAAAATGCTTATGCAGTGCATCTACTAAAGTCCCTACCGCTTCAAAACCGGTCTTGGCTGTAGTTTGTTGTTTGGAAACTGTTACTGCTTGAGTTTTAAGCTGATTTTTAATGGTTTGCACCTCATCTTGAATCATTTTCACTTCATGACGTAAGTCAGTACAGCAATCGGTATTTTGCGCCCAAACAGGACTCACCGAAAAAATGACCAATAAGAATAATGTGACTGGTTTTAATAGTGACATCCGAAAAAACCTCCTTATATCATAAAAAAGGATCCACCGCGCCAAACCTTAAACGCCCAGCACGACTTAAGACCTAACAAGGGTAAACAACCCTTCATTTCGATTCCAAGCAAACGAAGCATAGTCTAAAGCGTAAACTTATGCTAAATGGTAGATTTTTGTTCGGAATTTTTGATAATTTTATGCACGATTGTGAAATTTTTGTTTAATTTAAGAAGAAAAATTTTTAAAATTATTTAAGTTTTTAACTAGAGTTTTCATGAATTTATCGTTGAGATAATATTTTGATTATCTCATAGTAAAAAAGTAAATTTAATTCCTTGTTAAAAAACATTCTGCAACGATAGAATTATTCCCTTTAGCAACCCAACCTTAAATTTTTATACGATGAATTTTTAACAACTAAACATCAGGAAACCAAGCTATGCTACCCATTCTACCTGCACAAAACATAACTCAAGATTACTCAGCTTATATCATAAATTTATCGACTATCCATGGACTCGCACCCATCTCTATGGTATTGGATAATTTTTATCTTTGTACTTCTTACCAATATAAAGAATTTAAAAAGGTACACCCGGCTTGATAGCTAGATTAAAAGAATATCGGCTGAATAAAGGGGAAAAATTAGAAAATATATTGCTAGTAAGTCAATACAAAGGGGATTTAGATAAAGCAAAAGAATTAGGTATTGAGAGTCAATCGGCTGATCAATTCTTCCCTAAGATTTTAGCACAAAGAGCATCATAACCCCTTGCTTTAAATAATACAATCATGCCCATTCCGACTCAAACGAGCACCGCACCACTGTCCAAGAGTGTATTAAATTATAATCCAACTATTTTTATAAAAGACCCAAAACAGGAAAACAACGAGGAAGAAACTCCCTGGCTCGGTAAGATCAATGTCAATAAGCACTAATAAAAATCATCCGGAGGAATATTATTCCTCCGTTGTTGTATCCGATGATTTATCGGCATAACCCTCTTCTTCTTCCAGTAAACCATAACGTAAAGCCAGATGCGTTAACTCGACATCGTTATGCACACCTAATTTTTCATACAATCGATAGCGATAGGTATTCACCGTTTTAGGACTTAAACAAAGTTTTTTGGCAATGCCGTTCACTTTTGTACCATGTGTGACCATGTACATGACTTGTAATTCACGTTCAGAAAGTTGGGCAAAGGGTGATTTGGACGCATCAGAAACTTGACGTAATGCCATTTTTTGCGCAATTTCTAAGGTTATATAAATTTGACCAGCAACCACTTTACGAATCGCGGTAATCAATTCTTCAGCATTGGTATTTTTGGTAATATATCCCGCCGCCCCAGCACGTACGAGACGATCCGGAAAAGGTCCTTCACTAAATACAGTAACGACGATAATTTTAAGTTTGGGATTAACACGAATCAAACGACGGGTGGCATCTAATCCACCTATCCCCGGCATTTTTAGATCCATCAATACCACATCAGGCTTAGTTTCCTTTACTAAATTAATAGCGGCTTCGCCACTTTCGGCTTCACCGATCACATTAATATCACGAACATCTTCTAACAAGCGCTTCATACCTAAACGTACTAAGGCATGATCGTCAACGATAACGACGTTAATCATGGAACGCCAACTCCTCTTGTCAATTTCATTTTTTTGGCGGAGGGACAGGGATTCGAACCCTGGAAGGAGTTACCCCCTTGACGGTTTTCAAGACCGTTGCTTTCAACCGCTCAGCCATCCCTCCTACTTTAATCAGTAACTACCGCTTAACAAAACGGAAATATTGTCTGTTTGCACCTTTTAGGCTCATTATAAGTGCTAGGGCTATATTAGCATAAACTATATAGGATGTAGACTATAAAGAAATACGTCAAACACTGAACTGAGATTACGCAATTAACTTTTATTGATCATCTTGTATATTAAGCATTTGACGCTTGTGTTTAAAAAATTTCTGTAATTTTTCTGCACAGATTTCAGCTAATAACCCATCAGTAAAATCAAACGTATGATTTTGTCCCTTTAACAGAGACCATTGCGTGGTAACTACACCAAAACGAGTATCATAAGCACCAAACACCAGTCGTTTAATCCTAGCTTGAATCATCGCACCTACACACATTAAACAAGGTTCTAAGGTAACATACAATGTCGATTCGACTAAACGATGATTTTTTAGCTGTTTGGTCGCTTGTTGCAGTAATAAAATTTCAGCATGTGCGGTAGGATCACACCGAGTGAGTGTTTGATTGTAAGCGCTGCAGATGATCTGTTGATTCAGCACCAATACCGCACCGACCGGGATTTCGCCATCCCTCTCTGCAATCTCCGCAGCTTCTAAAGCACGCTGCATATAATAGATATCTTGATCAAGTGGCTGCATAACACGAAAATATTGTTAAATAAATTTTTTGGAATTATCCCGCGGTTTAAGCCGCGGGATTTGAGCTTGAGTTAAAAGACCCAATTTTTGTCTTTCACTCAACAAAGGCAGGTTGGAAGTGGTAAAAAAATAGTCAATTTATTTTTTATTACACATCTTACAATGATCGCAGCCGCAATGACAGCCTTTGTGTGAACGAGGACAGCATAAATATTTTATCAATGCGCCCACGGCTAAAATCGGCAGCATAATATCGAAGAATCGCGAAACCATTACGATGGTATCAACCGACTCAGGTTTCGCAAGACTTGCAGCGATAGCCATCAGAACAGCAATAATAATCACTATTGCTGGGAAGAATTTACGACACATATTAGGGTCTCCTTGCAATTTTAAATAAAAAAATTAGGTCTCTAATAACAATACAACGTTGTATTTTATTTTACCGCAACATAAGGCGGTAAATAGTATCATAGTTGGATTTTATTGTCTTTGCCTAACTGCTTCGAATAAACAGATCCCGGCGGCAACCGAAACGTTTAAACTGCTGACGCTACCCGCCATTGGAATAGCGATCAACCCATCACAGCGTTCTTTGGTTAAGCGACGTAAACCTTTACCTTCGGCTCCCAAAACCAACGCCAATGCTCCAGTCAATGTCGTATCATAAATAAGCTGTGTGGCTGAGTGATCTAAACCATAACACCACACTCCGGTCTTTTTTAGCTTTACTAAGCTTGTTGCTAAATTCGTGACTGTAAAAAGCGGCGTCATTTCTGCTGCACCTGCGGCTATTTTTCGCACACTCGCTGTTATATTCACCGAACGGTCCTGTGGAATAATAACAGCATCTACACCGGCTGCATTCGCAGAACGCAAACAGGCACCTAAATTGTGCGGATCTTGAACCTCATCTAACACTAATAAAAACGGTGGTCTTGTTTGGTCTTGTAATCGATACTCTAACAAAATAAATAAATCGCGTTCGTTTAATGGTTTAGAAGTTTTTATCTCCGCTAACACACCCTGATGTACGCCACCTTTTGACCATTCATCACATTGATATTTTGATAAACTTTGCATTGGAATATCAAGAGAATCTGCCAACTGCAGAATTTCCTGGATGCGTTTATCTTCACGGCCCTCTTGTCGATAAAGTTGGCATATTCTTTCTGGATGTGATTTTAATAACGCATTAATGGCATGAAAACCAAAAATAAATTCTTTTTTAAGTGTATGACTCATGTTAAAATTTTACCATCTAATAAATTAAACATTTAATGATAAAAGGATTAAACGTGGCCCACAGTTTAACACTTCAAATAAACCTTGAAAATTTTAATTTTTTTAAATATAAATTTTTAAGATTTTTACTATCTCCTGCACAAAAAAATGTTATACAAGCGCTTATAAAGACTCATGAAGACATATCCAGATTAAAAAAGCAAGATTTTTTGGAATTCACGGCACACAATGAGTTTCATATTTCTCGTGGTGCTGCCTATGCAATAACTGAATTTTTGCAAGAAAGATTTGATCAAGAAATCAATCGTTTAAACGATCTACATGCAGCACTCGAACTAAAAAACATTAATTTACACGATCTATGCGCGGCACTCGAACTAAAAAATAATAATTTAGATGATCTACATGCGATACTCAAACAAAAAAACATTAATTTACAGGATCTCTATAATGTAATTAAGCAAAAAGAAATTAGTTTAGAAAATCTGCGCACGGCGCTCGAACTAAAAAAAATTAGCTTAGAAGATCTACAAGAAGCCTTTGAAAATAATTATCAAATTAAGAATAAGGAAATCTTATCCACCATCATATTATGCTTGGTGGAACCCATCTGGATTCCTGGCAACTTATCAGCACTCGCTCTTTCTCTACTATTACCCACTGACTATCACTGTTCAAACTTAAGCGGAAATGACACTAAGAAATCGGAATTACAAGTCAATGCAAAAACTGATAGCAACTCTATCGAGTTTTGCCTCAATTTACACATAATGGATAATGACATTAGTAACCTTATCGAAGGCTCTGTTGCAATTTGCTTTTCAATTGAAAAAAACATTCCAGTGCAAGTAAAATTATTACCTATCACCATGCAATTTAACTTTTCTGATGAACAAAAGTCTGAACAATTTCAACAAAAATTAGCAAAAAATTTTAAAGGCTGGTTATTACATGAAAATGAATTAAATTACATCCCTATTAAGCTTGATGAATGGCGAGCTATTCAGATAGATTTCTGGGTATTTCCGATCTTAATAGGGCTTTTAATTGGTTTAAGTGCTATGGCTAGTTTCACCGCTTTAAGCTTAATACCTATTTCACCCTTGCTGCTACCGCCATTGGGTTTAGCATTGGGTTTATGCTTAGCGAGTGTTATGAACACTTATGCACAGATTAATATAAAAAAAGAACAAGGCAAATCTCAAAGACCTATTCATCTACTCAATAAAAAATCGACACAAGACACGGGTTTTTTCAATCATCCTGCGCCACATAATCCTTCTATAACAGCTGAAACTCAATTTATATTTAATAGATAAAGAACAAGCTATTTTCTTTTTTTGTATTTTTTATATTTTTTTGTAGATTTTTGCACTTCCGGCTCGATTAATTCAAAATCAATTTTGCGTTGATCCAAATCGACACGCCCTACTCTCACCTGAATTCTGTCGCCTAAACGATAAACTATTCCGGTACGCTCACCTTGCAAGCAATGACGATTCGCATCAAATTGATAATAATCATTATGCAAGGCGGTGACATGCACTAAGCCTTCAACATAAATATTTCGCAATTCAACAAATAAACCAAAACCTGTTACATTGGTAATGATGCCATCAAAGGTTTCGCCGACGCGATCGCGCATATATTCACATTTCAACCAATCTAATACTTCACGTGTCGCTTCGTCGGCACGTCGTTCGGTAGTCGAACAATGTTCACCCAAACGAGAAATAGTAACCTTATCATAGAAAAAATTCTTTGGTTTACGTTTTGCTAATACATGGCGTATCGCTCGATGAACTAACAAATCTGGATAACGACGTATTGGTGATGTAAAATGTGTATACGCATCGAATGCCAAACCAAAATGACCAATATTTTCTGGGCTGTAGATGGCTTGACTCAAGGATCGCAACATAACGGTTTGAATCAAATGTGCATCCGGTCTGTCAACAATTAATTTTAACAAACTTGAATAATCTTCGGGTGTAATGACTTTTTTATTCGGAAAACGTAAACCCAATTCGGCTAGAAAACTTTTTAGATCCGCTAATTTCTCCGCTGCAGGTACTGCATGAATCCGAAATAAAGTTGGAATTTTGGCTTTCAATAAAAAATGCGCTGCCGATACATTGGCTAGTAACATACATTCTTCAATAATACGATGTGCCACAGTACGCACGCTGGGAATGATTTGTTTAATTTTTCGATTCGGCCCAAAAATAACTTGCGTTTCGGTGGTCTCAAAATCAATCGCGCCACGTGCTTCACGCGTTTGACGTAATAGTTGATATAGGGAATGCAGATTCTGTAAGTGGGGTAATAGATTTTTGTATGCGGGAGGACATTTATTAGTCGTTAACCACGTGGCAACTTCATTATAAATTAAACGTGCTCTAGAGTGGATGGTAGCCGGATAGAATTGAAAGCGTTTTAATTCTCCTTTACTAGAAATCAACATATCGCAAACCATGCACAGTCGATTGACTTTAGGCTTTAATGAACATAGCTCATTGGAAAGGACTTCCGGTAACATCGGCAATACACTATTCGGAAAATAAACCGAATTTCCTCGTGCTTCTGCTTCTTTATCTAATTCACTTTGCGGGCTGATATAATGACTGACATCCGCAATAGCCACTACTAAACGCCATTGTTTTTTTTGTCGCTCACAATAAACGGCGTCGTCAAAATCCTTGGCGTCTGCACCATCAATCGTAACAAATTCCAAATCTTGTAGATCAATCCGATCCTCTTGCTCTTCACTCGTTGGCACACCGGCTTGTAAAGCAGCAATTTCTTCCTGTACCGAATCGGGCCAGATATGCGGAAGATTATAATTACGTATTGCTATTTCTATTTCTAAACCCGGTGCCATGTGTTCGCCCAGTATCTCGGTAATGCGACCAATCGCTTGTTGACGAAAACTAGGAAAACGCGTTATTTCAACGACAACAATCTGTCCCGATGTTGCTGCGCTTTCATCATCAACACCGATTAAAATATCCTGTGTAATGCGACTATTCGACGGCACAACAAAAGCGACACCCTTCTCTTTAAAAAAACGTCCGACTAAGGAAGGTGTATTCCGTTCTAAGACTTCGGCAATCATTCCTTCACGTCGATTACGTCGATCCATTCCAATGACGCGCGCTAAAACTCTGTCGCCGTGAAACACCAACTGCATTTGTCGCGCACTTAAATACAGATCATCGCTACCATCATCAGGAACTAAAAATCCAAATCCATCACGATGACCAATCACCCGTCCACGCACCAAATTCATTTTGTCTGGCAAACCATAACCTTCACGTCGCGTTAAGACAATTTGCCCATCGCGTTCCATCGCTCGCAAACGTCGACGCAAGGCTTCTTGACGTTCAGGATCGCTTAAACCCAAACGTTGACTAAGCTCCTCGCGCTTTACCAGATGGCCACATTTTTTTAAGAAATCTAAAATATACTCGCGACTAGGAATGGGATTATCATATTTACCGGCTTCACGTGCCGCATAAGGATCAACGAAGCGTTTCGATTTTTTTGCCATAGTTATCACTAATTAATGAGTTGATACACACATATTCTTGAAAATTCAGAATCGTTCCAATCGTTACGCAGGCAACCGGTCCAAATATGCAAATACCTTAGGAATAAATTTTAACACCACAAAGTTATGCCTTGTTATGCCTTGTTATGCCTTAATTCTATATACGGAATTAGGTAATATAGCATAAATAGTAGTTTTTTTTGAAAAGATAATATTTTATCTGAAAATCATTCTATTGAAATGAAAGACTAAACGATAGGATATCAAATTTTTAGAGTTAATTTAAAAATAATAGTTAAAGAAAACAAATACAATTCTTCAATAACCTATATCACTCCGGACTTTTCCCCAAAATACCCAATAAGACCAAGCGATATAAATCAAAATTATCGGCAATAAAAATAATGTACCCACAGCTAAGAAGAGTTGCGTTTCTGGAGCAGAAGCAGCCTGCCAAAGTGTAAAATGATGAGGTACAATCATAGGAAATAAACTCACCACTAATCCCAGATAGGCTAGTAAAAACAAACTAAGTGCTCCCAAAAAAGGCATAATATCCTTAGATTTTTTAAGTAAACGCCATTCTGCTATTGCTACCACAACAGTCAGTAAAGGAATAGGTGAAAAATAAAGCAGATTCGGCCAAGTAAACCAACGCTGCCGGATAGTATCATCTAAAAAAGGTGTCCATACCGAAATAATTACCATTGCAATGAGTACAGCGATTAAACATGCACGCCCTTGACGACGTGCCGACATTTGTAATTCACCTTCCGTTTTTAAAATGAGCCAACACGCACCTAATAACGCATATCCAAAAACCAATGCTAAACCTGTAAATAAAGAAAACGGTGTAAAACAATCCCAAGAACTACCTACAAATAACCTCCCTTTCACTGCAAATCCTTGAATAAAAGCACCCAAAATAATTCCCTGAGCAAATGTAGCAATTAACGATCCGACACTAAAGCCGCGATCCCATAGGGTGACATGTGCCGCTTCACCAAAATGAAACTCAAACGCCACGCCACGGAATGCCAAAGCCAACAGCATAATAAGCACTGGAAAATACACAGCGGGGAAAATGATAGCGAAAGCCAATGGAAATGCCGCCAACAATCCCACCGCTCCTAGAATTAGCCACGTTTCATTACCATCCCAAACAGGGGCAATTGAATTCATAACTAATTTTCGTGCTTCGCGATGAGGTGCGAATGCATAAAGAATACCCACACCGAGATCAAAGCCATCAAGCAAAACATAGAAAAAAACGCCAATACCCAATATCAATGTCCATAGCAAAATTAAATTATTTGTCATTTGAATACTCCGGCGGAGATAAAATAGGGTGGCTTGGCTGTAGTCCAGCAATAGGTGGGTTAGATTCTTCAATAAAGCCTTTCCGGGCAACTCGGGTCATTAAAAAGATACCTACAGGGAAGATAATTAAATAAACCAACATATAACCGAATAAAGAAATTAAAACATCCATGCCTGTTAATGAAGGACTGACAGAATGAGAGGTCCTTAACAAACCATACACCGTCCAAGGTTGGCGCCCTACTTCGGTGGTAACCCAACCCGCTAATATTGTCAGAAAACCAATCGGTGCAATGTATTGAGAGTATTTCAAAAACCAATCCGTATCAAATAACCGATGTCTAAATCGCAACCATATACTCACTAAAATGAACAATAACATGATCGTACCCAAGCCCACCATAATGCGAAAAGAGAAAAATGGAATAGCGACAGGAGCACGATTCTCAACAGGAAATTGTTTTAATCCAGGAACAAGCCCATTAATATGATGGGTTAGAATAATACTACCTAATAGAGGTATTTCTAATATATCATGATTCATTTGCTTTTCTTCATCGGGAATAGCAAACAAGATAAGCGGTGCGCGTTTTTCAGGCAACCAATGTGCTTCAATAGCAGCTAATTTAGCCGGTTGATACTTTAATGTGTTAAGACCATGTAAGTCACCCAAAAAAATTTGTAATGGAACCAAAACGGTTAAAAGTGCAGTGGTCATGGAAAACATTTTTCGACCTTCTTGTGCAAATCGCTGCTGACGAACAAAATACGCACCCACCGCAATAACCACAAAACCTGTCGTAATATAAAAACCGACTACAGTATGTGCAAAACGATAAGGAAAAGAAGGATTAAAAATAATCGCTAACCAATCGCTAGGAAAAAAACGGCCATTGATTAATTTGTAACCCGCAGGTGTTTGCATCCAACTATTTGTCACTAAAATCCAAAAAGCGGATAACAAAGTTCCAAAAGCTACCATTAATGCAGAAAAGAAATGCGCCCAACGTGGAACAAGTTTACGGCCAAACAATAATACACCGAGAAAAGACGCTTCTAAGAAAAAAGCAGTTAAGCCTTCGTAACCTAATAAGGGAGATAAAACATTAGCCGTTGCATCCGAAAAACGACTCCAGTTCGTTCCAAACTGAAAGGGCATGACGATTCCTGATATCACTCCCATTCCAAACGAAATGGCAAATATTTTTGTCCAAAAAGTAGAAAGACGCAAATAAATACCACGATGCGTAAAAAAATTCATTCCTTCTAATACAGCAATAAAAGATGCTAATCCAATCGTAAACGCGGGCAGTAAGATATGGAAAGCAACTACCCAGGCAAATTGTAAGCGAGACAAAAAAAGCGGATCGAGGTGTATCATTAATTTTCCTAAAGCGATGTATTAATCAACTGAGGCCTTTATTAGAAACAACTTCATGAAATAAAAATTTTACCTATATAGTTATAAACCTATTTATCAAATTAGCAAATTATTTTTAATATATATTAAAAATATATGTTATAATTTGATAAAAAAACTGTCAAGTTTTCTTAAAGCTTTACCCGATCTTAATTATGCAATTAACACTTTCTTCAGATTATTCTTTACGGATTTTATTATATTTAAGCCAAACCCCTAAAAAAATCGCAACAATTCTTGAGATTGCTAATTTTTATAAAATTTCTAAAAATCATCTGGTTAAAGTTGCTCACCGTCTCGCACAATTAGGTTTTATTAAAACCCAGCAAGGACATGGCGGTGGATTACAATTAGTTTATGCTTCTCTTGAGCTCACAGTGGCTGAAATCATTAAAAAAACTGAAACTAATTTTTACTTAGTAGAATGTTTTAATAAAGAAAAGAATAATTGCATCATTAGCCCACATTGCATTATTCAAAAAATTTTATTTCAAGCCATGCATGCTTTCTTTACTATATTGGAAAATTATAGGTTAAAAGATCTAAGTAATTCTCTTTTAACTCAACAAATAAACCTTTTTTTAGATTCTACGCATCAAGTTTGAATATCTATTTAATTACGCGATCATTAATTAGCTATATCCAATAATTAAAACCCTTTTACAAATCACCGTATAAACTTTGTAATATACTGATAGCCGCTAAACCGGCCGTTTCTGCTCTCAAGACGCGCGGTCCTATTTGCATAGAACTATAATCTGCGACACGAGCACACTTCAATTCATTTTCTGACCAGCCGCCTTCAGGACCCACTAGTACCGCAACACTCTGGCAACGCGGTAAAGAATTGATATTTTCCTTAGCACAAGGGTGTAAAATTATGCGCTGGTCTGCTTTTATCGAAGTCGTAGCAATATCGAATGTCATAGGATTCTCTAATTTCGGCAAACGTGTTCTTCCTGATTGTTCGCTGGCGGCAAGCATCACACCTTGCCAATGTAAACAACGCTTCTGCCAACGTTCAGGTGCTAACTTAAGTGTACTGCGTGCGGTTAACAAGGGTACAAAACGTGTAACACCCAATTCCACGGCTTTTTGCAGCATATAATCCATTTTTTCCGATCGCAATACTGCTTGCGCTAAAGTAATTTGCATAGGCGATTCACGATTCACCTCATCAAATTTACCGAGTTTTGCGGTAAGCGTATTTTTAGTTATTTCAACAATTTTGGCAGGAAATTCTCCCGCTTTGCCATTAAATACAATAAACTCATCACCGGCTTGCAGACGCAATACACGAATTAAATGTCCCGCAGCCTCCTTAGATAAGTCTATAATTTGCCCAGTGTGTGAAGCTTGTGGTTGATAGATACGAGTTAGACGCATAGAATGCTTAACAACCTCATGTAATAGTATACTGATAAATTTTTTATGAAAAAGATTAGTGTCATTATTTTAGCGGTATTTTTGAGCAGTTGTGCGAGCTTTACACAAACCCCTACAGCACTCCCTAAGCCCAAAATAGTTAATCACTATCTTCCCTGGGAACAACGCAAAGCACAACTAAACGCTATACAAAATTTTCGTGTCAATGGTAATCTTGCCATCCATGAAGCAACCGGTCATGGTGTCAATGCTTCCTTCAGTTGGGAACAGAACTATCCTAATTATCAACTCAACTTTTTTGGTCCCTTAGGCACACAAAGTGCTGTGCTCACTAGCAACCCTAAGCAAGTCAGTTTAACTACGCATCAACAAACTTATCATGCACAAAACCCAGAAAAACTCTTACGCGATCAATTAGGTTTAAATTTACCGGTATCACAATTCTATTATTGGTTACGCGGCCTGCCCGCTCCTCAATCACGTTATACCATTAATCTAGATGCTTATAACCATATCATGCAGCTGCGTCAATCCGGTTGGCGCGTTGTTTATCAACATTTTACTAACATCGGAAAAATTGATATGCCAGATCGTATTCAGCTATCCAACTGCCAATGGCAAGTTCGAATTAGACTTACTCATTGGGACATTAAATAATACTCTTCGCACTTGAATTTTTGGCTGCGTTGCGGCCCAACTCGGATCATATAGTATACATCCCGGTTGCTTCACAACGCGATCCACTCCCAAAAAATCTAATTACTGTGAGTATAACCATGTACTATTGGCCTGCCCCTGCTAAATTAAATCTTTTTTTACATCTTACCGGTCGCAGACCCAATCACTATCATGAACTACAAACTGTTTTTCAACTGATTGATTACTGCGATGAATTAAGTTTTACGCAACGCGCCGATCCACAAATTAATTGCACCTGTGTATCATTGCTTAATCCGGTCACTGCAGCAGTCATTCCCGATGAAGATAATTTAGCCATTAAAGCGGCACGGGTATTACAAGATAGAAATAAAAACTTACCCGGTGTCGATATACTGATTAAAAAACGTATTCCGATCGGTGGCGGTTTAGGTGGCGGTAGTTCCAACGCTGCAACGACACTCGTCGTGTTAAATCATTTATGGAATATGCATTTGCCTTTAGAAGAATTATTAAACTTAGGTATGACACTCGGCGCCGATGTACCAATATTTATTCAAGGTGAAAGCAGTTGGGCTGAAGGGATAGGCGAAAAACTATACCGAATACCGTTACCTGAAAAATGGTTTGTGGTAATGATTCCACCATTAACTATTTCGACTACAAAACTTTTTTCACATCCCCGATTGACATACAACACGACACCCATCAAAATACAAACCTTTTTAAGCGGATCATTAAATACACATAATGATTTTGAACACATCGTTAGGCAGGATTATCCAGTGATTGCAGAAGGTTTAGACTTCTTAAATCATTATGCCCCTGCTCGCTTATCAGGGACCGGCGCGTGTATTTTTGCTACACTCAGTACAAAAATAGCCGCTGAAACACTACTAGAAAAAATTAAAGCGCCTTATCAAGGCTTTGTGTGTAAAGGGTTAACCACTTCACCTTTACAACAAATAATGAAAAATTGGGGTGTCGCCAAGTGGTAAGGCACCGGGTTTTGATCTCGGCATTCCTAGGTTCGAATCCTAGCACCCCAGCCACACACATCCATCTAATCTTTTTATTTAACACAATGAGGTTCCTCTGTGTCTGAAATGATGCTCTTTACTGGTAACGCTAATCGACCTTTAGCTGAAAAAGTAGCTAAACATTTAGGCAAAGAATTAGGTAAAGCCACCGTCAGTCAATTTAGTGACGGTGAAATCATGGTAGAAATTTTAGAAAATGTCAGAGGACAAGACGTCTTTATTATGCAACCGACCTGTCCGCCGGTTAACACTAATTTAATGGAACTTATCATTATAGCCGATGCCTTACGTCGTGCATCGGCAAAACGTATCACGGCGGTCGTTCCTTATTTCGGCTACGGCCGTCAAGATCGACGCATTCGCTCCTCACGTGTCCCGATTACTGCACGCGTGGTTGCGGATATGATGACGGCTGTAGGCATTAGTCGTTTACTCACGGTTGATCTGCATGCTGATCAAATCCAAGGATTTTTTGATATTCCCGTGGACAATGTGTATGCCACGCCAGAAATCTTAAAAGATATGGAAAGCCAAAAGTTTTACAAAAGCAATGAGCAATTAATTGTCGTATCACCGGATGTAGGAGGCGTGGTTAGAGCGCGTGCCATTGCTAAACGCTTCAATGATGCCGATATCGCTATCATCGATAAACGCCGCACCGGTCCAAATAAAACCGAAGTTATGCATATTATCGGTGAAGTGAAAGATCGTAATTGTTTATTAGTCGATGATATCGTCGACACAGGTGGCACACTATGCTTGGCCGCGCAAGCTTTAAAAGAAAATGGTGCTCATTTAATCATGGCATATTGTACACATCCGGTTCTATCAGGGAATGCTATAGAGACTATTCAAAATTCAATTATCAATGAACTCGTTGTCACCGATACGGTTCCGTTAAGTGATGAAGCAAAGCATTGCAAAAAGATCCGTCAATTGAGTTTGAGTGATATGTTGGCAAAAACGATTTGCCGAATTAATTCGGAAGAATCGGTCAGTTCAATGTTTGTCGATTAATCCATTAATTTTTTTGAACATCCTTGTTCAAAAATAAATTTTTATTATTGACTAAATTGTTTACGCGCTGGTATTTCTGGCGTTTTTGTATTATCACGCGAAGTAGATGAATTACCTGGCAACGCAAAAAGTGTAGCTTGGCTTAAACTTGGGTTGCCTAGATTAGGAGACGTCCTTGGCTTAGCTAAAAGATCACCGATTAACTTTTGCTTATCTTTGAAGCTTGCAGACGCATCTTCTTCCTTCGATGAGTTTTCCAAGAGCTTATCTTTTTTAGGCTTAGCATCTAGAAGTTCCTTCAAGTCTACTTGCTTGTGCGTGTTATCCGCTGGTTTGCCTGAAGTTGGCACTGGATCTTGTTTTTCGGTTTGAATAGATTCAACGTGTTTTGGCTTATTACGATCAACAATAGAGGGGGCAAGCTTTTCTTTCTCTTCTGATAAATAGTCATATTTTGCTTTGATAGATAATTCAATTCCATCCACTTCTGATTTCAATGAAGCAAGAGTTAATTTTTCTTCTGGCGATAAAGATTTATTATTTTTTAGTTGATTAATCGTCTTTATATCTTCTATTCTCTGGCTTTCTAGTGCTTCAATTTGTTGTTTTATCTCTTCCGATCTTGATGTTTCTTGATCTTGTTTTAAATATTTTGGTTTATTACTGCGATCAACAACAGGAGGTTTTTCTTCCAGTTTATCCAATTCTTCCAGTTTTTCTTGAAGTTCAGTTAAATGTGAACCATCCTTTTTAGCATGAATAACTTGATAACCTTTTTCGCTGGCTGCTTTGATGTTTTTCTTTGAATCATCGATTAAAAAAACATCCTCTGGATCCCCTGAAAAATCCTTTTTTTCTCCAGATTCTTTAATAGCGTCTTCAATAGCTTGCTGTATATATTCATTCTTATTCGCTGTTTTGGGATCTGCTGGAAGCCCAGTGATGATATTTATTTTTTCAATAACTTCTTCAGCTAAATCCATTTTTTTCAGAAATTCCGAAATAATAGACCCATAACCATTAAATGAAGCTATAGCCATGTAATGACCCTGTTGATTTAAAGTTTCAAAATTATTCTTCCAAGCATTAGGTGAACCAATTATTGGAAAGCCATGTACTACCGCCCAAGAACCATTGACGTACTCTGGGTCATCGGTATTTTGTGCCTTAATAATTGTATTGTGCGTATGACCTGATACGATAGTTCCATCAAAATCAATGACAAATAATTTTTTCATAAAAACTCCTTAAAATTTATTTCTACACAGATAGAATAATACTTGGCTAAGCTTAAAAAAATATTAATTTATTTATTACTAGGTAATAAGAACCAGGGGAATCGCGCTTAAAAACCCGAAGAAACCTATGAATTAAAGAATAAAGAGTTTGAAAGTATTGTAAGAAAGTAAGAAAATTTCGGTCTATAAAAACAATGAGGCCGGAAATGAATAAAGAGCAAGCATCCTTTAT
>DASXLX010000007.1:0-25028 GCA_036495935.1 Candidatus Aquirickettsiella sp.
AAGTATTTTTGAATATATTGAGGTCTTTTATAATAATCATCGGCGTCATTCAACTTTAGGATATTTAACTCCCGTTGAATTTGAACGACGATTTTATCAACGTCTCGATTCTTAGTGTCCAATAATTCGTTGCAAGATCAATGCAAGGTTGATCACATTACAAACGTTACCGACGCTAGCAGAAATTCTCTTTGGTTTATTTTTTGGAATTGTATTAGGTGTGGCTATTGCACTCAGTATGTGCTTATTTCGTACACTGCATGCTTTCTTACTTCCTTTATTATTGGCCAACCAAGCCTTACCAGTATTTGCAATTGCTCCCTTATTGGTGCTGGGTTTGGTTATGGAATAACCGCTAAGATTATTACCCCACTTCCATGTTATTTTTTCCTATCACCAATAATTTTCTTGATGGTTTAAAACAAACGCCAGAAAATTATTTAAACAGTGCTGAGATTATGAATGGTAATCGTTGGCAAGTTCTCTATCAAATCCATATTCCAGCGGCATTACCAAACTTGCCTCCGGCATCCGGTGGTTTGCGACGGCTATGGCGCCTAAGGGCGCCATTATTGGAGAATGGGTTGGCTCGAATCAAGGTCTAGGGTTTTTATTACTAATGCTAACGCGCAGATGCAAACTGATTTAATGTTTGCTGCATTAGTTGTTATTTTTTTTCTAAGCCTATTTTTAATTCTGAGCTTAGCTAAATATCGTCTAAAAAATACACAACTAGTGTAATTTAAATCTATCATCTATATTAATAATAATTATAGGTGATAAAGGAAATTAAAATCTATGCATCTGTCAAATGACCTGTTAAGAGGGATACTGACTCCACTGATGTCAGAAGTTTTTTCTCAAGTTGAATCAAGCTTGATTGAAAAACTGGTAGAAGGCTTTCATACCTATTTCCCAGACTATCAAATTACCACTGCAAAACGGATAGCGGCTTTTATTGCACAAGCTGCCCATGAAACGGGTGGATTTAAATGGTTTTACGAATTAGGAGGTAAAAGCTATTTTAATAAATACGAACCTGGTACTTCTATCGGAAAGCGGTTAGGAAATACGCAAGCTGGTGATGGTTATCGATTTCGAGGCAGAGGTATCTTTCATTTAACAGGGCGCTACAATTACCAAAAATACAGTGAACTAATTGATTTAGATTTAATCCATAATCCTGATATAGCTGCTGATCCTATCATTGCTTGCCATATTGCTTGTGAATATTGGAAGCAAAATGGATTAAATCCCTTAGCAGATGCAGGGGATCTGCGAGCCATTACCAAGCGCATTAATGGCGGTTACAATGGATGGGAGGATAGACTTCGATATTATAACTTGTTAACGGATGGTTTGAACCGTTTAATTGATCAAGGCATAGAAACACCCTCTACAGAAAAAATACCCCCCATAGATCAACCACAGCCACAACCACAGCCACAACCACAGCCACAACCACAGCCACAACCACAGCCACAACCACAACCACAGCCACAACCACAGCCACAACCACAGCCACAACCACAACCACAGCCACAACCACAACCACAGCCACAACCACAGCCACAACCACAACCACAGCCACAGCCACAACCACAGCCACAGCCACAGCCACAACCACAGCCACAACCACATCCATCAAAAGGCCATCAGTTAATTACTTTAACCAAAACATTCATAAGAGATTTCATCAAAATACTCATCAAAAAATAAGTTTTTAACCTGCTGGCATAATCAACCACACCATACATTATTTTTTTAAGCTAAAAATAATCATGCAAGGTGATAGAAATTTCGTTACAATCGCCGTCTATGTCTAATCCTAATCATCCCTTATTAGAATCATTAAATGAGGCACAACAACAAGTCGTTGCTGCCCCACTAACACATTTGTTGGTATTAGCCGGAGCTGGTAGCGGAAAAACACGAGTGTTAGTCCATCGTATTGCCTGGCTAGTCAATGTGGAAAATATATCCCCGCATAATATTCTTGCCGTAACTTTTACTAACAAAGCCGCTGGAGAAATGCGCCAACGTTTAGAAAATTTACTCGATACCCCTATGCGGATGATGTGGGTGGGTACATTTCATGGGCTTGCTCACCGCTTATTACGCCAACATTGGGAAGCAGCAGGCTTATCCCAAGCGTTTCAAATATTAGATAGTGATGATCAATATCGTGTAATTAAACGAATTTTGGTCAGCTTGAATCTTGATGAAGCGCAATGGGCCCCGAAAAAAGTGCAATGGTTTATTAATCAACAAAAAGATGAAGGAATTCGATCTCATCAAGTCGCTAACGCCAATGATCCATATACCAAAACCTTAGTTCGTATCTACCAATCTTACGAAGAGATTTGCATTCGAAATGGCGTTATCGATTTTGCAGAATTAATTTTACGTAGTTATGAACTTTTTATTAAAAATCCAGATATTTTACACCATTATCAAGAACGTTTTCGATATATTTTGGTCGATGAGTTTCAAGACACTAACACCACTCAATACGCTTGGTTAAAATTATTAAGTAGCGGAAAAAACTATTTAATGATAGTTGGCGATGATGACCAATCTATTTATGGATGGCGTGGCGCTCGTGTAAAAAACATTCAAGATTTTACGCGCGATTTTCCAGAAAATCAGATGATCCGCCTCGAACAAAATTATCGTTCAACTGGAGTAATTTTAGCCGCTTCCAATGCCTTAATAACGCACAACGATGGTCGTTTAGGTAAAAAGCTTTGGAGCAGTGGTGGTCAAGGTGATCTTATATCACTCTATGGGGCTTTCAACGATTTAGATGAAGCACGTTTTATCGTTAACCAAATAAAACAAGGGTTAAAGAAAGAAGTACAAGCGAATGAAATTGCAATTTTGTATCGATCCAACGCACAATCACGTGTACTTGAAGAAGCCTTAATTTCTGCTCAAATTCCTTATCGTATCTACGGTGGATTACGCTTTTTCGAACGTGCTGAAATCAAAGACGCCTTAGCGTATTTACGTTTAATTGCAAATCGAAATGATGATCCGGCTTTCGAGCGCGTCGTCAATACTCCAACGCGCGGTATTGGCGATCAAACCTTACAAACCCTACGTATGGAAGCACGCTCTCAAGCCATTTCTTTATGGCAAGCCGCTCAACATTTATTAACTACACAAACCTTATCCGCACGTGCAATTAATGCATTAACGCTTTTCATCCAATTGATTGACAAAATAGATGAAGAGACTAAAAACTTAACACTCGCAGAACAAACCGAACAAGTTCTCTATAGTAGTGGGTTATTTAGTCATTATAAAAAAGAAAAGGGCGAGCGTGGTCAAGCACGTATTGAAAATCTTGAAGAATTAATCAATGCTACTAGACAATTTGTTCCTGAAGACAGTAGTGTTTCTATTTTATCTGCCTTTCTTGCGCATGTTGCATTAGAAGCAGGTGAACATCAAGCTAATGACCAACAAGAATGTGTACAATTAATGACATTACATTCTGCTAAAGGTTTGGAATTTCCGTGGGTATTTTTATGTGGAATGGAAGAAGGATTGTTCCCACATCATATGTCTCATGAAGAACCTGGTCGCTTAGAAGAAGAACGCCGACTCTGTTATGTAGGCATGACGCGTGCAATGCGCAAATTATTTCTGAGTTATGCTGAAGTCAGACGTTTACATGGCACCGAAAGCCATCATCGACCTTCTCGATTCATTTCCGAAATTCCCAAACAGTTATTAGAAGAAGTTCGCTTACGGACCTCAGTTATTAGACCTACACAAGTATTAAAACCCTCAAAAAATTCCGCTCGTGATTCAATGATAGGTGATACCGGATTACGCATTGGGCAGACTGTCACGCATCCAGCGTTTGGTGAAGGAACATTGATTGATGCCGAAGGACGTGGTGAACATACACGTTTACAAATAAAATTTAATCAAGCGGGTACAAAATGGTTGGTGGCAAGTTATGCTAAACTAACCGCAAAATAAAAATACTCTTCGCAATTGGATTTTTGCCTGCGTTGCGGCTCAACTCGCAATTTTCTTCGCGGCACTTGCCAAAAATCCAATTGCTGTGAGTATATATTCATTTTACATGACGAATTCGACGTAATAGGACATACAAAGCTCCTGCTCCTCCATCTCGTGGTTGAGCGGAAGAGAATGCTAACACCCAAGGAATTTGCATCAACCAACAATTGACATAATTCTTCAGTTTGGCTCCTCCTCCTTGCAAAAGTTTTCCTTTTCCATGAATTATTCTCACACAACTATAACTATGTTCTCGACTTTGTAACAAAAAATTGAGCACCACGCTTCGCGACTTCTCTACCGTCATTTGATGCAAATCAAGATAATCAGATTGACGTATCTCCCCACGTGTAAATTGTTTAATGCGCTTATTTTGCAATCCTGGTCGACTAAAAAATAGTCGATCCTCTGTTCCTATTGTTAACTCAGCCGGATCAAAAAGTGATAGGTAGATTTGTTGCTTATCATCTTTTAAATTAATTAATTTTATTTTTTCAGCCTCGAAAGTATTTTTTTTTGATTTAACTTTTGTAGGGAATGATTTTGTAGGTTTTACACCGGACATTGCTTCTTTGAAAAACTCAAGATCCTCTTTATCGGGCGGAGGAGGTTTATTCATAAAAGAGTACCGGTTAAGCAAAATTTTCTGAAGCATTGCGTAAAAGTATTAGAATAAACTATTATTAACTGTGTCGTTTAAAATTTGACTGGGAAGAGTGTGTCTTTTTCATTAATGAACCGATTATTTTTAACCATAAGCTTATTATTGATAAGTTTAGGTCTTGTAGCTTGTACTAGCAATTCTAGCCGTGTGCCTAGTCCAGTACTACTATCGAACAGTCAAAATTCTGCTCTGTCGACTCCAGCAGTTTCTAGCAATAATGTAATTCAACCTATTGCTTTGCTTCTACCGCTACAAGGTCCTTTAGCTAATATTGGCCAGTCAGTGAAACAAGGTTTTTTAGCCGCCGCTGAAGAAAATGGATCATCCCCGCGTATTATACTAATAGACACCAGTGTTGAATCTTCCATACAAGTGGCTTATACCGCAGCCATAGCAAAAAATGCGCAAATAATTGTCGGCCCATTACTCAAACCCGAGGTACAAAGCATTGCCAGTTTTCAAACCAGCATACCGATTTTAGCGTTGAACTATTTAAATGCTGATATTAGTACACCCCCCGAGTTATACCAATTTGGTTTATCCCCTATCGATGAAGCTCAACAGGCAACACAGCATGCTTGGCAAAGTGGTAAACGTTCTGCACTCATTATGACTGCCAATGGCAATTGGGGGTCTCAGATTGGTGAAGCATTCGCACAGCAATGGCAAGCTTTAGGAGGAACCGTTGTTGGTCAACTTGCGTTGTCGGAAAATCCTGCTGATATAACCAGACAAATGAGGAATTTTCTACATTTTAAACGTCCACACGATAGACGTAGCGATTTTGATGTAATTTTCTTGGCCAGTAGTCCGCAAATAGGCCGTCAAGTCAAACCTTTACTAAAATTCTTTTTTGCGGGTGATATACCCGTTTATGCTACTGCATCAATTTATAGCGGTACTCACGCACAGCGTTTTGACAAAGATCTGAATCAAGTTATTTTCTGCGCTGCTCCCTGGTCGCTTGCTAACAACAGCATAGAACCTAATCTATACCAACAACTAAAATCAGCTTCCCCTGAACGTTTTAATCGAAACAGTAAATATTATGCGTTAGGCATTGATGCATTCCATATTATTCAGCAGCTAGTAGTCCTAAAGCAATCTCCACAACAAACATTACAAGGTACTACAGGAATACTTTCATTAAATAGTCAACATCGTATCGTTCGCCAATTACCTTGTGCACAATTTCGTAATGGAAATATAGTCCCTCTCGATTAATGTTTATATCAATCAATACAAAAAAATTAGGTAATCAAATCGAAAACTTAGTTTGTGATTATTTACGAAAGCAAAAACTAAAATTAATCGCCCGTAATTATGCTTGTCGCTTAGGAGAAATTGATTTGATTATGCAAGATCAATCCACACTGATCTTCATAGAAGTGCGCTATCGACAACATCTCAACTTTGGCAGTAGTTTGGAATCAGTCAATTCGATTAAACAGAATAAAATCATCAAAGCTGCAGAATACTACTTATTATCCCAGCAACTCTCTGAACAAATGGCTTGTCGTTTTGATGTTGTGGGTGTTAAACCTCTACAACAAAAAATAGGGAGTATTTCCAAACTGGACTCCGCTCAAGTAGAATGGATAAAAAACGCATTCTCTAGGTAAGCTATGAATCTATTAACACGAATTAAAACTCATTTTTCTGAAAGCATACGCACAAAAACGGATGCTGCAGAAACTCTACCTGAAATTATTTTGGCAGCCAGTCAATTATTTGTTGAATGCTTCCTGAATAATAATAAAATTTTGGTTTGTGGTAATGGTGGTTCCGCAGCTGATTCACAACATTTTGCTTCTGAGATGATCAACCGTTTTGAAACTGAACGTCCAAGTTTACCGGCAATTGCCTTAACCACCGATACTTCAACGATCACTTCTATTGCAAATGACTATAGCTATAGCGAAATTTTTGCTAAACAGATCAGAGCTTTAGGGCAAGCAGGAGATATTTTATTTATTATTTCAACCAGCGGTAACTCAGAAAATATATTAAAAGCTTGCGAAGCCGCTCAAAGCAGAGATCTAAAAATTATTGCCCTCACCGGGAAAGAAGGAGGAGCTTTAGCCGGATTATTAAGCTCCACTGATATTGAAATTCGCGTTCAAGGTACATCCACTGCGCGAATACAGGAAGCACACTTATTAATCATCCATTGCTTGTGTGACTTAATCGATAAGCAATTATTTGGTTAAATCGTCTTATAGTTAAAAAATAATCCCTACATTAACTACATCTCTATATGAACCCATATCTACATTCTGCTTAGGTGGTATTTGACCATACACTATTAATTGCTGTTGTAGACCATCACCCACTCCAAATTGCGCATCTACTCCTATAACATTGCCCCAGTTGACCGTATGTGTTGGGTTTTGCGTTAAAAGATATTTAATGGATGAATGTTCAGGCCCCGACATCCTACGCAATCTTGTCGTCGCTCCATAGTTTGCGCCTTGATCAAGCGTAACGTAGTAAGGTGTATTTAACGTACATAACACCTTGAGACGTGCTGTTGAATTAGTTGGAATCGATGAATTAGGATTATATAAACCAAATATTAAGGGTGTCGCACTAATTGTACAATTACCCACCACATCTACACCTCCCATCATTGATGCAGAATTTATCAATGCAAAAACTGGATTATTATAAATTAATAAAAAAAGAAAAAAACAAAAATATTTGGATAAAAAACGCACGATTAACCCCCTTCTTCCAACGGATGAACACCATTGTTAGAAAATTAATCCATTTTATCTACTAAATTTATATAGATAAAAAGTTTACTATTAAACTCAGTAGCTAGTTTCCTAGTTTAAGCCTAATAGAGGAACGATTTATTATCCAGTCGATTGACAGGTTAATACGTGACCGTCACTATAACGGTATCGGTATAGCTCCTACGCCAACCGTTTGCAAAGCAGACAGCAGACCAAAAACGTTATAAGTTTTTGTTTCTGATAAACCGATAGCCGTATAAGAATCGCTGACAGTACCCATACCTGCTGTAGCATCTCCCACACCGTGGTATCAGCAGCGGTAGTGTATAAATTATAGTTTAAATGAACTCCAGACAGAAGCATATATCGATTAGGTATTGAAGCAGCTGTTTTAGATCGCTAAAAAATTGTAATAATTTATAATCGTTAATTTATTCTAGTGAATAATTATAGATTTAACGAATAAGGCTGGGTTTTTATGTTCGAAAAAATAATTGGTAAAAATAATAGCATTGATCTCATCGATCTTGGTCTCATTCGAATCAATGGCAAAGATGTCAAGCAGTTCTTACAAGGCCAATTGACTTGCGATTTGGAGGAAATCAGTGCAGAACAAAGCCGATTAGGTGCACATTGTGATGTCAAAGGACGCGTAATTGCTAGTTTGCGTTTATTTTTTTACCAAAATAACTATTACTTTTTATTGCCGCTCAATATGCTGCCGCTTTTATTAGCCTCCTTACAAAAGTATGCGGTTTTTTCAAAAATAACTTTAACGGATGTCAGTAAAGATTGGCAAAAAATTGGACTTTATGGCCCTTATTTAAAAGAATTACTAAATGATCAGAAATTATACGTAGCGAAGGAAAATGAAGTTGCAGAGTTTAATAATAAGCTAGGTTTATCTATTCCAGGACCTACGCCGCGCATTATTTTGCTAGTGCCTACTTCTGAACCTATTGGGTTTATCGATGCGCTTGAGCAACAGAATATCGATCACTGGCACTTACTAGATATCATGGCTGGCATTCCGACTATTTATCCCGAAACCAGTAGTCAATTTACACCACATCAACTGAACTTCCCACAGATAAACGGCGTGAGCTTTAACAAAGGTTGTTATATAGGTCAAGAAATCATCGCTCGAACACATTATTTAGGAAAATCCAAAAGTCGCCTTTATCGAGTAAGCTTTCAAGCTAATAATCCACACTTACCAGGTACCCCATTATTCGATAATAATCAAAAAACCGAAAAAGGTACGCTTATTAGGTGTGCTAAAGAGCTTGATAATCGTTATCAGGCCTTGGCATGTTTGCAAATTCAAGCTATTTCCCATAGTATCAGACTAGGTAGTCCTGAAGGTCCATTAATAGACTTTTTAGAACTGCCTTATTCTATTAACTAGAACTAATAATATGCTTAAAATACAAAAAAAAATATTAGGCTTTATTCTGCTATTAGGTATAAGTGCTAGTGTACTAGCCGATGTTTCCCCTAGTAATGGCATCGCTCCTTCTGCAACATTGAGCAACCCACAAAGCAAAGCTATCGAGTTTGCTAGACAAGCCGGTGCTATAGCTGGTATCGCTCAGGCTTGCGGCCAGAATTTAGGAGATTTTTCTGCAAGAATAAACGAAGCCATAAATAAGTTATCTAGTGATCCTTCTGATCAAGCAGCGGCTTCTTTGGTTTATCAACGCATCAGCCAGGAAGCGCGAATAGCTGAAAGTAAAAACCAATCTATCCCTTGCATGAAGGTGCTACAGGATTTTCAAAATTTACCAATTATGCAATCTGATTATAAAACCACGGTTATCGATCAACTTAATCCTGGTCCATAAATAATCGATATTTACATCATTAATTGTTGTGAGTTCGATTCCCGGATAAAAAATAACAAAATTAGAGATAATAGAAGATAGATGGGTAATATACTTAATGCATTCCGGTATTCTATAGTTGAAAAATAATGCACGCCTGATATCAATTTGCCAGGCCAATTATCATCTAATAACTTTCCTATCAATGGCTGAGTTAACGCACTAAAAATAATATCGCCGGTATTTATTAAGGCGATTATCGTCGCTGCAACGGTTATTTTATTTAATTCTCTTCCCAATGCAAAACCTAGCATAAATGCACCAGTGCTAAATCCAAATATAAATAACAAAGCTCCCAACAACCAAAGTGGAAAATTCATATAGATAATCAAGGTAATGCAAACGAAAGCTACAAAAGCATTAATCAACATTACCGGACGTCGTTTGTTTATCCGATCCGACCATAAGCCTAATAAAGGACTACCAAAGGCTAAACCTAAAAAAATAAAAGAAGCCAAGAAAGCTGCTTGTGTATGCGACACCTGATAAGTTTCTTTTAGGAAGGGAATGCACCAAAGTCCGGCAAAACTATCGATGGGTGAAAAAGCCAATCCGCTATAAAACGTAATTAACCAGTTTTGTTTATTATTTAATACCATCCACACATCGTGAAACGAAAATTTTTCGCTTATTCCAGCTTCGCTGATTGCTCCAGCTGGATTGTCACGCACGATTACATAAAATAAAACCGCTAAAATAAGTCCGCTTATAGCACACAAATATAAACTCTGTCGCCAACCGAAAACACTAACTGCAAAAGACAATGGCACCTGGCCTGCAACTGCACCTAACATCGCTGCTGTAGCCAACAAACCACCAACAAATGCAAATTGATTGGGTTTGAACCAAAGGCTAGTCATCTTCATATAACTAACTGTGGCAAAAGCCGCTCCAACGCCCATTAATGCCCTAGCCCAAGTTGCTATATTTAAGTTATGTGCCTCAGAGAAAATATAAATTCCTGCCGCACATATTAAAATAGCTATTGTAGTTAATAAACGCGGACTATAACGGTCGAGTAAAATACCCACAAAAAGTTGGGCTATCAAAAAAGAATAAAAAAAACTTGCAGCTAAATTACCTAAACCAGTACCTTGTATCTGAAATACACGCATCAGGTCCTCGGTCATGATGCTGGGAGAGACTTGTAAAATGTATTTATAAAATAAAAAAGCTGCAGCTAAAGCAATGACTAACCAAGGATACAATCGGTGAGCGGTAAAATGTTTCTTTTTTATAGACATGACATGCTAAACCTTAAAGTTTATTTAGCGCGGCATTATGGCATTATTAGGCATTTTTTGCACTTCTTATCACAATCACAGGACATTATAAAAAAATCTTAGGATCAAATTGATATTATAAATTTAAAAAAATATATTTTTAATTATAAACTAATAAATTTATTGATTCGCAAATTAAAGTCTCGGCGTATAATACGATTCATTCAGCCCCGGTGGCACAGTTGGAAAGCGCGGTCCCCTCCTAAGGGACAGGTCGCCGGTTCGAATCCGGCCTGGGGCACCACATTTGCAAGAGAATGAACAAGCAACTAGGCTTTTGCTAAGAGGTCTAATGAATATTTTATCGATACAATCCCATGTCAGTTACGGTTATGTAGGTAACAAAGCGGCGACTTTTCCCTTACAAGCGATGGGATTTGATGTGTGGCCCGTTAATACGGTGCAATTTTCCAACCATACAGGCTATGGTCATTGGCAAGGTGATATTTGCACTGCTGAGCAGGTACGTGCCGTCATACAGGGTTTAGTTTCCTTAGATTTAGCAAAACAGTGCAATGCAATTTTATCTGGTTATATTGGTGATATAGAAATTGGCCGCGTTATTGTTGAAACCGTACAACAATTTCAACAAGCTAATCCTAAACTCATTTATCTCTGCGATCCCGTTATGGCTACGCCGAATGGTAAAGCCTGTTTTGTTAAACCGGATATTCCTGATTTCTTTCGTACCCAAATTTTATCCATTGCTAGCATTATTACACCCAATCATTTTGAAGCGGAATATTTATACGGAAAAAAAATTAATAATTTAAATGACTTAAAACAAGCTGCACATTTTTTTCATAATCAAGGAATACTTATTGTCATCATAACTAGCCTAAATTTAAAAGAAAAGACTATATCAAACTCGAATAAACTCATTGCTTTTCTTTCCAGCAAACAAGGACAATGGTACGCTACAATTTCTATTCCAAGCATTTCTGCAACAATCAACGGCAGTGGGGATCTTTTTTCGGCACTGTATATAGGTCATTTTTTGTTAACTAAAAACGCTTTAACTGCTTTCCGTTTAGCGTTAAATAAAACCCATCAAGTAATTCAAGCCACTCATGCAGCAAATCGCTGCGAATTAAAAATTATTGGTAATGATTATAAGCAAGCAGCTCCAGATTATGTTATGCTACAACAGATAGGATAACAGGAAGTTACAATGAAAGATTATCGTTTTTATTTATGGATAGCCTATCTCTCAACAGCTGCTATTCTGTTAATTAATTTGTTAACTTCTCTAATTCGTTATTATAAGTTATTTAAGAAAAAGCGAAGCATTACGTCATTAATCACAAAAAAATAATGTTAAAAATTTGGCAGAAAAAAAATTTTTTGGCCTATTTGCTTTGGCCATTATCGTTTATTTATCGTATTTTTATTTTTGTACGTCGTAAATTTTATCAATTCCATTTTTTAAAAATAAATTACCTCTCAATACCCATTATCGTTGTTGGAAATATTACCATTGGGGGAACAGGTAAAACACCTGTTGTCATCGCACTAGCTCTTTTTTTAAAAGAAAAAGGTTGGCGGCCAGGTATTATCAGCCGTGGCTATGGGGGTAACACTAAACATTTTCCCTGCTTAGTACATCAAAACAGTAATGCTCGTGAAGTGGGTGATGAACCTATTTTAATTGCACAACATACAGGATGTCCCACTATCATCGATCCTGATCGCAGTCGCGGGGCTAAGAGTTTACTGAAGCGTTCCAATTGCAACATTGTCATTAGTGATGATGGTCTACAGCACTTAAGCTTAGGTAGAGATATAGAAATTGTCGTTGTCGATGGCGAAAGACGTTTTGGGAATAACTTTTGTTTACCCGCAGGACCCTTACGTGAACCTATTTCACGCTTAAATTCAGTCGATTTTATTATCAGCAAAGGAACTGCTCAAACCAATGAATTTAAACTATGTTTAATTCCAGATTATTTTTACCAACTTATTCAAGCTAAAAATAAACAATCAAAAGAATATTTTCTTGGAAAAAAAGTGCATGCAGTGGCTGGCATAGGAAATCCCAATCAATTTTTTAAGGCCTTACGTAAACTAGGTCTTAATATCATTGAGCACCCCTTCCCCGATCATTATCTATTTAAACCGCGCGATTTCAATTATGGGGATGATGCCATTGTTATAATGACTGAGAAAGATGCAGTAAAATGCGTAGGTTTTGTTGATGCTAGACTTTGGTGTTTAAGAACCAAAACAGCGTTAGACAATAATTTTCTAAATACTATATTTAATCGAATTAATTTAATAAATAAAAATCTAAAATCTTCTTCAAGCTAGTTTTTATATCTATATGTGGTTGCCAATCAAGTTGTTGTTGCGCACGTTTAATCGATGGCATACGACGTTCCACATCTTGATAACCTTTTCCATAATAATTATCTGAATTTATAGTCTGCAATTCTACTTGTGCAGCATAATTTGCATAATCTGCGTAAGTTTTAATTAACTCTAATAATAATTCGGCGAGTTCACGGATAGAAATATCGTTTGCCGGATTACCAATGTTAAAAATAGCTTGTTCTGCACATCCATCTTTATTTGCAATGATTCTTAATAAACATCCTATCCCGTCGTCAATATCGATAAAGCTACGTCGTTGTTGCCCTCCATTCACTAATTGAATGGCTTCTCCACGTAATATATTTCCAATAAATTGACTGACGACTCGCGAGCTTCCTGGCTTAGGATTATGTGGATCATCAAGCTTAGGGCCTAACCAATTGAATGGTCTAAAAAGCGTATAGCGTAATTCATTCTCTAAACCATAAGCATGAATCACTCTATCTAGTAGTTGTTTGCTACAAGAATATATCCAACGTGGTTTATTAATGGGCCCCAGCACAAAATTACTCGTTTCTTCATCAAATGCTTCATCAGTGCACATACCGTATACTTCAGAAGTCGAGGGAAAAACTATACGTTTTTGATGTTCAACGCACAAACGAATAATTTTTAAATTGGCTTCAAAATCAAGTTCAAAAATACCTAAGGGATTTTTTACATAACTTGCCGGCGTGGCGATTGCAACTAAAGGTAGGACCACATCACACTGTTGAATCTGTTGTTCAATCCATACTATTTCATGATTTAGGTCACCTTTTTTAAAGGTGAGTCGTGGGTGTTTAAGGAAATCACTGATTTTGTTTTCGCTTAAATCCAATCCAATTAGCTGCCAATCTGTTTTTCCTAAACAATGCTCCAATAGGCTGCTGCCAATAAAGCCATTGATCCCAAGAATTAATACTTTTAAACTCATATTTTACTACTTGTGTTAAAAATGCATTTGTTATATTTACTTTTCATTAGTCTCGTCAACAATCTTTCTAATAACATAGCGGGGGCGATGACGTACTTCTTGATAAATACGTCCAATATATTCCCCCATAATACCTAAACCCATCAGCATTATACCCATTATAAAAAAAACTATCGCAAACAACGTAAACACACCTTCCACTTCTGGGCCGATAATAATCCGCCGTAAAAGCAAATATACAACAAAAAAACTACTTAAGATGGAAATAAACAATCCCAGCATGGTAAAAATCTGTAAGGGTAATAATGTAAAACTAGTCATCCAATCAAAATTTAAACGTAACAAGCGGTAAAGATTATATTTAGACTCACCCGACTTACGAGCATCATGTCCGACTTCAATTTCGGTAGGAGATATAGAAAGCCTATAGGCTTGTGCTGGAATAAATAAAGAAGTTTCCTTGCTCGCTATCATCAAATCAACGAGTGAACGTCGATATGCTCTTAACATACACCCTTGATCACTTAAACGAATCTTAGTCATTTTATAGCGTAACCAATTATTTAATTTAGAGGCATAACGTCGAAAAAAAGTATCTTGTCGATTTTTCCTTATCCCACCAACATAATCATGACCTTCTTCAATAAGTTTTATCAAATGAGAGATTTCTTCTGGTGGATTTTGCAGATCAGCATCTAAGGTAATAATAATTTCTCCTCTTACCCGCTCTAAACCTGCCATTAAAGCCATATGCTGACCAAAATTACCATTAAAATGAATAATTCTAATTTGTTCTGGTCGTCTTTTTTGTAATTCATTAAGTCGATCATAAGAATCATCCTGACTTCCATCATTTACTAAAATGATCTCATAAGTCTCACCTGATTTATCTAAGCTTGAAATTAAGCGCTGGTATAACTGTTCTAGGTTTTCAGACTCATTATAAACGGGAATAACCACACTGATATAAGGTTTATTCATTTTTTCTTTATCCTCTTTTAATCATTAGTATTACATCTTAAGATGATTACTTAATAAAACATCTTGGTCAGTTTGTGCAAGCAAATAAACAGTGGGATTTTTTGATTGTTTAAATTGTTGATATATTTCTTTATTAGTTACCATATAAACGTGCTCATAACTATTCCAAATGGGCCAAAAGTTAGCATCTTTTAACATCCAAGCATCGGTATCCTGATGTTGCATTCCAAAGATTAACTCCCCGCCGACATTAACTGCAAATACCCGTTGATTTAAATAAAAAGGTAAATCTTGATAATATTCGTGGTATGCAACTACTTTATCCTTTGGTTTTAATAAAGGTTTGAGCACAGCAACTAAAGGTTTTATAGATCGCGTATCGAACTGGGGAATACTGATAGAAACAATCAAAAAACTAATTACACTTCCTATTGTTAAGGTTGTAAATGCCATTTTAGATTTTCTATGTAAAATAAAGAAACTCGCCAGTATGCTACTTAATAGCAAAACACTATAGCCCGTTGTTAAAAAAAGTTTAGCAGTTTGAGAGAACATTATAGAAGGATCATTTACTAAGCATACAAGACCTACAATTCCTAAACCTAGCCATAGCAAAGGTACAACTAGATATCCCCATTTAATATCATTGAAACGTTGCCAATGAGTAGAAAGATAATGGCCGGTTAACAAAGCCAAACCAGGAACAATAGGTAAAATATACGGAATTAATTTGGAATGTGAAAAAGAAAAGAAAATAAAAATTATCCCTATCCAGAGTAAAAGGAAAATATAATTATTTTTTTCTTTAAACTGTTGACAATTTCGGGGAAAGTGACTGACTATAGCTTGAGGGAAAAAGCATACCCAAGGTAAAAAACCAGCAATAAAAATTGGAATAAAAAACCAATCGGGTTGGTAACGTTGTGCTATTAAAGTGGAGTAACGTAAAAATTGTTGATCAATAAAATAGAATTGAAAAAACTCAGGATTCCTGGACTGCACTAAAATATGCCATGGCAAAACTATTAATAAAAATAATAAAATTCCACTCAGAAAATAACATTCTTTCAGCAAACGCCACTGATTAGATAATAAGAACCAAAGCCCAATAATCATAGTTGGGAATATGATGCCGATAAGCCCTTTAGTGAGCACTGCTAGCCCAGCAAGCATATAAGCACTATAAAATAAAAAACGACGTCCTAAACTTGGTGATTGATTACTGGCCACTAAAAAAGCTAACAAACTTCCAGATAAACAGACCGATAAAGTCATATCGAGCGTTACCATTCGTGCTAATGCAAAATATAGAAGACTGGAAGCAAGAATAATGGCACTTAATAGTCCCGTTCGTCTTTCAAAAAGAACTCGACCCGATGCATAAACTAACAAGCAACCTAATAATGCCATAATAGCGTTAGGTAAACGAACCGTCCATTCACTGATAGGTGCAAAATAATGATTTGTTTTAAACCTATTCAATGCATATTCTGCTTGGATAATCCATGGATTTAAAACTTTAATTGAGCCGGCCTGTAACCAGTAGAATAAGGGTGGCTTTTCAAAATATTTGATCCCGTTGAGATGGGGAGTTACGAAATCATGTCTAACCAACATTTCGCGTGGAATTTCAGCGTATCTACCTTCATCAGGTACACTCAGCGGTCTTGTTCCTAAAAATAAACTAAATATTAAACCAATACCCACTGCAAGTAAGATTAAATCAAAGCACCAGCTTCCTTTATTGGACTTAGCTTGAATGATCGACATGCTTATCGCTACCTATTTTGGATAGGGGTTGAGAAATGGCCCTATTACTATAATAATAGGCCAAATTTATAACGGTTCTGGAGAGGAAAAGCAATGCAAAAACAAAAGATCGCGGTAATTTTGTCCGGATGTGGCGCCCTAGATGGCAGTGAGATCCATGAATCTGTACTTAGCTTATTAGCTTTAGACCGTGCTGAATTACCTTATCAATGTTTAGCTCCTAATATACCTCAAACTCGCGTAGTCAATATGGCCGATGGTAAAACCCAGGAACATACTCATAGAAATATATTGGAAGAATCTGCACGTATTGCGCGTGGAAAAATTAAAGATATTGCCTCGGTTAACCCTGATGACTATACCGCTATGATCTTTCCAGGCGGTTTTGGTGCCGCATTAAATCTGTGTAATTTTGGTTTGAACAAAGAAAATTATTCCCTACAAGAGGATGTTTTTAAATTTGCTAAAGCGATGATAGAAACAAAAAAACCTGCTGGATTTATTTGTATTGCACCCGTTTTAGCTCCAAAGCTTTACCCAACCGGTATTAAAATAACCATAGGCAATGATAAAGCTACTGCAGAGATATTAGAAAAGTTGGGTGCTCAACATATTCCATGTGCTGCTACAGATTGTGTCGTGGATAAAACCCATAAATTAATCAGCACGCCGGCTTATATGTTAGCCCGCTCAATTAAAGAAATTGCGATGGGTATTGAATGCTTAGTCAATGAACTATCCCTAATGCTGAACATATAATCTCATTACCCCATGAATAAATTTCTAAGACCAATACGTAGCTTTGTGCATCGTCAAAAAAAATTAAGCAAGAGTCAACAGCTGGCTTTTTCGTCTTTATCTAATCAGAAAATATTATCCAAATTAGATTTTAAAAACCTATTTCAACGAGAAGCATACACTATACTAGAAATTGGTTTTGGTATGGGTGATAGTTTGTTGCAACAAGCATTACAGTATCCAGAAAATAATTATTTTGGAATTGAAGTTCATCGTCCTGGAATCGCATTAATATTAAAACAAATCGAAAAACTTAAGCTTAACAATATTAAAGTTTTTTATGCCGATGCCACAGAAATTTTAGCTCATTCCTTTCCTAAACATAGCTTAGATTTAGTGCAAATCTTTTTTCCAGATCCTTGGCCGAAAACTCGACATCATAAACGACGATTAATACAAGCAAAATTTATTGCATTATTACATGAAAAACTTAAATTAAATGGCAAATTACATCTTGCTACAGATTGGCAAGATTATGCTCAACATATGTTAAAAATCATGGAAAGTGCGTCTGAATGGCAAAATACGGTTGAGAAAAATCAATTTACGCCCAGACCATCCACAAGGCCAATGACTAAATTTGAAAAACGCGGTCAAGGATTAGGTCATTCAATCTGGGATCTGGTTTTTCTTACACTTTAATTTTTATATACTCACTGCATGGGATTTTTGGCATGACACCACGAAAATGAGCAGCCGGAATATATTTAAGAACCATGAGAATTGCATATTGAGTGACAACATAGACAAAATGCAAGCGCGAAGAGTACTAAGCTTAATCATTCATAAACATAGCAAGCAAATCATTATAAAACCGTTTACCAAATTCTGTCGTTTCCATTGCAAACCCATCATATGTGAGCAAACCTTGTTGCTGAGCTTTGTGTAAAATAGGCTGAATATTTGATAAAGGTAATCCTGTTCGCTGCTGAAATAATTCCGCTGGAATTTTTTGATACAGTCTTAATGCATTTATCATAAATTCGAAAGGCAATTCTTTAGCTAAAATAAATTTTTCTTCAGCTAAAAAATGATTTTTTTGTGCTAAATATGCTTTTGGATTCTTTTGCTTCCAAACACGCCTAATAGTCTTTTTTTTGTTATCAGTTATTTTACTGTGCGCGCCTGCTCCGATGCCTAAATAATCACCAAACTGCCAATAATTAAGATTGTGCAAGCAATTGTATCTATCTTTACTGAAAGCAGAAATTTCATAGTGCTTATATGCTTTTTGTTTAAAAATTTCTTCGCCTCGATCTTGTAATTCTCCCATAGTTTCTTCTAGTGGTAACTGCGGCGGTCTTTGGTAAAATTGAGTATTCGGTTCAATAGTCAACTGATACCAAGAAATATGCGTCGGCTCCAACGAAAAAGCAATCTGCAAATCCTCCAGACCTTCAATTACAGTCTGGTTCGGCAAACCATGCATCAGATCGAGATTGATATTAGTAAATCCTGCTGTTTTAGCTGCTGAGACGGCTTTAATCGCTTCATTTCCATCATGAATACGACCAAGGATTTTCAATTTTTCAGTAGAAAAACTTTGTATGCCCAATGAAAGTCGATTAATACCTGCTTCACGATACCCATAAAAACGTTGATATTCTACGGTACCCGGATTGGCTTCCAAGGTAATTTCGATAGCATCAGAAAATTCTAAACGTTGGGCTAGTTCCACCAGCAAATACTTAAGCGTAGCAGGTGAAAATAAACTGGGGGTACCTCCACCCATAAAAATACTGGTGATCGGTCGATCGTGTAGATTATCGAGATCTTGCTCTAAATCTAAAAGCAACATGTTTACATAATTTATTTCTGGCAAATCAGTTATTAAAGTATGTGAATTAAAATCACAATAAGGACATTTTCGTATACACCAAGGAAAATGAATATATAGAGACAAAGGCGGCAGTGTTAACATACATACTTTAGATATGGGAAAAATACAAATTTGTCTTATATAAAAATTCGATTATCCCATTTTTTTCATGTTTTAAAAAAATATTATTTAATTGTTCTATCATAGCCTTATATTTTGCATGCTCAGGTCCTGGAATAAATGACATGGATAGTAACCTACCTTGAAATCCTTCCCAATCAAATTGCTGAACGTTTCTAAATGATGCGGTTTTTATAGTATGTCCCTTAAAAAAATTATCCATAGCTACTTTATCTAATTTTTTAGCATTCGAACTAGCATAACCATTGCCATACTTTAACAATAAGCTTTCATAATCACATATAAGCGAAAATTGGACATCTCGAACATTCCAGACCAATACTACCCAGGCCTTAGGTTTGGCAATACGTTTAAATTCTCGTTTGGTTTTTTCCACATCAAACCAATGAAAAGCAGTGCCTACAGTTATAAAATCCATACTCGCATTCTCTAAATGAGTCGCTTCTGCTGTACCGGAAATTGAATGAAATTGCGGATATTGTGTTAAGTAATTCTCTCCCGCTTCTCTCATCGCTTGATTAGGTTCAACACCGTACACTTTATTGCCATAATCGAGAAATAATTTAGCCAGAAATCCCGTTCCAGAACCTATATCAGCAATGACGCTTTTTTTGTTTAAATCACATTCGCTAACGAGCAAATCCAATATTTCTATCGGATAAGAAGGTCGATATTTAAGATAATGTGTACCGTCTTGGTAAAAGGTTCAATAAATTTATTGGCCATTTAGAAGTTCCAAAAATTGGTTTTTTTCTAAATTATATCATTGGTAAGCTTAATTTTTGCTTTATTATAAAAAAATCTTTCCAAGGATCATGTTTGAGCTTAGCTAATCGTTGTGGCAAATTTTTCACAGTGAAAGTATCGGGTTTAATTCGTGTCGTTAATTCATTCCAATTTAAAGGGGTGGCCACGGCTGCATTCGCCCTAATCCGAGTTGAATACGGGGCAATGCTGCTGGCCCCGCGTTGATTTCGTAGGTAATCAACAAAAATCTTTCCTTTACGCTTGGCTTTACTCATATTAGCAACCAAGAGCTGAGGATTCTGTATTACCAAATATTGCGTAAATGTACGGGCAAATACTTTTACTTTGTCCCAACTATAGAGCCGTTTAATGGGAATAACCACATGCAATCCTTTACTACCGGTCGTTTTAACAAAACTCTTCAAGTTAAGCTTCTGCAAATTATCTTTGACAAAAAAAGCGGCTTCAATAAGTTTTTTCCATTCGGTATCCAATCCAGGATCAAGATCGAAGGTAATAAAATCTGGCTTTTCTATTTTATCAATTTGACTTGCCCAAGGATGAATTTCCAAAACACCTAATTGTATCAATGCTATTAAACCAAGTTTATTTTTAATGTAAAGATACGGCTCTGACTTATTCGTTTTATCTGACAAAGTTATAGCATACAGATTTTCAGTCTCTGCGGTTAAATGCCTTTGATAAAAACATTTTTTCTTTTGACCATTAGGACAGCGCAGCAATGTTAATGGCCGTTTCAAAATATAAGGTAGTATCCATTCTGCTACTTGATTGTAGTAATTTGTCAAATCTAATTTTGTTATATTTACATCGGGATATAATAATTTATCGGGATGAGATAAATTAAATTTTGTTTTTGGGCACTTATTTTTTTTTATCGATATTTTGTTTCTATTTAATTTACCCATTTTTCTACACTACTCCTTAATAATTTCATTGGGTTTTTTATCATTGCGTAATCCTTTAAAGCTAGGATGACGTAAAACCCCCGCCCGTGTCCATTCAGTAAATTCAACTTCAACAATTATTTTGGGAAGAACCCAAGTCACTTGACCTAAGGATGGCGGCACAATCTTAAAAGGGGCCTTATTAACTTTATATTTATTTAACAATTTTTTAATACTTTTTAAAGAATCTTCGTTAAATCCAGTACCGACTTTGCCACAATAAAGTAATTGCTGGTTTTTGGCATGTACTGCTAATAATAAAGCAGCAAAATGCTGTCGATTTCCATTTCCTGGCGTAAATCCTATGACTAAAAATTCTTGCCGTTTGCTACATTTTATTTTGAGCCAATTTCTATTCCTTCCTGATATATATGGGCTAAATTTAATTTTAGATACAATGCCTTCCAGGCCTTTTTTACATGATTTTTTAAAAAATATATCACCATCATTTCCATCGATGTGATTACTAAATATTAATTTATTATTATTTAAGGGAATTAATTTCCTTAATAATTTTTTACGATCTTGTAGAGCACAACGGCTTAAATCTTTACCGTGATAATAAATTAAATCAAAAACGACATAACTTAATATGGATTTTTCCTTTTTATTAATAGAATTAGATAATAATTGAAAATCAGGTTGTTTTTTTCGATTTAAAACAATAACTTCTCCGTCAAGAATCGCAGATTGCAAATTTAGTTTTTTAATTTCTAATTGCAACTCTTTAAATTTTTCAGTCCAATCTTTTTGATTTCTAGTTAAAAATTTTATTTTTTTATCTTTAATAAAGCAAAGTAGACGATAACCATCAAATTTTATTTCATGTAGCCATTCATCGCCCACGGGTGGCTTTTCCACCAATGTAGCCAATTCAGGATGAATAGAATTAGGCATAGATTTTTTTTTTGCTTGGCATAGCTCAGTATTTTTAGAAACTTTAGTTATTTTAGATTTTTTAGGTAAATCTGCTTGGAATTTTTTGGCTATTCCTTGCAAGGAGCGTCGGCTAAAGACGCTATTAGGTTTAGCTAGCGTAATATCATATTGCTGTTCGGATCGTGCATATTTATCATTTACTTTAATAAACAACCAATTTTTTGGATTATTTTTGATTTGAACTAAATTCCATGCCCCCTTTAATTTTTTACCTTTTAAAGTAAAACTTAAATGGCCTTTTTTATAAGCAAAATTTGCATCAACATTTTCGCATACCCATGTACCTACATCCCAAAGCATCACCGTGCCACCACCATATTCGCCTTTGGGAATGATTCCTTCAAATTTAGCATATTCAATAGGATGATCTTCTACATGTACCGCTAAACGCTTAATTGAACTATCTAAACTAGGTCCTTTGGGTATCGCCCAACTTTTTAAAACGCCGTTTAATTCCAAACGTAGATCGTAATGCAAATGACGGGCAGCATGTTTTTGGATAATATAAATTAATTGCTTGTTTGTTTTAATACTGCCATAGGGTTCTCTACTATGCTTAAAATTCCTTTTTTTACGATACTTTTGTAAAGACATAATCACCTAGGACCGTCGTTTTTTTGATGCCTTTTGTCTTTCTAAGCTTTTTTTCAATAAATCTACAAAATCGATGACATTACTTTTCTTAAGCTTGGTTGTAGTTTTTTTGGAAGAAACTTTTTTATGATGAATCTTAGCTTCTACCCATTTAGTTAAAGTTTCTCTAAATACATCGTGATAATCTTTAGGATCCCACTTAGTAGTCATTCCATTAACCAGTTGTTTAGCGATCTCTATTTCTTTTGCTGAAATTTTATAAGCCTTCATATTGGTTGAAGGAAATTCATAATCTGAAACTTTTCTAAGTTCCTGATGATATCTAAGCAGATTAAGCACTAATGCATTTTCATAGGGCATAAGCGCTGCTAAGTATTCACGGGTATGAATGATAACTTTAGAGATTCCAACCTTTTTAGTATCTTTTAAGATTTCGCGCAATAAAACATAAGCTTTTTCACCCTTCTTATCTGGAACTAAATAATAAGGTTTTTCGTAATCCATGGTATTTATGCTATTTTTGTTAACAAAAGTAGCAATATCAATAGTCTTAGAATGCTCACCTGAAATGGCTTTAATATCAGATTGTTTTAATACTAAATAGTTATTATCGTCATATTCATATCCTTTAGCGATATCTGTCCAAGGCACTTCTTCACCAGTATGCTCATTGATTCGTACATAGCGAATTCGCGCTTTATCACGGCTATCGATTAATTTAAACTGTATATCAAATTTTTTTTCCGCTGGATATAAAATAACCGGTATGTTGACTAAACCAAATGTAATATATCCCTTCCAAATAGGTCTTGCCATTTAAGCTTTCCTTTATATAATGTAAAAAATTCCCTTTATATTATATATCTAGCATATATTTAAAGATCTGAAATTTAAATTGCACATTTTTCGAACAATTTAAGTCTAGTAAATTATTCTTGAGTTTTTAATCAATAACTAAATTATCTAAGGTTGGTCGGGGAACTAAAAAAACAACTAAATTTATCTTTGCATTTTTCAATCATACAGGCTGCACTGCCCTATAGAGGATCAAAAATATGACTCGTTCTTAAGTTAACAATAAAGCTTTGGACTATTATTATAAAAATTCTTTTTAACTAATATAAGGAAAAAATATGCCAAAAGACTTGGGAGCAAGTTTTGATATAGAAGGCAAAAAAGCTGAAAATTCTGCATTAAATTCGATGTCATGCGCTCAATTAGGAAATACATTAGTCTCATCTACATTAACAACTATTCAATGGACTGCTTGGTGGGCAGCGGCACTAGCAACAAATGTTACTATGGGTGCGCTACCAGGCGCAATAATTGGTATGGTGTGTGGATATGCCCATGCAGAATGGAATGAACCATGTATCGAAGAAAAAAATTCGGTTGCGGTTCGAAAGTGCGCCTTGAGATCTCCGGACCTTGGTTATGGAGCTTTATATGGTGCATCAACAACTGGGTTAATAGGCGCTGGTGTAACTGCTTATGGGTTTTTTAAAAATCCAAGCATAAGTGGTGCAAAAGATACCATGGCATTAACTGCTATAGCAGCAGGTTATTGTTGCGCTGCGATAGTTAGCGGCATTGGTGATTAACTACCTGCCAAAACGTTTTTAATCGTTGAAAAACGCTTATTTTTTACTAAAAAAATAAGCGTTTTTTTATTTAACTCTGAAGGATCGTGTATTGATTACACCAAGCAAAGAGTTCACCATTGGCAAACTCTCTATCGGCTAACAGGCCAATAATATAGGATGGTCCAAATAAGTGCGTCCATCGATTGAGTAAAGAAATTTGTTTCCTTGGCACTGAAACAGCCTTTTTTTGGCAGTAAAGTCCAACAAATAGGAATAGCTAAGCCTTCATAGGCAATAGACACATAAAAATATTTATTTTAGTTTTTCCCAAAAACCAGTTGGTACGATCAATAATGACATAGACTTTTGATCCGGTTTAAAGAATAAAGCGAATAACCAACGACTGATAACATCAAAGTTCAATGTGAAATCGGCAAAAAAATGCTGTATTCTTCGATAATGTGAATCTGTGTTTGCGTTTCCTAAAAAACACAGTGCAAGCATTTTCAAGTTTACCGAGCATACGGTTATTAGTAATTGACTGAAACAATCCGCTCGCTACTTGCTCCAATGAAAATGTTGTTTTAGTTGTTAACTGGCTGTTTGTTGCTTTCATATAATTATCTCGAAAGTTTTTACATGAATATAATATACAACGTCAGGGGAATCGCGCTTAAAAACCCGAAGAAACCTATGAATTAAAGAATAAAGAGTTTGAAAGTATTGTAAGAAAGTAAGAAAATTTCGGTCTATAAAAACAATGAGGCCGGAAATGAATAAAGAGCAAGCATCCTTTATA
>DASXLX010000008.1:0-1743 GCA_036495935.1 Candidatus Aquirickettsiella sp.
ACAACTCGGACAACGTGTTAGCGAAGAAGTCAGTCATTTTTATCATCCAACACCACCAGCACCAAGAAATCCCAGTGGATTTTGGCAGCGTGCTTGGAATTCGGTAGAAGATGTGTTTGAACATCGCGCATTAATCGCTGAGGGAAGAGCATCTGCTTACAGTGACGTGATAAGAGATAGTGTAGGGCAAGAAGCGGCTAATCAGAAAAACTATTTGGACTTAGGTTATACCGACAGTATTGCCGAGACCCGAGCAGCGGAGTGGACAGCAGCAACTGAACTATCGTTTATGATTCCTGAAATTGGTGTACCTGCAAGAATTGGTAAGGGAATAATGCAAGCTTCAAGCTTGATGAGTAGATGGGGAGTTTTTGGGGATAATGGTATAGAGAAGTTATCTGAAGTAAAAATACTAACCTCGCCCCGAGATTTTTATTTAAGTAAAATAGAAAATCCTAAACTTTATAGGATAATATACCGATTATATCGGTCAAATGCAAAATACGGAACAGGTAGTACGGCTGATGCGGTTAGACATGAGCTTAGCGGTAAGGAGTTGTTATCAAAAAGCAGTCATATACAAAAAGCAATAGAATCTAGAGATGCCCTTTCAACTTTAATTCATGCCAATCAACAGCTTTCTTTTAGCGATAAACAAATTGCATTATGGATTAGAGATGATTTACAGAATGCATTAACTGAGCAACCATGGGATAAAATTTACATTGGAAGACAAGGGATGACACCATGAAAAATTTAGAAATTGAAAAATTTAGCCAAAGACTACTAAAGGATTTTCCTAATTTTATTAATGTAATGAATCCAGATGATTTTCAGCCATACATGCTTTTTGGAGATTTTGGAATTTACATTAGAGATTTAATTGATCATGGGAGTTATGATGAAAATGAGTTAGATAAATTATTCGATTTTCTTAATGAGATGGGGAATTCATCGGATGAAGAGGTTCAAAATTTATTGACTGTAGGCGTTTTAGAAATAATTACTGATAGTAGTACTGCCATGATGCTTGCTCGAAAAAAACTTAAAGGGATAGCATTAGAAGACTTAATATTAATTCAGAAGTATTGGGCCGATTGATAATATAGTGAGAAAAGGCGAATAAAAAAAAGGCAATAAGTCATGAAAATAAAGTACATTGGTAAATTTGATAGTGTTATCGAAATTCAGCATGCATCAACTGAGCGCTTATCAATTGGCAATCAATATCTAGTAATTGAGTTACTGTCTTCAGTAAAAAAAGGGGTTTCTTATCGTTTGATTGGGGATAATAAAGATGCTTCTCCTGCTATTTTTCCTGTTTTAGAATTTGAAATAATTACTGTGCATGTACCAACAAATTGGTCATTATCTATCAAAAAAAGTGGTCTGATAGTAAATGGACCACCATCTTGGAGAAACCAGGTTTCTGGGAAGGTTGCTATGATCATGATCCAGAAGCTTTAGAAATCTACAAACGCGAGGTTAGGATTATTTACGAGGAAGAAAGTGAGTATTAAAAAAATATTTTATTATGACGTCCGAAGGTTTGATACGGTATCGCATGCATTTAGTAAAAAAGAAGCGGCAGAAAACATGAAAAGCATAGAACAACAATGGGAATCACAATTAATTAACGATGCAGAATTCACAGCGAATACTCAGCTACCATCGGTGACTTTTGATATCAATAATTCTGATATATCACAACAACTCGGACAACGTGTTAGCGAAGAAGTCAGT
>DASXLX010000009.1:0-13805 GCA_036495935.1 Candidatus Aquirickettsiella sp.
AAGTATTTTTGAATATATTGAGGTCTTTTATAATAATCATCGGCGTCATTCAACTTTAGGATATTTAACTCCCGTTGAATTTGAACGACGATTTTATCAACGTCTCGATTCTTAGTGTCCAATAATTCGTTGCAAGATCAAAAAAACTGTTAGTCTGACCAATACAACTAAGGAAAAATTTTATGTCTAACGATTTCAAAACTTACATTCAAGAAGTTCCTTTTCTTACCGAGCAACAAGCTCGTTCGTTGAAGGTAAAGATATACAACCAACCTATGAGTATTCCTTATAAAGTAAATAGTACACCTCATTTTTTAACACCTTCTGTTGATAAAAATAATCATCATCTTAGAGTCATATTTGGTGATGAAAAAGAGTTAAATAAATATTTTATAAACCCAAAGAGAAAGTTGTTAAAAAAGACTTTCTCCAAAAAAGGTGCAAATGTTGAATTCAAAGATTTGCACGATCATTCTGTATTCTTGATCAATTATAAAGAAGATTTTAATGATAAAATGGAAGATTTTATTGATAAAATAAAACAATCCAAAGAAAATTTTTATAATGCTCTTTTAACTGAGTTTACAGAGATTGAAAATGAAATTAAAGAAGAATTCAATGACTTAAAAGAAGATCTTAATAAATTAAAAACAAAGTGGAAGCTCTTTATAGCAGAAAACCCAGTTGATAAAGTAGGAATACATTTAGAACAAGCAGGAAAAACCTTCAAAAAAAATTTGAAAACTGAAACAGAAACCCTATTGCAAAACCTACACGACAAAATCAATTCTCAACCGAATGAGGAACCACAAAAACAGTTTAGAAAACGAAAATTTTGTAAAACCTATGATGAATTTAAAGTATTCAATTCCGCTTGCGAGATATTTAATAAAAGCGACATACAAACAGGAATGATTTATTATTATTATAAAGAAAAATTTTACTGTATTTACCAAGGAGATGATGAGTACCTAAAAGCATGTGATGAATTAATTGAGTCGAGAAATCAGCAATTCTTAGCTAAACAAAATCAGAATACTTATGATTACGTAATTAAAAAAGAGAATACACATGCAAGAAATCAGAGGGGAAACAATATACAATTATTCAAAAAAGCTTTGATTGTGGTCAGTATTCTTATCACTGCCGGTCTCATTATCGCTGCGACTGTTTTCTTCTCTCCTTTTATTGGACTTGCGTTAATCCCTGTACTTGTGCTTAGCAGCTTAGGTTTATATAAAGTTTGTAAAAATATGCAAGTTGTTTCTGTAAACAATTCTTTATCTGAACAACTACCAAAGTTCAGATCCAAATATGTGCAAGATAGAGTAATCAGTGAAGCCAGTGTCGGTTCTTCTCCTGCCGGACCTTTTCGTGATCCAAAGGTAGACAACAATCCGAACCTAAATGATGATAGGACAAATACAACAAGTCTAAGGCCAGGTAATTGTTAACATTTGAGTGTGCAGGTGCACAAAAAAACATCGTTGAAAATAATCTCTTTAATGATAGGCTGATAAGCTTAAAAAACTAATCAGCCTTCTTATCGATAAGGAGCATCTTCTTTCCTTTCTTCCGCTATCTGCTTCTCATACTTATCACCAATAGCCAACAATTTTTCTTTGGTCATAATCTCTTCACCACGATTTTCAAAATGATAATGTGGAATATTGGTCTCGACGATAGCATCGACTGGACAAGATTCTTCGCAAAATCCACAATAGATACATTTAAACAAATCGATTTCATATAAGGTCGTACGTCGTGAACCATCATCACGTGGCTCTGCTTCGATGGTAATCGCCAACGCTGGACAAACTGCTTCACATAATTTACAGGCGATGCAACGTTCCTCACCATTAGGATAACGACGTAAAGCATGTAACCCACGAAACCGCACTGAACGTGGTGTTTCTTCTTCAGGAAATTGTATTGTGACCTTTTTCTTAAAAAAATGTCGACCGGTCACACCCAGTCCCTTAAAAAGTTCCCAGAGTGTAAACGTTTTAATGAGTTGTACTATTTTTCTTAACAAGTTCATGCGCTAAACCAAGGACCCCATTTAAATTGTACGGCGACGGCAACAACCCCTATCCAAACTAAAGTAACTGGAATTAACACTTTCCAACCCAAACGCATCAATTGGTCATAACGATATCGAGGAAAGGTCGCTCGCGACCAAATAAAAAGCCCTAAAAAACCAGCCATTTTTATAAAAAACCAAATGATACCAGGAACCCAAATCAATGCCTGGTTTAACACCGCAATACCTTGAAAAGGTGATAACCAACCCCCTAAAAATAATAAGCTGGCAATCGCCGAGATCAAAATCATATTCATATATTCAGCGAGAAAGAATAAAGCAAAACTAACGCCTGAATATTCAACATGGAAACCTGCCACGATCTCGGATTCGCCTTCAGCTAAATCAAAAGGTGCGCGATTGGTTTCGGCAATTCCGGAAATCCAATAACAGACAAAAAGCGGTAATAAAGGTAGCCAAAACCAATGTGAAACTCCCCCTTGTTGACGCAACACAATATCATGTAGATTCATGCTGCCCGCGGCTAATAAAACGCCGACAAACGAAAAACCCATGGCAATTTCATAAGAAATTGTTTGCGCGGCCGCGCGTAATGAGCCTAATAAAGCGTATTTCGAATTAGTTGCCCAACCGGCGATTAAAATTCCATACACACCCAATGAAGTAATCGCAAACAAATACAACACACCCGCATTAATTTGCGTTAACGCTAGACCTTCGCTAAACGGTATAACAGCCCAAGCGGCTAACGCCGGCGCGATGGTAATAATGGGAGCTAAAATAAATAGATAACGATTCGAAGCAGTTGGAACAATAATTTCTTTGGTAATTAACTTAACAACATCGGCAATCGGTTGTAAAAAACCTAAGGGTCCCACCCGATTCGGCCCAATACGGGTTTGCATATAACCAATGCCTTTACGTTCAATAAAGGTTAAATACGCAACCATAAGTAATAAAGGAATAGTAATGACAATAATCTTAATCAGGGTCCAAATTAATAACAGTAAATCATTCAGCATAGAGATTAACTACTCCAAATGATTCACCTAAGGCAGTGGTTTCTTCACAACCTGCGGCAATATAAACGCAATTATCAGGAATACCCACTTGTATCGATAAAGGTAATAAAGCCTGCCCTGCTCCTTGTTCAATACGAATGAGTTGACCGGAAATAAAATTTAATTCATTGGCTAATGCAGCATTCATGGCAACAGTAACAGGCTCGTTGCTGGCTGAATGTTGTAATGCTAAAGACCGACGTACCAAACTATCAACACTATAGATGGGCCATTCACTGATACGCGTTAGATTTTTCGCACTGGAGTGACTTTTATTTCTACCGTGTTGCCCACGAGGCATGCGTTTTTGTGTTACTTGTTTATCCAGCTGAACTACATTAGGAACTGCGAGATATTCTAATAATATCGGTTCTAATTCTTCACGAATAAAAGCATGATCCGAGCGATTAAAATCGGCTAGTTCTAAACTATTGCCTAATGTCTGTAAGATTTCCCATGCAGAACGTGCTAAGCCTAGCGGCGGTATTGCTGCTGAGAAGGTTTGCCAACAACCAGCCGTATTGATAAAACTACCTTGAATCTCAGCAAATGTTGCCATCGGTAAAATAACGTGCGCATGATCGAGTAGGGATTGCGCTTTAAAAGCGGATAAAGCGAGTACAAAATCGGCTTGCTTTAATGCCTTACTAACTCCCTGCGGATTAGCGCAATCTAGAGTTGGTTCGACATTCAGTAAAATAAACGCACGTAAATCCGCTTTGAGCATCTCAGCTGCGGATAAACCGGGTTCAGCGACAGATACACCGCACGGAGCACGATGTGGTAAAGCGCCGGCTAACCAAGCGCCCGCACTATTCGCACCTTCAGTAAAAGTCACACAGCGCGCGCCAGTTTGACGCGCAATAAAATCTATTAATGTTCTAATTAAACTTGCTTGTGGATGATTTTGCGCTAAGGCACCTAAAACAATCACCGTATTTTCTGAAGCTTTTAATTGTGCAACTAAATCACTTTGACTAGTGTTGGATGTAATCTCTGCAAATGCTGCCAAAGATTGATTGTCATCCAAGGCTTTAGCAATACCTAATAAAGTCGGTACGAATTCTTCGGGGCTTACACATCGATTTTCATGCAATGCAAAAGGAACACTGACGTCCACACAATGCAGATTCGCAATTTTTGTACCGGTTAAATTCGCTTTACGTAAACGATGTGCTGCAATCGGTTGTTCACGTCGAATATTAGAACCAACCAACCAAACGAAAGATGCTTTTTCTAACGCTGATAATGTTAAACCGGGCGGACATAGTGGTGCTTGCATTTGATCCGATACATCGGTTTGATGTAAGCGGTGATCAATATGTTGAGTACCCAAACTACGCAATAATTTTTGGAAAAAATAAAATTCTTCAGTGGTATTCGAAGGTGAAGCTAAGCCCCCAATGGCTTGCGCACCCTGTTGTTTCAGAATTTTTTTAAATTCCAGTATCACTTTCTCTAGTGCGGTTTCCCAATCGACAATAAACCATTGTCCATTTTCTTTAATATGCGGTTTGGTCAAGCGTTCTTTACTATGAATACCGAGATAACTATATCGATCCCGGTCCGATAACCAGGTTTCATTGATCGCTTCATTTTCTCGCGGTACTGCGCGCATCACTTGTTCGCGACGAGTATGTAAATAAATATTCGAACCCAAACAATCATGTGGTGCTATCGAAGCGGATTGTTGTAATTCCCAAGCACGCGCGGTAAAACGAAACGGTTTCGACGTCAGCGCACCCACGGGACAAAGATCAATAATATTTCCCGATAATTCAGATTCCAAACTATGTTCGATATAGGTACTAATTTGTAAATCTTCGCCGCGATTGAGTGTACCTAATTCTTTAATTCCAGCAATCTCCTGACCAAAACGCACACAACGCGTACATTGTATGCAACGTGTCATTTCAGTGGAGATTAAAGGTCCTAAATTGTCATCTTTGACAGAACGTTTACCTTCAGTAAAACGCGATAGCGAGGCACCATATCCTAAAGAAAGATCTTGCAATTCGCATTCGCCACCTTGATCACAAATAGGACAATCCAAAGGATGATTAATCAATAAAAATTCCATCACTGAACGTTGTGCTTCTTTGGTTTTTGCTGAGGTAGTATAAACTTTCATCCCCGCAGTGACTGGAGTCGCACAAGCGGGTAAAGGTTTTCCAGATTTTTCAACTTCGACCAAACACATACGACAATTAGCAACGATAGAAAGTTTTTTATGATAGCAAAAACGTGGAATATAAATACCTGCTTTATCAGCCGCTTCTATTATGGTGGTATTTTGTTCGACGTGTAGTGTACGACCATCAATTTCTATGTCTATCATATTTTTTCTCGACAAATTTGCTTGATTTCATTGTTGAACACCTGCCTGCGATCCTCACCAGTCGTTCGCCGCGAACTCAAACAAATTTCTGTGTTTGAAAGAAAATTAATTCTCATGGGCATCACCTACAGGACAACGCTTATGCTCAATATGCTCAATAAAATCATGACGAAAATGTTTAATGAAACTTTGCACAGGCATCGCCGCTGCATCACCTAAAGCACAAATGGTATGTCCCATAATCTTCCCTGCCACACTCTCTAGTAAATCCAGATCACTCAGTCGTCCTAGCCCATGCTCTATACGGTGCAATACACGCCACATCCAACCGGTTCCTTCGCGACAGGGTGTACATTGACCACAGGATTCTTCTTTATAAAAATGCGCAATACGCGTTAAAATTTTTACCATGCAAGTCGTTTCGTCCATGATGATCACCGCTCCTGAACCTAACATCGAACCCGCTTTAGCAATCGAATCATAGTCCATCGTGGTATTCCACATTGCTTCTGCCGTTAACACCGGCATAGATGATCCACCTGGAATCACTGCTTTTAACTTTCTGCCTTCTTTCATTCCACCTGCAAGTGCTAATAATTCTTTAAATGAAATACCTAAAGGCACTTCAAAATTACCCGGTTTATTAACATGCCCAGTCACACTAAATAATTTACAGCCTCCATTGTTCGGTTTTCCTAATTCTAAAAACCACTTCCCACCTTTTTGTAAGATCACCGGAACGGAAGCTAAGGTTTCAGTATTGTTTATCGTTGTGGGACGGCCATATAAACCATAATTCGCTGGAAAAGGTGGTTTAAAACGTGGAAAACCTTTTTTTCCTTCTAAGGATTCCATTAAAGCGGTTTCTTCACCACAAATATAAGCGCCAGCGCCCAAATGGTTATATAGTTGAAAATCAAATCCAGAATTTAAAATATTTACGCCCAAATAGCCTGCATCAATGGCCTCTGCGATAGCAGTTTCACAACGCTCAAAAGGTTCATAATATTCACCGCGTATGTAATTATAACCCACACTGGCGCCCATCACATAAGCGGCAATTGCCATCCCTTCAATCAATTGATGCGGATTAAAACGTAAAATATCTCGATCTTTACAGGTTCCAGGTTCTCCTTCATCTGAATTACAGAGAACATATTTTTGACCCGGAGCACCGCGCGTAATAAAGCTCCACTTTAAGCCGGTGGGAAATCCAGCGCCACCACGCCCGCGTAAACACGAGAGTTTCAATTCAGCAATAATTTGTTCCGGAGGCGTTTTTTCCTTTAGGATCTTTTCCAAAATTTGATAACCACCCACACGCCGATAATTTACTAGGCTCCATGGCTGGTCAAACTGTAAAGTACGGAAACAAATTTCATTCGCCATCTAAGTTATCCAAGATTTTATCTAATTTTTCGGGTGTTAAATCTTCATAATAACGATGTCCAATATGGACTACAGGGGCGTTCGCACATGCACCTAAGCATTCAACTTCACGTAAGCTAAATTTTTCATCCGCTGTGGTTTCACCGAATTTAATTTGCAAGCGATTTTGCAAATGCGCTACGATTTTGTCGCAACCGCTCAGCATACAAGATACATTGGTACAAACCCCAATCTTATGTCGACCTATCGGTTTGAGCTCATACATCGTATAGAACGTGGCCACTTCATAAGCAGTCACACGTGACATTTCTAAAAAATCGGCCACCGCATCAATTAAGTCTTGGGATAAATAACCAGCATTATACTCCTGCGCAAGCATCAAGGCAGGTAGAACTGCCGATTGCCTACGATCCGGCGGATATTTCTTGGCCCATTTCTCAATAGCGATTTTTAAATCTTCAGACAGTACGCTGTTGTTATTCGTCACTTTCTTCATCGATCGATTTCACCAAATACGATATCAAGGCTGGACAGTATGGCGACTAAATCAGCAATCATATGTCCGGAAACCAATTCATTTAAAGCCGCCAAGTGCGGAAACCCAGCTGCGCGTATTTTAACCCGATAAGGTTTATTTGCGCCATCCGAAACCATATAAATTCCAAATTCGCCTTTAGGATGTTCTATCGCGGCATAAGCTTCACCCGGCGGTACGCAATAACCCTCACTAAATAATTTAAAATGATGAATAAGTGATTCCATATCCTCTTTCATTTGCAAACGCGGCGGCGGCACCACTTTATGCTCGGTCAATGTGACAGGGCCTGGATTAGCGCGTAACCAACTCACACATTGTTTTATTAGTGCGTTTGATTGGCGCATTTCTTCGACGCGTACCAGATAACGATCATAACAATCGCCTTTGCTGCCTATCGGTATATCAAAATCTAATTCATCATACACTTCATAGGGTTGCTTCTTACGTAGATCCCAAGCAACACCTGAAGCGCGTAAAATTGGACCGGTACACCCTAATTGTAAAGCACGTTCCGCCGTTAAAACACCAATGCCAACCGTTCGTTGTTTCCATATGCGATTATCGGTCAGCAATGTTTCATAATCGTCAATCAATTTAGGAAACCGCGTAATAAAGCTTTCAATAAAATCTAATAAACTACCCTCTCGATTAGCATTCATCTCACGTGTTTCTTTTTCATTATGCCATTGTGAGGGTTTGTACTGTGGCATTTTATCCGGTAAGTCACGATACACACCGCCCGGTCTATAATAAGTTGCGTGCATACGCGAACCTGACACCGCCTCATAGCAATCGATTAAATCTTCGCGTTCACGAAAGCAATATAAAAAAACCGTCATCGCACCAATATCTAAGGCATGTGCACCTAACCACAATAAATGATTCAAAATACGTGTAATTTCATCAAACATAACGCGAATATATTGAGCGCGTTTCGGAGGCGTCACGCCTAACAATTTTTCTATCGCCAACACATACGCATGCTCATTACACATCATCGAAACATAATCTAAGCGATCCATATAACCAATACTTTGATTATAGGGTTTAGATTCAGCTAATTTTTCGGTAGCACGATGCAATAAACCAATATGCGCATCCGCCGATTGGATAACTTCGCCATCTAATTCTAAGATCAAACGCAATACGCCATGTGCAGCAGGATGCTGTGGACCAAAGTTTAACGTGTAATTACGAATTTCAGGCATGCAACATTCACTCTGGTTTTTGATGAAAACAGATTAGGATATCTTCATTCGTTGTTTTGCGAATGGTTTTTGGCACTAAAGTACGCGGTGTCACCGTGACAGGTTGATAAATAACTCGCCCCTCAGTTGCATCATAACGGACCTCAGCATGTCCCGTTAACGGAAAATCTTTACGAAAAGGATGGCCAACAAAACCATAATCGGTTAACAAACGTCGCAAATCTGGATGTCCGTCAAAAAAAACACCATACAAATCAAACGCTTCTCGTTCATACCAATCAGCCGCTGGCCATAGTTTAATGACAGATGGCACTTGTGGTGGTTCACCCTTAGCAAAAACACGCAAACGTAAACGCTGATTGTGCGTGAGAGATAAAAAATGATAGACCACTGCAAACCGTGGTTTAGCCCAAGCGATGGGCTGCAAATCGCCGGTCGTATCAACGCCACGTTCAAAACCAGTTAGTGTGGAACGTTCAGTCGTCCATTCGCTGATGCCATACTCAGCATAGTCCACGACACAAATATCCACTAATAATTCAAATCTAAAATCCACTTCATCACGTAATGCTAAACAAACGGCATGTAACTCCTCAGCTGAAATCTCTAAACTGATTTCACCACGCTCAACAGTTATTTCTTGAATAACAGAATCAAAGCGTTGGTTTATTTTTTGCAGTTGCAGAACAACGTCTGACATAATTTAAGTACGCTCAATAAAGTGAGTTTTTTTTATTTTATTTTGCAATTGTATAACACCATACACTAATGCTTCTGCAGTTGGCGGACAGCCTGGCACATACACGTCCACCGGTACAATTCTATCGCAACCGCGTACTACAGAATAGGAGTAATGGTAATAACCTCCACCGTTTGCACAGGATCCCATCGATATCACCCATCTAGGTTCTGCCATTTGATCATAAACCTTACGTAAAGCAGGAGCCATTTTATTGCATAAGGTCCCTGCTACAATCATCACATCGGATTGTCGTGGACTGGGTCGAAATACCACGCCAAATCTATCTAGATCATAGCGTGCTGCGGCCGAATGCATCATTTCTACTGCACAACACGCCAAACCAAACGACATTGGCCATAAGGATCCACTACGCGCCCAGCCAAGTAGCTTATCTAAGGATGTAATGACAAACCCTTGTTGTTGTAATAATGGTTCTATTCCCATTGTAAGGCCCCTTTTTTCCACTCGTAGATAAAACCTATCAATAATAAACCCAAAAAGATCCCCATCGCTAGCAACCCAGGAAAGCCGATGCGTCTTAAAGAAACCGCCCAGGGAAATAAGAAAGCGGTCTCTAAATCAAAAATAATGAATAAAATCGCCACGAGATAATAACGAATATCGAAAGGCAAGCGTGCATCGCTAATACCTGGAAAACCGCATTCATAGGAAGATAACTTTGCTGGATCCGGACGTTGCAAGCCCGTTAAGCGTCCGATTGATAAGGCCGCTACACCAATAAATAAGCCAAAAGCAATAAAAATGAGTATGGGAAAATAATTCTGTAACATGGTTTTTTCATTACCCTGAGCAATTTTGTCGCTAGTATACAACCTTCGACGACTAAAATTCTACATGCATATTATTTCTACTCTGTAAAATCGCTATTGACGTCCTTCGTTCCGAACAATGTATAGCGTTTTCTTTAATAGGAGCAGACAAAGGAAATTTAAAAAAAGAAAGGGTTGATACAAAATGATATACTTTGCCCTAAGAAAATATTAGCTGTTTTACTTAAGGAAAACTTAGTAAATATATAAATTTCTTTATCATTGAGCTGTAATTTAATAAGTGTTAGGATGAAAAAATATAAGCTTAAAAAATTTTAAAGGAAAATAAAATGTACCCTGAAATGGATTATTACTATGGAGATTCTTTCATTATCCAACCCTTTCTAGAAGATTTCGATACCGAGTCATTTGAAAACGCTTTAAATCTCATTATTGATGGACAGTCAAATCCTCTTCCAGAGTTAATACAAATAAAACATGCTCTTAAAAGCTATTTTGAAGAATGTAATAATGTTTTTTTAGCCAGTGAAAGTATCCGACACTTTTTACTCATAGGTATACTAATGAGCTTGCTTGTTTCGATTATTTTACTGGCAAGCACGCCTGTGAGTATTCTTACTATTAGCTTAATTTGCTTTGAATCGTTGATATTATTTTCGGTTAACTTTTTTACATTATATAAGCAGATGGAGGGATACGAACAAAAATTCGCTAAGGACACACTTCAAAAATGCAACTCAGATTATCAGAAGAAATTAAATTCAAAATTTTTTATATTAAACTTAACTAACCTACGAGGACAAATTTCTAGTCCTACCTCTACCCCATGTCTATTTCCCGCTCGAAAAATTCCACAAAATGCTGAATTCACACAAAATACAGGTGAAAATTCATTAAATAATGATGAAAATCATTTGTCTCCTATCGATGAAAACTCCTATGAAAGTTTAATTGAATCTAACGATTCCAGCCATTTGCTTTCTAATACTTTATAAAAGAAAATAGTTTTTATCTTATAAACATGCTCTTTACAATCAATAAAGATAGCTTAAAATAAAGTTCAATCTTATTTCTCAAAACTAATCTAATTGGATAATGACATGATGCAGAAATGGATCGCTAGCCGAGGCTTGTTCGTGCTTTTACTAATGGTATTTCAATCGGCTTTCGCCAGTGATGATTGCGCATGCCATCCTCCCGTCAATTTACATAGTCAACAGTATATAATTGCTTATGGATCGCTCATAGAAACTACATCAAAAAATGCGACCGATCCGCATACTGGGATCAACCAACCGGTTTGGGTAGAACATTATCAACGCGGTTGGTTCTCTAAAGGTTTATCGGATGGATTTAGCACTACTTATCTTGGTGTGATTAAAAGTAAACAGACTCGCTTTAATGGCATAATTTTCAATTTACCTGCAAATTCATTCAAAAATTTCGACGCACGAGAAAAATATTATTGTCGCGTCTTGGTTACACCGCGCGATATTCACTTATTAACTGGGAAAAAATTACCCCAAGGGCAGTTTTGGATCTATGAATTGAAACCCGATTTACTCGCTCCACCCTCTACTCGCTATCCGATTGTCGAATCTTACGTCGATATTTTTTTAGCGGGCTGTTTAGAGATTGAAGAAAAATATCATTTACGAAATTTTGCTGCCGCTTGTGTCAACACCACTAGCGATTGGTCATTGAATTGGGTGAACGATAGAATCTACCCCCGCCGACCTAACCTATATCAACCTCGAGCCTTAATGATCGATAAGGTGCTGCAACAACAAATACCCCAATTTTTTCAGCAAATAAAATTAGAATCTTATGCTGCTTAAGCAAGCTGTAAATTGAGTATAAATTTTTAAGCGTTAAATCGATCGTTTCAGTAAGGAAAGACGCTGATAACGCGCCAAAGCTAATTCGATAAGCTGCGTTAACAGTTGTTGATAGGAAAGACCGGAGGCCTCCCATAACTTAGGATACATACTAATCTTGGCGGTAAATCCGGGAATGGTATTTAGCTCATTAAAATAGATTTTTTGCGATTGCTTTTCGATAAAAAAATCAATTCTAGCCATACCTGAACAATCTAAGCAGTTAAATATTTTTATGCCTAGACGCTTTAATTGTTGCAGTTGCCCCTCTTGTAGCGTGGCCGGAATAATTAATTCTGCGCCTTTAGGATCCAAATATTTGGCTTCATAAGAATAAAATTCATGACTAGGTATAATCTCACCGACGCCGCTCACTAAAGGCTCAGCGCCCCATTGCAGATTTTCCAATACCGCCATTTCAATTTCACGGACTTCAAATGCTTGCTCAAGCAATATCTTAATACTATAAGTAAAAGCCAGTTCAATGGCATCTGCCAAATCATCTAATTTTTTTACCTTAGTTACGCCCAAACTTGAACCTGCATTCGCCGGTTTGACAAAAAGCGGATACCCTATCTCCCGCTCAATGTTTTGTATAAGTTCATCTTTCTTCATAGACCAGAGACCCAAATTTACGCTTAAAAAAGGCACGATGGGAATCTGAGCAGCAGTGGCTAAACGTTTAGCCAGCTCTTTGTCCATACCAACAGCCGAGCCTAATACATCGGCCCCGACATAAGCCAAACCTAAAATTTCTAATAAACCTTGTATCGTGCCATCTTCGCCAAAGCTACCATGTAACACGGGAAAAACGACATCAGGGCGATGTTGAGTAGCTTGGTTTAACTCAGCTAAGCTTTGCAAACATTTGGCATTTTTAGTCTTTAGTACTACCTCATCATTAACATACAAATGCTGCAATTCATTGATAAAACAACGTCCTTGTTTATCAATACCGATAGGAATAACCGTAAATTTATTTTTATCTAAATTTTTAATCACTGAAGCCGCGGATAATAGCGAAACTTCATGCTCGGCCGATCGACCGCCATATAGAACCGCCACACTAATTTTTTTAAGTTTTGCCATAAACTATTCTCTAAAATTTAGAAAAAGAAGCATAACAATTTATTTATTAAACAGCTACTCAGCAGAGTATAGATAGTTAATATTATAAATTAAAGCTAAATAAAAAGTACTCCGCAGTGCTTGTACAAACCTTTTGAATGATTAATAATTCTTGCGGCTGTTTTTGTAAAAACTTTAAAGAAATTTCTATAAGGCTAATTTTTTCAAAATAGTCATTCCAATAAAAATTAAAACAAATAGGGGAAAATAATGGGAAAAAGTATTAATGAGAACTCTAAACTTTTAGGGAATACAAATATTAATTATGGCAGCATATTAAGTACTACTATTATTAATGCTGGAGAGGAAAATAAACTCCAAAGCTTTTCTACTAAGAAAATTGAGCCTTTTTCACTCTTCCCCTCTCCGAGTAATTATTTGCAAGAGAAAATAGCTAATCTACGCCGTGAGCAAGTTGAAGAAAGTGCACCAAAGTATAAATGCTGGTATTAGTAAATAATATCCTTCAACCACAACCTACCGAAGCAAATATTACAGAGATAAATCACCATTATCCTGCTCTACAATCAATTCAAACAACTTAAAACAAAAAACCCGCTATTCGCGGGTTTTTTATATGTAACAGTAGCCTGGCAATGCCCTACTTTCCCATGGGGGAACCCCAAAGTATCATTGGCGCAGAATAGTTTCACGTCTGAGTTCGGAATGGGATCAGGTGGTACCTATTC
>DASXLX010000010.1:0-7962 GCA_036495935.1 Candidatus Aquirickettsiella sp.
TATATTTTTGACATCTGTTTTTTTCATATAGACTTTCTCATTAATGTTAAAGTAGCTAATTTAACCGAATGCTAACTAAAAGTCATTACATTCATATTAAAATTAAATTGAGGGGCGTTGCACTAATTACTTGAATGCGCGGAAACTCATGCCAATAGATAACCGATAACAAAAATTATCGGAAAAATGACCAAAGGATTTTCTGTATTTAATTTCTATGGGCCTTTCTAAAATTGAAATCCGATTCGGAATATGTTTCATGCGAGTCTGGCGACTTACTTTGGGGTAACGAAATTGCCTTTTATTCCTTAAATAGAGATAATATCGATTGCGTATTCCATAATCACTGTAAAGATAGGAGTAAATTGTTTCATGACAAATTATACTTTTTCCCTTGTTTTCCAGTTTTAAGCGCCCTGCTATTTGTTCAGGTGACCAAGATAACTGTAATTTTTTAAATACATAACTTCTTAGTTGCTTATTGCTATCTAGCTTTAATCCCCTTTTTCGATTCCCTGCCAACTTCCGTTCCATTAGGAATGGTATATACCCTAATCGATTACTACGACGTTTAATTTCTCTATAAATTGTTGAACGGTGAAAACTTAGCTGCTCTGCAATTTTGGACTTACTAATTCCTATCTTTAATAAATGATTTATTACAATTCTATCTTCTCTAGTTATTTGATTAAAACATTTGCCCATTTCTACCCTCAAAATACGACTAGTTTAACTTCCTTGTCGCATAAGTGGCATTTTTATAAAAAATCTCGTTATTGTATTTTTCGTTGAGCCCACGTTCCGAGGAATAAGTTTAATTTCTTCTGGCCTTCTTTAATAAAATCTCACTTAACTCATTCACAAGTTTAAGACTGGTAACACGCTTCTCCAGGGTAGAGGGCTTGAAAAACAAACTAAAGTAGCAATTAAATACCGATGGATGTCTATGCTTTCTTAGAGTTTCTCTCTCTTCATCAATAATCTTTATAACATTATCAACTTGAGTTTTAGGTTTATTACATTCAGTAATAAGTTTAAAAAGAGAGTTTACTTTAGCTTTCGCTAAAGAAGATGAATGATTCTTTAATTTTTCTTCGTATTTTGCGAGTTTAGTGATTGATTCTTTTATTTCTTCATCCATCTGCAAGATATTGGTAATCTCTTTTCTCTCATCTAGGCATTCTAAATTATCTCTACTATTATTAATCTCTGATAATTGATTGATTGAATTACTTGCCTCTTCACTAGTTTGTATTGCGCCTGAAACCCCCTCTTTATCTCCAATTTTACGAATGGTTGAAGGCATAATTTCAAGCAACTCAGGAATTTCAATGGGTATGTTTGGGAAAGAGCAGTCTGGAAAAATATTTTCCCATAGACGCTTTACCTGCTCAACAAAAAGCTCATACTTATCTTCTCCAGTTCCTCCCCATGCCATATCCACTCCTTTATGGAACTTAATAATCCGAGCTCGATAGTCCATACCGTATTGTGTCTCTCTTGCGGAATCCTCTGCATACCTATCATTTGAATCCACATTAGCCAAATTTTTATGGCACTCCGTGGAGAGCATGGCTACGAAGTTGTTTTTTATCCTTTGAATACATTCTGATCTACTTTTTAAAACATCCTGACATTCCATCACAACACGTGATTGCAAAATTTTACTAAAGTTTCTCTGGTTAGGACGATGCCGTTTTAATTTTTTTTCCGTCTCCTGATAAATGTCGCGAACTAGCTCTGGATATAATTCAATAAGTGTTTTATAATTATTTTCAATAAACGATCCATCTAAGATATCCTGATAAAGACCTACTTGGCCATTGCGACCTTGGCGACCATATTCTTGCTTAGTAATCCGTTTTGACGCCAAATAAGTACGAATAAGCTTTAAACCCTTATCTGTTTGTGGCTTGATATCCGTACCACGTCCCATACGAGAGCTTAGTGTTACTGATCCAACGCTACCTGCTTTAGCTAGTAAATTAGATTCATTTTCACTCTGTGCATTACTATCCAAGATAATATTATTAATAATCTTCGGATTTTGATTTTGTTTTAATTGTTCGATTATTTTTGAGTGGATTTTTTTAGCTTCCCTATCATCTCTACAAAGAATCAATATAGGCTGATCGCGTGATGCTAAAATGGCCGCATAAATAGTACTTATCTGTTGCGCCTCATTATCTGCAAAAATAGTTTCGTGCTGCTTAGATTGAGAGGGTTTATCCGAGGGAATCTTAATAACTGATTCAAAATTAAAAGTTTTCTTTAAATAAACTCGCTCTTTCTGATCACCTGCCGTCCCAGTGAAACCTTCAAGCTGAGAATAGTGCTGAGTTAATACTTGTTGTACATTCTGCGAAACAGCTAACTGAGTTTCAGGCGTAATAGAAAAATTAGGCACTTCCTTAATAGCCAAGGCTTGTTTATTCAATCGCAGATGCAAAAATTGCTGCACGCCATTACTATAAATGGCGCCTTCTTGTACTTGATTATTAATTAATACATTCGCAACACGCGAAGTAACAGTTTTACCCTGCCATTCTTGCTTAATCGTAGCAATACAAAAATCAATATCTTTGCGTAGATGAGCCGCTCTATGGACAGCACAAAGTAACTCTTTTAGTTCGATATAAGTTTCCTGGGTAGGCTGCTTTAGATGATGTAGCGTAACGAAATTAGACTGCTTTGGACTATTCGGATACTCATTCATTATTTCCTGAAGCAACAGTTTAAGATGCAACTCTTGACTAATACCCCGCTGTTTAAATTCTTCCTTATGCTTATCATAATACTGAGAAATGATCTGATAAACCCAAGTTTCCTCATTATTGTTATCACAAACACTGTAATTAAATTGTGTATTTTCATCTAACAAAATATGATCGGCTTCATCTAATAACGCAATGCGTCCATGGACTTGTGTATAAATTGTCTTATAAATAGGACTGCTTTTTTCCCATTCACATCGTGCGCGGAACAATGTCAAACCACTGACTGTAGCATAATTTATATCACCATACTTTCTCCCTTGTACCTTGGGCAAATAATCTTTAGAACTAGAGTATTGATTGACATAGCGGCTGCTTAGTCCCATCGCTGCAAATGCTGCTGAAAACTCGAGGTGATCGCGCTGTACAAGACTCTCTTTCGAGCTTAATATATCTACCGCTTTGCCACTCAATGCTAAAAAAGCAGCCCGCATAGCCATTAAAATACTCTTACCTTCGCCGGTTTTCACTTGATACAGCCGATTGTCATTTTCACTATTTATTGCGCTATAAAGACAAACACATAATTGAGTAGAGTTAAGCCATTTACCTGTTTTTCGAAAAAGAATTTCACGCATAACAGCTAGCAAATGGGCTTTATTTGTGTTATTTTCAGGGTTAATTTGCAGTTCTTCCGTTAAACCCTGCTCATAAATTCTATGATGGATAAGTTTTCTTAAATCTTTTAAATCTTCCAGTGACGAGTTATCTAGTTTTTCCTGTTTACTATAGCTATTCGTCTCGATAAATAATTTAGATAACTCTTTTTGTTGTTCATGACTTAAACCATTTACACCTTTTTGTTTAAAACCGGCAAAAATAGAGTTGATCTTCCCTGAATCCTCCGTATAAGACCGACCACCTTGACCACTTTCAAACTTATGGATAATAGCATCCAGGTTATTTTCTTTGGAATTCAATAAAAATAGGTAGAATTGTTCGGAGCGATAAGAGTGGTCGATGACATATTCTGCTAATTTCTTAATAGTCTCAAGCTCAAACTTGTCTAATCGTTGTTGTAATGTATTATATTTTGTAAGCCAGCCCTGGCCAACAGTGTGCTTAAGTAAAGTAAATACAATAACTAATTTCGCCAGATAGCCTACTATTTCTCCTACCTGGCACTTTTCTTTTAGAACAGAACTAAAGTCTTCCCAGAATTTCTGTGGATTTTGAGAACATAAACTGTGTTCATACAAGTGATGTAAATTAGCCTGATAGGCGGAAGTTACTTTTTGGTACCCTTCCCATCGATCCAAACCCTGCATTAACGACGGACGTTTCTCCTTAAATAACTGAGAAACACTATAAAGTTTCTCCAATAACAATACAACTTGATTAATCTCACTGTTTTTCGCATATTGTTTACACGCAAATAATGCTAACGTACAAAAGAACTGATTTCCTAATAGATTCTGCCGATTTTTCTTTAACAAGCTAAAAAGCGGTTTAAATTTAGCTAAGTTAGCGGCACTCGCCAAAATAAATGTTATTAACTGTATTTTCTGAGACTGAGCAAGATCAAGTTGCTTAATTTCAGACAAATAGCTCTCTATGCCCTCTATTTTGGTTTTGTCAATTAGCTGGCATTTTAAATTAGCGTCGAGTAAGAGACTTGAACTTTGTTTATTGCCCAACTCATGCGCTAAATAATCATTCAGTTCCAATGTAGGATAAAAACTTGGCTCATTTCCCCTTTTTTCTTTGCTAGGCAGATAAGCACGTAAAACAAATAATAAATAGGGAGCAGCATATTGCTGCACTGCACTTTTTTCACCCGCACCCTTTAGCACAAGCATTAATTGGGTTAAATCATTGGAATATTGTGTTTTGTTCAAGCACAAAAATAGTTTCTCAAATTCTAATAATAGTTGCTGTATTTGCTTTGCTTTAGCCTCTCTGGGAACGGCCAATTGCGTTTTAAAAAAATCAACTAACAACTCAGTGTTATAGCTCGCATTTACTTCTGACAACTTACTTTTTATTAGAAGAATACATGATTGCACTTCATCTTCGTTTAAAACTCGATAAGTTTTTTTAAATAAAGATTTTTCAATCTCATTAACTATCACTTCATCTGGAGAATAATCATTATATGGAATCTTATTATGCCAATTGTATTTATCTAGGTTATCTATTATCTTCTGTTGCTTAGAGGGGTTATCATTAAACTTTTCTAGTGCTAAGATCAAACGTTCTACAAAGATAGGTAATTGAAAATCAACACTTTTCTTTAAAAAAGAATCAATAATTTTTGTATTTAATATAAGATGATGGTTATTGAGATAATAAGCTAAAGATTTAAATGCTTTCCATAAACACGAAAACTGATTATAAGGTGCTGTTTGCGCTTGTTTGTCGACAAATTTCCACCAAATATCCTGCAAGGACTTATATTCTTGTTGTTGTAAAGTCGCTAAACAATCCTCTACTGCGCGTAATTGGTTTTTACGCACTAATTCACTTAAATTACAGCTCGGATCAACAAACGATCTTTTCCAAATTTTAAAATTATTTTCTGCAACTGTGGTAAAAATAGATTGAGATAGATATATAAAAGCCAAAATACCTGAAGCAAACTGTTCGGGCAATTTAGGTAATTGACCTATACCCTGTTGATAAAATAGTTGGCCTAGGGCTTTTAAATTTTCTGGGCTGAATGTTTCTTCATTAAATAAATATTCTAAAAATTCAAAATTAAATACTGATTCTGAACCTTTAGTATAAGCTTTTGCCCAGTTTTTTAATAACTCACAAGCACTTTCGGGTTTGCTAGTAATGAGCTCCGCGCTTACAACATAAGATTGTATTTGTAATAAACTATTCTGTGTTTTGTCTGTTGAAAATGAGTGGCATGCCGATCCACCCTTCTTTAAATGTAGGCTTTCTCTTTGCTCAAAAAAATCCTCAATAGACTTTTTTTCCACATCTAAAAGGTCTCTAGTTGTTGCTAATGCATTCCAGAGCACTAAGGACTGTGCATTATCTTCATTTAATCCAGATAACTGTCGAAAATCGCCTTCTTGCCAAGGAACGGTTGTCATTTTTTCTTTTAATTTTACACTAAAAGGATTTCTTTTTTCCTTATCAATTTCTTTTCGCTTTTGGATATCGAGAGGTTTTTGCTTTAAGCTGTCACAGCATAAAATCAAACCACCTTCTCTTCGATGTTTTTTTATAGAGAATCCAGCTGGCAAGCTATCCTGTGATGGTAAGCCGAACCGAAATTGCGGTGCATAATCCATCAGTGTTTGGACCGCTTCGGGTTCCATCCATTGAATAGACTCTCCCGCTATATTTATAGAATTTACCCAGCGATCAAAAAGTCCACTCAGATTATTTATCTCGGTATGCCCTGAAGATTTTTTTATTTCCTCAGATAAACTCTTCCATCTATTCCTGTAATTTTCTTCAATATTATCGCGCGTTATAAAATCAGACTCTTGGTGATAATTATCTGCTTGATATTCTTGGAGCTTAGACTGCTGTTGTTGCTGCTGTTGCTGCACATTAATAGCTAACTTTGAGTTCGTATTATGCAGAGGCCATATGACATTAGGATCGGAATTCCCCTCGGGTAATATTGATGCTGATTTTCCTATCGATAACGGTTTTGCAGGATAATCCTCCCGACGATTTTCTAACACTAAATTTTGCAATGCTTTATAAGTATCATGCCTATTTAATTTTTTCCATGCATGGTCTTTTAGGTCATCAAGCTCAGGAAGAATAATCTGAACCTTATACCTGGATTTTTCGGCACATTGATAAAATTTATTGAGAAGTTCATGGTGAAAATCGTTGTCGGGATCAAAATTATATAGTTTGACTGCTAGTAATGCTGGATAATGATACTCGTTTATTAAACGATATAATTCAATAATGCTCTCTGCCTGGTTCTCATTATCAGAATCAGGCAAAATAAGCCGCAAGCTTTTAAATAAGGGATTTTTTTCTTTTTTGTGAAACGCTTTAAGTTGCTTAACTAGACAGTCAGCATAAGGTGTCCGTTGACAGCGACTCCCTCTTAAATCAAAAAAACTGTCTAACAGCTCTAAAGTACCCTCTGGGTTTCGTTTAAATTTATAATCCGAAGGGCCAGGATAATCCACTCGACAAAACTGGAAAAAATAAAATAAACCTGCTTCTCCCATTTGTGTCAACTGTCTTACCGAGAAAATGTCTTTAGCCGCCTCATCCCCAATAATAGTGACAGAATCATTCTTTTTTCTCGAGCCGTTTGCAAGGTATTTTGGAATAAATTGATACCATTTTTTTTCTTGGTTTATCCCTTTTCTCGAGCCGTTTGCAAGATATTTTTGAATAAATTGATCCCATTTTTCTTCTTGGTTTATCCCTTGTATCGAATCCCTAAAAGATAATGCAGAATCAACCGCATACTCCCACCTAGAGGAGCGCATATTTGCATTGTCTTCTATAGGAGCATAAACCCCATTGATCCAGTTATCGTAAAATATTTTATTATTATTATCACTAATCCAATTTTCCTCATCGAAAATCCACGTTGAGTTACAATGTTCATCAAAGATTTCTCGTTGACTTAATATACGATTACGAGCTAAACAGGAATCTGCATGGCTTTCCCAATTAGACATCTGAACAGTATTTTCTTTAAGAAAGGTGCAATTGTTATCTAAATCTTCTGTTACACTGGCGTGAATAACGTAAAATAAAAACTCGATCCCTAGATTACTAATAGTGCTACTAGCTTCATCTTGTTTTATTTCCTTGCCTAGTTCCGCGTAAACAAATGGACAATATTTTTTTAAAAATTTAATCAAATCCTGATCTGAGTTTGTTAGTATATTAGTTACTATTTTACGTAGATTATTTGTCAAAATAGTGATATATTCCTTTTGCATTTTAGCAATTCTTTTCTTTTCAAGTGTCAAGAATTTACTAACAATAATTTCTCTAATTTTATCTATATCAAGCGTCATAGGGTCACAATCTAATAATTTCTTATGCGAATGATAACATCCTAAAATTAAGAGAATATTAAATTTGCTGTAACAAATTAGGGGCGACCAGGGGAATCGCGCTTAAAAACCCGAAGAAACCTATGAATTAAAGAATAAAGAGTTTGAAAGTATTGTAAGAAAGTAAGAAAATTTCGGTCTATAAAAACAATGAGGCCGGAAATGAATAAAGAGCAAGCATCCTTTAT
>DASXLX010000011.1:0-1744 GCA_036495935.1 Candidatus Aquirickettsiella sp.
GAGGATGAAGATCTGGACGCCTTAATAGCCCAGGGCTACGGCGTAATTCCATGGGATGGAAGGTGCGCTTGCTCCCCTCTGCTACTCATGCCACAGCGCTCTAACTGGATGATTTGCAGCATGGCTCGACCTCTGGTCAACGAATCTGGCGTCATCTTTGCCGTCCTTGCAGGCCAACCTGGAGGTCTTTCCACTCTACCCCCGAAACGACCAGGTTCCGAGTCGGATCCGATCGGTTTTTCTCGGTTCCTACTCGGATCCTAGTCGGTTTTTCATTACATTTCTGAAATTGAATGTAATGCTAATTTTTCCAAGTCTACATTACTGAGCTCGGTTGCTCGGATTCACTCGGAATCACCCGAGCAAAACCGAGCTCGGTTTTGGGTGTTTTTGGACTCAGCTCGGTTCCAGCAATTTTTGGCAGATGGGAATGGATTACGTAATCAAGACATTTTTACATGGTTGGGTAGCCCCGAAGCAGGGCTTTCAGAATATACATGTTTGGCATTGTTTGGCACCTTCCTTATTGAGTAATAAGCGAAATAAATTTTCAGATGTGATGGTGAAAAAATAAAGGATTATGTAATCAAGACATTTTTATATGGTTGGGTAGCCCTGAAGTAGGGCTTTCAGAATATACATGTTTGGCATTGTTTGGCATCTTCCTTATTGAGTAATAAGCAAAATAAAGGATTATGTAATCAAGACATTTTTATATGGTTGGGTAGCCCTGAAGCAGGGCTTGCAGAATATACATGTTTGGCATTGTTTGGCACTTTTCTTATTGGGTAATAAGCAAAATAAAATTTCGGACCAAGTCTGGACTTTCAGAATACATATACATGTTTGGCTTTTTTGGCTCTTTCCTTACTCAGTGAATACTAAAATAGATGCAATGGTGCAAAAACTTTTTCATATATTTGGATAGCCCCACATCAAGGCTTTGAGAATATGCATGTTTGTCTTTGTTTGGTTGGTTCCTCATCTCCTATATCTTCAACAAAATAACATGGATCAGTGACTTTCCCATGCTCCAATTCATGTCATCTTCTCCATTAAGTCCTCTTTCCTGTTTCCACTATAGCAAATTACTTTGTATCCATTTTGCCTCCTATAGTATCATCTTGTTTACTCATACTTATCTTAACACCCTTACACTTGGTGGAGTAGTAGCTTTATTGAGCTTGAGGTACTGCTCTTGTTACAGTTTATTGCTATTCTCATCATCCTAAATGTTAGGCCCAGTTTATTTTTATCTTTCATCATTAGCCATTGTTTTCTATTTGGACACTTGTTTTCTTTACAATACCATCCCCTTGTCATTTTGTTCCAAATATGCCAACCACCTTATGACTCAGTTTGGACATTAGAGTACAAACATGCACACACAGAAGTACTCAATTAGTATATAAGTTCCAATGTATTGTAGAGTCAAGTGATAAGCCTACAAACAAATACAAACAACATGAAACATTTGCATAAATATTTGGAGCAGCATATGACAGCCCAATAAATTGGACTGAGAGCTGTTCATAAAGGTGCCAAACCCAATTCAGATGAGACTACAATATTCATTACTAATGCTGGGGACATAAGTGAGGTAATACATTGCTGAGAAAATAGAAATGTAGAGAACATATACAAAACATACATATACAAAACACACATACTCAAAACATATAAACAAAAAACATATATACAACAAAAACATACACAAAACATATATGTATAGAAAATATAGAAA
>DASXLX010000012.1:0-24526 GCA_036495935.1 Candidatus Aquirickettsiella sp.
TATAAAGGATGCTTGCTCTTTATTCATTTCCGGCCTCATTGTTTTTATAGACCGAAATTTTCTTACTTTCTTACAATACTTTCAAACTCTTTATTCTTTAATTCATAGGTTTCTTCGGGTTTTTAAGCGCGATTCCCCTGAGAGCGACATTTTTTAGAACGGCCTTTAAGAATTTATTAAGTTTGACCAATTATACTAATAGCTTGAATATTCAGAAGTATTTTTTATAATCGAGAAAGAAAGTGGAAAAGAAATTAATCGTATTTAGTGTTGATTTTGATGGATGTCTTCATACTGCAATTAAAAATGAAGATAAATATAATAAACTAATTGATAGTATCATTGCAGAAATTAAGCAAATTAAGATAAAAGAACCTACTAAAGAAATTGTAGTTAAAGTTTTTGTGGGCTCGCAAAGGCAAAGTAAAACTAATGAAGATCTAATGATTAAAGGAGGGCATGGTCCATGTGCGGGTATTTATCAAAAATTTACTTCAGATATCAAAGAAAAATTAGAATCCCTAAAAATAGAAATTACGCTGGATAAATTTTTATTAGGTGACATCTTTAGTAATTTACACCCAGGCAGCTCTTATACGCAATTAGAAAAATTAGATAGTCAGTCAAAAAGATTAAAAGAAAATAACCTTGAAGACAGGTCAGCGACTAGCAAACAACTAAAATCGACTGATCATTATGTTGATCACTCTAAACTGCTCTTAATTTACTCACAAGCCCATTTCATTGCTAGCAATACTAAAGATCTTATTGAGCTCAAATTTTACGATGATAAAAAAGAACTTCTTGAGAAACTAAAGAAGTTTTTTAAACTTTTTCCAAATTGGCTACCTGAAAATATAACTTTTACGCCATATTGCTATGCAAAAAAAGATAGTGTGCCAGTAGCAATGGGGGCAACCTGTGGTACTGGAGTCATTGATAACAACTATATTAATACTATAAAAAATATATTAGTTAACCTCAAACTATGTTCTAAAGATCTTCTTAATCGTATCTATGAACAACAATATAGTCTCGGAGAAAATAAGCATCAAAGTAATGTTATTAAAAAAATATTTATGTTAAAAGCTATAAAAAATATAATGCCCACAAATATAAAAAATTGGGAAAAATTATCTAATGAAAGACATCATGAAAAGATAGTATTAATGGACACAGCCCTGAAAGAAGAAGTGCTTGGAATTACTGATAAAGAAAAAATAAACTATAGTGCCCAAAAAGCAGGATTCTTTTTTTCTTCCAACAATACTGGAATAGTAAGTAGTAGTGTTGAGTCATTTACTTTATGCCAATGAAATTCGAGCAACTACTTTCCTTAAATTATGTAAAATTCGGGAGTTCATATACTTTTTTGATCTTTTTAGAAATATTCTAGTCTAATAAGCATAATAACTAATAATAGGAAAAAAATATAATGCCCATAACTAACTATCAACACAAAATAGAATATTCAATTAATAACCGAAGTAATTTTTTTTCAGAAACTCAAATGACGGAGAAAATGCATTTCAATAGTGTCAAAGAGCTTTTAGATTCTCCGACGGACGAACAAGTCACTGTTGGCACCACTGAGGACTCGGCAACTAAAGTTTCACATCAGCATAGCAGTTACTTCTATTTATTATTACCTGAACTTACTCCAGATGTAACTATCTTACCCTTAGATAAACTTGAAATATCAAAACAAAGGTTAGAAATATTAGTGAATAGACTAACTGACTACGCCAAAAATATCGAATCTTTAGATGGAAATGGAAGAGTTGGACTTCAAAGAATGTTAAATAGAAATACAAGAAATTATCAACCAGAAAACGGTGCCGTTTTTGGAAGATTTATTTTCCAAAACAGAAATGCAGTACAACAATTAATTAAAAATCTTGGAAAGACTAGCGTATTATTAACTCCAGAAAGAGGCGGTGGCTTTCTACTTGATCTTATTATGGATGGAGTAAAAGATAAAATTGAATTAATTAAGATCCCAAAACCTAGAAAAAAATATTTCGCTCATCCTAAAAAAGAACACTATATTCGTTTAGAGGAGGCTGTCAGACAAGCAATATCCCAAGGCCATAAAAGTATAGGCCTTGTCGATACCATGGTGAGTGGTGCATCTGCACTACATTTAGTAAAAATTGCACAAAAATTAGCTCCCTCATTTCCTGAAGTCGAATTTACCATATTGATACATCAAAACAGATTACATAAAGATAATTGCTATGGGCATGAAAAAGCTTATCCCTTATATTATGAAGGCAATTCTATTCCTATCTCTCCAACTCATATACTTTACATCAATTCTATTACTGCCAGTCCAGATAATGGTAATAAAACGTCATATGGAAAAATTGTTATAGCAAATGGAAATAATAAAAAAGAGGTCTATAAATTTAATAAAATTCTTGGGGAAGATATTAGTTATCAACTAAAATACAGTGGTAAACATGATGCTTATAATCCTATTATTGTATTTAGTTTAGACGAAGATCATCTTAAAGCAATAGCGTTTAAACCATCTAATGGAAAAACAGCTAGATATACTTTACAAAAGCTAATTACCGGATGCTTCGATGATGCGTTGAAACAATTTGGATTTTTTATTGAAAAGGAAGAAAAATTTAATGAGTTAGAATCTATTAAGTCATCTTCTCATTTCTTTACTAAAAATAATGAATCTGATCCTAGCTATCAAAAAAGCGAAGCAGCTACTTTGACTAGATAAATTGATTTAAAATTAGATCCTGTTGTCCATAATGTAATTAATGGAAGGTGTGAATTATCGCTTTATCAAAATTTTTTTGCTGGTAATAGGCTTAGGCTAGAATGTATTGAACTTTAACATTTCCAGGATTGAGCTATAGATTCCAAATGTTCTTGGGATGACTCATGGTGAACCATTGCTGCTGTGTTTCAAACTCCATATGTAATGTCGTTTACTTTCTTGGAAAGTTAACGCAACATTCCATTTAAAATGTTTAATACTTTCTTGTTCGAGCTTATTAATATCTTTATTGAAGAAAGTATGGAAATTGTTTGGTTGAATAGTATTTAATTTTAATTACAAGCTAATGTAAAGTAATGGGTTGCATTTAACGGAATACCTAAAGGCTTTTCATTATGTAAATCTAGAACCGGTAATACAGCAACAACAGTACGATTTACTTGACAAAATAAAGTTTCTATCACTAACGCTGACTGTTGTATTGCTTATTTTTTTTACCTTCAGATTTCTGAAACCCCTTTTACATACAATTTCCATTGGGGTTTTTACAATGGCTAAAGTTGAGATAAAATAATTTTATCCGGATTAATTTTTAGTTTTTTGATCCTGTTCATAATGACTATAGGTACGATGACGTAATTTGGGTTCTCCACCATAACGTCGTGTATTGCGACGTTGTGGGGATGGATTATTAGCATTAGTAGTCTGTTTGCTAGAGTTAATGTTAGCAGTGTTAGCTATTTGCTCAGCGACTGGTTTTTTTTCTATGCTAGGCGCAGATTTTTCAACAGATCGTGATGGAATGACGGTTTTTCTTTCGGTATTATTTAACACTGGCTTAGGCGTTGAACTGATATTTTCTTCTCGAATGGCTTGAGTATTTATTTTATGTTCGTGTTTTATTGCCGATCTTTCTGAATGTTGTCGTCTCTTATGGGGTAATGGTTTTCTTTCTGATGCACCAGCAATAGGAGTAGAGACAGGTTTATTATTATGATGTGTGTTTTGTTGATGCGGCGCTGACTCATAACGCTGTTGATGATGTTTGTTATAGCGATTTTGTGATGTCTTGCCGCCATTATGGTGGTGCTGTCCGTCACCACCTTCGCTGCCACCTTCTCCTTCTTTATCGCGCCTGTCATCACGGCGGTGACTGCGAAGTCGGTTATTACGATTTGCTTTTGAATAACGTTTTTCTGGGGGGTGTCGGTGCGGAGCATCATTAGAATGATTATATATTTGAGCAGTAGCTAGTTCTTTTTTCACAGAGTTTTTACTAAGCTCTTTAGTTTTACTGAGATCTTTTAACATACCAAGCAGTCGACTTAATAGACCTAATTGAGTTTTAGGTTTATTTTTGCTAATCGCAAAAGTCAGTGGTTTAACCGCTGGGATTTCTACTGGCTTAATGACTGGCGAGCTATAAGGTAGCGATGATTCTGCGCAAGATTTATCTAACATTTGATAGCTAGCATTTTCGCTAGCCTGTAGATTAATGTTTTTACCTTGGCCAGTAATTTTGTAGTGTGGAGATTGCCAATACGGATTAGGTATTAATAATATATTTATTTTATAACGTTGTTCAATCTGTTCTCTAGCGGCACGTTTTTCATTAATCAGATAAGTAGCCATATCCACGGGTATTTCGACACGTATTTGTTGTGTCGATTTTTTTAAGGCTTCTTTTTCAATTGCACGGAGTAAAGATAAGCTTAATGATTCGATGGTGCGTACTGTTCCTTCTCCATTGCATCGTGAACATAAGGTTTCGTTGGCCTTTCCTAGAGAATGGCGTAAGCGCTGTCGAGACATTTCTAATAACCCAAATGGCGATATTCGACCGATTTGTATGCGCGCGCGATCTTTTTTCGTGGCCAAACGTAAGCAATTTTCTACTTTACGTTGATTGTCTTCTGAGTTCATATCGATAAAATCAATGACAATTAAACCGCCTAAATCACGTACACGCAATTGATGCGCTATTTCTTTAGCCGCTTCTAGATTGGTAGTGACGGCGGTTTCTTCAATATCTTCATTTTTGGTAGATTTACCTGAGTTAATATCAATGGAAACTAAGGCTTCGGTGCGATCGATAACGATGGTGGCACCTGACGGGAGTTCTATTTTGCGTTTAAATGCCGATTCAACCGCTTCTTCAATATCAAAATACATAAATAAGGGAATAGAATTTTGATAAAGTGTAATTCGTGATACAAAATCAGGTCGAATTTGCTCGATGTAATTCTTAATTTTCTCGAATATTTTTTTGTCGTCAATAATAATTTCGTCAATATCGCGTCTTAAATAGTCACGTATCGAACGGGTGATCAAATCGCCTTCTTGAAAAATAAGGAAAGGAGCAGAACGCTCATTATATGCTTTTTGTATGGCATTCCATTGTTGAATAAGCAAATTCAAATCATTTTGTAGTTCGTAAAATTCTCTACCCACGCCAGCAGTGCGTAGAATAAGTCCCATATCCTCTGAAAGTTCCATTTGGCTGAGTAAATCTTGCATTTCACGCCGCTCTTCTCCTTCAATGCGACGTGAAATACCACCTGCGCCAGGATTATTTGGCATCAGCACTAAGTAACTACCAGGGAGGGTAATGTAAGTTGTTAGTGCTGCTCCTTTATTTCCACGTTCTTCTTTTTCAATTTGCACCATCACTTCACGACCCTCAAGTACTTTTTTGAGGTATTGGATAGATTGCGATTTTTCGAATTTAAAGAAGGAGGGAACGATTTCTTTGAAGGGTAAAAATCCATGCCGTTCGGGGCCATAGTCGATGAATGCCGCTTCTAAGCTAGGTTCTATGCGACTAATTTTACCTTTATAGATATTCGATTTTTTTTGTTCGTGACCACTATATTCGATATCTAGGTCGGACAACTTGTTTTCTTCGAGTAAAGCAACGCGGATTTCTCCGGGTTGATTCGCATTGATCAATATTCGATTCTTTTCATTATGCATCGTTGAATCCTATTTTGTATGAAGGCTCAACTAAGCTTGCTTATTTGAAAACGCGATAATCGCTGTTAAAAATTAAAACTGTTAAAATATCTGAAACAATGACCGCTTAATTAATTTAAAAAGGGGTGAGTGCGTCAACAGGGTCCTTGCATAAGCTACTTTGCCCATGGGGCTAAGTAGCATAGGTTTTAACTATCTGATTTTTAACACGGATTATAGGCTTGCATATTCTTAATACCCTATTTTTTTATGCACATCATATTAATGATTACTGAGCATAAAATTCGCATCAGAAGAACATCGTTCCAAATAAAAGGTTGCAAACTTAAGAAGCCGGACTAATTCTCTCATTTTGGGATTTAAATTTATTACCAAAAATAAGCTAAAATTTATAAAAAACTAAAATTTTTTACTTTAGTTAGCTCTAAATTTCTTATCATTTCGTTCTGTTTGCGTCAGAAAAAAGAGGGGGTTAGCCCTGGCTATAAACTGACACGGGAAACTAAATCTAGGGTTATTATAACAGTATTTAGTGGGTTGGCAATTAAAAGAGGAGGGCTGCATGCTATCCATGCCATCGAGTTTAACCGGGTGAGAGTCTAATTTTTATCAGATTTTGTTTTACTTGAAAGTTTTGCTATGCTTAAGTTGGCTTCTACTATGGGCTATGGATTTGTCAGTGGGCTTTATCAGCCCTTAACTTACAAATTGTTCTTTAATGCTTTTTGCACTATTTTATTAGATGGGGAATTTTGCTTATGTATAAGAAGTTTTTGGTTTCTATGCTGCTGACGGCGGCGTTAGTCGGCTGTAATCATCAGCCTTCTGATAAGCAAGGAGATCAATCAGATACCGCGATGCCTGTTCAAGATCAGATGGCTAATCCTGCGAACTCATCCGGCTCGGATGATCAGCAAATGCCGGTAAATCCACAAGCCGTGGAACCTACTCAAACACCGCCTAGCGATACCGCGCCCGCTATGCCAGCGACACCAGATACATCATCTAACAATGGAACGGCAGGGACAGCAGCACCCGAGGAACCTGCGAATAATGCTAATTCAGCTAGTTCTGCAGCTGGGGGCAATAAGTAAAATAATTGTACTGGTCGTTGAAAACTACTGCCAGTTTAAGCCTTTTATGGTACTATATTTGTTGCAGATGAAGGGGTAAAAGACCTTCATCTGCTTTCATTTTATGTATCATAGGCTTTGAGTTTTTATGACAGAATCAGCGGCTAATGAAATCATTTCGGTAACAGTTGAGAAGGAATTAAAGCAGTCCTACCTGGCGTATGCTATGAGTGTCATAGTAGGCCGGGCGTTGCCTGATGTTCGAGATGGCTTAAAGCCTGTGCATAGACGAGTTTTATTTGCCATGAGCGAACTTGGCAACGATTGGAATAAACCGCATAAGAAGTCTGCCCGCGTGGTAGGTGATGTGATCGGTAAATATCATCCGCATGGTGATGGGGCGATTTACGATACGATTGTACGTATGGCACAAACCTTTTCTATGCGTTCTGTGTTGATTGATGGTCAAGGTAACTTTGGCTCGGTTGATGGCGATTCCGCCGCTTCGATGCGTTATACCGAAATTCGTATGTCAAAGTTGGCACATGCCTTATTAGCGGATTTAGCTAAAGAAACGGTCGACTTTGTGCCTAACTATGATGAAACCGAGCAGATTCCTAGCGTATTACCCACTCGAGTTCCTAACTTACTCGTTAATGGATCTTCAGGTATCGCGGTCGGCATGGCGACCAATATTCCACCGCATAATCTCGCGGAAGTTATCGATGCCTGTGTTGCTTTACTAGTCGATCCTGAATTGACCATAGAATGTTTAATGCAATTCATTAAAGGACCTGATTTTCCTACCGCAGGTTTGATTTATGGTAAGCAGGGGATTCTTGAAGCGTACCATAGTGGTCGTGGACGCGTGTTTGTTCGAGCGAGAATCGAACTCGAGCAAGATGAAAAATCGAATAAACAACGAATTATTGTGACCGAACTTCCTTATCAAGTAAATAAAGCAAAACTTATCGAGAAAATTGCTGAATTGGTAAAAGAAAAGCGCATTGAAGGGATTACCGCATTACGCGATGAATCTGACAAAGACGGTATGCGTATGGTCATCGAAGTCCGACGTGGTGAGAACGTTGATGTGTTATTGAATAATTTATTTGCTCAAACGCAATTACAAGTCACGTTTGGTATTAATATGGTGGCTTTGGTCGATGGCAGACCCGTTTTACTCAATCTCAAACAATTAATTACCGAATTTTTGGCGCATCGACGTGAAGTGGTAACACGCCGCACCATTTTTGAATTACGTAAAGCGCGAGAACGTGCGCATATTTTAGAAGGTTTAGGTATTGCATTAGTGAACATTGATCCGATGATCGCTTTAATTAAAGCGGCAAAGGATCCAGCAGATGCTAAAGTTCAACTGTTAGCGCAACATTGGCAGTTAGGTATGGTAGCTGAGATGCTCACTAAAACCGATTTGCTTGAGACACAATTAACACTAGATGCAGCTAATGAATATGGTGTAAAAAAAGGTGAAAATATTTATCGGTTATCACCCGAACAGGCACAAGCGATATTAGAGTTGCGTTTACATCGTTTAACGGGTCTTGAACAAGAGAAAATTTTAAAAGAATATCGCGATCAGTTAGATATTATTATTGATTTATTAGATATTTTAAATCAACCTGAACGTTTACGTCAGGTTATTCATGATGAACTGATGGCGATTAAAGAAGAATTTGCAGATCCAAGGCGTACCGAAATTATCAGTGTCGATGTTGAAATTAATGAAGAAGATTTGATTCCTGCCGAAGATGTGGTGGTGACATTATCGCATGAAGGTTATGTCAAACGACAAAGTTTAGATGTTTACCAAGCACAACGTCGTGGTGGTCGAGGAAAATCTTCTGGCGATGTAAAAGAAGAAGATTTTATTGAGCATTTGTTAATTGCTAATACACATGCCACCTTATTGTGTTTTTCTAGTGCTGGTAAAGTCTATTGGCTAAAAGTGTATAAATTACCCGAAGGCAGTCGCATCGCTAAAGGCCGACCTATCGTTAATTTATTACCCTTAGGTGAGAATGAACGAATTAATGCGGTATTACCTATACAGAATTATAGTGCTGAACATTTCATTTTTATGGCAACAGCCAATGGCACGACAAAAAAAACCAGCTTAATTGACTTTTCTAGACCCCGTAACGACGGTATTATTGCGATTGATTTACGCGAAGGTGATCATTTAGTGGGTGTTGCGTTAACCGATGGTCAACAAGATGTTTTATTGTTTACCAATGCAGGTAAGGTAATACGTTTTAATGAAAGTAAAGTACGATGTATGGGTCGTACCGCCTGTGGTGTAAGAGGTGTTAAATTACAAGAAGGTCAACAGGTTATTTCTTTAATCATTGCTAAGCCCGAAGGGTTAATCTTAACGGCAACCAGTCATGGTTATGGTAAACGTACGCCTGTTCCTGAACATCGTTTGACGAGTCGTGGTGGTAGTGGTGTAGTCGCTATTAAAACAACAGAGCGTAATGGTAATGTCGTAGCCGCTGTACAAGTATTGCCTGCCGATGAAGTGATGCTTATTACCAATAAAGCGACCTTAGTGCGCACACGTGTTTCTGAAATTCGTGTTGCCGGCCGACATTCGCAAGGTGTACGTTTGATACGATTGAATGAAGGCGAAATCTTAGTTGGCTTAGAACGTATCGAAGAAGACTTACTTAACGATCCAGAGCAAACGAATAGCTTGATCCATGTAGCGGCTGAAAAAACTAATGATAATGACAATTCATCCGAAGCTTAGTGTGGAAAAACAAACCTTACTTGATGCATTAATTAATATTGGTGTAATTAAATGGGGTGAATTTATCTTACATAGCGGTGAAATTTCACCTATATATATCGATTGCCGTGAAATTATTTCTTACCCCCCTCTATTACGCAACATTGCTAAGGTATTGTGGGATAAAATAAAACATTTAAAACCAAGCTTGATATGTGGCGTGCCTTATACGGCATTGCCGATGGCTACCGCTATTTCGCTTGAGCAAAACTTACCGATGTTGATGTGTCGTAAAGAAATTAAAAATTATGGCACAAAAAAACAAATCGAAGGTGTTTTTAAATCGGGTCAAGACTGTTTAATTATTGAAGATGTCGTGACTACTGGCGGCAGTGTGCTACAGATAGCAGATTCTTTAAAAAAACAGGGTCTACAAGTAAAAGATATCGTTGTGTTAGTCGATAGACAACAAGGTGGTAAAGAAGCGTTGTTAGCTGCAGGTTATCAATTACACAGTGTTTTTACGTTGAACGAACTTGTTCTAACCAAGAAGTAAACCAAATGCCGTTGACAGGATCTCCCTTATTTTCCATAGTATCCAATGAAGTAATTTTTATTAAACCCATAAAGCTCTAAAGACTCATTTAATAATTTTTTATAGGCGTCCTATTGTTTTTTTGTTAAAGGATAAGGATTATTAGCATGCTTTTTTTCCTAGTGTAAAAATTTTCTTTTGTCAAAGAAAAAATTTCTTCAAGATTTTTAATCAATGATAGTGTCTATTGAGTAGCGGCTTGTATAAAACGGTAAAAAATATGTTTTGTGTTTGCTTATTTAAGCATATAGGTAACTAATAAAAAAATAGTTTATAATAAGCCTTGGATTTTTACATCTACTAGCTTAAGGTTTGCTCAATGTCTACATTTAATTGGATCGATTACACCATTATTGCCATCATTGCGCTTTCGGTATTAATTAGCGTCATGCGTGGCTTTGTGCGCGAAGTGATTTCTTTGGTTATCTGGGTTGCCGCGATTGCAGTGAGTTTTATTTTTTACCGCTATATTGCTGATTTACTGGTGAATTTTATTCATTCCGATTCAGTCAGATTGGTGGTTAGTTTTGTTGGTTTATTCCTAGTTACACTCGTATTAGGTATGTTGATTAATTATTTAATTGGTCAATTAGTTGCAAACACAGGTTTAAGCGGTACGGATCGCGTGCTAGGAATTATCTTCGGTATTGCGCGTGGAATTTTAGTCGTTGTTTTATTGATGATGCTAGTCAGTTTAACGCCCTTTGCCAAAGAAACCTCTTGGCAAGAATCGGTGTTAGTGCCGCATTTCCAACCCCTAGAAAATTGGTTAAGCAGCTTCTTACCCGAGTCCATGCATAGTCATCTTGAATTACAACAGGATCACTTTTGATTTCATTGTTCTTTTATTTTTGAATACGGGTAGAATGTTGTGAATGAATTTTGGCACGATAGTCAAAGTTTTTCCAGGATAACGACTCAGTCGTTTACTTGCTTTTCCATTACCTCATCGGAAATAGAGAGTGCTTATTCATTGTTGGTCCTGTTCTAAATATTATGAAACTATTTCTTGCTAATTTATTTAGTATAAAATGTCAATAGTTAAAATAACTTTAGAGATAAAATCTATGTCAGAATTTAAGAATACACAAAAATTATGGACATTCATACGTGAAGATGTTGTTAAAGGTGATATTAAACGATATTCAAAAGAAGCTTTCTTTAAGGATTTTCGCAGGAGTAGTGGGGAGCTTTATATTAAGGATCTTTAGCGATTCTATTCTCCATAAAGCACAAAATCAAATTAATGTTGTCAAAAAAGGTGTTCATGCGATCCTCAATGTGGCTGAAATACTTGAGAAGGACCCAGATAAAATTGCAGCCATGTTCTTAGATGAAGCTGCGAATGAATTTTTTAATACACTTTTTGAAAACAAGGAAATCAGTGAATTAAACAGTGAATGTGAGCAAAGTTGGAAGTTCAAAAAAAATGCACAAAAAGATTGCTTAAAAAAACTTTTAAAACTTATTCTTCATCAAAACTTTATTTTTTCTAATGCAACTAGGGGATGGACATTATGCATTCGGTAGCCCGACGAAAAGAATAAAGTTAAGTTACTCGGACGATAGTTTGTTTCTCCAAGAAAGTTTTTTTACGCAAAAAGTAATGGATTTAAATACCTCCGAAAAATTGGTAACCAAGGATGAGGATTTTTTTATTAAAGGGGTGGCAAAATATAAAATTAATATTCATTACTTTAATAGCGACGGTTGGGTAGCAAAATATGCGATTCTACACACACTTGAATGTAAGGAAAAATTTAAAGCTATTTTAGATACAAGGAATATTTTAGAAAAATTTCGAGAATTTTTAGAGACAAGTTTAGATAAGATAATAGCTTATCTAAATATAGATAAACCTGGAAAAAATAAATCGAAATTTAAACCGCTTTTCTTTGTATCAAACACGGGATCTTCGATATCTGAAGTAATCTCGGATACTACTGAATCTAATAGAAATATTCTCAATTTAATAATAAATAACATTAAATAAGAGGAGTAATTATCGTTAATCTTTTTTAAATCGATTTAAAGAGCTAAAAAATCATTCGTCAATTAAAGTAGACTAATGATAATGTTTGATCAGGATTAGCAACTAATACATTGCCTCGGTTAGCATGCCAATCGCTTAACACAAAACGCTTAATCCAAATGTTTTCTGTTGATTTTATTAGTTGAATACTAGGTAAATGCGTGTGTCCATGAATGATTTGATTTGTATCTGGGTGATGTTGCAAGTAGACTAATAGATCAGAGATGACAACATCATATTTAGCCGTAGCAATTGATGTGTTCGAATGTTCCTGATCACGTAAATATATAGCAATTTTTTGACGCCAAGGCAAGGGGAATTGCAAAAATAAAAATTGCCAAAAAGGATAGCGCGACCAGCGTCGGTAACGCAGATAATGTTTATCGAAGGTGCACCAACTATCGCCATGCGTGAGTAAGGTGGAATTTCCGTACAGATTAATGATTGTCGGATCAGCAAGGTAGCGACAACCGGTTTGCTGAATAAAACGTTTACCGATGAGGAAGTCACGATTCCCGGGCATGAAATAAGTGTCTATGCCACTCGCCGTTAAATCAGCGAGTTCGCTGATAATCATTTGATTGTATGGGCTTAAATTATCGTCACCTATCCAGGTTTCAAATAGATCGCCTAATATATATAAAGCGTCGGATTCTCTGGCTTGCCAATGTAAAAAATCCAGAAATAGCTGCGTTATTCCCGGTTGGTCGCTACTGAGATGTAAATCGGATATAAAGAGGGTCGACATAGGCTTAATCATAGCTTAAGTGATAAATTAGTTTATAGTGGTTATTTTAAAATAAGTATTTTTAAATTAAGTTATCAATCCTGGACTAAGTTATCAAATTTTAAACAAGTAGTTGATTATGAAAACTCGTTTTGCACCTAGCCCTACCGGCCATATCCATTTAGGTAATGCCAGAACCGCTTTATTTAATTTTTTATTCGCACATTCGCAAGCCGGTTGTTTTTTATTACGGATAGAAGATAGCGATGCGACACGTTCATTGCTGACGCTCGCTAAAGAATTAGAAGAAGACTTGCTTTGGTTAGGTTTACCTTGGCAAGAAGGTCCTGGTCAAGAAAAAGGTCTGGGCCCTTATTATCAATCTGAACGACAAGCAGTCTATACACTTTACTATGAACAATTAGTGAGTATGGGTCGTGCATATCCTTGTTTTTGCGGCGAATCGGAGTTGCTCATGATGCGCAAGCGTCAGTTGGCATCAGGTAAACCGCCGCGTTATAGTGGTCAATGTCGACAATTAACGGCAGAGCAAATTGCCGAGAAAAAAGCACAAGGAAAGCTTGCAAGTTTGCGCTTTCATGTTTTGCCGAAACAAGTTATTCGTTTTAATGATTTTGTCAAAGGCGAGCAAAGCTTTGTTAGTGATGATATTGGCGATTTTGTGATTCAACGCAGTGATGGCTCCGCGGCATTTTTCTTTTGTAATGCCATTGATGATGCTTTAATGAAGGTGACACATGTACTGCGTGGTGAAGATCATTTAACAAATACACCGCGCCAGATCATGTTATTACAGGCCTTGAGTTTAACTATTCCGGCGTATGGTCATATGGCATTAATTGTCGGTGATGATGGTGCCCCGTTATCAAAACGACATGGAAGTTTTAGTATTAAAACTTTGCAAGAAGCAGGTTATTTTGCCGAAGCTTTGCAAAATTACTTAGCACGTTTAGGCCATACCTACACAAATCCGAATTTTCTGGATATTCATGACTTAGCAGAACATTTTTCACTCAGTCGACTCGGTAAATCTCCTGCGCGCTATGACCAAACCCAATTATTGTATTGGCAAAAACAGGCCTTATTACATATTTCAAATGATAAACTGAGCATCTGGCTGGAAGCTAAAATACAAAATTTAGTGCCAGATGCTGTTAAGCTAAACTTTATTGAATTAATGCGCGGGACGATCTGTTTCCCTGAAGAAGCAGTCGCATGGGCAACTATTTTATTTGGCGAAGCCAGCGCATTAAACTTCTCTATAGATAGCAAGATTTTTTTGCGCGAAGTCGATCCTCGGTATTGGCAGACACTCTTAACATTATTGGATGAAGAAAATTCTGATTTTAAAGTCTTAATAAAACAGTTACAACAAAAATTAAATCTAAAAGGTAAAGCCTTGTTTACACCGTTACGTTTGGCACTGACTGGACGTCATGATGGCCCTGAGCTGGCAAAGTTATTTAGCCTGTTAGGTAATGAAAAAATTCGTGAGAGAATACTCCATGCTAAAAATTTATAATACATTGACGCAAAAAAAAGAAACGTTTACACCGATGCATGCCAAGCAAGTGGGTATGTATGTCTGTGGCATGACAGTGTATGATTTGTGTCATATTGGTCACGCGCGCGTATTAGTGGCGTTTGATGTGATGTTACGTTATCTCACCATGCAAGGTTATCAGGTGAATTATGTGCGTAATATCACCGATATTGATGATAAAATCATCAAACGCGCACAAGAAAATAATGAAAGCATGTCAGAATTGACACAGCGCATGATAGCCGCCATGCATGAAGATTTTGCACAGTTAGCTATTCTGCCGCCAACTCATGAACCTAGAGCGACCGATGCTATCTCTCAGATGTTAGATTTGATTCAAATCTTGCTCGATAAAAATTATGCCTACCAAGCCGATAACGGTGATATTTGTTATTCAGTAGAAAAATTTAAAAACTATGGTGAATTAGCCCATCAAAATTTGGAAAAATTACGCAGCGGTTCGCGCGTCGCTGTCGATGTTACAAAAAAGGATCCATTAGACTTTGTGCTATGGAAAAAAGCGAAACCGAATGAACCCAGTTGGGAGTCTCCCTGGGGAGCAGGTCGTCCCGGTTGGCATATTGAATGCTCAGCGATGTCGATGGTGGCTTTAGGTGAACATTTTGATATCCATGGCGGCGGTTTAGATTTAGTGTTTCCGCATCATCAAAATGAAATTGCGCAATCCGAGGGAGCGACCGATCACAAATTTGTGAATACTTGGATCCATGTCGGTTTTGTACAAACCAATCGTCAAAAAATGTCAAAGTCTTTAGGCAATTTTTTTACATTGCGTGATGTGTTAAAACAATATCCCGCAGAAGTCATTCGTTATTTCTTAGTCTCAAGTCATCATCGTAGTCCGATACAATATAGCCAAGAAAATTTACAAACTGCTCAGGCGGCTTTACAACGTTTGTATACTAGTTTACGCGGTTTGGTGAGTAAAGCACCGCAAACTTTTGTTGCTGAACAATTCCAAGGAGAATATCTAGAAAGATTTCAAGCGGCAATGGATGATGATTTTAATACGCCGGAAGCACTAGCGATATTATTTGATTTAGCGCGAGAAATCAATCGTTTGCGCGAAACGGATAATAAGCAAGCACTGCAACTTGCAAAATATTTGCAATATTTGGCAAGCATCTTAGGTATTTTGCAACAGGATCCAGAACAGTTTTTAAAACTTGGTTTGCAACAAAAGACAACCGATGAAAAGAAAATCAATGGTTTAATTAACGCACGTAATCAAGCGCGAACGGCTAAAAATTGGCAAGAAGCGGATAGGATACGCGATGAATTATTGAGTTTAGGTGTGGTATTAGAAGATACTGCTACGGGTACTGAATGGCGACGCAGGTAAAATCGCAGCTAATTTCTATCATTAAATTAGCAATTAATTTATCCTAGGAACGACTGATTTAAGATCTTCGTCGTCTAATAAAGCCTTACTAGTTGCTTGGTTGATAAAATTTTTCAGGTAATTTTTTTCTAGATTGAATTTATCCGCATGTGTATTTAAAAATTTTGAAAAATGCGCAGCGGATTCTTGTTGGTATTTTAAACTAAATTCTAATAAATTTATTGATTTACTAGTCGGTTTTCTAAATAGCGTTGTAATTAACTGAAGTTTGCTGGGATTTTCAAATAATAATTTAAGTTCATTGACAAATAATGCCAAACGTTTATCGATAAAATCTAAAATAATTTCCAAGGAATCAGGTTGAAAACGGGCAGCATAATGTAAGCAGGTATAATCATTTTTATTTTTTTGCAAAATAATTTTTTTTATAGTTTCTGCATCAAAATTATCAGGATGTTGGTTAATAAAATCCAAAATAAGCTTTATGTTAGTTGGCTGAAGATGAGACATACTTAAAAGATTCCAACCATTTGAATTTTGTTGTAGGAATAATTGTTGCAGACTAGCGTTATCAAAAAATTTAATTTGTTGATTTAAAAATTTAAAGATGCTACCGACTGCTTCAGCAGATTGGTAATGAACGGCCAGCAGTAAAAAATTTTCTTGAGCTTGATTTTGCGCTAAAAACAAGTCTTTCAAAGCATTGATATTAAATTGATTGATATGTTTCTGAATAAACTCTAAAATTAATTTTAGATTGGAAGAATTACTACAAGCGGCGTTATGTAAACAATGCCACCCTTTATTGTTTGGGGCTGAAAAACAATGTTGTAGGGCATAGAAATCTATTTGTTTAATATGTTCACTCATAAAATTTAAAATACTATTTAATGCGGATTTATTAGATCGAGTGGCCAAGCGCAATAAATGTTCGGTATGTTTATTATTTAAAATTATGTCTATCCATTTTTTATTATTAGAAAATTGAAACATTTCACTGATAAAATCTAAACAACTATTTATTTGATCCTCTGATTGGTAGCGTACTAGTAATTGTAAAAAATTCCATTCAGAATTATTTTTTTGATGGAAAATAATTCTGAGTATTTCATGGCAGAAATAATGGGGATTTTTACTTAAAAAATCAAAAATATATTGCATTGCATCGGTTTGGTATTTTGCTGCTAAACTAAAAAGATTCCAACCCTGATTATGACTAAGAAATAATGCTAAAACTTCTTTTCTTTCATAATGATCATGTTGTTTATTTAATATAAATAATAGCTGTTGCAAGGTTTGTGGGTGGTAGCGAGCAGCTAACATTAAAAGATTAGAACCTTCACTATTTTGTTCAAATAATAGATTAAAAAAAAATCGAGGTTGATTATTATATTTTTTTAAAAAAATATTAAGTAATTCTTCGATTATTTCCGGATGATATCTCATTGATTTGAAAAGTAAGTTATTGTTAATAATGCGTAGATTAAGTTCAGTATCATTAACGATTTTGCTTAAAATATATTCTTTAGTTTGTGAAAAAAAGAGGGTATAAGTCAGAGTAACTCTTTTTAATTGTTCTTTAGCATTTAAATCTTGAGATTGATTTCTTAGATATTCAAAAAATTTATCTATATTTTTTATTATGATAGGATTTTTAATTAGTTTTGGCCAATATTTAGAAAAATCAGTTTGAATGAAGGTTAAATCATCTAGCAATCTTGCATAATTTTGTGATTCAAGATAATCATTAATAAATCGATTTTCAATTTCAAAATTTGTTTTTTCAGGGAGTAATGTTTGAAAATAAGCATATTCTATTAAGTTGGTTGGTTCCGGTGCATCAGTAAAATAGCTTTCACCGATTAATTGTTGAAAAAAAAACTGTCGAATCAAGGGCCAATCAATATCATAAAAAAGTGTGGGATCATCAAATTGGTCAAGTTGGCAAATAAAAAAATCTTTAAAATGCATTTTTTGAATAGCAGTCAACAAAAAAAATTTTTTTATTATCGAAACTATATTTTCAGCGGCTTCACTTTTATAATAATCTTTTTTTGGACCTTGATAATCAAATAAACTTAAAATAAGTTGTAGCTGTTCAGCTAATAAAAAAGGGATTTTAAATGGCGTATAATGCTGGGGAAATTTACTCTGTAAATGTTCGCGTATTGTTTTGCCGGATAAAAAACTTTTATATGGATCTTTTTGTATATTGGGTTCTATACCTAAGCCTTGCTTTTTTGCAATTCGACACACACGATCGACAACATGTACCTGAAAGACCGATGGAACGGAACTCGTTAAATTACAAGCAATTTCTTGAACTATATTTTTTCTAACTAAATATAATAATTGTTCGAGAGTATCGGGCACTTGCAAGGAATTAACCAGTTTATTGACACGAATGTGAAAGCCAGGTGTACATTGCTTGATATCTTCTATTAGGCCTATCAACAGTGAGTGACTTGAGTCATGATGTAATAATTCTGAGTATAAATGACCTGAAATTTGATAAAAAATAAATGATAATTGTTTGAGTAATACCGCTTTAAGTTTATATTTAGAATTTGATCCGATATGGTTTAAAAAAATGTTTTTTTCTAAGTTTGGTTTAATTTTACGACATTGGTTTTCTAACTCGATTAACCAATTTTTTGGCAATTGGGGTAAATCATCAATTTGTAGAGTCGATGGAGGTGTGTTTTGCAAACATTTATCAAGGTTTAAAACAGTATCGAATACATAGGAAGTAGGCATGGATTTTAATATTTTTAAATTTATAAATCGATGGTTACTTCTTTGTTATTAAAGTGGGTTAATAGTTTATAAAAACTACATTCGCACTGTACATTAGATTTCTTAACTAAAGCTTAAGAGGTTGATTTAAAAATAAATAAATCTCAGCACAGGACAAAAAAATAAAAATATAGAATAAGTATTTGAAAAATGGAGTTAATTTTAAATTTGATGGGCCCTAACGTGAGATAAAATGAAAGGAGAAGAAATAAAAAACTCGCTGATTAAAAAATAAATTCATATCATTACTTTTTATCTCAAGAAAAATAAAACAATATGAATAAAATCAGCGAGTTAAAAGCAATGATAGGGCAAACGTTTACTTGGAACAAGGCCCGGTTAGATTGTTTTGTGAGAATGCTGCTTGCTTTATTTTCAGTCAGAACAGTCAATTTAAGCGAAATAGCGGTAGCTTTTGCTTCTAGAGCTGAAATAAGTTCACGTTATAAGCGATTACAGCGTTTTTTCGCTCAATTTAAATTTGACTATACTCAGGTAGCCGGCTGGATTTTCCAGTTATTTTTTTCTAAAAATAAATCTTACTATTTAACGATAGATCGTACCAACTGGTATTGGGGAAAGAGTAAAATTAATATTTTTGTTCTGGGCATTGCTTATGAAGGGCGGCTTAGCATCCCTTTATTCTGGCGAGCGTTACCTAAAGCGGGTAATACCCACCTTCATGAGCGGCAGGCACTCCTCACACAATTTATCACACGCTTTCCCGAAGTGAATGTAGCGGGCTTATTAGCAGACCGTGAATTTGGCAGTGGTGAATTTTTTGAGTGGCTCAATGCGCAAAAAATACCTTTTTACATTCGAATCAAAGAAGGCTCTATGCTCAGAATCAAGAAAAAGAAATGGGTTCCCGCCAAAAAGCTGTTTAAGACACTTCAATTAAAATACACCGCTTATCCAATGGCCTTATGGGTTTTTGGCCAAAAACTCTATTTAGCGGCCTCTCGTTCTGAAAAAGGAGAACTTCTGCTCGTTGCCACCAATGCAAAACCTGATAAGGCGATTGCTATTTATTTGCGCCGATGGGAAATAGAAAATTTATTCCAAAGTTTAAAAAGTCGAGGATTTCGATTTGAGGAGACTCACCTGACCGCCATGGAGCGGATTGAAAAATTAATGACCTTATTGGCTATTGGGTTTTGTTGGGCCCATAAAATAGGTGAATGGCGTGCTACGCTAAAGCCGATAGCATTTAAAAAACATCTGAATAATTTTCGCCTCCAAAATAATTTTTTTCGCTATGGCTTCGATTTCATTCGCGATCTTATCCTTAATCCTTATAACAAAATTTCTCACTTTAGGCGATGTTTGTTTCCCTTTGCAAACCTTAGTCTACAGCCTGGAGCGGACAGCCTTTTTTGATTTTTTGTCCTGTGCTGAGTAAATAAATATCAATTTGCTTTATGAATAATGACATTATTTATTTTTAGTTCTACGTTAGAAAATTTGTTTTCTCTAAACGTTTAATATCAAAATAAAAAAGCTAAAATTTCCACACAGCATGTTGCATTTGGCTTAGAATGTTAGGATTTAAAATCCAATAAATTTATTATCGAAATTTTGGTTCTATACCGAAAAAATTCGTTACTTCTAAGGACGTAGGTGAATCTATTAGCTGATTAAGTATAATATTTGCGTCTATGGCATCAACATACTTTTTATTATCTTTTAACAATCTAATTATAGCTATATCCGAATACTTATTTATAGTATTTGTCCAAGAATCAGTTGAAATTGAAGTTGAAAAAACAGGAAAATTAGATGAGAATTTTGCTTGAAAGTTTTCATTCGGTATCGACGTAGGAATCATAACAAGAGGAAAATTGGGAGTCGATGATGAAGTTGTTTGGGATCTAGAATCTGTTAATCTAGAATCTTCTTTTAATATAATGAAATACTTGAATCCTCTTTCTATGGTTAACTCTGCGCATCGTTTAAGTAAAAAATTTTCAACAAGTTCTTTAGAAAAATACTCATTCCCTATAAAAGAGACTTTATAAATATTCTTAGAAAATTCAAGGTCTTTATATCCACTTTCAGTTTTTGAATTATAGGGTTAACAAGTATAAGTGGTGCATCCTGTAAAAGCTAAAATGAGTAATAAGAGTGTAAATGATTTTATTTTCTTAAACATAACGGCCCATTTTTTGTTATTATTAAAGGTTTAATGTTTTTGAATAAATATAATTTTTATTATCTCTCATATTAGCGGAATTTTTTTAATTTTCCAAGCCATTCTAAAAATGAATTTCATATAGTAGAGTATCTTGTGAATTTCTACTTTTATATTCTGCATTTTGAAAATTTTAACTGCTTTTAAAATTAGTTATTTTTTTCGTGGAATTTTTAATATCAACACTAAGGTAATCAAAGCAAAAAATGCTGCGACAAACATGGTGATGCTAAATGCACTGGTATACGCTTTTGCTGCTGCGGTTTTTAATAATTGCAGATTTTGTTGTGATAGATGACTGACGGCTTGCATCGCGCGTTGTGATTGTACTAATAACCCATCAATTTGATATTCCTTTAGAAGAGATAGGGGGGCAGTACTGTGTTTCAAAAAAGAGCTAAGTTGCCATTTATTTAAACTACCTAATAGCCCGGCTAAAACTGCTAAACCTATGGTAATGCCAAATTGACGCGAGCAATTCATAATGGCACTGGCAATGCCGCGCTGTTCAACTTTGACCATATTCATCACCGTTACCATAATGCCAGATAACATCAAAGGGGATCCAATACCAAAGCCGAGTAAACCAGGAAATAAAATAGCGTAGCTTTGATATGAACTAAAAATACCTATCCAAATAATACTTAATACGATGAGTAGAACACCGGGGAACATCGGTAGTATAGCTCCATATTTATCGCGTAAATAACCACCGACTGGTGCCATAATAATAACGGGTAACATTGCGGGTAATAGCAATACACCGGCTTTCAAAGCGGTGAAATGTAACACATTTTGTAAAAATATTGACCAAAATACAAATACAATACCTACGGCCTGAATAATCATCAATACACTGAATAAAATGGAAAAAGTTAGATTTTTAAATAGGTCCATTTCAATCAATGGATTGCTGATTTTATTTTCCCATACAATAAAAACACCAAGACTTACAGTACTTAATAGTAATAACCCAAGGATCGGAAAAGAAGTCCAACCCCAATTTGGTCCTTCCATAAAACTTAATACAAAGCCACCAATAAAAAATAACGAGATAAAAAAGCCTAGCCAATCAAGATTCAATTTTTCGGACCGTTGCCATTTTGGAACAGAAGAAATCGCCAAAAGAATACTAATTAATGCTATCGGGAAATTAATCCAGAATACGGCTCTCCAACTAAAGACTTGAGTGAGGAGTCCACCTAACAAAGGTCCTAAAGCGAGAAAGATAGCCGCTAGCGCAACGTAAATTCCTAAGGCTTTACCACGTTCTTTATCAGGGAAGGCATTGGTAACTAAAGTATTGGTCGAGGGCATCATAAAGGCAGCACCGATGCCTTGTATCCCGCGCATGATGATTAGCCATGCACCTGACTCGGCTAGGGCGGATAACACTGATGCAATAACGAAAACATGCACTCCAAATAAAAAAGCGCGTTTATGGCCGAGTCTATCGCCTATTTTTCCACCCAATAGAATAGTGGCACTTATCGCTAATAGATAAGCATTGATTATCCATTGCGTCAGGCTATTGCTGAGGTTAAGTTCACGTTGCATGGCGGGTAGAGCCACGGCTAAGGCTGTTTGGTCAATAAATACCAGGGCCAAGGCACTTGACATGGCGAGCAGGATCCACCATTTACGATTTTTTTCTGAAAATTTAATCATGATATTTCTTCTTAGCCGTTAAAAATAGACTATCCTTTTTATAAGAGTAACGCTTTCTTAAAAAGCGAAAGAACCGCCCTCAAAAAGCGGAAGGAGCCATTATGCGTATACTCATAAGATTTGGTTTATTTATTGCATTACTGGTTGTATTCTTAATTATGCATGGTGATAGTTTTGCCGCGCGCGGTTGGTTGCTACAAAGTTTGTGTAATGATCCTCGACTTTATTGTTTGGTCGTAGCGAGAGGGGAAACTTGGTATACCTTATTTCCTAATCCACAACGACGCGAATTGGTGCAACGTATTAATCGTATGAATACGGGTATATGGCCTGGAATGAGGATCGCAGCACCACGAAATCTCGACGCAACTAATTGGATGGAGTATACACCATTTTCCCCTTATAGAACGCCTTCCGGAAAAAAAATGATCGTTTACTCTCCAGCATTGAATGCGTGGGCGGCTTATGGACCAGCGGGAAATATTATTCGCTGGGGACCGGCATCCAGTGGACAAAATTGGTGTCCGGATTTAGGTAGGCCGTGTCATACGCCTTCTGGAACATTCAAAATCTATGAAAAACGGGGAGGGGGTTGTAGATCTACTAAATTTCCTAAGCCTTATGGTGGTGCACCAATGCCTTATTGCATGTTTTTTAAAGGCGGTTTTGCGATGCACGGTTCACACGGCGTACCTGGTTATAATGCCAGTCACGGCTGTGTGCGCATGTTTGTTGACGATGCGTATTGGCTTAACAAAGAATTTACAGATATTGGTACACAAGTGATAATTTTACCTTATCCTTCGAATCATGTTCAGGTCAGTGATGGTGACGATGATGATGACGATGATATAATCAGCAGTAATGATGATTTCGATTTATTTGACAATCAAATAGCGGATAACCAATTGGGAATCATCAACGTCGTCGATGAGCAAGTTGCAGCGAGTAAAGATGATAAGAATCAAGCTGAACTGAAAAAAATCGAAGATGCGATTACCAATCATGCTTAATTTATGATCTAGGAAAGTAGGATAGAAAATAAGTTGATGTATCTGTCAGCAAGACAGGTTTAAATTGGTACAAACGATTTTATTTTACTGAATACATTTATGTCCTTACCTGCTTTGGATCATTTTCTACCTTGGCTAAATCACTATGGTAGCCTAGCGATTTTTATTTGGTTTGCGTTAGGAATTTTTGCTTTACCGATACCGGAAGAATCCTTGCTGTTACTGCTGGGATTTTTAATGGCCAAAGGAAAGCTGGCTATAGTTTCCAGTTTACTGGCAGCTTATGCAGGTAGTTGTTGCGGTATCAGCGGAAGTTATGGGCTGGGTCGGGCTACGGGTCATTATCTGAGTCAAAGTTGGGGACCATATATCGGACTAACAGAAAAACGCTACCAGACAGCGCACAATTGGTTTGAGCGTTTCGGTAAATGGGCCTTAGTGATCGGTTATTTTATTCCGGGTGTACGACATCTAACCGGTTATGTGGCCGGCGCCTTAAAACTACCTTTTCGCTATTTTGCAGTGTTTGCTTATTCGGGTGCTGTGTTATGGGTGAGTCTATTTATTGGTATCGGCTATCTTTTTCATGACCACTGGCATAGTGCGGCTGAGGCGTTGCATACACAGATTAGTCTATTAGCTAAAACTATCTTATAAATTTAACCTAAATTTTTCAATTTAAATGGTTTAAAGAAATTTTTCGTTCTTTGTTTCTAATTTCTGATCTTGCTATGATTTTTCGGACACAGGGAAGCGAGGTAAACTTAAGTTACTAAGCAAGCAGGTATAGTATGTCTAGAAAATATGATAAAGAATTTAAATTAAATGCGGTTAATTTGGTACTAGAGAAACAAATAACGTGTACCCGAATAAGCCAAGATCTAGGGATAGGGCTATCAACGTTGCAGAGATGGGTAAGCGAGTATAAATCCCATGGAGCTAACAATGCCTTTCCAGGAAGTGGAAATTTAAGAGCGGAAGATGCCGTCTATCGTCAATTAAAACGGGAAAATAACCTGTTGCGCCGTGAACGGGATAT
>DASXLX010000013.1:0-18330 GCA_036495935.1 Candidatus Aquirickettsiella sp.
ATTAATTATTTTTCGATGGATCTTACCAAACGCATCACGTTCTTTTTTTATTGTCACACCCAGTGGTTTAACATGATAAACCCATCGATTTTGCTGGTCGTACACCCAAAATTGCCAATGACCTGCCGCATCTTGCTCAGCGACTTTGAGTCCTTTGCTATTGAATGTACGTGCAGTGGTTAATGTTTGTTTGGTTTCTGGACGATAACGCCATTCATCGGGTTTTAATGCAGCTCCATTGTCAACAGTAATGTCCGGTAAACGCGTTGTGTGCCATTGATTCAATCCGTTATATTCGGCCTCAAACACGCGGGGTTCTTGGGTATTAGCCGCAGTAGTGATGCGAGCAATATTACCCGCTTTATCATAACTTTTATGTTTTTCTATGCCGATAATCTGACTGGCAGCAGTCAATGATCCAAATGCATCAGGAGTAACTTCAGTAATATTTACAGGTGTTGTTATTTCAATAATCGGCCGCTTAGCGCGATCAAACACTGTTTTCCAATTCGATTGTTGTCGATCGGTATAAACTGTTCGATTTCCTAATGCATCATACTGATAGGTTTCGACATGTCCTAAAGCATCCGTGTGTTGTATCAATCGATTTGCTGCATCATAAACTTTTTTGCTGATGCGATCCTGCGTGGCATCGGGTGTTAATGCCTGCAATTGTTTAAGTAACAGCGCATAACCTTCAGGAACATGAACGCGTTGATTAAAATAAACTTCTTCAATCAAATTACCTTTTGCATCATGTTGAAAACGCTGCACCTGTCCTTCTGCATTTACCGTATAAAGTGGTTGGCCCAAGCTGTCAAAAAAGAAAAACTGGTAACGATCCTGACTCTCATCTTGTTTTATATATGCTAAAACTTGTTTTATCGGCAATTGACTTAATTGTTCAGGATCTTCAACAGCATTCGCATAGCTGATTTGAGCAATTAAGCGTCCTTGCTCATCAAAACGTTGTTCATGTACATAATTTTGTGGATCGATGGAAAATCTTAATTGACCGACCTCATCCCGCAAGAAATAGTGATGTCGATCCTGAGTTGCATTGGCAATTTTAGACACCTTCACCGCGAGTTGCTTGGTGGTAAGTTTTTCGATGTTTTGTATTACTATACCCGCAGCATACTGTATCGTTTGTATTTCTTGTTGTAAGGAATCATAACGTTTTTCTTTGATGTAACCTTGTTTCCCATTGTAGTTAACAGCAAAGCATTGCTTGCCATTTGCATCATAAAATTGATACGTTAAACTATCTTCTGCATCTGGCTTTAGCATCGCACGCAATTGTTCAGGCGTGGTTTCATCGTTAGGCGCGATAACTTCATTTCCATTGATCGCTTGTTGGTATTGCCTCTCTAAAATGATTTGATCGGCTGCGTTATATTTCCATTCGGTCACACCACCTAACGCATTGATTTTAAAACAACGTCGTCCTGCTGTATCGATAATAAACCGCGTAACATGACCATTCGCATCAATTTCCGCCAACACACTATTCTGAGCATTTTTATGCTGTTGGGTTTGAATGTTTAAGGCGTCTTTGCGTGTAACGGTTATGGGATCGATGGTAGTTTTGCATTGTCGATTCAAACCATCATAATCAAGTTGACGAATAAATTGATCGCTATCCTTTACATCACCTTGAACTTCACGCAATAATTTTCTTTGTCCGTTGTACTCTCGTGTCGTAATTAGATTTAAACCTTTTTCTTGAGAATCAAAGCATTCTTCAATAACTAATCCCCGTCGATCATATTTATTTTCTTGAATGATGCCTTTTTCATCAATAGTTTTTACACAATCTCCTAAAAGATTATATTGATGTTGTGTTTTTAGCTTTAAGCCATCTGCATCTTGAATTTTGCTAGTCAGACGTCCGATAGCATCATAAACATACTGGGTTTTAATGCCATTAAGTATCTGTCTTTCAGTTAAAGATCCCAATAAATTATAAACAGCCGCATAACCTCTACCCAATGCATCCATATAGCGACTAATCTGTCCATCGGCGGTGTGTTGCCAAGTTTGTGTTTGTTGATTGGCATCAATTTCTTGAATCTTTTCTGCAAAAATATTGCGAATAATGCTTCGTTTGTTTCCTAAGGGATCAACAATCGTCTCGGTACGATGTTTCGAGTCATAAAGATGTTGCGTGCTGAATCCTAAGGCATTAGTAATTTTTGTTGGTTTATCCCAAGCATCGTAAGAAATGTTATTACGCTGTTGTTGCAGCGGATTTTGTGTCCACAGCAAACGTCCTTTGCGATCATAACCGCGCTGATAATCGCCTTTTAATTCATCACGCAAATGTGTCAACTTGCCATAAAGATTGCTGTAATCGCGTTTTACTTTGCTATTTAACGATTCGGCTTGACGCAATGTGCTTATTTCTAATCCACGTGCATCATACTGACGTTGAATAACTAATGTAGGTTGTTTAGTTTGAACCGGTAAGCTACTTTGACCGATTTCGTTAAAGGCATTGGGAGTATGTTGTGTTTCGAAACCTTCAGCATCGACCAGTTTAATAAGTTCTTCGCGTTTACTATAAAACTTTTGCGTAATCACATCTTGCGTATCATCTTGCAATGCGTCTAAAGCAGTACGCAATGCATCAGAAATAAAACCACCAGTGAGTGAATGGTCGAATTTATCCGCTAATGTCGCCTTATCTTGGCTGTAATCGCGAATTTGGACAATATTATTAAACGTATCGCGTTTATATTCGCGAATTTGTACTTGTTTATCCGCAACAACTTGTAGAGTTAATATTAATTGTCGTTCAGCGTTGTAATAAAAGTAGGTTAGTTGATCGCTGGCATCAGGAGTCGCACGCACCGCTGTCGATAATTTTAAGCCGCTAGCATCATAGACATGACGTCGGGTATTTTCACTCCATATTTTTTCTTTTTGCTGCTGTTTTTCTTCAGGTTTTAAGGTGCTATCCGCATCAATACGCGCCAGTAATTCACTATTCTGTGCTGATGCTTCAGCAAGCATTTGTCCCCACGTATCAAAACGAGTTTCATTTGCACGATAGCTATCGCCGTTTATTTCAGTCGCTGCAGCATCACGAGCAGCTTTGGCGATAATTTCTCCCATATTATCGTAACGGGTGAAAGTTATTTTTCCGTCGGATCGACGACTTTCTATTTCACGATTCAATGCATCGTATTCATAATCTATTATCTGATCATTGACGGATTGGACTGGCGCAGGTGGGATAAGCGGAGAATAGTGATACCAAGCCGCATCCACTGGATTGGCGTAACGCGTTTCACGACTCACTAAACCATTAAGTGAATAATTTTTAGCCGTGATATAGCCTTCAGCATCGACGCTAGAAGTAACCCAACCACGCGGATTATAAAAGAAATAATGATGTGCATCTTCAGCATTTGCAACAGGTCGAATCTTGTCAAAATTCTGTGTAGTGGTACTAATCATTTGTGCTTGTGCATAACGGATAATTTCAGTAATCCAACCTGCTCCATTGTGTTTATATTCAATAACATAGCCCGCTGCGTCTTGTGTACCAATAAGTTGTTGATCGGCATCATAAAACTTGCGCTGGATACGATCGCGTTTTAGATCAATCTGATAATCAAGCGTTTCACCTTTCAATAGCACTGCTAATTGTTCCGGTTTAAGCGGTGAAGCATATTGTATCTCTGCAATCACTGCATCACGATCGTTATACAGTGTTTGGCGATAATAATTTTCGGCATCGACTTGGTAGCTTAATCGATCAGAGTGATCATAAAATTCATAGCTGACGTGATCTCGTTTCGGATTAGCAATAGCCATTTCTTTCATTAACTTCAATAAATCCATTACATTGGTTTCTTTATGAAGAAATCCCAGTGACTCAATCTTTTTTACATCGATAGTTTTGGCATAAACAAGCGTGATTTTGTTACGATTTTGTGCATCGTAATGATATTCAGTCAGGCGCCCATTGGAAGCCACAGTAATCCCTAAACGATTTTGTTTATCATAAAATCGATAACTTAATTGTCCATCAGCGCTGCTACATTTCTCCGTACAAGTTCCGGTAATATTTCTACTGTAACTTGTCTCACGCGTTATCAGCTTGCCATTGCAGGATATAGCTTGGGTTTCTTTACTAATCATTTCACAAGCATCGAATTCCGCCATTTCTTTACGATTATTCGGACGGGTGATTTCGATATGGCTGTTATCGTAGCGGTAGCGTGTGATTTCCCCAGCGGGATTTTTATGTGACAAAAGTCGGCATGCACTATCGTATTCAAAAAAGGTTTCTAATGGATTTGCTAATTTCTTAGGATATTCTCGTTTATAAATTAACGCGCCAAAACGTGCATAATGCGTAATGACCTCGCTCATCTTATCATCAGCAACACCCTTACCTTGTTTGTTAATCGTCCCATAATAATAGGTTTGTCGACGTTCAGAACCGTCATAATAGTGACGTTCGGTTAAACTTATTTGCTGTAAATCTTGTTGTGCCACCCAACTAGCCATTTCTGCCAAATTAGGCACTGCATTTTTTGCATAGCGATCAACCGGGAAACGCCCTTGTAAATAAATAATGGTGTCTTTAAGATAACCGTAATTTTCATAGCGGTATTCGGTCACCCGACCTTCCGGACTTATTTCAAAACGTAAATATAAACCTCGATAAGAACTAAATGCTTGATCATAAACCTTACGTGTCGTCTGCGCTTTAGCTTTTACATAGTGGATTTGGGCAATCAAATTATGGCGCGGATTGACTTCATCATAAACATATTCGGTTACTTGCCCATTGGCTTTTTGCTGTCTAATTAATAAGCCATCGCGCGCTTCATATTGAAAACTTTGCGTAGCTTGACCGGCCGAGGTGATACTCGCTAACTGACCTTGATTGGTATAGGTATAAAAGCAGCTATCGATGGGGTTATAAGTGGTATTCGGATAGCCTTGTTCTTGACCAATTTGGATGATGGAACCTTGTTGATTAAAATATAATTTGCTAGCAATCCCGGCATTACTAACCACATCCGCATAGTTTTGATGATAAGAAAAACGTAGTAAATAACCACTAATATGCAAAGGCGGATGATCCAAATACACACTGGTAATTTTTCTTGGTGCATCCGTTAACGGTGCATCAAACATGAAAGAGATATTGCTAGCATCAGCACCGGTTTGCTTAACGATATCGAGATAAGCCAAATTATAAACATCATCATGCACTTTGGCAGGATCCATGCTTGGCGCGCGATAAACAAAATTAAGTTGTGGTCGTTTAGCTTCGGGTGTTCTTTCTGCTGGAAGTATGGTTTGAATTAAACGTCCATTCTGATCAAACACGCTTGTTCTGAGTAACGTGGGGCTTCCAGCATTAATTTGAAAAATAGATTCAAAACAGTTGCCATTAGTAATTTGTTGATGAAATTCATAGTTCGACTCAGGCGCCAATATCTTGATCAATTTCCATGGTGTTTGAAAATCATCATATTCATAGGAAGTTCGCTCATTTCTGCAATCAAAACGTTCTTCTAAATAACCTTGCTCATTATAGATTTCAGTGATCTGAGTTTTCGGATCAAACCAAACCCATTGCTTTTGGGTTTTGTCATAAACAAGATAAGGACGACTCTCTGACCAATAAGGCGCAACCCAGCGCTTAGTTTGACTGTCAAACGCGTAACAGGTTTCATGACCATCTTTTTCTATTAATATGGCCGATGAAGTCTGATCGGGTTTAGGGAGAAATTTGAAACGCTTATGTGCAAAACGCCAAATATCCGCTACTGTTTGTGCTTGACTGTTATAAACATAATAAAACTCTAATGGAAAATTGGATTCTTGAACAATTAACTGATGATCAAAAATAATCAGATTACCTGTCTTAATATTAATAAAGCTCTGCATTTTTAAAACGCCGAAACCCCGACTTGGTAATGCAGCTCCAATCTGTGTCAAGGATGAATAAGAAATTCCCAAACCATTTCCGGAAATAAGACTAAAAGGATAAGTTAGATGCATAGAAATACTCCTTTTTTGTAATTTTTTTTAAAACTCAATTCCATTTAAGGAAAAGAACGGCGTAAATTAGAATGAGTGCTATTTTCTTCAGATTCTGCGCTATCAATTGTTGGCGTTGGACGAAAGAATCGATAGGTCGAACGACTGACACGATAAGTTCCATACAGCAAAGCAACAACACATAAAATGCCACCTGCACACAATAAACTGATTAAAAAAGAACTACCCATTATTAAAGTAGCAGGTCGCATCGATTGAGTTTGATTGGATATCGATCCTGATGTTTGTTCTAAACGAAACGTATTATTATTCGCAGCTAACAAATCACAGTTGCGCCAATTTAAACGCTGAAGATGATTAGGCTCAAGAAACTGAACATTGGGTAATGACGCCGACACCCGACAAAAACCTCTGAGTGTTGCATTATCGGTATCAGTTTTAATAATATCGAGTCGATTTAACGCGGTATTGCGTTTCATGGGATAAAAAACTCGTTTTTCTTGGCGCGATAACTGCGGCGAATTGAGATCCTGAGCATGGCAAGGTAATTGGACTAGTGCTGCAGAAAAATGTTTTATTGAAGCAGATTCAAGTTTATTAGCACTCAAACTAAGCTGCTGCAAGGATGATTGAGTTAATAAAGGGGCTAATTCATTAAAAAAATGCTTATCTAATCGATTGCTACTTAAATCGAGAACTGTCAGATTGGTTTTAGTTAAACCCTGTGCTAAAACAGATGCACTCTCTTTAGAACAACTAATCTCATTATTGTTAAGATGTAATTCGCGCAAAGCGCTTTTTGGCAATTCTTCTAAGCAATTAAGTAATGTTTGATTGCTTATTTTATTCTTATTTAAGTTTAATGATTGTAATAGCAAAGTATCATTGGAAAAAATTAAACTTAAATCAGCAACATCGGCATCCTTCAAATCGCAATTCTCACAAATTAAGCTTAATAATGGCGAATTGGGTAAGGCTCGAATGAGATTGTTAAATCCCGCTTCTAAATAATTCTTTGAAAGATCTAAAAATTCTAAAGAAGTCGCCGATAATTCCCCAGCAATGAGTCTGCCGGCTGCTTCATCTAGATCATTGTTATGAGAAATGAATGTCTTCAAGTTTTGATTATATGAATGTAAAATTGACTGAATTGCTTGGCCACCAAGAAAATTATTTGAGATATCTAAAAATTCTAAGTTTTCTAAGCAACTCTGTAATGCGATAATGTGATTAATTGTTAAACCTACATTATTCAACTTCAATCTGCTTAAAGAAGAATTTCCTTTTAAAGCATCACTCAACAATTTTAATCCATTTGCAGAAAGAAATTGATCAGATAAATCTAAACTTTGTACAATACTTTGTTGAATTCCTAAGCCCAGCTGTTGTAAACCTAAGTCAGAAAATAAATTATGTGCGACATTCAACACTTGCAATGAACTATTAGATAATATTTGGCTGATTTGTGTCATTCCCCTATCACCTATCTGATTACCTGCCAAATGCAAATCAGTTAAATTAAATCCGCTGTTAGAAATTAATTCGCTCAAATAGCTCGCACTGACATCTGTCATATTGGTATCTTGCAAATACAATCCATTCAATGATTGATAAGCGAGTGAATCCAATAACACTGGAAACAATTCGTCAGTTAAACTGTAATGACTCATATCAAACTGTGTCATATTTATCTGTGTTAATAACTGCACTAATGCTTGTATATATTGCACAGTAGGTGCATGATTAACACCTGTAATCCCTGAGATATTAAATAATTCTAAGGGGGAAACAAACATCGGCTCTAAAGCAAGGAGCAGTTTTTCCCAATCTAAAACTGGCCAATTGGACCAATCATATTCAGAAAGATCAACGCGTGTAATTCCACGCACAGGGGGTAATTCACTTAGATAACGCATTAATTCCCTAGGCGTCATTTTTTGCTGCAATAAATTTTCAAGACAAGCTTGTGCCGTTAAACTATTTTGATAGCTTACAAAAGACCAATCACATGCCACACATTCATAGCGTTCGCTCTGAGACAGAAATTTGAAATAATTTCCTTTATTTTCACAAACTGATTTATCATGAAAATAATAAACGATATCAATCAGCTTTTTTACTGTTAATTCAAGATAAAGACTCACAGAATAAAATTTATAAGCCGAAATAACTAAAGTGGGAATCCAAAATAATTGCGTTAATGGACGTGTATCGTCACCTAAGGTCCAACGAAAATATCTAGCCATCCTTCCTCGTTGGCGATCTTCTAAAAGCGCCGCATTTTCCATTTCTTCAAAGGGCAGTGGCTGAGCACAGGCTACTTCAAGTGCATGCAAAGTTTGCTGCGTAAGCGCTTCATTTATGGGTTCTTTTCTTAATGCTGCTAAAATAATTTCTCTTAGCTGAGCTAAACCTTCTTTATGGAGCCGATCTTCAATAAATCGATCCAAGTTTTTTGCATGAAAACTTTCTGCTATTTGCGTCAGCAGCCGCATTGCTCTATAACGTATCAAAAAATAATTAGATTCCATGAGCTCAATCAAATTATTGACTAATGCTATCTTAAAGTTCAATGAAATTAATAATTTTTGATCATTATCCTTTCTTCCATCCCATAGCAGCATACATTTAACCTGAGTCAAAATTCTATTTATACGGCTCGTTGGCAATAATGATAAGCATGCATCTTTAAATGTAAGCGATTCATTATCTAAATGATGTAAAGCTGCTTCTATATTTGACATAATCTGTTGGGTATCCAATATAAGCAACTGTTTGTTACGTAAAAAAACCGAACTTAAACCTAACATGGGCGGAATCAATATCACTCCTAGCCAAGTCCAATAAGCAGCTTCATGAATCACATCACTGCCAAAATGATTTGTCCAAGTTATTTGATTACTTGCTGTTCCAGCAAAAATAGATGAGAATGAAGTTCCACAACGCTGATCTGGCCATAAACCAAAACTCGACCAGTCATGAAATAATAAGGGAAGCATTATTATTGCGCCAACATCCGAGAGTATAAAACTGCTTACATCAATAAAATTTTTTACCCTATTAGCCCATCGAATCTTGGACCAAGCCGTCAGAGGAATACCTTCACCTGCCAACCAAAATAAACGCGTTGATGTTTTTTCTTCTTCAGTGCTTACTTCAGATTTATGTTTTATTATCCACCATGCCAAAGGATTGCTAAGATAAGTAGCATGCCAATTTCGTGCTAAATAGGCTGAATATGTAGATAGAAAAGGTTTTGGGGGCGCAATAATTAAGTCACTACTTGATTCTAAGGATTCTTGCTCAGAAGGTAATTCTTCAGGCGCATCATTTTGATGTTCAAAATGATCTTGATCATCAAGATCATCAGCCATCAAAAACGGATCAAGATCATCATTGGGTTGAAAAAGTGCTCCTATTACCATCCTTGTTTTCCTTATTATTTTTAAAAAAATTTCCATACACCATATAATCTATATTAAAAAATTTTTTATATATTAGCAAGATAATTTATTTATTAATCAATAAAAATCAATTATCTTACATAAATATAATCCTTTGTTTACCGATATTTCTTAAAAAGAAAAATATCTTAAAATAATATTTAATAAAAAATTTTTTAGTTATAAATTATAAAAAAATCATATTTTTTAATTTTTTTAAATAAAACAGTAAAAAATTTCCAATAATCAATTATTAAGAATTATGAACTTAAGACATTGATTATTTTTTTATCAATACTTTCAACAAATATTACCATATATGTCTAAAAAGATAATGATCTATTTATATTTTAGATATATTATTATCATTTTAAAAATATATTTCGATAAGGCGTTTTTATAAACTAATAAAAGGAGATTTCTATTCTCTTCATCTCGATAGTACAAGTCCGTTGCAAGAAAATTACTAATTTTTATGCCTGCGTAAAGAACAGACGTTTCGAATTTATAGTAAAGCCGAAAATTTAAAGAACTTAAGCCGCTAGAAAAACTTAGATGAAATTAAAGGAGAATACGAAGCTTTGGTTTTGACTACATTCTAATAAACCTTTTGATTAAAAATGTTCAAATTATTGATCTATTGATGAAGGGTAAAAATTAAAAATAAACTGGAGAATTATTTTTTTATCCAAAAAAATAAAAATATCTTATTTGATCTGGTCAAGTTAAAAAATATCGCTTAAACTGGATAATGAATAATAGGAAACAATAACAAAAGGAGTTAATTATGCCTTTTCCGTCTATATTAAAAAAATTTTCTGAAAATGGTTTTTTTGAATTAAAAAACTCAAAATTTTCTTCTGGAAATATTCAGGATCTTGAAAAAAATATCGAACAACTCCAACAGAAGCCATTTAGTATTCCTTTGCGCATTCGCTTAAAAGATATTCGAATGATTCCAGATATCTCCCGAAGAAAACATGGTTCGGGACCGGTCATTCAACACGTTCCACGTCGTTGGGCAGATAATTATGGAGATCTTGCTATTAGTCAAATGGGATCTCTGCATGGTTTTAATACACCTATGAGTTTCGGGGATGTAAATGAAGTATTTTGGCATCCATTGGAACTGGAAACTCCACTTGAGGCATTAAAAAAAGACTTACTTTCTTTATTGACTCAATCCTGGAGTTCTATCGAACTAGATCAATTGTTTTTCTGTCCCTATCATCAGATTGATGCATTGGCTACACAGCAGTTTTATAATGAATTATTAAAATCATTAGCTAACAATTCAGCTTTGCAAAAATTATCGATAAGTCCCTTCTCGCTATCTAAGCAAATAGATGTTATCCAGTTTTTAGCCAATACGACACTAGAACAGTTACATCTGGATATTACCGAAGCGGATCCGTCCTCTTGGCAACAACTTTGTCGAATCTTGGAACGCCACCCCACGCTTAAATCATTGAATTTCGGTAACAGTGTTCTTGACACTTCTGCTTATACGACTTTGGCTGATTTATTAGATAAGAATTATCAAATAGACATAATCCTAGCAGAACCCACCGATGTGACCGATGTGAAAGTACTAAATACCTATCAAGCTTTAAAAAAACGTTTATCTAAACCAGGCTTAGAGCGATTCAAAGAAAAATATTTATCGCAAGATAAATTACTGCAAATTGCTATTGTAGCCTTAGAGTCACTGAAAGAATTTAATTCCAATCCGCAGCAAACTTTACAGCAAGCAAAACTAGAACAACAATTTGCTTTCTTATTAAGGAGTCAAGCCTCCTTGGCTATTACCGATGGAAATTATACCGACCTCTTACATCCTATTTACCTGGATCATCGCTATCTGATTAACGAGAAATCTCCTGAGCTAGTACAATTGGACGTAAATACCTTACCCTCTAATATTAGCAAAACCATCGGCTGTATTTTGCTGGAAAAGGCGTTGGAAGCGAACAATCAAAAAGCCATACAAACCTTATTAAATGCAAACGCTAATTTACTTGAATTCCCTAGTCATGAGGAAGAACCTTTTTTAGTTAAACTGTTGCAAACTCAAGGTGCTATTAAAACACTGGTCCTGGAGCGTATTCATCGCGATTCACAATTAGAGGAGTCTGACCTATTTCAATTACAGCTTGCAGATGGAAGTAAAACCGTCGGTTATGTTTTATTAAAAAAAGCCTTAGAAACTCAAAATCTTTCTGCATTGCAGAATTTACTAAACGCTAAGGCCGATTTGTTTGAAACTCCGGAGAATGAACAAGAACCCTTTTTAGTGAAAGTGTTTCAAAGTCCGGGAGAATTAAAAAAATTCGTGGTTGATTATATTCGCCGAGATTCACGATTAATAGCACTGACATCCGAACGTTTAAAGAATTATTCCGGCTTATTCCAAGTTTTTACCCATTTAAAAAATCATTTAGACAAGTACAGTTTGCATTTGGTGAAAAAGGATAATCCTTCGCTGTTAATGTCTATTGCTTATGAAGCACTCGCTACCTGGAATAAGATGTTAGGCCTACAAAATCCATCTGAAACAAGAGATAAGGAATGCGCGCAAATCTATAAAGACTTAGATGAAAGCCTGAAAGTAATTAATCAGAATCCTTTAGGTGTCACCTATGCGGCGCTTTCTGAAGTTCAGATGATTATGCATAAAATGAAAAAAAAGTCTGTCAATGCCTTAAGAGGTATTTTTAACGTCTCTTCTTTACATGATAAAGCCATAAAATTAGTGGATGAATTTGATAATCAGTTAAAGGCCAACAAAGATCAGATTTTTGCGCAACAAAACGAAATGCTCAAAAATCAAGCGGAGGAAATCAAGCAACTGAGTGAAAATCGTGTAAGAGAACAGAACCAAGCTCAAGAAAAACAAGCGGCGACAGAAGCAAAACTAGCGGCGACAGAAATAAAACTAGATAAGACCCAAGAAAAACTAGTTACAGTACAAACAGAACTAGCCGAGACAAAAGAAAAACAAGCAGCGGCCGAAACACAACATGCAGAGATAAGGGCAAAACAAGTTGTGATAAAAACAGAAAATGCAGAGATCAAAGCAGAAAATGCAGAGATCAAAGCAGAAAATGCAGAGATCAAAGCAGAAAATGCAGAGATCAAAGCGCAAAGTGCAGAAATTAAGAAAACGCTGGAGATATTGTTAAAACGAACAAGTACCCACATCGATTCAAAAGAGGAAACTGTTGATCCAACAACAAAAACTACTATACCGTTTTTTCGCCGTTAGTGTAAAGGCTAGCTTAGGAGGATGCTTGTGATGTTTATCGAAGACATGGGCCAACAACTTGCCTATAAACCCTTTGCATGGATGTCCTGGTGGTGGGGAATAAAATGGGGAGATTTTATCGAGATCTCCCCTCAGCTTAGCAAGGAAAATCCTTTATGGCAGCGCGAGAAAGCTGATCTAGAAAACTTAAGGCTGTTTAAGCAAACGCCGGATGAATTACAACAACAAATTGCCGCTTACTGGGAAAGATCTTTTTGGCGACGTTGCTTATTACGTTTATTTACGGATATTACCAGTCGGATAATGGTTTGGTCTTACTATCAGCGTTGTCTTTCTTTTCAGCGCATTCATCAAGAGAATCTATTACTCGAGCGACGCTTGCTCGTGTATGAACCCGAACAACAGCTTGTGGACTTGTTCATAAAAAAATTAACTCGGGATCATTCGAATTTAGAGCATCGTCTCGAAGCCTATGCAGGAAATACTCAATGGATGGAAAAAAATCTTGATGCCCTACTGACTCAACATGAAAAAAAAAGGCAACGGATTTTTTTAAAATTATTGGATCGTTATTTAAAGAAATTACCTGAAGACTGTGATCGCGAATCCGTACAAAGAAAATTAGAAGACGAATATTCAGAACTTGGCAAAATACTCAGAAATTATTTTCAACATTGGTGCCAACCCTGTAAGCCCATACAAGAAAATCCCTGTCGAGCATTGGTCTATGTAGGTCCTGCTGTGGTTGAAAAAACAATCCGTTGCTCTTTGGCTGCTGATTTAAATTCTTCATTGAGTTCAATCAATGAATGGTTAGCGCTAAAACAACATGCCTTAAAAAAGATGTTAAAAGAAAACTCAGCTGACTATGAAACCATCCAAGTATTTTTACAGCAGTGCTTACACAGTATAGAAGCATTAATTGAACCACTCCTGTCTGATTACGAAAGATTGGTCTATGAAGCAAAACATCAACGCGTTGATTATAGAGAAATGTTAAAGCGCTCCGAGCATTTACAAGGTCGATTTACCTATTTCTTTCGGCATAGTAATTTGTTATTCCATCCGGATAGACCCGATAGAGATGAAAATATCTGTCGAATAAAAACAAATTTGTTTCAAGAATTTCAACAATTGGCTAAAGCTTCATTCGAGAGATTGGATCACGGCTTAGTCATATTAAAGCAATGCATTCCGCCCTCAGAATTAGCGCTGGCTAAGCTAAGAGAGAAACTTGAACAAGACCTCATCATATTTATAGAAGAGCTTAATCAAAAGTTTAACTGGATAGAAACACAATATGAAGAAATAAAGGTAAGACTAGCAGCGACCGAAACACAACATGCAGAGATAAGGGCAAAACAAGACGAGATCAAAACAGAAAATGCAGAGATCAAAACAGAAAATGCAGAGATCAAAGCAGAAAATGCAGAGATCAAAGCGCAAAGTGCAGAAATTAAGAAAACACTGGAGATATTGTTAAAACGAACAAGTACCCTTGCTGTTGCAGAAGAAGAAAAAACCGTCGATCCAACAACAACTAATGTATCGTTTTTTCGCCGCTAATGTAAAGGTTTTTAAGGAGGATGCTTGTGATGTTTATCGAAGACCTGGGCCAACAACTTGCCTATAAACCCTTTGCATGGATGTCTTGGTGGTGTGGAATAAAATGGGAAGGTTTTATCGAGATCTCCCCGCAGCTTAGTAAGGAAAATCCTTTATGGCAGCGCGAGAAAGCTGATCTAGAAAACTTAAAGGAAAATATATGCCATTAGAAATTTGTAATGCAGCTAAAGAAGGTAATTTAGAACTTGTTAAAATTTTAATTACACAGGGAATCAATGTTAATGCAACTGATAATGAAGATAAGAGTTCACTTCATTGGGCCTCAATGAATGGTCATATTGAAATCGTCAAGTTGCTGATAGAAAATAAAGCTAATATTAATATTGCTACAGCAAATGGTTACACCCCGTTGCATTTAGCTATTATGCAAGAGCATTATGAAATAGCTGCTCTACTTATAAAAAATGACGCGGATGTTAATGCAGCTACTGCAAATAATAGCACACCATTACATTTTTCAGCAACTTCCAAAAGCGGAACCCCTGAAGGAATTAAGTTACTGATAGAAAACAATGCAATGGTTAATGTGGAAGATGAAAATGGTGAAACGCCATTATTTAGAGCCTGTATAGATGGATTTTCTGATCGAGTCGAATTATTAATTAAACATAAAACTGATGTAAATAAAGCTAGGAACGATAAGTTATCTCCACTTCATTGGCCATCCAGAAGAGATCATACCGAAGTAATTAAATTGTTAATAACAAATGGAGCTAATGTTAATTCTTCTGATATTTATGAAGAATCACCATTGCATGGAGCAGCTGCCAATGGGCAAATTAACGCAGCCAAACTATTGCTAGAAAATGGAGCTGATATTAACAAAATTGATAAAGATGGAGAAACCCCACTATTTAAAGCTTTTAGCTATACTCATATTGAAACAGCAAAGTTTTTTATTGGCGCCATGCTGGAACAGAATCCTAGGCAAGAAAAACCTAACTTTATAGAACAATACAAAGATTTATCCGCTTACTGGAATGAACAGATTCAAAGAATTAATTTAAAAATTGATTATTTGCTAGAAAGTAAGATGATAGGTTGTAAAAATTCGACACAGAATCCTTTAAATAATTCTTTGGCGGCAAATAATTCTTTACTTTCTTTGTCGTTTCATCGGTTTTTCAAATTACTGAATCCGGAAGCAATAAAAAAAATATTTTCTAATGAAACCGACAATTCTGAGGTAAATATTTCGCTTCGGTCTACATAAAAAATTTTTTAGGTAGATAATCTCATTATAATTTCCAGGGATTTATTATCAATAAAATTGATTTAATTTAATAATTCTTTAATATTATTTTGATAATATAAACTAGTGTTTATTTGATATTAAATTTATCCTTGTCTGGGGGTATGTTATGACTAAAACATTAAACGATCGGTTATTTGACGCAATTAAAGAAGATGACATAAAGGAAGTTTCTAAGTGCTTAAAAGAAGGCGCTGTCGTTTATGCAACCGATAGTAAAGGACGGACGCCTCTGCATCTGGCTTATAAATCTGTTGCGATAGCAGAACTTCTTATTGAGCATAGAGCTGATCCTAATGCAACCGACAATGAAGGATTAACACCACTGCATAAAGCTTGCTCAAGGGGCCGGACTGCCGTAGCAGAGCTACTTATTGAAAATGGAGCTAATGTTAATGCAACCGACCATGGATCACCTCTCTATATAGCTTGGTCATTTAAGCGTAATGAAATAGTAAAGCTACTTATAAGCGCTATATTACAGGAGTTTCGCGTCAAATTAGAAAAGGCAAAACTAAGAGAACTTCTTGAATTCAAGTTATAAGAGCAATTTTTGTATAAATAATAGACAATAAAATTATATAAAATATTGTTTATTCAAAATTTCGAATAAGAGATTATTTCTTTATCAGATTTAAAACTAAAACATTTTCCTTAATCCATTTTGAAAGTTGTTTTTTAGTTAATTTTTTTTTAGCTATCGTTTTGCTAATTCCTTAAAGACTTCCCGATATTTTTTTAGACATTTTTTTGTGGCTCGTTGCACTTCTTTTTTTGAAGCATAGACTATTTTTTCATCATTTTTCTTTGCTTTATTTTCTTCCATATTTTATATCTAACCTAACTTAATTTTTTTATTTGATGGTATATGCTAACTCAAGCAGCTCTACGATTTAAATTTAGTGGTTTAACTTTACGATGCTTTTTTAGGCTATGCCATAAGTCCCAATTTGATTGTAAATTTAACCAAAACTCCGGTTCAGTTTGAAAAGCCTCTGCAAGTGTTAAGGCTGAATCAGCAGTAATTCCCCTGTGCTTATTGATAATTTCATTTAGACGGGTGTAAGTCCACCCTATGTGATCGCTAAAGGATTTTTGACTTAACCCTAAAGGCTCTAAAAATTCCTTTAAAAGCATTTCACCTGGGTGGGTTGGCTCTCTATTTGTAGGTAACATAAAAATTCTCCTAGTGGTAATCTATAATATCTACTTCTTCTGCATTACCATTATTCCATATAAATATAATCCTCCATTGTTTATTGATTCTTATGCTCCAAAATTCTTTTAGATTTCCTCGTAATTTTTCTAAATGATTACTGGGAGGTACTTGGAGAGTTTCGACTAAAGTAATGGCGTTCAACTGGTCAAGTAGACGATAAGCTTTATTATGAAGTTCTTTAGGCAAAGAGCGAGAATAACGACTGTTAATCCCATTATAAATATCTTTTACCCTTTTGCTAGAAAAACTCTTAATCATTAAGTATAGATTAACTTATATATCGATATATGACAAGTAGATTTGCTGTTAGGGTTTTTTGCTTCTCTTATCTACATATCCTTCTATTAATCGAATCACAGCATCTTTCATATTAATTCCATCTAAAGCTGATTGTACTTTTAACTTTTGACGTAATTGAATTGGTAGCACTATGGAAAGCCTAACCATCTCATTAGAATTAGAAATATTTTTTGACATCTAAAATTCCAAAATAATTTAAAAGTAGACTATGAATCTATTGACACAATGAATTTAAGGTCATACTATAACATTATACACATTTTAATAAGGAAGTAAGAGCCAAACAGTATAAAAGTTTAATAAAAATTTAAGCGTTCTCCAAAGTTTACCCACCTTGGAGACATTTAACACAACCAACTAACAAGGAGTTGATTATGACCGCAGACGTCAGTTTAGAGCAATTCGTTCATCTAAAACAACCCGCTTGTGATTATCTATCGCAAGTTTACGAAATTTCTTCCCAACTCGGTGATTTAATAGAAGCATTAAAAGATCTTCTATCTCTCATTCAAGAGTATACGAAATCCAACGTTCCTAATACCCTGTACCAAGCTTGTAAATACTATATAATAACGTTTATATACATTAACTTAACGTAAAGGATGTGATTTTGACTAAAGTTGCAAAAAATTCAGAACGTATTATGAAAACGTTTAGAATGAGAAAAAATACTTATGATTTACTTCTAAAGCTAAGTGAACGTGTGAATGAAAAAACTACTTTACATCTTTCAACAACCGCTGTTTTAGAGCTAATTATATTAAAAGCGTCTAAAGAAAAGATTGAAAAAATTTTGGAAGGGATTAAAGAGAGTTAATAATATTGTTATTATATTGTATTTACAAATAAATACAATCGTATATACTAAGAGATAGTTGGTAGACAAAATAATAAGGAATAAAATAAATGGCGGCACTTATGAAATTTGACACTTTAAGTTGGGCAAAAAAATTAGAGAAGGCAGGCGTACCACCGCAACAAGCGGAAGTACAAGTTGAGCTTATTTTCCGAGCTATCGATGATAATATTTGCGCAAAACAAGATCTTCGTGAATCTGATCTTGCTATGATTTTTCGGACACAGAGAAGCGAGGTAAACTTAAGTTACTAAGCAAGCAGGTATAGTATGTCTAGAAAATATGATAAAGAATTTAAATTAAATGCGGTTAATTTGGTACTAGAGAAACAAATAACGT
>DASXLX010000014.1:0-9789 GCA_036495935.1 Candidatus Aquirickettsiella sp.
ATTAATTATTTTTCGATGGATCTTACCAAACGCATCACGTTCTTTTTTTATTGTCACACCCAGTGGTTTAACATGATAAACCCATCGATTTTGCTGGTCGTACACCCAAAATTGCCAATGACCTGCCGCATCTTGCTCAGCAACTTTGAGTCCTTTGGCATTGAATGTACGTGCAGTGGTTAAAGTTTGTTTGCTTTCTGGACGATAACGCCATTCATCGGGTTTTAAAGCAGTTCCATTGTCAACGGCAATGTCCGGTAAACGCGTTAATTGCCATTGATTCAATCCGTTATATTCTGCTTCAAATATCCGTGGCTCCTGGGTGTTAGCCGCAGCAATGATGCGAAGAATGTTACCCACTTTGTCATAAGTTTTATGTTTTTCTATCGCAAGTGTCTGGCTGGCACAAGTCAATGCGCCAAATGCATCGGGAGTTACCTCAGTAATATAAACAGGAGGTGTTATTTCAACAACAGGCCGCTTAGCGCGATCAAACACTGTTTTCCAATTCGATTGTTGTCGATCGGTATAAACTGTTCGATTTCCTAATGCATCATACTGATAGGTTTCGACATGGCCTAAAGCATCAGTATGTTGTATCAGTCGGTTCGCTGCATCATAAACTTTTCGTGTGATGCTATCGGATGTGGCATCGGGTGTTAATGCCTGCAATTGTTTAAGTAACAGTGCATAATCTTCAGGAACATGGACGCGTTGATTAAAATGCACTTCTTCAATCAAATTGCCTTTGGCATCGTGTTGATAACCCAATACCTGCCCTTCTGCGTTCACCGTATAAAGTGGTTGGCCCAAACTGTCAAAAAAGAAAAACTGGTAACGATCTTGACTCTCATCTTGTTTTATATATGCTAAAACTTCTTTTATCGGCAATTGACTTAATTGTGCAGGATCTTCAATAGCATTCGCATAACCGATTTGGCTAATCAAGCGTCCTTGTATATCAAAACGTTGTTCACGCACATAATTTTGTGGATCGATAGAAAATCTTAACTGACCGACCTCATCTCGTAAAAAATAGTGACAACGATCTTGAATAGGATTGGCAATTTTAATAACTTGGGTTGCCAATTGTTCGGTGGTGAGTTTTTTTATGCCTTGAATAGCTATGCTGGTTGCATACTGTATCGTTTGTACTTCATGTTGTAATGCATCATAACGTTTTTCTTTAACATAGCCCTGTTGGCCATTAATATTAACCGCAAAACGTTGCTTGCCATTTGCATCATAAAATTGATACGTTAAACTATCTTCTGTATCTGGCTTTAGCATCGCACGCAATTGTTCAGGCGTGGTTTCATCATTAGGCACGATAACTTCATTTCCATTGATCGCTTGTTGGTATTGCCTCTCTAAAATGATTTGATCGGCTGCGTTATATTTCCATTCGGTCACACCACCTAACGCATTGATTTTAAAACAACGTCGTCCCGCAGTGTCGATAATAAAACGGGTGACCTGGCCATTCGCATCAATTTCCGCCAGCACATTATTTTGAGCATTTTTATGGTGTTGGGTTTGAATGTTTAAAGCGTCTTTACGTGCGTCCGTTATTGGATCGATAGTCGTTTTGCAATGTCGATTCAAACCATCGTAATCGAGTTGACGTATGTATTGATCTGCAGTTGTTTTATCGCCCTGGGTTTCATTTAGCAGTTGTTTTTGTCCGTTATATTGTCGCGTAGTCGTTAGATTTAAACCTTTTTCTTGAGAATCAAAACATTCTTCAATGATTAATCCCCGTCGATCATATTTATTTTCTTGAATTATGCCTTTTGCATCAATGGTCTTTACACAATGCCCTAAAAGATTATATTGATAATTTATTTGTCGTTTTGCACCTTCAGCATCTTGTATTTTTGTGATGACATGTCCGATAGCATCATAAACATACTGTGTTTTAATGCCCTTAAGAATTTGTTTTTCGGTTAAATTACCTGATAGATTGTAAACAGCCACGTAACCCCTACCCAAAGCATCGGTATAGCGACTAACCTGTCCATCGGCGTTATATTGCCAAGTTTTCGTTTGCTGTTTGGCGTCAATCTCTTGGATCTTTTCTGCAAAAATATTGTGAATGATCGTACGTTGATTGCCTAAAGGATCAACAATAGTCTCACTACGTTTATTTGGGTCATAAAGGTGTTGCGTAGCTTGACCTAAAGCGTTAGTAATTTTAGTCAGTTTATCCCAAGCATCATAAGTGATAGTACTATGTTGTGGTTGCGAGGGGTTTTGTGTCCAAATTAAACGTCCTTTACGATCATAACCGCGTTGATAATATCCTTTTATTTCATCTTTGAGATGAGTCAGCTTGCCATAAAGATTATTATAATCGCGCTTTATTTTAGTGTTTAAGGTATCGGCTTGGTGCTGCGTACTTATTTTTAAGCCGCGTGCATCATATTGATGTCGAATCAGCAATGTGGGTTGTTTAGATGCGACAGGTAAACGGGTTTGTGTAACTTCAGAAAAAGCATTTGGAAACTGTTGTGTCTCAAAACCTTCTGGATCGATAAGTTTGATGACTTCATCACGTTTGTTATAGAACTTCTGTGTTATCACGTCCCGTGTATCATCTTGCAGTGCATCTAAAGCAGCACGCAATGCGTCCGATATAAAACCACCGGTGAGTGGTTGATTAAATTTATCCGCTAAGGTGGCTTTAACCTGGCTGTATTCACGAGTTTTAATAATATTATTAAACGTATCACGTGTACATTCATGAATCTGAACTTGTTTATCCGCAACAACCTGTAAAGTTACTATCAACTGCCGTTCAGCATTGTAATAAAAATAGGTTAATTGATCACTGGCATCTGGAGCCGAACGAACGGCTGTCGATAATTTTAAACCACTGGCATCATAGGTATGACGTCGTGTGTTCTCATTCCATATTTTCTCTTTTTGTTGTTGTTTTTCTTCAGGTTTTAAAGTGCTATCGGCATCGATACGCGCCAGCAATTCACTATTCTGTGCCGATGCTTCAGCAACAGTTTGACCCCATCCATCAAAACGGGACTCATTAGCGCGATAGGTATCTCCAGTTATTTCAGTCGTTGTCGCATCACGCACGCCTTGTGCACTCATTTCACCCATATTATCGTAATGCGTAAACGTTACTTTACCATTGGATTGAAGACTTTCTATTTCACGATTCAGTTTATCGTATTTATAAGTAATCGTTTGATCTTCAGCAGACTGCACTGGCAAATTCGGCACAAGCTGCGTGTTGTTATACCAAGTCGGATCAACTGGATTTGCGTAACTTTTTTCGCAACTCACTAAACCATTCAGCAAATAATCTTTAGTCGTAATATAACCTTCTGCATCAACGCTTAAAATTAACCAACCACGAGGATCATAAAAACGGTATTCATGTGCATCATCGGCATTCGCATCAGGGCGAATCTTGTCAAAGCTCTGCGTATTGATGCTGATGATTTGCGCTTGTGCATAGCGAATGATTTCAGTCACCCAATTTGCACCGTTATGTTTATATTCAGTCACATAACCCGCCGCATCTTGCGTACCGATCTTATTTTTATCGGCGTCGTAAAAAATATGCTGTGTTCGATCCCGTTTAGGATCGGCGGAGAGAACAATTTGTTTTCCTTTGAGTAAAGCGGTTAATTGCTCGGATGATAATCGTGCTTCATAGTGGATAGTTACAATAAGTTGGTTGCGATCGTTATAAATACTTTGAGTTAAATAAGCTTCCTCATCGACTTGATAACACAGCCGTTCAGAAGCGTCATAAAATTCGTAACTGATTCTGTCATGTGTCGGATCGCTTATCGACATCTTAGTCATTAATGTCAATAAGTCATTAGCGGAAGGTTCTGTTCCTTGCGCAGGGGCGGAAGCAAGTTTTAGTTTGTCTATGGCTTTTGCATAACGAACCCTAGCCTTATACCGACTTTGTTGGTTGTAACGAAATTCAGTTAGACTACCGCTGGGATGGACAATAAATCCTAAACGATTTTGCTTATCATAAAATCGATAACTGAATTGGCCATCCGCTGTCGTGCACTTTTCTGTTACACAGCCTGCGATGTTCCTGCTATAGGTCGTTTCCCGTGTGACAGGTTGATTATTTACTTGAACGGTTTGTTGTTCTCTAGCTATCCATCCATGTGTATCTAATTCAGTGATCTCTTTACGACTATTCGGCCGAGTAATTTCGACACGTCGATCCGCATAAAGATAAGATGTTTTTTCTTCAGCCGCATTTTCTAATGAGATCAATCGACGCAAGTTATCAAATTCTTTGGTGGTATCCAGTGTAGGCTGATCTTTTTCGCGAGTTTCGCTAGAATAATTTAAATCTCCAAACATATTATAGAACGTATCGAGTTGGCTCATGCGATCATTGTCAATCCCTTGTCCTTTAGCATCGATCGTCGCATAGCGATAAGTATGCGAAGGTAAACCTGAATGATCATTAATTTTTTTGGTTAAGCTCACATGCTGTGGATTTTGTTGTGTCACCCATGTCGCCATTTCCGCTAAACTAGGCGCAGTATTTTTCTTATAATTGTCAACCGGAAAACGTCCATCTAAATAAACGATGGTGTATTGAATGAAATTCGCATCTCCGACACGGTATTCAGTAACTCGACCTTCAGGACTGATTACAAAGCGTAAATACAAACCTTTACCACTGTCACCAAAGGTTTGATCATAAACATGTCGGGTAACTTGCGCCTTATTATTAATATAACTAACGTGTGTAATTAAATTATGCCTAGAGTGGGTTTGGTCGTAAAAATATTCATTTACTTGACCATTAGCATTTTGTTGCTTAATTAAGCGACCGTCCTCATTATACTGAAAACTTTGTTTAGCTTGTGCAGCGGTAGTGATACTGGATAGTTGGCCGTTTTCATTGTAGGTGTAATAACCACTATCGACAGTGAGACTATCCGGAACCAAAGGATAGCCTTGTTCTCGATCGATCTGTGTGATCGATCCTTGTGGATTAAAATATAATTTTGTAGAAGCTTGGACATTATTTTGAATAAGGGTATTTCCCTGTCCATACAGAAAGTTTGCCGATAAGCTGCCGACATCGCTAGAATTTTGATAAGTAAAAGCAATAATCGGTCTAGGTATTACATCACTCGTTGTACCGTAGCTAAAAGACAAACCACTACCATCGCTCTGCTCGATCTTATTAAGATAGGCTAAGGAATAAACGTCCTTATTAGATAAGGTCGCTTTGCTTTTGGGAGGAGCAAGATATTGATACTCTATGCTTGGCCATTTCGACCGATCGTGCACATCTAATAATGCAATAGTGGTTTTAGTTAAACGGCCGTCAATATCAAAGCTTGAAAATTTTAATAGCGTAGTCTCTCTCTTTTTGATTGAATAAATGGATTCTTGATGAGTACCATCAGCGAGTTGATGACGATGAATTTCATAACGACCTTCAGGTGCATCTATAGTGGTCAGTTGCCAAGGAGTAGTTTGATCATAACGATAAGTCGTTGCTTCATTTTTACTATCAAGCCGCTGAATTAAATAACCACTTTCATTATAAATTTCTGTGATCTGGGTTTTTGGATCAAACCATATCCACTTTTTCGCTGTCGTATCGTGAGAAAGATAAGCTCGACTATCTGACCAGTACGGAGATGCCCATCGATTAGTTTTACTATCAAACTGATAAGATGTTTCGTGACCATCCTCTTCAATTAGAATTGCAGGTGAAGTCTGAGTGGCTGCAGGAAGCGTTTTGAAATATTTATGTGCTAAACGCCAAATCCCAGAAACTGTTGGCGCGTGACTGTTATAGACATAAGACAGTTCAACGGGAAAATTTCTTTCCTGTAACACAAGTTTATGATCAACAAGAATGAGATTGCCGGTGTTGGCATTAACAAAACTCTGGATTTTTAAGGGACCAAAATCTCGGCCAGGTAAGGCAGCACCCATCTGAGTAAAGGAAGAATAAGAAACTCCAAGACCAAGTCCTGAAATAAGATTAAATGGATAGGCTAAATTCATAGGAATACTTCCTTACTTTTAAATTTTTTTATCAACGAAAAACCTTCTGGCATGCCTTTAAGGACGCGATGATGGTCGACCGTTATCATTGTTTATTTCAGCGGATTCGGCCTCAATTAAGGGTAATCTCGGCGGCGCTGGACGGAAAAATCGATATGTTGATTGACTTGCACGATAACCTCCATATAACAAAGCAATAAGACATAAAATGCCTCCTGCACACAGCAAACTCATTAAAAATGGGCTACCCAGTAACAGAGTACCCTTCAAGGATGGGGATGGGTTGGATTGCGAAACATTCGTTGGCAACCTATCACAGGTTTTCCAATCAAGTTGTTGCAATCGCTCAGGCTTTATAAACTGTATGTCTGGCAACGATGAAGCAACACGACAAAAACTTCTTATGGTAGGCACGTCCAAATTATCATGAATAACATTAAGTTGAGTTAGCTTGGTATTAGCTTCCATTGGATAAAAAACGCGCTTTTCCTGCCTTGATAACTGAGTCGTATTCAAATCATTGGCATGACAGGACACCTTGACCAGCTCTTTTGCAAAATTATTCAATGATGCAGCTTCGACAATATTGTCGTTGAGTATTAATTGTTGTAAGTGCGATTGCTGTAATACTGGTGCGAGTGCATTAAAAAAGTTTCCGTCCAGAAGATTGCTGCTTAAATCCAGCAACGTTAGCTTAGTTTTACTTAAAGCTTCCGCTAAACGAGGCTGATTACTGATCTGATTATGGTTAAGATGTAATTCACGCAAATTCGTATTAGGAAGAACATCCAGCCAATCCATTAAGGAGGCATCGGTGATTTTATTATTGTTTAAATTTAATGAGCGTAATAATAAGTTATGATTGGAAAAAACTGCGGTTAATTCGGCCATAGCATGATCATTGAGCTCAGCACCTTCACAAGTAAAACTCAGTAATCGTGTATCAGAAAAAACGTTTACCAATGCAGAAAATCCAGGTTGACCTAATTCAATGCCTGAAATATCAAGATGCTGTAATGAAGTGGCAGGTAAATGCTCTGCTATCTTCACTGCATCTTGATCTGTCAATTGATTTTCGGCGATATTCAAAGTCGATAAGCGACTACTGCGAGCTTGTGTTATCAAAAATTGGACGCCTTTAGTGCTTAATTTATTATTTGAGACATCTAAAGACTCTAAATTTTTTAGGCAAGCTTGCAGTGCGGTGACATGCTCACTTTTTAATTCAGCGTTACTTATTTTCAATATTTTTAAATAAAAATTTCCTTTTAAAGTATCACTAAAAACTTGAAGTGCATTTGCAGAAAATTTTTGGCCGGATAAATCTAGTGTATGCAAAAAACTTTGTTGGATTCCATCTGCAAGTTTTTGCAGTCCTAAATCTGTTATTTGATTACCTGCTAATTGCAAATTATTTAGATTTTGCATACCACCGGAAATTAAGTTAGCCAAACTTGTCGCACTCACATCAGTCATATTGGTATTGGCTAAGTTAAGTTCGCTCAGATTTATCCCTACTAAAGAATTTAATAACAAATTAAATGACTCATCATTTAACCATTGATTACTGATATCAAAACGAGTGACATTGACGCTGATTAAGAATCGGCTTAATGCTTGAATATGTTGATGCGTAGGTGCTGCATTCGCATCGTTTCCTACAGGATCGGAAACATTTAATAATTCCAAGCGTGAAGTCAGCATCGATTGCAACTTATTCAGAAGTTGCTTCCAATCAGTTACTGACCAAGTTGGCCAATCTTGTTGCGATAAATCAATTTGTGTAATTCCACCTGTGCTAGGAAGTTGGTTAAGATGGTGAAGTAATGCTACAGGCGTCATGCTTTGTTGCAATAACTTGTCTAAACAAGCTTGTGTAGTAAACATATTTTGATAATTTACAAATGACCAATCACAAGCAACACATTCATAACGATCATTTTGTTGTAAGAAAGTAAAACTATTACCCTCTGCTTCACAATTTGTTTGGGCCTGATAATGATTGGCTAAATCCTTTACCTTAGAAATAATTAGTTGTAAATATCGACCCACCGCATACATTGTATAAAGAGAAGATAACAACGATGGAATAAAAAATAACGGCGTTAACGGATGCTCCGTTTCGCCTAAAGTCCAGCTAAAATAACGATTTAATTTGTTCGGCGTCTGAGTTCGTTCAATGAGAGGAGTCGAGGCTTCTTCTTCGATTATTAAAGAATCATCAATAGGAAAAAAAGTTAATGCAGGTTCAGTCACAGGCGCTGACTTTAACGCCATTAAAATAGTTTCCCTAAGCTGCAATAAATTATTTTTTTGCGATGGATCGTCAATAAAACGTTCTAAATTATCGGTATGAAAACTTTCTGCAATTTGCGCAAGTATACGCAGTGCTTGAAAACGTAAAGGAAATCCTCGCGATGGACTCGCTAAATTAACGAGTTTATTTACTAGAATTTTTTTTAAAGAAAAAGAAACCATGGGAGTCTGATCTTCACGGTTCCTACCTTCCCATAAAATTAAAAATTTTGCATGCGCTAAAGCCTCTCGCAATGAACTCCAAGGATAGAGTGCAATGAGTGTATCGTTATAAAAACTAGGCGCTTTATAGAATATAAAAAAATTATTTAAGTTTACTTCATGACTGATATCAAGCCAACGCAGACGTCGTTTATCGTTGAAAAAAGTTTTTATATAACTTGCAATTGGCGGTAATAACAACGCTCCTGTCCACATCCAGTAGGCTGCCTCATGCAAAACATCACTACCAAAGTGATTAGTCCAGGTTATTTGATTGTTTGCTGTTCCATCTAAAATAGCTGAAAATGAAGTACCACAACGCTCGTCAGGGTAAAAACCATAACTCCTTAGATCATGAAGTAATAATCCCGCTAATATGGCAGGTTCTAAACCGCACACAAAAAAACTTGCATAGTTAAAAAAATCTTTAACCCAATGTGCAAGTCGAATCTTAGATGAAGTTTCTAATGGAACGCTCTCTCCACTTAACCAAAATAAGCGCACAGGTGGTTTAATCTCAAGGGATGATGGTTCATCTTTATGTTTTATTCCTAGCAAAGCAAAACGCGCTGCAAAATTGCTATAATGCCAATGGCGTAATAGATAATTTTGTATTGCAGAATGAGTTTCTTGGAGAGAATCTAAATTAACTGAGGATTCACGAGAAGATTCGCTTAATAAATTATCTAGCTCTTCGAGTGATTGATAATTTTGATCGCGATCCCCTTCTCGGTGGACAATTCGTTGCAGGGGTATCATCCTTTTTTCCTTTTTATTGTTGTTTAGATTTTATGCAACCTATGGTAAAAAACATTTTTCTTATTAGCAAGAATTATTTTTAATAAAGAACAAAATAACAAAATCTATTGTTGAAAGGGGTTATTCTTTTAATAAAATTTATTTATTAAAATAAACTTTACCTTTAATGGTTATTTTTTTTGGACTTATAGAGACATATATCTGACTAGTTTATTTAAATTAGCGCCCTGCTCGATAATATAATTTCTTTTTTTATAATTCTTTTTTAAATTTAATATAAAACTTAAAGCGACAGCTGCCGCTCCCGTTGCAATATCCTCTTGATGACTAAATAATGGATTGAAATTACGCCCTATATAGTCAGAATCAAAATGTTCAGTATCACTTGAATAAACATAGATTCCATTGACAGAATATTCTTTGCACCATTGACTGATTAAATCTAAATTAGGCGTCATACTAAATAAAATATCTCTATTGATA
>DASXLX010000016.1:0-1913 GCA_036495935.1 Candidatus Aquirickettsiella sp.
CGCGCATTCAAGTAATTAGTGCAACGCCCCTCAATTTAATTTTAATATGAATGTAATGACTTTTAGTTAGCATTCGGTTAAATTAGCTACTTTAACATTAATGAGAAAGTCTATATGAAAAAAACAGATGTCAAAAATATAGCCGGCGGAACTAAAACAACAGTTACTGAGCCTGATGGCAGTAAAACTATTACTTATAATGGAGTAAGTAATCTTCATATTGGCCGTACTTTTACTTATGGCACTCCTAGCTCTCATAATGCCGCTTCCACATGGAAGCAACAATCATCTAGTAGTACTAATTTTTCAATGCATTCTAGTAAAGATCATAAAACTTATGAAAATGAAAAAGATTATCATAGCTCACAATCAACTTCTTCATTTAAGCGTTAATTTAACGTCAATTTACCCTCTTTAACTTTATTGAGAGGGTAAATTTAATAAATGACATTTTTATAAAAAATCTCGTTAGGTGTGGCAAAACCTAGTGCTTTTCTCGGTCGGTTATTCAACCTATCCATAATAAACTCAAGTACATTGTCCGTGATGGGATTAAAATCACATCCTTTTCTCAAATACTGTCTGACTAACCCATTTGTATTTTCATTGAGGCCGCGTTCCCAGGAGGAATAAGGATGCGCGAAATAAAAGTCAGTTTCTAATTCCTGGCTAATTTTTTCGTGATATGCAAACTCGCTCCCATTATCCGCCGTAATTGTCAGAACTCTATCAGCTATCGGCTTCAGGGATGAAATAATAGAGGAAGAAACTAAGTCAGCCGTTTTATTTTTAACTTTACTCAATACGGTTGTCTTACTTACTCGTTCAACGAGTGTAACTATCGCTTGTTTCCTATTTTTACTTATGATGGTATCAATTTCCCAATCGCCTAATCGTTGCTTTTGATCGACAATAGAGGGTCGTAAGTCAATGAAACGACGGTTTTTTATTGCTCCTTGCCTTTTAGGACTTCCATAGCGTTTACGGTATCTTTTATTTTGATGGCGTAAATGTTTATACAAACAACCACCCTTCTGTTTATCTTTCAGTATATACTGGTAAATGCTTTCATGGCTTATTGAAAACAGCTTGTGTCTTTTTGCATAACCACTGACTTGTTCTGGGCTCCATTCAAACTGAACTTTTTCGTTAACAAATTTTTCAACTATTTTATTAAATTTAATGCGTTTCGGTTTATTTTTATGTCTATCGTCAGCATAGGTCTGAGCATAGTGAGTTTTATATTGCCAACAACCCCATTGGGTACGCATAAGTTGTGTGTTACGTTTAAATTCTCGACTAATCGTTGATTTGTGAACACCTATTTCTTTAGCAATCTCCGTTTGATTATAACCAGACTTCCATAATCCATAAATTTGACATCGTTTCCTGAAATCAAGTTGTTTATAACCCATTCTGCAACCTTTTATTATTTTAAACAAACAATATTTTATATAATTTATTGTCTATTATTTGTTCAAAAGTTGCACTAACTTGTTGAATTCACCGAAAATGTGGGGAGTTTTCTTGATTTTTCACAGAAATCGTAACAATGATTCCTGAGTTGGTCGATATAAAACATGCCAACAAAGAGGACTGTTTTTTGGTAGCTTTGGATGATCAAAATCGTCTTGTGGATTATGATGCATACCGATCTTTCCATTACACGACGCGATCTTATATTATTTTCTACGGTAAATGAAACAACTTTTTCCAATCTTAGCGTGCTAAAAGCAAAATCTACTATGGCTTTTGCAGCCTCAGTAGCATAGCCATTCCCCCAGTGTCGAAAAGCTAATCTCCAACCAATTTCAACTGCAGGCGTAAAATGTGCTTCAAAAGAAACAACCAGTAACCCTGCAAACCCTATAAATTCCCGGTTTGATTTTAATTCTACAGCATATACTGTAAAT
>DASXLX010000017.1:0-70806 GCA_036495935.1 Candidatus Aquirickettsiella sp.
ACAACTCGGACAACGTGTTAGCGAAGAAGTCAGTCATTTTTATCATCCAACACCACCAGCACCAAGAAATCCCAGTGGATTTTGGCAGCGTGCTTGGAATTCGGTAGAAGATGTGTTTGAACATCGCGCATTAATCGCTGAAGGTCGCGCCGCAGCTAACAGCGAAGTAATGAGTGAAAGTTTTGGACAGGCAGCCGCTAATCAACAAAACTATTTGGATATAGGATTTAGTGAGAGTGTGGCTAAGACTCGATCAGCAGAGTGGACAGGATTATCTGAATTCTCATTTATAATTCCAGAAACGGGTATAGCGACTAAGTTAGGTAATAAATTATTACAAGTCTCAAAGCTTGCTAATAAATGAGGATTTTTTGGGCACAATGAAATAGAAAATTCGGAATTGTTTTTCAATCAGTTTCCTGATCATGAAGTTTACAATTCTCAGACGATTTCACTTGCACAATTAAAAAATATAAATGGAAAATGGAATTATGTTATTAATAGTGATGAAAAACTGATTGTTGGTAAAAGCGGTCAATTTCCTGGAGGTGGGCATATAGATTTATCTAATGGCCAGCCTATTAAAGCAGCTGGAGAGGTAAAAATTGTTAATGGTCAACTTAAATATATTGATAATTCATCTGGACATTATTTGCCCTCAGGACTTTCAGCACGGCAAATTGCTGAAGAAACTTTTTCTAAACTTGGATTGGATACACTAAATAAGTATATAGAAAAAGAATGGATTGAAGACCCGACAATCAGAAATGGTGGAGCATGGAGGCCCAACTTATGAGTAATGTAAAAATTAGTTTCAAAAAAATGGCAATGATAGCACAAAAAAAATGGGAAAATACATATGGTAGTGAAGAAATAGAACCTAAGTTACTAGATATTTTGAATTATGTTAAAGCTAATTTAAATAAACGAAATATATTATCTCAATGTTTTATAGATATAATTAATGATTATAGAAATGGGCCACTTGAAATTGTTATTTTTTCAATGCGAGAACTTAAATGGGATGAGGTAAAAATTGATCCTATCTCTACGAGGCCTTGGCCATGGAATTAAATAAAAAAATAATTCGTTTTTATTCGAGGTTTCTAATAGCGATTTGGCTTATATATACATTTTTTAAAGATCTTAAGTTTAGGGAAATGAAAAAAATTGATATGAAGGGAACTTATTGGGTTAATTTATATCCTGAATCGCTACAGTTCGAAAGATTTAAAAATCTAAATAAGAACTTGTTGAGAGTTGGCCTACAGGTAGGAGATAAAAGTACGATACATACAACAGGCTTTAGAGTCGAGTTTGTATTTACAATAAACGGAATGTTGGGATTGGGTACTGAGCTTATTAGATATGCGCTAAATGGAGCGAAAAAAGATTTGGATAAAAAGCTTATTTTTAAACCTTTAAATCTCATACCTACTCAGAAAGCTTCTAATTTATACAGAGGTGTGTATTTAATACCAGGTAGTGCGGAATTAATAATTAATATAGAAGAGAATGTAAACTTCAATAAACTAAATAATTTTCAGTTTAAAAAGGAATTTTCTAATATTTTTTTTAAAAAAAAATAGCTAATAACAAGGTCATAGAAAATTATTTAATAGATCTCTATCCCAACTCTAATGAAAAGGAAGAATTTGAAATTGACAATAAAAATCTTCTTGAAGTTAGAGTGCAGGCTACTGCGGATAAATTAATTGAAGTTAAAGTTTTCCAGCCTATAGTTTATCTTAACTTTACCATGGATGAACTATTGGAATTTGGAGAGGAGCTTATTAGAAAGGCTAATGATTTAAAAAGAAAGTCCTTACGTTCAAGCATTCCTGTTAATGAATCGGAATGCATTATTGAGTTAAATTTTTATGATATTGAACTACCTTTAACTGATAATAATGTCGATCTATTGATCAGAATAAACAATTTAAATAGTGTAATTGATCTTTCTAATAAATTGGAAAGCAAGAAATTTAATTGGCAAATGAATAATCAACTTAACTATGTATCGAATATTAGTGATGACGAAATTACTATTGTTGCTCAAAGTTCAATTAAGAAAAAAATTATAAAGTCATTAGGTGGGCATAAATCATTTTTATCTAAAAATGGTTGGTATTTAACATGTGATTCCGGTCAAGTTTTAGCTAGTAAGTTGCAACATCTTAGAGATCTAGGATTTATGTTTTCATATGGTAAAAGTTGGAAACCCGCGGAAGTATTTGGTGATTTAAGAGATAAAGGCTATGTAAAAGGTAGTATTCTTCGAATATCTTGGCAAGACAAAAACATAATTATAATAGATAAGCTTTAGAAAAATTTATGAAATTAAGAAAATCAATATATTCAACTGAAATGGCGATAGGCATACGTCAGCAATTGGATATAGCCGGTGTAGTATTGGCGATGGGATCCGCAGGATTAAGCAGTAAAATAAAAATCGATGATCCTTTAGAACGACGTTTGGTATCGGATATTGCGGTAGCAGGGAGTAGCGTGGTGCGTGGACATTTTGATATAGAAAACTTAGCGACACAGTTGATTACAGACGCTGCTGCAGTAGGGATGCAACAAACAAAACCAAATACAGATGACTATCATCAAAGCCAAAAGGCGAGCCAAGGTGCGGGACACATTACGCAAACTACCATAGAACAACAATGGAAATCGCAGTTAATTAACGATGCAGAATTCACGGCGAATACACAATTACCATCGGTGATTTTTGATATCAATAATTCTGATATATCACAACAACTCGGCCAACGTGTTGGTGAAGAAGTCAGTCGATTCCAACATGTGGATCCGCCAAGAAATCCCAATGGATTTTGGCAGCGCATAGAGCAACGGTATAAAAATAATTTTGAACGTCAAGCTTTAATATCGGAAGGTCGAGCGGCAGCTAACAGTGAAGTGATGAGTGAAAGTTTAGGATATGCAGCAGTTAATCAACAAAACTATTTGGATATAGGTTATAGCGAGAGTGTGGTTCAAACACAAGCCGCATTAATAGCAATATCAGAAGTACCAGCTGCAGCAAATCTTCTAAGCAGATCATTATTTAAATGTGCATAACGCGAGATCAATTACTCAATAGTCAAGTCCCTAGTTACAGAAAACGACTAATAAACCTTGCTCAGGAAGCTGCTAAGACGAGGTTTAAAAAGTAATTATCTCTGAAAGGATTTACAGTTCAAAGATTTCTCATCACTGTTAACTTTGCTTGGTAGGTTTATTTTATTCTCAAACATCCTAGGAAGATCATGAAAAAAATTTTGCTTCGGTAAAAGACTACTTAGCTTTGAATCTTTATTTCTAATCCATTGTCCCGGTATTTTACCCGCATTATCCTTTATAAACTTGGAGGCAGCATTCTTTAAAAGAAGCTGTGCTATGGTTAAATAGTTATTGTTAGCCGCATAATAATGCAGTAAAACCAATTTCATTGGTTTTATTAACATCAGCACCATATTTTAAAAGAAGAGTTACTATTTCAAAATAACCAGCTCGAGCTGCCAAATGAAGAACTTCCTATAGAAGAACGAACTATTTGATTTGGATTAGCGCCTGTTTTTAAAAGTTCTTCTGTTTCTTCGATCCTGTTGCTCATAACTGCGACTATTAATTCCATTTTATTGGGTATTGGAAAAGATTTTTTATTAACTTTGGGCATAATACTCTCTTTTTTATTTAATTACTCCATTCTCAGGAATGTTAGCAAAAGAACATTAAGAAACTATTAAATAGAAAATTTTTAAAAAAATCTACCTGATAATGTGTCTAGATCTTTTTTGTACAAGTGCTAAGTAGTTCCTAACACATGAACAATTTAAGGAATCAAATAGCAATTAAAATATCAGGGGATTTTCTACTTTCTTAGCTGAGTGGCTAAAATCATATTATTGAGATGTGTAGCGTGCTTATCCTCTTCATTGCTGGCATCATCTCTATGAGGTGAGGATCTAAAAAAAATAGAAGAAATAGGTTGGGGTTTATTTTCTATAGCGTTGCTCTCTTCTAAAACAACCTTTTTATCTTGTTTAAGGTCAAATTCCTTTTTAACTTCTTCATAGTAAGGGTTTAATTCAGCAGTAATTTCTTTTAAGGCCCTCTTTGGGTCAATAATTTTTTCGGCTAGTGTCATTGCTGTTTTCAATGTGAATAAGCCAATGTTAAGTAGGGCAAGTCCTGCAATTGCGATTCCTATACATGCCAGCCCCTGTATGGGTGCGAATGCTAATAACGGAATAAAAAACAATAGGGCGAGTGATAAACACATGATTGCCATGCTCACTACAAGAGCCCCTAATAAAGATAAAAATAACAGCTTAATAATATCCATAGTTCGCTGAAATATAGTTTTATTGAAGCTATTGGCATAATCTTTAAGCGCATTATTTATCATTTTGGCTTTTTCTGGATCGACTGCAGCTAAGTTTTTAATTAATTGTAGCGCTTTTTCTATAAGTGCTTTATCACACTTTTTTAGCCGTGTAGTATCTAGCAATATTTCAGAATAAAAAGACACTGGTTGCTTAGCAGAGTTTTTGATTGTTTGCATTTGATAAAATTTCTCTTAGGTATACCTTTATAAAAAAATTGATCCTAGCCTTTTTTGAATCTTAAGTTTATCAAAAAATAAATACATCAACAATTTTTTGGATAAATAAAACATTAACGTTTAAATTTAATTAAGGTAAAGTGATCCTCATGTTTTATTAAATTATTAACAAATGCTTTTCTAGCGATTGGTGAAAGCATTTTTAAGGTCGAAAACTTTTCAGAAAGATTGATATGGAACGCAATAGATTTTGAAATAGCCGGGGAATTTCTTAACGCTGCATAAAATTCTTGATACTCAAATTTATCATCTTTAATTCGTCCTAATAATTTTTTATGTTGACTAAACTCTTTTTCGGTTTTAATTTCTGTGTTTTCTAACAAAGCGTTATAGACATCAACGGGTTCTATATCAGAGTGACTGGAGATACCTAACATGAACTCAAAAAGATCAGATTCAAAAAACCATTTGATATCCATTAAAGAAGTAGATTCAGACGAAAAAATTGTTTTTAATTTTTGCATATCCTTCAAGTAAACCTCAAAAAAATTTTCCTCTAGATCGGAGCAGTATTTTGTATCTTGATCTTCTTGTAATTCTCGTAATTCCTGTTCCAAAAAAAAGAGTGAAGAAAGAATATTAATGCGTTGCTCTAAAGATATTTCTTCTTGTTGGGAATAATGTATGTCTGAACGTTTTAACAATTTCTCAATTATTTTAAAATCAGTTACTTTGTTTATGAGTGTTTTTAAAAACAAAGGATCAGCATCCAGCTTAAATTGTCGATAAAAAAGATTAGCTTTTAATTGCCTAATAATTTCAACTAGATGTTTTGATGAAGTAGGAGAGTTTAATAGCTCTTTTAGTTTTTTATAGTCATTAAATAATGCTTCGTCACTAGAAAAGGTATCATGTGAAATTGATTTTATTATTTTTTCAAGCTTAATCTCTACTTTTTTCATAGGAACATTATTTACATTTAGAATAGGTAAATAATAGCCTAACGTTTTTAATTAGCAAGTAGTTTAAATGAGATTTTGAATAATACTCTGTGTCGGTTCGGCGCGATTTAAGGTATAAAAATGAAATTCTTTGACGCCGTTTTGCAATAAACTACGGCAAAGTTTGCTGACAAATTCAATGCCAATTTCTTGTAAGGAAATAAGGTCATCGCTATAAGTTTTAAGATGTTTATGTAACCATAAAGGAATTTCCGCGCCGCAAGCAGTAGAAAATTGTATGAGTTTTTGATAATTCATAATTGGTGTAATACCGGGAATGATCGGAATACGGATAGAAGATTTATCGCAGGCTTCTATGAAACGAAAATAAGCATCACTATTAAAAAAAAATTGGGTAATGGCGCTATTAGCGCCGGCTTCAATTTTTCGTTTAAAATTTTCAATGTCCATCGCCGGACTAATGGCGCGTGGATGAAATTCAGGATAGGCGGCAACAATAATGTGAAAATAATTACCCGTCATTTTGCGGATGGCGGTAATTAATTCAGTCGCATAATTAAACTCAATTTCTATCGGTGGAGCATCACTAGGTAAATCACCTTGAATTACCAATAATTGCTTAATACCTAATTGCTTATACTCACTTAGTAACGCTTCTAAGCGCTGACTCGTCATATTGACACAGGAAATATGGGGTGTTGCGGCAATTCCATGAGCGATGAATTGTCGCACCACATCCAATGATTTTTGTTGCAGTGATCCACCTGCGCCAAACGTCACAGAAAAATATTTAGGTCTAAGTTGGCATAATTCCTGTCGTGCTTGATTCAGATCATCTAAGCCTTTTTTTGTTTTAGGAGGGAAAACCTCAAAACTAAAATTAAATTTTTGACAAAATGTCATGTGAAGACTCCTTCCTAACTAAGACTGGAACAACAAGAGAAGTATCTTCACGGAGTAATTTGGCAGCGTTTACCATATTGCGTAATGCGGCGGTGACTTCAGGCCAATTACGGGTTTTTAAGCCACAATCTGGATTTACCCATAGACGTTCAATAGGAATGTAACGTAATGCGTGTTGTAGTTGTTTGATCATTTCCTCTTGTGAAGGTATACGCGGTGAATGGATGTCATAGATACCCGGCCCGATTTCATTCGGATAGGAAAAATTTTCAAACGCTTGTAATAGTTCCATTTTTGAACGCGAACTTTCCAGTGTGATGACATCCGCATCGAGTGCAGCAATGGCTGCTATCACATCATTAAACTCGGAATAACACATGTGCGTATGAATCTGTGTGCTATCTTTGACGGCACAGGAAGCAATACGGAATGAAAACACCGCCCAATCTAAATATTTTTGCCAATCATCTCGACGTAAGGGCAAGGTTTCGCGAAAAGCAGGTTCATCAATTTGAATAATATTAATGCCGGCTTTTTCTAGATCAAGCACTTCATCACGTAATGCTAAAGCAATTTGTAAGGCAGTGGCTTGATGCGCTTGATCATCGCGGACAAAAGACCATGCTAGTATTGTCACAGGACCGGTTAACATGCCTTTGACGGGACGTTTGCTTAAGCTTTGGCTATATGCAGACCATTCTACGGTCATTGCCTCAGGGCGGCTAACATCCCCATAAATAATAGGTGGTTTAACACACCGTGATCCATAACTTTGTACCCAGCCATTTTTAGTAAAGGCAAAACCATTTAACAGTTCGCCAAAATACTCAACCATATCATTACGTTCGGCTTCACCGTGGACTAAGACATCTAAATCTAACGTTTCTTGTTGGAGTATCACATCGGCAATGTGTTGTTTTATTTTTTGTTGATAAATCTCGTGCGTAATTTTTCCGGATTTATATTCTTGACGAATTTTTCTGATATCAGCGGTTTGTGGGAAAGAGCCGATAGTGGTGGTGGGTAATAGCGGCAATTGTAACGATGATTTTTGTTGTTTGGCACGTGAATTATAATCGGTATTGCGTTTAGCAAAATCATGGGTGATTGATTGAATACGATTTTGTACTACTTTATTATGGATACGGGATGAAGTTTTACGTGTTTGCAAAGCGACTTGATTTTCATCTAATAAATTCTTAATTGTTGATTCATTAGAATTCAAGGCGCGCGATAATAATGAAATTTCTGTTAATTTTTGTTTAGCAAAAGCTAGCCAAGTTTTTATTTCTGGATCTAATTTAGTTTCATTATCTAAATCGACCGGAGTGTGAAGTAATGAACAACTACTGCTAAGCCATAATTTATCACCATAAACTTCGCGGACAGGGCGTAATGTCGTTAATATTTTATTTAAATCGGCGCGCCAAATATTACGACCATTGATAAAACCTAACGATAGAATTTTATCTTTGGGAAAATGCTCTAGACAACTCGCTAATTGTTCAGGGGCAGCGCAACAATCGATATGTAAGCCATCAATCGGTAACTGTTTGATAGTCGCTAATTTATCGCTGATGGCGCCAAAATAAGTGGCTAATAAACAGTTTATATTATTAAAATTTAATTGTTGGTAACTTTTAAGATAGGCTTGTTGCCAAGCGGGAGGTAAATCTAATACTAAAATAGGTTCATCAAGTTGGAACCATTCAATTTTTCTAGCGTTAAATTCTGCAAAAATTTGATTATAAACGGGCAATAAATTTTCTAATAAACTTAGTTTATCGAATTCAGTGTGTTTAGTTTTCCCTAACCAAAGATAACTTAATGGACCGAGTAAAACGGGTTTTACTCGGTAAGCTTTCGCGAGTGCGCGATCGATAGCGCTTAATAAATAATCTGTGCTTAATTGAAAATTTTGCTTTGAATTAAATTCAGGAACGATATAGTGATAATTGGTATTAAACCATTTTGTCATTTCACAGGCAGTAGTTTCCTGTACATCCGGCGCTTGACCACGCGCCATACAAAATATTGTATTGAGATCAATTTTTTTATTTTCAATTTTAAAACGTTCTGGAATAACGCCTAATAGAGCGCTGTGATCTAATACATGGTCATACCAAGAAAAATCACCAACAGTAATAAAATCAAGCCTGGCATCAGCTTGCATTTGCCAATTGGTGTCTTCAATGCGCTGTCCTATCTGTTGTAATTTTGCGAGTGATAATTCTTTGCGCCAATAGCTTTCAACTGCTTTTTTCATTTCTCGATTAGCACCAATTCGCGGTAGGCCAAGCACATGTGATTGATTCAAACGAATAGACATAACATTTTTCCCTAAAAAAATTTAAAAAAATCTTTTTTTAAATAACACGAACGAAAACCGAAAATTATTTTATTAAAAGCCTGTTGTAATGTAGAGATGCAAACTCTAATGCATTAAAACAGGCTACATAGGCGACAAAAATAAATAGAATAAAAGCAGGACTTGCGAGGAGTGCTGAATAGATACGAAATCTTTAAAGTAACAACAATAATCATCCATGACAATTCACTCTTAGTTGGTCTTCCGACTAAAAATAAGTAGCGAAAAAAAACCACCTGGCTAAAGCTGCAGTGGTTTTCATGACGCTTTAGCTAAACTTAATATAGCGCCAGCAAGCTGTAGCTCAAATCGGCGCTTATCACACTAAAAAATTATAGGTGAAAAATAAAAAATATGCAAACATATCTATTTGAGATTAAATATTTTTAGGGAAATAGCAAGATTATTTTTTTAATTTAATCTATTCCAACGTTAAATTTTTTTTATTATCACATCGTTGCATAAATGAAAAATTTTTCTTAGTCATACAACACATATTATGTTATTTGATAGGTATAGTTTAATGTAAAATGTAATTTGATGTATGGAAAAGGATTTTACGTATCCAGTCGAATCAATTCTGACAAAATTAGCCAGGCAAACTAACGAAATAATTAAGGTCTTGTTCATTAACTGTACGTGCCGATTGAAAATACAGTTATTTCTTTTTTTTTTATGATATTAGTACTATTATTCCTGAGTGAGATTATTCATGGATATGCAGTAGCTAACGGTCAGGCATCAGAACCTATTATGGTACTAAATGGAATTTGATATATGGAAAAGGGTTTTACATATACAGTCGAGTCTATTCTGAAGAAATTAGCAAAAAAATCAAAAAGGAAAATAAAGAGTCTTGATTACTTCATGCCGCTTTCATTTGCCGAGCTGGAACAACAAACAAAAAATAGTCTTTCCAGAGAGGAGATGCGTAATCTGTATGAGTCTGCCCAACAGGGAAGAAAAGACAATACGATACTGGAGTCTCGGTTATTGGCGCACGCTAATCCGCAACTGGTGCGTATTGCACATCTTGGGATTACGCAGCTGGCCCAAACCCGCAATTATGACGAATGGTTTGGTGGGCGGGCCAGTCGTTTTGTGAACCCGGGCTCAGTGGCATCGATGTTTTCGCCCGCGGCGTATCTGACTGAACTGTATCGTGAATCGAAAGACCTACATTTTGAGAGTTCATTATATCATTTGGCCCGCCGTCGTTCGGATCTGGCTGAGCTGACGCTGACGCAGTCAAATATGGATGATGAAATTTCCACACTCAGCTTGTCGAATGAGTTGCTGCTGAATAACCTTCAGACTTTGGAAGAAAAAGATTATGCGGGGATTATGGAACTGCTGTCTACTTATCGGCAGACTGGCATAACGCCCTTTCATTTGCCGTATGAAGCAGCTCAACATGCGATTTTGTTGCAAGATAAAGATTTTTCTGCGTTTACACAGAATCCTGATGTGGCGAAGTTAATGGATCCGGCTTCGTTATTAGCCATTTATGCGGACATTTCGCCTGAGCTGTATCAAATTCTGGTCGAAGAGATTACAGAAGAAAATGCGGCCGAATTGATTAAGGAGAATTTCGGTGAGATTAATGTAGAAGTGTTTTTCCGTTACTCGAATCTGGCTCATTATTATGATCTGACTTATGATGAATTGAGTTCACAGATCAGTACATGGGTGCCTACCGATAAAACCGATGTGGTTTTGCTGACGCTTAACAAGCTAATCCGTTTGTATAAAGCGACGGGTATTGATTGTGCTGATATTGAGCAGATTATGCAAAGTGTGCATCAAAAGGATTTCATCATTGATAGTGCAGTGCTGGATCAGCTGTTTTATGTGAAACATTATATGCAGCACTATGCCATTAGTGTGAGTGATGCCTTGGTATTGAGCTGTGCTGACATCAGTCAGCACAGTGTGGGACAGCAAGCGAGTCAGTTTACGCAGCTGTTTAATACCCCTTATTTAGATAACCAGGAGTTTTCAGCCGATAATACTAAGCTCAATTTAAGCCCGGGGGCATCTGAGGATTATTTCCGCTTGGGCGTATTAAAACGGGCATTTCAGGTCAATGAGACTGAATTATATACATTGTGGAAACTGGCTTGCGGTGGTAAAGATCTTGAATTCAGCTGTTCAGTAAAAAATTTGTCGGTGCTGTATCGGATGCGTCTGTTGGCCGAGTTGCATCACTTGACCGTGCATGAGTTATCGCTGTTGTTGTCAATATCCTTGTATGCTGAGCAAAATCTTGCAGATTTTTCCGGTGCAGAATGGTCAATGTTAGTTGATTTTTTGTATTCGTGTACCGAGTGGTTAGCCACGCAGCAATGGAGCGTCAGCGGTGTTTATTTGATGCTAACCGATCGCTACAGTACGATGCTGACACCGGATATTGAGAATCTTATCATGGCGCTGCGCAACGGCGTGTCCGAGGCATCACTTTCAGGTGAGGCGCTTATTAGTGCGGCTGCGCCGTTTATCGCGGCAGCCACGCAACTAGATAGTGCTGAAACAGCGTTGGCGATCTTAATGTGGATCAATCAACTTAAGCCGCGGGGTCTGAGCTTTGATGATTTTATGCAGTGGGTGAGACAGGAAACGCCCGCAGCGGATGAGGATGGGGTGGCTTTCTGTCAGGTACTGGGACAATTATCCTTGATCGTGCGTCATACGGGTCTGAGTGCCAGCGAGCTATCGTTGCTGGTCACGCCGGAACGTTTTCAGGAAGGAGTTAGCCTATTGCTGCAGGACCTAACTACCTTGCAGGCATTAACGCATTTCCATACGTGGCTTATGAGCTGCGGAAGCCATGCCACCGAAGTTTTAACGGCCTTAGGCCTAGGAACGCTGACGGTAGAGCAATTAGCGAGCGCTTTGGGAGAGGATGCTCAGGAAGTTGCCCAAGCGCTACACCAAGTGAATGCCAGCGCCACTGTCTTTAGTGATTGGAAGACTGTGGATGTGACACTGCAGTGGTTGCATGCAGCGGCGACACTAGGGATTACTCCAGATGGTATGGCGTCCCTTATTAAGATGAAATATATTGCTCAATCTAATGAAGCGGCGCCAAGCTTCAGCGACTGGCGCGCCATCAGTACGCTGCTCCAGTCTGGACTGAACAGCCAACAAACGGCTGATTTACAAGCCTCCTTGGATGAGTCCACCAGTGCTGCACTCAGTGCGTATTATATTAAGACTGCGGCACCTAGCCTGGTTACCAGTCGGGATGAGCTATACAGCTATTTGCTAATTGATAATCAGGTTTCTGCCCAGGTTAAGACCACGCGTCTCGCTGAGGCAATAGCGAGTATTCAGCTGTATGTTAATCGGGCTTTGAGTGGTGTCGAAGCAGGTGCTTCAGAAATAGTCAAAACCTATCAGTTTTTTACTGACTGGGAAATCTATAACAAGCGTTACAGCACCTGGGCAGGAGTGTCTTTGCTGGTCTATTATCCAGAAAACTATGTGGATCCGACACTGCGCATAGGTCAGACAAAGATGCTGGATAACTTGTTACAGCAGATCTCACAAAGCCAACTGAGTACGGATACGGTGGAGGAAGGGTTTAGGAATTATCTAGCGGCTTTTGAAGATGTCGCGAATCTGAATGTGACCAGTGGTTATCATGACCATGTAGATATTGATGAGGGTTTTACCTACTTCATCGGTTATAGCCAAACCGAACCCAAGCAATATTACTGGCGTAAATTAGATCATAGCAAAGGCCATGAAGGAAAGTTTGCGGCGAATGCATGGGGCGAATGGACTAAGATTGTGTGTGCGATGGTGCCGTATCAGGGTTTTATTCGGCCAGTACTGTATAAATCAAGATTGTATGTAGTTTGGATTGAACAAGAGCTGCGTAAAAGTGAGGATGCGAGCACTGATATCGTTTACTATCATTTTAAACTCTCGCATCTTCGTTACGATGGCAGTTGGGCCGAGCCGTTTACTTTTGATGTGACAGATTATGTGCAAGAGATCAGTGCCACAACAATGCTTGATAATTCAACCGGTTTGCTTTGTGCTGAATATGACTCGGAAAACACCTTAATTATCTATTTTTATAAAAAACAAAATTCCTATGAGAATGCAGATGTGGAAGCCAGTGGCTTTTATCTCTTCTCCGATATGACGATTCGCATCATTAAACCTACAGACATAAAAAGATTTATTTTACCGATGCTTAATCAACTTGATACGATTAATTTTCATAAAATTCCTTATGCTATTAGTGAAATAAAAAGTGTTGATGATACTAGTATCGAAGAGGAGACAAACGATGTATTTACTTTGCGCTCTACTATAGAGAATTTTAGTTATCGAGCTACAAGCGAAGGAGGGGTGGATATATTTCTAAATCCTAGTTTTGAAATAAAATATAACCTTAATTTAACAGAGCAAGACTCGCTACTATTGAATGCGATTCCTCGCTTTTATGATTTTTACGTATTCTTCAAAGAGCAGCGTGTGGAAGGGCCCTATGCAAAAAGTGCTCGACTCATTTTAGGAGGAACTATAAGCGAAACAGGACTGAGGAATTATTATTTTTATGTGCTTGTTGAAACTGGGGGGTTGGAAATCGAGAATCAATATGCGAAGGGTATGTATTGTTACTATGGTACAACTTCTGCAAATTCCACAAAAAAATTAACTATTCTGTCACCGTTCAACAATGGCAGAATAATATATGCTGCCGATTTTCCTTATTTAACCGCTGCTTTCATTGCTACAATACGGGGCGTTGTATTATTTGTTAACTCTCCTTCAGATCCGCTGTTTAATATTTGGATCGACGATCCAAGTGAGCAAATAGAATTTTCTCGTCCTCCTTCCAATGAAGTGATTTTTGAGGTGAGTGCTCCAAGTGAAGCTAAGCTATCTGTGAGTGCTGACAATGCTTGTGGCAACATACCGAGCTTTGGAACTCAAATGAAATATAATTTCGATAAACTTAGTATAAATCTATCTACGAGCTGGGCAGATGCAAACCCCTTTTTGGATATAGTATGCTTTTTCTGGGTGAAAGATTACCCTGGAGCCTATCAAAAAGTTGCAAAAAACAAACTTACTATAAGGATAACCAAGAATGAAAGTGGTGCTGCCGTTACTTTAAATATAGATGAGAATAGGGCGCAATACATACAAATTGGTCCGTATCGGACGCGTCTTAATACTTTGTTTGCTACGCAATTAATTGAGCGAGCCAATCTGGGTATCGATACGATATTAACACTGGATACGCAGAAGCTGCCTGAACCGGTGATGGGGGATGGTGGTTATATACGCGTTATGCTTCCGCCATATGATGCAGATGTACACGGTGATTCTCGTCAAGTTAGGATTGTTCTTTGGAGCGGACAGTCGGGGGAAGAATATTATGATTTTTGGCAGGGTTTTTTAACCGATTCTATACAGAATGTTATTTTGTTTATACCACTATCCAGTACAAAATCACCTTTTTATAATATCATCGATTTTCCTTCCAGTATAGCTTCTGATCTTAGCGTGTATTTGAATTGTGACAAGGATCAGAAGTTGATAGGTACACTGCAGACTACAGCAGCTGATAATCATCTTACATTGGCTGGCTATACAGCAGCAAGCGATGATCCAGCGGCGGATGTGGCATTGTTGGGCGACTACGAAGAACCAATGGATTTTAGTGGTGCGAATGCACTGTACTTCTGGGAGATGTTCTATTACACGCCGATGCTGGTGTTTCAGCGTTTATTGCAGGAGCAGAACTTTGCTGAGGCGACGCGTTGGTTGCGGTATATCTGGAATCCGGCGGGGTATTTAGTTCAGGGTAGATGGCAAGATTATTACTGGAACGTGCGACCGCTAGAGGAAAGCACCTCTTGGAATGCTAATCCCTTGGATTCGGTGGATCCGGATGCGGTGGCGCAGAATGATCCAATGCATTATAAAGTGGCGACTTTTATGCGGGCACTGGATCTACTGATTGCGCGTGGCGATGCAGCTTATCGCCAACTGGAGCGCGATACGCTGAATGAAGCCAAGATGTGGTATATGCAGGCATTAACCTTGTTAGGTGATGAGACTTATATTTCTCAGGATGTTAACTGGTCTGAACCACGTTTGGATGAGGCAGCGAGTCTGACGACGCAGAATACGTATCAGTGGGCATTACTTCAACTGTATCAGCAAGTGGAACTGTCCGAACCGCGTACCGCCAATTCATTAACCGCCTTGTTTCTGCCGCAGTTGAATGAGAAGCTACAGAGCTATTGGCAGACGCTGGCCCAACGTTTGTATAATTTGCGCCATAATCTATCGATCGATGGCCAGCCGCTCTCATTGCCTATCTTTGCGGCACCGGCCAATCCGTCCGCGCTATTGAGTGCGGCGGTGAGTGCATCCCAAGGCGGAGCAAATTTGCCGTTGGCGGTGATGCCGATGTACCGCTTTGCGATTATCTTCGAGAATGCCAAGGCAGCGGTGGCGCAGCTGACCCAGTTTGGCAATACGCTGCTGAATATTACCGAGCGTCAGGATGCGGAGGCAATGACCGAGTTACTCCAAACCCAGGCCAGTGAACTGGCTCTACAGAGTATCCAGCTGCAGGAGCAGACGATTAGCGAAATAGATGCCGATAAAGCGGTGCTACAAGAGGGACTCAATAGTGCACAGTCCCGCTTTAACAGCTTCAAAGAACTGTATGATGAAAATGTTAACCGCGGTGAAAAACAAGCCATGGATCTCTATCTGTCCTCATCAGTGATTCGCACCAGTGGCGAGACCTTGCATATGGCAGCGGCTGCCGCTGATTTAGTTCCGAACATTTATGGTCTTGCGGTGGGCGGTACGCGCTTTGGAGCACTGTTCAATGCAATGGGTATTGGCGTTGAGATAGCAGCATCCGCGACGCAGATAGCGGCGGATAAGATCAGCCAGTCCGAAGTCTATCGCCGCCGCCGTGAGGACTGGGAAACTCAGCGCACTAATGCTGAGTTTGAAATCAAACAGCTGGATGCGCAGTTGGGGGGGCTGGCGATTCGGCGTGAAGCAGCACAATTGCAGAAAGTGTATCTGGAAACTCAGCAGGCGCAAACCCAGGCGCAGCTGGCTATCTTGCAGAGCAAGTTCACTAACAGGGCATTGTATAACTGGTTGCGTGGGCGGCTGGCGGCTATTTACTATCAATTTTATGATCTGACGGTTTCCCGGTGTTTGATGGCTGAACAAGCGTATCGGTATGAACTGAATGACACGGCTGCAAGCTTTATTAAACCCGGTGCCTGGCAAGGGACGTATGCCGGTCTGTTGGCCGGTGAGACGTTGATGTTGAATCTGGTACAAATGGAAAAATCGTATCTGGAAAAGGATGATCGGGCCTTGGAAGTGATACGTACGGTGTCTTTAGCGGAGGTTTACGCGGGTTTGGGTGAAGCGGATAAATTCATTTTCAGTGACCAGGTTCAGGCTTTACTGGAAGCGGGATCGGGTAGTGCCGGAACTGAGAGTAATGGTTTGAGTCTCAGGGAAGAGCAGTTATTTGCCTCCGTGCAGTTAGCGGATTTGAAAATCCAAGATGATTACCCGGTGGGTTTGGGTACGGTACGCCGTATCAAACAAATCAGCGTTACCTTACCTGCGCTGGTGGGCCCTTATCAGGATGTGCAGGCGGTGCTGAGTTACGGGGGTAGCATGGAGATGCCGCGTGGTTGTAAAGCACTGGCGGTTTCACATGGCATCAATGATAGTGGTCAATTTGTGTTAGATTTCAATGATGCTAAATATCTGCCCTTTGAAGGTATTCCGGTAGATGATAGGAGCGGTTTGAGTTTAAGCTTTCCAAATGCCTTGGATAAGCAAGCCGAGCTGTTAAAGAGCCTCAACGATATTATTCTGCATATTCGTTACACGATTCGTAATTAATGATGGCTCAAGTTAAGGGATTAACTTAAGGAAACTTTATATGCAGCAAAATTTACAGGATGTGAATGTGGCTTCGTTGTTGTTACCCCCCAAAGGCGGAGGGACTATCAAGGGTATGGGAGGCAATCTTAAAAAGTTAGATTTATACTGAATTTTTGCTATTTTGCAAGACTACTATGCTTTTTAATAAATTTAATGCTACAAATAACTGATAATCATTTTTTACTAAATCATTGTTGTCATTTGTTGCGGATGAAAAAATAGTTTTTTTACTATTATTACCATTTTTTAAATGTCCTTTTAACTCCGATTCATGGAGATAGATAGGTTCAGCTGGATTTTCGCTTAAGGAATTTATCTTCAATTCATCCAATTTAATATCAGGCGTGATGCCGGAGGCTTGGATAGAACGACCCGAAGGCGTATAATACAATGCAGTGGTTAATTTCAGTGCGGTTGTTTCATCTAACGGAATAACTGTTTGCACCGAGCCTTTTCCAAAACTTTTTGTCCCTAAAATAATGGCGCGTTTGTTATCTTGTAATGCCCCGGCAACAATTTCAGCACCGGATGCACTACCCTGATTAATCAAAACGACTAATGTGCCTGCATAAATTTGATTATTCGGTTTGGCAGTAATTTTCATGTTCGCTTCGGATGATTGGCCTTGTGTAAAAACAATCACTTGCTTGTAAAGCATTTTCTTAGTATCCAGAAAAGCATTGGTGACGTCTGTAGCTGAGGTTAATAATCCTCCGGGATTGTTTCTTAAATCCAGTATTAACCCTTTAATCGGTGTTTTTTGTTGGTGTTGTAATTTTGTGATCATTTGATCTAAATCATGACGTGTGCTGGATTGAAAACTATTAATGCGGATATAAGCATAATCAGGTTCTAACAGGTGCCCTTTTATGCTTTGTATACGGATAACGTTGCGTTTTAAATTAACTAAGAGTGGTTTATGTTGACCTTGTCTCACTAAAGTCAATTGTATGGAGCTGCCTTTTTCGCCACGCATTTTTCTGACTGCTTCGCGTAAACTTAAGCCTTGTATTGGCGTATTATTAATGCGTACTATCCAATCTCCTGGTTTAATGCCCGCTTTTTGTGCAGGTCCATCATCAATCGGGGTTACCACACGTAACAAACCTTCTTCCATGCCTACTTCAAGTCCTAAGCCACTGAATTCGCCGGTGGTAGCCGTTTGTAAATCTTTTAAATCGTCAGCATCTAAAAAACTTGAATGCGGATCCAGACCGCTCGCCATGCCTTGCATAGCATTTTGTAACAGCTCATGTTCGGAAGTTTTTTTGACATACTCGTTTTTGATAATTTCTAACTCGCGATTAAAACGTAATACATCTTGAGAAAGTTTATCTTCTGGGGAAGCAGGTGTTTTAACTTGGCCAGAAAAAGGAGAAGTACTAAAACCTAATAAAGCACAGCTAAGGAAGAAAAAAAATAGTATTTTCAGTTTCATACGCGTTTATCCTTTTAGTTAGTATGAGTATAAAATGTAATTTTTCGATAAGACTCGCCACGACTGGAATGGTCAAATGATTTACTACTCAATTATAGTGTAATTCACTTTGCTGAATTTGCGAGGCAAGCAAGTAAAAATTGCTGCTTTATTGACCAATAAATAATGGATAAACACTAAGAAAAGCGGAAATATTTAGTGTGAAGGCTTTGATGAGGGTTGATTTGATAAAAAAAGGTCATATTAGCATCCTAACATGACCTTAATATCCACACTCAGCAATACAAAAATTGTTGTTTAAGAAACAGCTCCTCCAGCTATAGCTAAAATATTAGAAGATCCAGTAAGTATTTTAGAACGCATGTCTTCTAAACCTGTTGTACTATAGTAAACCCATGTGCTATTACCTACGGCATAATATCGGCTTTGACGATTATACCAAATGACGTCATTAATACTACTTCCTATTAAAACTTGTTCATTAGTCCAATTCGTAACACCATTACTGCTAACAGCCGTAAAACCATTTGTTCCTACTAGAAGGAATCTGCCAACGGGTGCCGACCATGTAACACTTCTTGGCGCACTGAATAAAAGTGTGCCTGGAATAGTCCAAGTAATACCATCATTGCTATTCAGTATTGCACTCTCAAAATTACCCGTAGCTACCACATAAATTCCTAGTTGTGGGCTCCAGGTAACCGCATATAAAGTATCGGTTGTTCCGCTCGTTTGTCGCTGCCAATCGATACCATTGGGACTGGTTAAAATAACCCCGCCCCCCCCTACGACGACATATTGGCGTAACTGTGAATTCCAAATTGCACCTCGTAAAGTAATACTAACTCCCGATGTTTGAGTAGTATAGTTGATGCCATCTGCACTGGTGGCTATCCCTCCATTGGCACCAACGGCTAAAAATTGGGAAAGATCAGAGTTCCAGGTTACATTTTGTGGTAAAAAGGCTGGTGCCCAGGTGCGGTTAGTATAAGCGACCCCATCACTTGTAGTTCGTACAATTCCAGTTGTTCCATTTTGGATGCCTACTATAGCAAAAAGTTGTAATTGTGGACTAAATGTTATACCCGTTTGAGTTACATTGGTTCCTTCATCTCGATTCGTCCAAGTAGACCAATTCGGTGAGGTTCGACAAAAACCCGTATCGCCTACAGCAATTAGTAAGGTATTAGCGGCTTCGGCAGCTACAGTATAGGTGTTTAAAGGAATGGGTGCACCTTGGTCATAGGATAAGGTCACGCCTGCGGTATAACTGCCCGCAGTTGGGGGGGTAAAACTTGCTTGTATGGTACAACTGCTATTCGCAGCGAGCGTTCCCGTGCAGGTGTTGGAGGTAATGTCCAAATCGGGAGGTACTGTGCTACTGAGATTCAAACCCGTGGCATCTGCAGCATCGGAATTAGTATAGTTAAATATTAATGAGTAAGTTATGCCGGGCGTTGTTACATCTGGAAAACCTTGTTGCACAATACCTTGTAATACCAGTGTACCCACGGTAGTGGATGTGGATAAAGTAATATCACTACCTTCAGCGTATTGAAAGGTTATTTCGATCGTTTGTGCTCCCTCACTTGTGGGCGTGAGTATTCCTTGTACTTTACAGCTGGCACCGGCTGCTAATGTTGTTCCGCAGGTATCTGAAGTTTGTTGAAAATCAGGAGGGTAGTTAGTAACTATATTAACTGCAGTTGCATCCAGTGCGCTTTCATTGATGAATAAGAAAGTAACAGGATATCCAGTCCCAATCACGGTACTGTTGGGTAAAGCTTGCTCTACTGATCCCATGACTTCTGCGGTTATTATCGTGGTTTGCGTTGTCAGTGTTACAGGTGAGGTTTCGGTGGTATCTAAGGTCACACTGACTGAATAATTACCGGGAATACTAATATCCAAATTTCCAGATATCTGACAATTTGCTCCTACTGCTAGTGTTCCTATGCAGGTATCGGAATCTTGAATAAATTCAGGCGGATAATTGGTTGTTAGATTTAATCCGGTAGCGGGCGCATTGCCGTTATTCGTATATTGAAAGACGACAGGTAGTGGCGTAGCGGATGCCGTTTCCGTAGTTGGTAATGCTTGAACAACGGTACCCGTGATAATAACAGTACTTTCTAGTTCTGAGCTGGTTGTTAACACGATAGGTGAACCTTCAGAATAAGTTAAATCGAGTTCTACAGTCACAGGTCCAGGAGGTGTGTTGCTGCTGGGGATCAGCGTTCCTGAAACGGCACAAGAGGCATTACTGGCTAAGGTACTTGTGCAAGTATTCGTATCTTGCATAAAGTCGACTGGATAATTCGGCGTAAAGACCAAGTTAGTCGCATCAAATGGACTATCATTGGTGTAAGTAAATACCACGGGATACTCATTACCTAATTCCAGCGCCCCTGGTAAAGGTGTCGTTACATCGCCCGTCAGAACAAACTCAATGGTGGAGGTACTGGTCGAAAGTGGAATCGCAGCGGGGCCGCCTGCATAAGTCAAAGAAGTGGCAACGGTATGTGTACCTGAGCTAGCAGGTATAAAACTTCCTTCAATGCTACAGGTTTGGCCTGCGGCAAGTGTTCCAGATGAACAGCTATTTTCCTCCTCAGTAAATCCAGTAGGGTAGTTCGGCGTCAATACCAAATCAGTTGCTGTTATTGAGCTGTTGTTAGTATAACTAAATATCACCGGATAACTGGTGTTAAGAGCCGTGGTAGCGGGTAAAGGTGTGCTGACATCACCTGTAATATTTACCACAATCGCAGAGGTACTCGTTGATAATGGAACAGGATTTACACTCTGGTCATAGGTTAAGGAAACATCGACCGTGTAGTTGCCAGCACTGGTAGGAAGTAACGTTCCTTCTATCGTACATGTTGCCCCGATGGCTAAGCTACCGGAACAGGTGTTGGACTGTTGAGTAAATTCCGGCGGATAGTTAGGCGTTATGTTGAGGCCTGTTGCAGTGACGGACCCTTCATTGGTATAGGTAAATACCACGGGATAACTGACGTTGATGGAAGTTGTTGCGGGTAAAGGCGTGGTGACATCCCCAACAATACCTAAGGCGCCGACATCCGCCGTTGTCATCGTGGAGAGTGGCACAGGATTATTGCTTTCAGCATAAGCCAATGAAACAGCCACGGTAAAATCACCAGCCGTGGCGGGTATAAAGGTTCCTTGGATGGTACAGCTGGAGTGGGCATTGAGCGTGCCGGTGCAATTATCGGATTGCTGAGTAAATCCTGGCGGATAGTTCGTAGTGATATTGACACTCGTAGCGGGAAAATCACTGTTATTGGTATAGGTAAATACGACCGGAAAGCTTTCACCGACCACAGTTGGATCGGGCAAAGGTGTGGTGACTGCACCGGTAACAATAATCGTGATGGCGTCGGTACTGGTTGATACCGAGGCGGGCGTTACACTCTCGGCATAATATAAATCTGCGGCCACTTCATAATTGCCCGGGGCAGAAGGAATCAAACTTCCTTGAACGGTACAACTTGCTCCAGCAGCTAAAGTCGTTGAACAAGTGTTACTTTCTTCAGTAAAGTCAGTGGGATAATTGCGTTGTAGATTAAGATTGGTTGCGGCATTTCCGCTCACATTTTGAAAGGTGAAAATGACCGGATAGATAGATTCAACGACAGTTGTTGCGGGTAATGCTTGAGTGACACTGCCTACAATTAAAGTCGTACTCCCTTCTGCTGTCATAGTTTGTACGGGTAGCGGCACGACATCATTAAAGTAATGTAATGTCAGTTGAAATTGCTGTACGCCCGCACTGGATGGAGTAAAACGAACGGTAACATTACAGGTTTGGCCCGGCGCGAGAAAAAGGCCGGAGCATTGATCCTCAACGGTAAAATCACTTCCTCCTGTGTAGGTAACCGTTAAAGGAGCCGGCATAGTAGCAGGTAAGTTACTGATGAGCTGATAAACTTGTTCATAGTCTGTCCCTACCGTCACTGTATCGGGAAAAGGGTCTAGAAGGCTCCAGCCTATGGGGTCAACGGCAAAAGATTGAGTTTTCTTTTTCATATAACATCCTTATTAAAAATTAAAAAATGGCTAAGCAAAGTAATATCGCAGGTTAAGTAGTAAAGTATTTAGAGTGGATCGGCCTTTTAAATTGACATTCGCAAAAGTGGAAACCCCATTGCCACTATGTGCTTTTCCTAAAACGTCATACCGATAACCTAAACCTATCTGAAAATTTTTGTTGATGTCATAGTCCATGCCGAATCCGAGGATATAAACGAAGTTACTCGTTGTTCCTTTACTAAATCCGGGAGGGATACGTGGGGTAATACCGGGTAAAGCCTTTTCAGTATAAGAATTCAGTGTATTCCAACTGTTGCCAATCCCGCCTAAAAGATAGGGAGAAAGACCGCTCGACCAACGATAAATATTAGCTTTTGCTAGTAAATTAAGCTGTTGAAAATGGGTTTTAAATTCATAGGCATAATCGGTAAGGTTAGGGCTAAAAAATTTCTGTATAAACCCCGTCGACTTGATAGGAAAATAATAACTGTATTCTAGACCTAAACTTAAAATAGGTAGCCATACGTCGTCTCGATGCCAACTATAGCCTCCCGACAAAGCTACGACTTCACTATTCTGATTGTTGTTACTAAAGTAAACATCTGGAAAAAAGCTTTGTTGAGAAACGGTGTATTGATCGGCATGGTAGTTAAATACCCAGCCTGCTGCCAAATCAACATACCAGACGCCTTTAGTCGGCAAAATAGGTTTTAAGCAACAGCCACAGCCATTGGTATTTGCAAAGGCATTGCTTGTAAAAAGCAAAGAGATAATGACAATCCATTTAATCGATATGTTTTTCACAAAGTCTCCTTATTCAAGCTAACTCAGCCGTTCTTAATTTATAGTCTTTCCCTGGTTTTTTATCAATTACAAGATAGGCAATTTTATTTGCGGGAGAATTACTGTGAAAAAAACGAACAAAATGCTAAAATTATTTCAGTGCAAGTAAGTTTTGACCGGTCATTTCTTTCGGTTTAGGTAAATTTAATAAACTTAAAAGAGTAGGGGCGATATCAGCTAAACTTGCATGTTTGACTGGATTTATTTTCGCTGGTCGACCGATATAAACAAACGGTACAGGTTTATTGGTGTGAGCAGTATGTGCTTGTTGTGTTTTTTCATCGAACATACACTCAGCATTACCATGATCGGCAGTAATGATGGCTTCACCACCATATTCTTGTAAACAAGCAATAAGCTTGCCAATACAATCGTCAATGCAGCTAATTCCTTGTAGAGTTGCTGCTAAATTTCCAGTATGTCCTAGCATATCGGGATTGGCAAAGTTACAAATGATGACATCATATTTTTTTTCTTTAATGTCTCCTAACAGATGTTGAGTAATTTCGATAGCACTCATTGTAGGAGTAAGATCATAGGTACTCACTTGCTTTGAAGGGATTAAAACGCGCGTTTCATTTGCTGCAGGGACTTCATCGCCACCATTAAAAAAGAAGGTGACATGTGCATATTTTTCAGTTTCTGCAATACGTAATTGGGTCAAATGATGTTGAGCAAGATATTCACCTAAGCCGTTACGTAAAGATTGTTGTGGAAAAGCAATTTGACTGGGGATGTCGCTAGCATATTCAGTTAAAGAGATAAATCCTGCTAGATGTGGTTGTGTTTGTCGAATAAAACCTGAAAATTGTTTGTCGAGAAAAGCATGACTCAATTGACGTGCGCGATCAGCGCGGAAATTCATAAAGATAACAAGATCACCCTTTTTAATTTTCACTGGCGGTTTATTTTCATCGTGAATTGTAGTGGGCGAAACAAATTCATCACTTTCTCCACGTGCATAAGCCAATTGCAAAGCGTGTAAAGCACTAGTGGCACTATAAGCTGCTTTACCTAAGCTTAAGCAATCATACGCTGCTTGTGTACGTTCCCAACGGTTGTCTCTATCCATTGCATAATAACGACCGATAAGGCTGACAATTTTGCCAAGACCCAATTGTTTACATTTTTTTTCGAGATTTTCTAGATAGTTGGTCGCACTTTTTGGTGGTGTATCACGCCCATCGAGGAAAGGATGTAAATAGCACTGTTGAATTTCTTGTTGCGCGGCTAATTCAAGTAAGGCATACCAATGTTGTTCATGACTATGGATACCGCCTGGCGATAGAAGCCCTAAAATATGTACTGATTTTTGATTGGCTTTGACTTTTTTAAATCCTGTTGACAAACAAGGGTTTTTAAAAAATTCTCCCATTTCTATGTCTTTATTAATACGGCTTAAATCTTGATAAAGTACTCGGCCGGCACCCATGGTGAGATGACCGACTTCTGAGTTACCCATTTGACCCGCGGGTAATCCTACGGCTAAACCAGATGCATCCAGTAGTGTGTGTGGATAGGTTTGCAGTAAGTGATCCCAATGCGGAGTATTGGCCATTGCGATGGCGTTATGATCTTTTTCTGTTCTATAACCCCATCCATCTAATATAAGCAATAGGATAGGACGAGGATTAAGTTTAGACATATTAAAACCTACTTTTTTAATGTTACTCTTCGCACTTGAATTTTTGTCTGTGTTGCTGCTCAACTCGCAATCCTCATGTATCTTAAATACATTCCGGTTGCTCGTTTTCGTAGCGCCTTGCCAAAAATCCCATTGCTATGAGTAACTACTTTTCGTACCTAAATTTTGCAGCAGATAGCTTAAAAGAGATATTCTTTTACTTTACGGCGATATTGCCATACCAATAAAAATATACCGATGATTTCAGCTAGAATCGTAGCCCACCAAATCCCATAGCCAGCAAAACCATACGATAACGCGCTAGCGCCTATGGGTAAAGCAATGATCCAAAATATTAAAACAGAACTAAATAATGTAAATCGCGTATCTTTCAAACCACGTAGCGCGCCAAATAGAGCAAAGCGCGGTGCTTCAAAGAGTTGTACTAAGGCCGCAAGCGCTAAAAATTCTTTTGCTAAACGCACAATGCTAGTATTTTTAGGATCATGTAGATTAAAGTCGATAGCAATCAGCTTTTCTGGAAAAACCCAATAAATTAAAGCGACTAAGAGCATAAAAGTACTCGCATAAAATATGCCTACAGCAGTTGCGTTGTTTACTGCTTTTTTATTATTCTCACCGACACTGTGTCCTACGCGAATGGTAATGCCCTGAGCTAGAGCAAACGTCACAATTGAAAATAGCCAAAAAAATTGTAAAGCAATCTGATTGGCACTCAATGTATCTGCACTAATCCGGCCCATCAGTATACTCATGGCTAAAAAGAAACCCACTTCGAAGCAATAGGTTAAACCCAAAGGTAAACCGACTTGAAAAATTTCATATAATTGCGGCGTTATTTTTTTCCAGTGAGGAAACTTAAAATAAATGCGGTAACTTTTATTTAAGCAAAAGTAAATACTAAACCCTAAGGTGATAATCCAAAAAGTCATTGCTGCGCCCCAACCAATTCCGGCAATACCTAAATTAGGAAAACCGAATTTTCCAAACATTAAACTATAGTTGAAAAAGATACTGAGAGGGACAAATAGTAAACTAAAGGTTAAATTGGTTCTGGTTCGGCCTAAGCCTGCAACAAACTGTAATAATACGGTAATAATAAAATCAGGAATAATTGCCCAAGTAAGTCCGTGAAGGTAGAATTGGGCTAATTTAACCGTCGCAGATGCTTGTCCAAAAAATAAAAATATCGATGAAAGATGCCATAATAATAGCATCGCCGGCAGCATTAAAACGGTAGCGAATAAGAGGCCAGCGTAAAATACACAAGATATCTCATCATTTTTTTTTGCACCATAATACCGAGCGACTAAGACGGCAATCGACGAAAGCGTTCCCCAAATAATTACCATTAATGTGATAAATACCCAGTTTACTAAAGCCCCAGCGGCTAGACTCGTTGCTCCGAGATGCGCAAGAAATATATTTGAAAAAAATCCCACCGACGTTTCAATAATACCGCTCATAATTAGCGGAACGGCTAAAACCAACAGAATTTTGCTTTCAGAAAAAAAAGTTTTGGAATATTGAGCTACACACATGACATGAAAAATTTAAATTTTGATGAAGATTTCTATTATTTTGGCTAGATTTAAACCTAAAGTCTAGAAATCAATTTGAATTAAACAGTTTAAAGGGTATAAAAAATCATCATCATGGCGAACGAATGTAACGATTGCTGCGCCTCGGTGCTTGCAATGATGAGTAAGACCAAAAAGCTTAATTATTCTTTTGCAATACTAAATTTTGTTGCTAGGTATTTTGCACAGCAAAAATACACCAAACAGGATCATCGGAATCGACAGTAGTTGGCCCATCGTTAACCAATTCCACGCAATAAAACCTAATTGTGCATCTGGTTGGCGGAAAAATTCGAGTCCAAAACGGAAAATACCATATAAAATGGCAAACCACGCTGAAACGGCCATGCGTGGTCTTTTTTTGCTCGAATAAATCCAGAGGATAGTGAATAATACAACTCCCTCAAAAAAGAATTCATAAAGTTGCGACGGATGTCGAGGTAATCCTCCGGCATGTGGAAACACCATGGCCCAAGGTACATCAGTGATACGCCCCCATAATTCGCCATTAATAAAATTACCAATCCGACCCGCCGCTAATCCCACTGGTACGAAAGGGGCAGCAAAATCGGTAATCTCAAAAAAGTGCTTTCCGGTTTTTCGGCTAAATAAATAAAACGCGACTAAAACACCTAAAAGACCACCATGGAAGGACATTCCACCCTGCCATACCTGAAAAATAATCCAAGGATGACTTAAGAAGTTACCTAAATCATAAAACAACATATAACCGACACGTCCGCCTAAAATGACGCCGAGTGCCGTATAAAAAAGCAGATCACTGACTTCGTCGATAGTCCAACCGCTATTTGGTTTTTTAGCGCGATAACTCGCAAGTAACCACGCAGCTATAAATCCAACCGCATACATAAGACCATACCAATGAACCTTGAGTGGTCCCAAGCTAAATGCAATCGGATTCATTGTAGGGTAGATCAACATAGTTTATTCCTGATGATGAGCAACGAGTGAGTATTGCTGACTATAATGCGTACTGTGCAATAGCCAGTCAACAGTGCCTTTGCCAATTCCATGGTAAGAGGGTAAAAAAACTACTATGCCGATTAATAATAACAGGCCTGGGGGTATTTTTTCAAAATGTATACTCTTAGCACTTGAATTTTTGTCTGTGTTGCCGCTCAATTCGCAATCCTCATGTATATTGAATACACTCTGGTTGCTCATTTTCACGCCGCCTTGACAAAAATCCGATTGCTGCGAGTAACTATTTTTCGCACTGAAATTTTTGTGTGTATCGCCTACTAAACGATAGCGCAACCAAAATAATAAGCTGGTTAAGCCAATTAGGACTAAAAAGTAAAGTGAGGAACCAAAAAATACATGCGGAACATTGGCGGTATGGATCTGTTCGCTACTTAATAAACTGATGGGGATATTACTAAAAAAAATGCAGGTCATTAACATGATCGGCAAAGCGATAGGATAAATCCCTGTTTTTGCCCATTGCCATAAAATTAATATTGGAATACTCAATAAAGGAAAATAATACAGCCAACCTAAAGGAGATAATAATAACATAGCAGTGATGATAACTGAGAAATCAAGATCTATTTTTCGTTGCGTTGGGATATCAAGCGCAGGTCGCAAAAATTGTATAATTGCAAGAAAAAAAATTCCTGCTAGCAATGGATAAAGATAGATAATGAGTCCAGGAACGGATAGCAAAGCCACATTACTTTCAACGCCACCGACTAAACGTAATAAAAAACCGTAAATCGAGACATTCCAACTTGAAGCAGCCCATTTGATTTGTTGACATACATGATAATAAGCCGCATAACTATCAAACCCAAAAAATAGTGCTGCGATCAAGGCACAACCGAACAGTGTTAGTAAAAATGCACATAAACCTTGCCATTCTTTGCGCATAAGAAAATAAAATAAAAATAAACCGATAAAGGGTTTTAAACTGCTTGCTAGCGCTAAACAAATTGCAGCGCTAATGGTTTTTTTCTGACGTGCAGCACGCCATCCGCAGACCAGTAAGGGAAGTAATAACAAACTTACTTGACCAAATTGTAAGTTTACAAAGCTAGGAAAATAGCTGAATAAGGCGATTAACAACAACAGTGCACAGGATACCGAAAAAGCCTCTCCATCCAGTTTTTGTTGTAATAATAAAATTCCTAATGCTCCAGCTAATATCGAAAGCAAGGTCCACAATAATAATGCATGGGGATAACTTAGGTAGGCTAAGGGAAAGCTAATCAGCGTAAAAAAGGGTGGATTTAAATTTCCACTTAATATAAAGACTTTGGAGTGTATTGGTTTAGCTTTTGAAGTAGTCGTGGGGGTATGCAGTTTATTTTTTACAAAATAAATTGGTGTATAGATATTTTTTCCCTGAATAACCAATTGTTGAGAATGATAAAATTTTCCAAAGTCACTATAGAGAATATTAGTTTTTCCCAAGCTCAGGGGATAAATAAAATTAAGTATTAAAATGACTCCAAATAGAATGATTCCAATGAGTAAAAAAAGAGAATGATAGATTTTTTTAAATGACATATAAAAAATTAGCTTTTATACACACATCGATGATTTAATCCAGCCAATTGCAGTTTATGTGTGAGTTGTTGTGAACTTTTACTATTAGGTAAAGGTCCAACGACCACCTGATAATAATACCTTTTATGTATTGAAGTCGTTTTTACATTGACTGCGGAACGAGTCCATTGCTTAAGCATTGATGCAAGCTTCTGTGCAGATGTATGTTGTTTAAATAATCCCAATTGAATATAAGGGGTGTGTTTTTTTTTGGTATGATGATAACCGTCATAACTCTCTCTGCGTATGGAAGTATTATTAGCAGCTAAACGGGTAATGCCAGGTGTAATTGCAACAATTGAAACCGGTGCTGTACCCATTCCAGTCATATCCAGTTTCTTTGCAGCGGCATAAGAGAGATCGATGAGACGATTATTAACAAAAGGACCCCGGTCATTGACTTTAACGATAATTTTTTTTCCATTGTGTAAATTGGTTACTTGTAAATAGGTAGGTAATGGCAGTGTTTTATGCGCTGCAGTCATGCCAGCGACGTTATAAGTTTCACCATTTGAGGTTTTAAAAGCGTGGAATTTCATACCATACCAGGAAGCAATGCCTCGGGCATGATACCCCTTAGCGCTTTTCATGACATAGTAGCGACGCCCAAAAACCACATACGATTTGGGATTGCCGTGTTTACTTAAAGGCTCAGCTTTAGGTACGGCATTAGGAATTCGATTTGCGTTAATTCTAAAATGGGGTGCTTTATCTTGTTGCAGACGATAACGATAATTGGTACTAGAAGTCGAGGTCGAAGTTGAGGAACAGGCTCCTAGACTTAAAGTAAGTAGATATACAGTAAATCCAGAAATAATTTTAAAAAATAAGCTTCCTTGCTCGGCATTATTTTTTATTAACATGAGGTTGATACTCTTGTTGGTGGAGATGCTGGATTAATTCACTTAATTGAAAAACTGCCATTGCGTAAAGTGAACTGGAATTATAGTGTTTAATAGTTCGGAAGTCATTAAACCCAAACCAATATTCATTACCATGCTGGATTGGTAAAACAATCAGGAAGGTCTTTAGTTGCGAAGGAACCTTTTTTTTAGGACATATGTGATATTTTTCAAAATTTTTTACGGTGAAATTCTCTTGTGATTTAGGTAGATTGAACAGGGCTTGCGGTGAAAAGCCTGCTGGAATAGCGATAGGATTAGTTTTGATCCAGCCAAAGAATTTTAAGTAGTTGCCAATACTAAGAATAGCATCATCGGAATTATTAATCAGGTCGCTATAGCCCTTATGTGTTGCGTCAACGGAGAGATGACGGTAATTGCTAGGCATAAATTGTACTTTTCCGATAGCTCCCGCGTGAGAACCCTTTGTGATTTTCGGATTTATAACTGGATTTTCTCGACTGAGTAACAAAAAATCTTCCAGTTCGTGCTTAAAAAAATCTGATCGTCGCGAATGATTGAAACTTAAGGTGCTTAAAGAATCAATCACACGATATTTACCAGTAATCTCACCATAGCGAGTTTCAACACCTAAAATTGCAACGATAATCGAAGCAGGAACTCCATAGCGTTTTTCAGCTTCAGCTAATGTTTTAGCATGTGCGTCCCAAAATTTTACGCCCATTTGCGCTCTTTTCGTGGTAACAAAAATAGGCTGATATTCTGACCAGGTTAAACGTTCTTTAGCTGTAATAAAAGAACTCATAATTGAGCGGTTCGATTTAACAGTATTAAAAAGTTGTTGTAATTCTTTACGATCGAAATGATATTTTTCTACCATCTTATCAATAAACGAACGTACTTCGGGTTTATTTGCATAGGCAGTACAAGAAGTCAGGCAAAGTGTAATTAATAACAGGAATGCGGGTAAGCTACCTGCAAAGGTTTTGTTCTTCATCATGTTGCTTTCCTTAGTTACCAACTAATTTTCTATGCGTTTGGATAGACATTAGAATACCAAAACCTGCGATTAAAGTAATTAATGATGTTCCACCATAACTGATCAAAGGTAATGGTATACCTACTACCGGTAATAACCCACTGACCATACCGATGTTCACAAAAGCGGCGATGAAAAAACTTAAACTTAATCCTCCACCCAGTAAACGTGAAAAGGTGTCTTGTGCTTTCATACTAATGTAAAGCCCACGTGCAGCAATCCATAAATAAAGACTCAATAGCACGATACCGCCGAGTAGACCAAATTCTTCACCGCAAACTGCAAAGATAAAATCTGTAGTATGTTCAGGTAAAAATTGTAAATGCGATTGTGTGCCATGCAACCAACCTTTACCAAAAAATCCACCCGCACCAATAGCAATTTTGGATTGAATAATATGATAACCGGCACCTAGTGGATCTCTTTCTGGATTTAAGAAGGTCAGAACACGCAATTTCTGATATTCGTGCATAAAATGCCAACCTACAGGGGCGATAATCAACATCAATAAACCACCGAGCAATATCCAACGACCACTCACACCGGCGAGTAAAATAACACTAATACCTGAAGCAACAATTAATAAAGCGGTCCCTAAGTCAGGTTGTTTAATAACTAATAACGTTGGGACAGCGACTATAATTAGTGCGACGAATAAATTGAACAAGGAAGGGGGTAATGATTTATCATGTAAATACCAGGCTAACATCATAGGTACTGATAATTTCATGAGTTCGGAAGGTTGAAATTTTAACAGTCCTAGATTTAACCATCGCTGTGCCCCTTTACCGACAACACCTAAAATTAATACCGCAAGGAGCAAAGTAAAACTAAAAATAAATATCCAAGGCGCCCAGGCACGATAAACAGAAGGTGAGATTTGCGCAAGCATTAACATCACCATAAAAGCAATCAACATCCGCAAGGCTTGTTTACTAATGATGACTAAGCTTTGATTGCTTGCACTATACAGTATAATTAAACCTATACAGACCAAACTAAGTAAACCTATTAATAAAGGTTTATCGACTCGAAAAAATTGCTGTATTTTTTGTAATGAAAACCGTTGGCGTTGTCTGCTAATCGCGAGCATAATCTCGGCCTAGTAAAAGTAAATAGCAGTAGTATAGGATAAAATCCCCTGACTTACGCTAAACTACTGATAAAAAAAATGACTTATGTAGGTATACTTACCAGTAGGTTCTGGCAAAGTGCTGCGGTTGCGTAATTACGCATTCGATGTACAATACCCAATTTTAAGAAAAGCTGTTTTTTTACTGATAATTATGTCGATACTATCATCTTCTATTGCAATGATTGGAAGTTTTAAAAAACGAGCAATGTATTTGGCAATAGGGATTTTTTTCTATTGGAGTGTTGTTACACCCGCTTTTGCATTAACGTTTGTGTTACCTGCGCACGGAGATGATATCGTAGGCCATGTGCAATGGACGCAAGCATTACCCAGTGATACGTTTAATAAAATTGGTCGGCGTTACGATATGGGTTATTTTGAGTTGGTAGAAGCCAATCCAATGATAAATCCGGATCACCCACAGCCGGGAAGCATTATCGTAATTCCTAGTCGTTTTATTTTGCCACCTAAACGGCATGGTTTAGTCATTAATTTAGCCGAATTACGCATTTATTATTTTCCACCACATCGTCATGTGGTGATAACTTATCCTGTAGGAATAGGTCGAGAAGGATGGGATACGCCTTTAGGGCCTTCATGGATTGCTGAAAAAATGCGTAATCCTATCTGGACAGTACCGGAATCAATCCGAAAAGATCGAGCGAAAGATGGTATACATTTACCGGTAAAAGTTCCACCGGGCCCTGATAATCCATTGGGTGGATATGCTATGCGGCTTAAACAGGCCACGTACTTAATTCATGGTACGAATGATTCACAAGGTGTCGGACGACGAAGTAGTGCAGGATGTATTCGACTTTTTCCAGAAGATATAGAAAGTTTATTTGCAGAAGTGACGCGTAAAGAAAAAGTAACTATCATTGATATACCTTATAAATTTGGTTGGGAAAAACATAGACTTTTTTTAGAGGCACACGTACCATTGCAAAAACAATCATTATTTAATCGTTCAATGATGGAAAAATTTATTCAAGCAAATACTTCAAAAACTGCTAAAATTCAGTGGCAATCCGTTGAGCGTATTAGTTTACGAGAAAATGGGATACCGCAAGTAGTCGGCTATCCTGAAACATTTAGACGAATTGCGTCACATACTCATCGGAAAAACAAGAAATCGACTTGATTTTTTTGATGCACGCAGCAATTAAGTTTTTGGCAAATGCCGCGAAGAGTAGATAATTGGTAGCAAATCTATTATACGACAGTGAACATTTATGCGTTGCGTTTCTTTTTGTACAGCAGCTAATTATAAATTAAGTTTACTTGCGGAATTTTTTCGTACTAAGCGTTATATTGCCAAATTATTCCGGAATGTACTGTATGTCACTAAACAAGATAAACCTATCGATCTTTTTTTCTTTAATCATGGTTGTTTTGTAACCTGGAATCTCAGTAAACAACAAGAGAAAAAAATAATCGATGAGATTAAACCTTTTTCTATAGACCCTTTAGAAAAAATTGAAATGGATCGCTTCATTTATTATCTTGGCAAAGAAACCCGACTTTTTCCTCATCAACGCTTTAATGTCGATGTGATCACTTTAGAAAGTGACGAATCAGATAATGTGCAAATCAAGCTCGCTATTTCTTATGGTTTAGCACAATCGATAAAACTAGAATCATATGAAGAATCGGTGAATAAAACCGTGCTTGCGAATAGTCATTTTCCTAGAGAGTTAGCACGATTTGGGAAAATTTCGCTATCACGCTCGGAAATTTCTAAACGTATTGGTGAAATTTTTTTGACACGAAGTTCGGTTAATCTCAGTAGTGAATATTTAGACGTTCCTGAGTACTTTTGGCGCTATTCGAATCTTGAATCTTATTATGAAATGACTGAAAAGTTTTTAGATATTCCAAAAAGAGTAGCCGCTTTGAATCATAAACTTGATGTAGCGCATGAAATTTTAGAGATGTTAAATAGTCAGCTACAACATCGTTATTCTAGTATCCTAGAATTTGTGATCATTTTATTAATTTTTATCGAAATAGTCGTGCAAATTCTACAACATGTATAAAGACACTTTCTTACAAATAAAAAAATAAGCGTAAAATATTTATAAGGACCTCTAGCAAAAAACTAGAAATATGCTATTTTATAGAATCCTAACCTTCTGTTTACTCCTTATATAATTTAGAGGAATATGAACCATGGCTAAAAAATTAGCTAAAAAAAAGTCTCCAGTGGCTAAAACACGTAAAAAAACTAAAGTAACATCGGCTAGTAAAAAACTAGCTGCTGTGAAAAAATCTTTTACTAAAACTGAATTGCTTCAGTGCTTAGTAGAAAATACAGAATTATCTAAGAAACAAGTTGCTGGAGTTTTAGAAACCCTACAGGCGATTATGCATGCGCATGTAAAAGCCGGCTGTGCTTTTGCACACCCAGGCATGTATAAAATTACTGTGGTAAAAAAATCAGCGACTAAAGCACGTAAAGGTATCAATCCGTTTACAGGTGAACCCACAACTTTCAAAGCAAAACCTGCACGAAAAGTGGTAAAAATAAAACCATTAAAAAAACTTAAAGCTGCTGTATAAATTTGGCTACAAAAAAAGGCGCTTTTAGCGCCTTTTTTAATATTCTTCGCACTTGAATTTTTATCTGTGTTGCCGCTCAATTCGCAATCCTCATGTATATTGAATACACTCTGGTTGCTCATTTTCACGCCGCCTTGACAAAAATCCGATTGCTGTGAGTATTGCATTATGTTAACAACTTAGCTATTTTTTTTAAAAGCAGCTAAGCGGCTTTTAGTACGTTCATATTCAACACTTAATCGACCTTTAGGATAAATATCCTGGATAGACTGTGTTGATGTGAGAATAACATGGCTGTTTGCATCATAAAGAATATCAATTAAATGGATAAATAATCTGGCTAGATTATCTTCATATTCGCCGATAGGTTTGACATCGCTGATTAAAATGGTTGAAAAACGCTGCGCAATAACTAAATAATCCAATTGACTGCGCGGTATCGAACAAATTGAACTAAAATCAAACCATACTACGTGTTCAGTGCAGCCTAAATGTGAAATCTTGCGGCCATTAATGGTCAATGCTTGATAAGAAACTTTTTGATTTTTGCTTAATCTATCGAATAAAGCTTGTACTTGTACAGGACTTATTACGCAAACTAACCCATTTTCTTCGTTGATTAAATGCTGACGCCGATAATCAATCACACTATCTAAATGAAAAATGCGTAAATGTTGTTTGATTAAGCTTATTGCCGGTAAGAAAAGTCCTCGTTGCAAGCCGTTAGCATATAAATCTTCGGGGGGTGTATTTGCGGTAGTGACTAACACAATACCTTCTGCAAATAAAGCTTTTAATAATTGTGCGAGTAACATTGCATCGCCAATTTCATGCACTAAGAATTCATCTAAACAAATAACATCGACTTCTTTACGTAAACGTTTAGCAATTCGCAGCAATGGATTCGATTGCCCTTGTAGCTGAGCGAGTTCTGCATGCACGTGATGCATAAACTGATGGAAGTGATAACGCGATTTAGTAACAGGTAAATGATTGTAAAATAAATCCATTAAATAGGTTTTGCCTCGACCTACAGCCCCCCATACATATAATCCTTGCATAGATTTTTTTCGAAACCAACGGGGTGTGATTAATTCATCATACACCGCTTGAAATTGTTGCATCGCTAAAGCTTGTTGAACATCCGTCTGTAAAGCTTGGCGTAATACTTGTTGTCTATAAGCAGCTAAAGGTGTCATTTAATCGGTTTTGTTGAGTGTTGTTATTAAGCAATCACGCAATTCTATGAGCTTGCCATGAAAAAAATGGCTTGCCCCATGAATTTTAATGACTTCTGGAGGGTGTTCTAAGGAACCCACCCAGGAAAATACTGCCGCAGCAGATACCACTTCATCTTCATCGCCTTGTACCAATATCCAGGGGCAAGAAAAAGGTGGAAGTTCTTTAAAAGGAAAGTTTTCAATAGGAGGTGCAACACAAATTAATTGTTTTGCAGGCCAAACTTTTGCAGCGCGAGCTGCTATATAAGCACCAAAGGAAAACCCCGCCAGCCAAATTGCTGATTCAGGACAGCTTGTTTTTAACCATGCAAGAATCGCTAATAAATCATCGGTTTCGCCGATGCCATTAGCATATTCACCCTGGCTGAGGCCGACGCCACGGAAGTTGAAACGTAGCGTAGCAAGTTCCATGCTGTTGAAACAACGTGCCAAGGTGTAGATAACCTTATTGTGCATGGTTCCGCCAAACAAAGGATGTGGGTGGCAAATAACCGCAATGGCAGGTGGGTTGCGTGGTGTTTCGGGTGAACTAGTCATTACTTCAAGCTGCCCTGTAGGACCTGATAACAACAGCTTGGCGAGTGGATCAGTAGGGAATGGTATAGTCATGTCATGTTATACTCTTAGTTTAAGCCTATTCATTTTAAAGTGCCATTAAACTTATGCAAGCATTGAATATCCAAGGCCTGAGTAAAATCTATAAAAATGGTGTTATAGCCCTTAAAAATATTGATCTGAATGTTGATAAAGGTGATTTTTTTGCTTTATTGGGACCCAATGGCGCTGGAAAATCAACGACCATTGGTATTATTGCTTCGCTGGTCAATAAAACTACCGGATCGGTGAAAGTTTTTGGACATAGTATTGATAGCGAATTAGAAGCGGCTAAATCCTGTATTGGCATCGTGCCGCAAGAACTTAATTTTAGCATCTTTGAAAAAGTGATAGACGTTATTGTTTATCAAGCGGGTTATTATGGTGTACCAAGACGCTTGGCGAAACAACGTGCAGAAATCTATTTAAAAAAACTCGATCTTTGGGAGAAGCGCGATCAAATTTCTATGCAACTCTCGGGTGGTATGAAACGTCGCTTGATGATAGCACGCGCCTTAGTGCATCAACCAAAATTACTCATATTAGACGAACCTACGGCAGGCGTAGATATCGAAATACGCCGTTCGATGTGGGAATTCTTGCGTAGCATTAATCAACAAGGTACTACCATCATTCTAACCACACATTATTTAGAAGAAGCAGAATATCTATGCAAGAATATTGCTATTATTGATAAAGGTAGCATTATTGAAAATACTAGCATGAAACATTTATTAGCGACTTTAAATATGGAAACCTTTGTGTTTGATTTAAAAAAACCGCTGGTGGATTTACCGCAATCGCCGTTTGCGATGCGTTTATTAGATAATGTGACCTTAGAAGTCGATGTTGCTAAAGAACAATCGCTCAATAATTTATTTGGATTTTTAGAAGGCCATCATATTGAAGTGACCAGTTTACGCAATAAAGCTAATCGTTTAGAAGAACTATTTCTAAATTTAATCGCTGCCAATAAAAATAAAATGGAGTGAGTAAAATTTAAAAAATTAAATAAAGCCAACTTAATGTACGAGAGAGTTTAAAAAGATCAACTACTATGCAAGCAAAAGTCTATTGGATCGCATTTATTAGTTTGTTACGCAAAGAAATAAAACGTTTTTTGCGTATTTGGGTGCAAACCTTATTACCGCCTTTGGTGACGATGACACTTTATTTTTTAATCTTTGGTAATTTGATTGGCCAACGTTTAGGCAATATCGAAGGTTATAGCTATATGCAATACATTGCGCCCGGCTTAATCATGATGTCAGTGATTACTGCAGCGTATACCAATGTGGTGACCTCTTTTTTCGGTATGCGTTTTCAGCGTAGTATCGAAGAGCTTATCGTAGCACCGTTGCCAAATTATTTACTGTTAGCTGGATTTGTCGCCGGTGGTGTTGCTCGCGGTTTATTGGTTGGTCTATTAGTAACAATATTAACCTTATTTTTTACAAAATTACCTATCTTTAATATTTTTGTGTTGCTGGCCATTGTGCCGATGACGACGATTTTATTTTCGCTGGCAGGTTTTACTAATGCGTTATTTGCTAAGACCTTTGATGACGTTTCGATAGTTCCGACGTTTGTGTTAACGCCCTTGACTTATCTTGGTGGAATATTCTATTCCATTGATTTATTACCGAGCTTTTGGCGCCACGTATCCTTATTTAACCCGATTTTATATATAGTGAATAGTTTTCGCTATAGTTTATTAGGTATTAGCGATATTCCAGTCGTTTGGGCGTTAACCATCATATTTTTCAGCTGTGTGATTTTATTTTTTATCAATCTGTATTTACTTCATCGCGGTAAAGGCATCCGCACGTGAAATCCGGTGTATTATTGATTAATTTAGGAACACCCTCTGCACCGACGCCAAAAGCAGTGCGCTATTATTTAGCGGAATTTTTAAGTGATAGACGCGTGGTGGAATTACCGGCTTGTTTATGGCAACCCTTGTTAAAGTTCGTTATCCTGCCGGTACGTGCGCGACACTCAGCAAAACTTTATCAAAGTATTTGGATGGGTGAAGGTTCACCGTTAACGGTTTATACACAGCGTTTAGCCAAAAAATTACAAACCAGTTTAACTGATCAATACAAAGTTGTGCTTGCTATGCGCTATGGTAAGTCCAATATAGAAGCTGGACTGCGGGAATTATTAGCAGCGGGTGTATCTTCCATCGTTATTTTACCTTTGTATCCACAGTATTCTGCCGCGACTACTGCCAGTTGTTTTGATAAAATTAGTCAAATATTGCAGCAATCGCGTCTTATTCCTAATCTGCGTTTTATAGCATCCTATTTTGATCATCCACTGTATATTCAAGCAATTACTAATAAAATTAAACAATCTCGAGCAGAGCAGGGAAAAAATAGCTATTTATTATTTTCTTTTCATGGCTTACCGCAACGTTGTATCGAATTGGGCGATCCTTACCAACAACAATGTGCTGCTACAGTACGTTTAATCGCAGAATATTTGCAGTTATCTGCTAATGAATATCAAGTAGTGTTTCAATCGCGTTTCGGCAAAGCGAAGTGGTTACAACCGTATTGCGATGTGGTATTACAACAACTGCCGGCACGCGGCATAAAAAATGTCACAATCATCTGTCCAGGATTCGTTGTCGATTGTTTAGAAACCTTAGAAGAGATTTCTAAACGTTATCGAGCATTATTTTTAAAGGCAGGTGGAGAAAGTTTTAACTATATTCCTGCTTTAAATGATTCGATAAAACAGGTGCAATTGCTAGCCAATTTGCTGCAGCAACCCAATTAATTAGTGATTAGGAAGGATCCTATGAAAACTTATGAAAAAGCCTATCGCGCGCGATTACGTGAATTATCGGATCGTATCGTGCAAGCGCAAGAAGCGATAAAGATTTTAGACAGTATTAAATGGGGGCCGGAAATACAAGCCGATTTTTTTAAAAAAAAATGCAAACAATTACCTAAAGTAAATGCTGAATATTATTTGAAAAATAGTTTGGCGTTTGATGTCTGTGAAAAACGCGAAGAATTTCAAGCCTTGGAACGTGATATTAATCGCGAAGTTGGCCAATTGAGTTCAATTGGTAGTATCATGTTACGTATGTGTCGCGAATATCAGGATGTTTTACGCTTATTAAGCGCGCGCGGTACTCATGAATTTAGTCCCTTATCGCAGGAATTGTATGGTAGTGCGGATGATGCTTTTTATGTGAACGCGCCGCGTCTAAAAGATCTTGTACCGATCGTTTCGCAAGCACTGGCAAATATAAAAGATAAAACGCTCAATGAATTGGATGAAAAACGTTACGATAGTCAACAAGCCGCAGAAATTCTAAATCAACGTTTATCTGTGTATTTTAAACACGCAGGTAAAGCAAAAAATTGGGTGCAGGTGAATGATGGTATTGTTGCGGATGCGGCAGCCGGTGCAGAATGGATCAAAATCCGCAAAGATGTCTTATTTAGTGAACGTGATTTACGCATTTTAGAAGTACACGAAGGTTGGGTGCATATGGGTACGACATTGAATGGTATGCATCAACCGATTTGTACTTTTCTCAGTAAAGGGCCGCCTTCTGCGATTGCCAATCAAGAAGGTCTGGCGATTATCATGGAATTTTTCCATTTTGTGTCTTCGCCATTACGCATTAAAAAATTGACCGATCGCGTCACCGGTATTGCCATGGCCGAAGAGGGAGCTGATTTTCTGCAAGTATTTAATTTTTTTCTTGAACAAGATCACACACCAGAAGAAAGTTATAAAAGTAGTGTGCGCATTTTTCGCGGCAGCTTACCGAATTTAGGACCGTTTACTAAGGATTTGGTTTACAGTAAAGGTTTTATTTTAATCTATAATTATTTACGTTTAGCGGTAGAACAAGGTTTAGTGGATAGAATTGAATTGTTATTTGTTGGTAAAACCAGTTTAGAAGATCAACGCTTATTAGCGCATTTGTTTGAAGAAGGATTACTGGTAAAACCACATTATATGCCGCATCAATTTCGTGATTTAGCTGCATTAAGTTGTTGGATGTGTTATTCGCTATTTTTTAATCAACTAGATTTGAAAAAATTAGCCATAGATTATCGGAATATTTTGCAAGGCTAAAATAAGTGACGAAAAAAAGCCTGCATTGCAGGCTTTTTTCTCATCTATCATTTACCTAGATGATTTTAATAATGGACGAACTATCAAAACATTTTCTTCATCTTTTGAGCTTCCTATAGATGTGACGGAACCTTCTTCAGAACCAGAAGAATGTGTTCTAGAATCAGAAGCGTCAGATTGAGGGCGATTATTAAGAAATACTCTAGATTTTTTAGGGCGCAATGTGTTTTGTGGAGTATTCAGTGGTATACTGTTTTCAAAAAATTTTTTATTAGCTAAAGCTTTTTTGGCGCCATTTTTTTCTGCCTTTTCAGCCGTATCCCATGTGTTATATATATTAAGAAAATTTTTAATTAAACTCAAAGGATATTTAATTTCATCTACTATTTCATTTAAGCTAGGTAGAATATTGTCAGGAAAGCTTTTGCTAGCCCCTTCAACATATCCTTTTGCTTTACCTAAATTTACCATCATGTCATCAAACATACGATTCATGTGTTTAAATACATTTCCTAATTTATTCATCGCAGAAAGATAATCCACCTTAATTTTCTTTTTTTCCTCTGGGTTATGAGTATTCTTTATGACATGGTTTTTACAAGCCTCTTCGTGATCATCATTCAAAAAACTGGTGTTCGTCTCACAGTTTTCAACTTCCTCTTTTATTATATTCCATAGGTTAGTTTTATCATTAATAATCGTTTGGTAGGTATCTGCTACGGCAGGATTAGTATCTGGATCAATTTTTGATTTGTCTTTTTTTATGCTTTCCTCCAACGAACAAACAAGCGCGTTAAGAAGTTTTATGATATATGCTGATCGAGTTCTTATCTCATCCAATTTTTCCTTTGAAATGTAATTATGATTGTTTTCAATAATTTCATTTATTTCGGTTCCTCCAATACCATTATCGGATCTTGCGATACCATTAATAGTTGGTTTAACATCATTTTCTATATTTAATGGGTTTAATTTAATGTTATCCTCATTAACCTTTTCTACATCTAGAAATTTAGTATTATTTGTTGGAGAAATCCGATTAAATAAACCATAAGTTAAAGAAGAACTTACAATAGATGTAGCCATTTGCACAGCAGTGGCGACAGGATTTTTGAACAGAATGACAGCCGTTCCCATAAGAGGAAGCGTATTTTGTGCAATTGCTCGAACTCGATTGGATAATAGCTGCGTGCATTCATAGACTATTTGCAAACCTAGACTGAAACCGACACTACTAATAAAAGTTGGCAGTGCTTGTAATAGCAGGTTATCCCATAACTGTTGTGCTTCATCTTCATTGCCTTGATTAATATGTTCTTGTATCTTGTATAGCATCAATGGAAACGTTGCAGCAAATGCAGCATGAGCAAATAGACTGCTATAGATAATCATTGCTTTAGTTGTTGATGTTTGTTCGCCCCGCCGAGAATGTTTGGCAGCAAAGTATTGAATGATACCGTTTAACATGCCCGATCCCACACTATGGGCCGCTGAAGCACCTAATGTTAGGCCAGAATTAGTTAATGCTGAATTATTGCTATTAGCTTCTGTTACAGCAACTGTCTGGTTAGAGTTAGAACTAGGTAATTCGGTCGTATTCATAGCTTGAACAACAATTGGCATAGTTGTTTCAGGAATTACTGTCGTGAAGATTTCTTCCTGTATCTTTGTTTCGTTAGCAGCAATAAACTCATGACAACTGCTAGAACTAAATACTCTTTGGCAATCATTTTGAATTGCATTGATATTATTATCATAACGTCCCTTGAGGTATGACCATCTCAAACCTGCTAATTCTGGTTCTGAAATTGTATTGTTTGCATTTTGAATAATTTGTTGAGCAGCTGTTTCGATTACTTGGGCTGTGTTGCTATCGATTTCAGTTTTGTTTTTCTTAGATAAGCTACGGACCATACTGCCTAAAGTTTTACTAAATTGACTTAATGCAGAAAAAGAATCACATGTATCTATTTTTAGGCAAGCTATGCTGAGTTTCTTGATTATTTCTCCAATCTCTTTTTTATCAGACGGTGATACAGCAGGGACATCCATTGTTTGATGGAATATATCAGCAAGAATATTCATTGAAGAATCAATGCCAATTTGAGGTTTTTTTAACATGATTTCTGTTTGATCGGTTAATCTAGCTAGCATTTGATCTGTACATGCTTGTATCGCTTGCCATACATGCAAATGATGATTGCTTATCGATGGATTTTTTAATAGAGTCAATACTAAGGAGAGTAAGCTATCGTAAATTCTAGATTTAGGTTTAGTTTCTTTAAACATATCGGTTAAATAGAAAGCAAGACTAGATAGATCTTTTACAAAATTAATCGATAAGACTTGTTTATTTTTATTCGCTTCCTTAACAGTTGCTTTAAAATAGTCTAAAAAATTAGCTAATCCATTATTTTGGTCTATTGTTGTACTTAATGTTTTTAAACGTGAAGTTATGTCATTTTTTGAGCCAAACAATAATTTTTTTGCTAATGCTTCCGCTGCAGAAAAATTACCAAGTGTTCTCCCTTGGCTAATAAGATTGTATTGTGTATTAAATTGGTAAGGGTCACAGTTAGTTGTATTAAACACGCGTTTACATTCAGTTAATACATCAGGATTATTATGATATTGACTAAGAAACGTATATCTTGCATTGCTTAATTGATCGACTGTCAAATTAGTCATTGACTTAATAAGGTTGACTGCGTTACTTTCAAATCGATTCAAATCAGCATCTGAATATTCATTTCTGAAGTTTAAAGCTAAATTACCTAGGCCTTTAAGATAATTTTTCAAAGGTGAATAAATCAGGTAAGTCAAATTTGTTGGTTCGATTCCTAGGCTAGCATTGCCATTAAGTTTATTTAATCGGTTAAAATACCCTGCAGATAGACTTATTAAGTTAAAAATTTGCAAGTCGTTTCCATAATTTGAACGAATATGAATAATTTCGGGTAAATTGGTGATGCTCGCAAAAAAATCAAAATAAGCTTCAGTGATGTCATTTATTTCTATAGGGGTTAAATTCAAATTGGTTAAAGGAATTGTAAAAAAATCATGACAAATATGCAGTAATTTTTCTATATCGGTTGATCCTATATTGTTAGCTGGCTGACCGATAACAGATTTTAAATAGTTGAAGCTATTTTTTAAATGATTATTTTTAGTTAAGTCCGTATAAAATAATGCTTTTTCGAATATACGATTTCTATCAAGTTTAATACATGGCACAGCATCTCTTCCAGTATGCATAGGGCGCCCGATAGGAGCAAGTTCTGCATTACAACTAGGTAAATCATTAAGGAAATTTAAAAAAAGCTGAAAAGTATTGAAATTTGGATCAGTAAATCGTCCCTTAATTATATCGTTATAAGTAGTTTCTGATAATTGATTTTGATTAGAAATAGCTGGCATTAAACACCTATGAAAAAGTAAAAAATGATCTTCATCGTAGGTGGACAAACTTAAGGAATACTTAACAAAATATTCGATTTATTATTTATATAAAAATAAAAAATATAATAAATAATTTTGATTTAAAAAGAATTTATCCTTTGCGAATTGAAATTCAGATATCGAAAGTAAAAAAATCATTGTCATGGCGCCTATGCTTGATTCCTTTCGGTGCAGGGTCTTCACGTTACTTCATGAGTGTGCTCTTTTCTTCGATAGATTCTAACTCTATTAAGCTTTAATTTGTTATGAATTTTTTTAATACGTAGAACAAGTTTAAGAAATCCTTAAGATTCGCTACCTATGATTCTCGGTTACTTAATTAGTCTTTTAATTTTTAGTTGAGAAAGTACATGCCAACGAATAAAAAAAACCTTACTGATGCGGATGCGGATGCAATGGGTCGTGAACTCATATTTACAATTGCTGACAATAAATTAGCTGAGTTTAAAACCTTAATTGAAAACGGTGCAAATGTTAATTTTTGCGATAAAGATACTGGAAATACGCTATTACATTTTCTTTATTATTATGGCAAGTGCTTTGTTGAATATTTAGAATTGCTTCTAGAAAATGCTGCTAAAGTAAGTGCTAATAAAGATGGTTTACTTCCAATTACAATGGCAAAGGAAAAATGTAATGCAACAGAATTTCAAAAAATTAATGATATTTTTGAAAGATATAATACACAATCCAAATCCAAACCAAATGAAAGTGGATTGATTCCCTATTCTCAGCAAAAATTGGCGATTACTATCGGCATGCCGATATTAGCCTGCTTCAGTGGTGTTTTAGCAGGTGGTTTGGAAGAAGTCGCACAACGAAATAAAGAACAATATCCTTATTTACCGAATCTTATTTTTTTTGGCTTACAACCTATCTCTTTGGCGATCGTTAACGCGGTTATGAATTCATTATTAGTGGGAAGCGCAGTATCTGTAGGTATAGAAGATGCAGGGCTGAGCTTTGCTTTTTATTTAGGAATAAATTATTGGAGTTTACTAATCGCGCAAGGGCTAGAAATATTTTCAGAAAAAATTCAAAATAAAATATTAAATCGTTTAATCCCGATCCTGGTTTATACTATTTATCTAAATCCAAACTTGCTATTCACTCTTTTAAGTGAAGCATTTGTAGGAAAAGGTTTTCAAGCGGTGATGATGCCGTTACTAAGTACTTTAAGCAGCGGAACTCTATTCAAAGCCGGCAAATACGCTACTCATCAAGTAAGTAGTATTTTTTTTAAAGATAACTCTTTATCTAGAAATAATATAACTCAACCTGAAATTGATGCCTTATCCAATGTAAATCCTGAAAATATTAATTTGTTAGAGACTAATAACGGTTTAGAATTGAATACCTTCAGAGCCAATTGATAAAATGGCTATTTATAGCGCTGTAAGTTTTAGGGTGTTCGTTTAGGTAAGTGTTCTGTGTAGAATAGTCACTTTTTAAGTGATAGCAGTGACTGAAGGAAAACTACTAAGTATCTATAAAAAACTGCTGACTATGTACGGCCGTCAGCAATGGTGGCCGGCAGACGGCCCCTTCGAGATTATGTTGGGCGCGATACTCACGCAAAATACCAATTGGTCGAATGTTGAGAAAGCTTTGCTGCTTTTAAAGCAACAAGTGCCTTTAACTGCCGAAGCAATCCTAAGTTTATCCAGCACCGACTTAGAAATCTGTTTAAAGCCAAGTGGTTATTTTCGAATTAAGACACAGCGCGTGCAAAATTATTGTCATTGGTATTTAGCACAGGCTGCTTACGCGGGTTTAGATAAGTTAAACACCCAGGAGCTGCGCGATCAATTACTCAAAGTGCAGGGTATAGGACCTGAAACGGCGGATGATATTTTACTGTATGCCTTCAATCGGCCAGTATTCGTGATTGATGCCTATACACGGCGTTTATTGCAACGCTTAGACTTGATACAAGGTCAGGAGAAGTATGAATATTGCCGGCAGCTATTTGAAACACAATTACCAAAAAGTGTGGATCTATATAAACAATATCATGCCTTAATTGTTATACATGCTAAACAGCTTTGTCGAAAAACCAAACCGATTTGTTCTTGTTGTTACTTACAAGCTATGTGTCTTTATCAATTATTTTATGCTTACATGGAATAGCTTCCAATAATTTCAGTCAATTCTGAAATTAAAAAATTTTCATTAAATTTGACATTTTATTTTCCTCTAATAAAAAAACTTAGTTTATAAGTTTAAGTTAAAGAAAAGTGAATAAAAAAATTGGTTATATATGTTGGTTTTAAGAAAATTTTAATTTTGTATTAATTTATATTTAATATTTTTTATTTATAATGACATTACTTTATTAATTGGAAATAAAAAATGTTTAAAAGAAAATTTGATCTTAATGCTTTAAATACTTCACAGAATAACATAGTAGGGGTTTATAAATCCTTTTCTGATCAAGAAAAAATAAATGAGTTATTAAATTCATTTAATTTAACTCAACAACAGCAACAAAAGTGCTTAGTTTCCATTAATTTATTAAATTCATCTGATATAAATAATATTAAAGTCCATATTGAAAAATGGATCTTTAGTTATAATGCTAGAAACAAAAGCGAGAGTAATATTGAAAAATTACTTGAAAATTCTAATATAAACGAACTTAAAGACACAAATATACATTTTGTTCCAAAATTGCTTAGCCCTGAATTATTGGAAATACTTGACGCAATTATTCAGAAATTTGAAGTTTTGTTCCCAAACGAATATAATAAGAAAGAATTTGATTTTTTAATAAGAATCTGTCTTAATGATGAAAAACTACTAAAATTAGTCGATGAATTTATTGATTCTTTACAAAATGAAAAAGTTGTAGTTACTCCAATTTTAGATAGATTAGAACAAATAAAAAAAGAATTTTTGAAAACTAAAAATTACTTGTTCCAATCAGACGCTAGCTCTATAGCAAATTTAGATGATCAAACAAAGCTATTAAAAGATGTAATACTATTTACTGAAAATTCATTAAATGAATCTTTACCTAAAGAATTATTTCTAGCTCTTTATTTATTCCAAGTGGATGCAAAAACATTGGTAAAAGATAATAAAATCAATGTAAATAGTGATTATGAACCAATGAAAAATGTGAGGTTCATTTTAACTGGGAAAGATACACACAAGGGTATAGAGCCAAATTATTTACCAATGAATAATCCTCAGAACAAAAAGAGTGGTACAAACCCTGATTATGAGAATTCAACATTTTTAAAAAATCCGAGTCAATTTATGGTATCACCTAAATTTCCAGGGAAAGATAGCGTTCTAAATAAATCTTTTACTAGTCTACCAACTTGTTCCGATTTATCAGTTCAATCTAGAAGAAATTCTTTCCATTAGAGAAAATCAAAAATATCTAGCGATCACATTTAAGGCCGTTAGATATTTTGTAATTTAAATAAGGTTTCAAAAAGGATGAAAATATAATAAAGCAAAGTACGTTATATTTTATTCTTTTTCTTCAGGTTCAGTATAGGAATTATTGATTTTAAGTTGATTTTCACCGGCAAACTTCATAATACAGTTAAAAATATCGGGGTTGGTTTCTTTGAGCTTGGGGTCGAGAACGAGGCATTTGGTGCGACTTTCTTGATCGATCATGGGTCGCAGTTGGGGGGAATACACCATGCGCCGGTTAGTAAAACTGGCCAAGCACCCGCACATGCGCTCAGCCCAATCACTGGGCCTGAATTTTTCGCCAGTTTCGGTGACTCCTTCTATTAGAATGAGTTTTTCTCGTTGGCTTTTATATGTGGTTGTGTTTTCTAACATACAATTAAAGTTCTTGTTAAGTTGAGGTGATATTACTCTAATTATGGGTGATTAACTATACATAATTAGATGACATTTTATTGTCATTATAGAGCAAATAGCCGCGTTCTGCCTTACTACGCGTTTCTACGCGGAGCGGAATGCTTTGCTTGAGAAGTTCGGCTACTTTATACAATTCTTGACTATCACCTTGTTTTAATTCCAGCTCAATTTCATGTAAAACGGCTTGCTTGTTTACGGTTTTGACCAAACCTTGATCTAAAACTAATTCGATTTGCGTTCCATTTTCTGTTTTTAAGTCCCATGAACTGCGTTGAAAGTCGGTATGAAATAATTCTAACAAATGCTTGTTGCCTAGGATGCTTTGCAGTTTGGCTATTAGGCTTGGATCGGTGAACTGTTCGATATTCGGTATGTTTTGTGTTACCGGTTGATCCCATTCATGCCGATGTTGTAGATCGCCGATTTGTTCACCGGCTGTTTTTAAGGTTTGTATGGTGCGTCCACCGGCTTCACGAACGCGCATCGACAGACCTTGTTGCCATAAAGCAAGATCTGAGGTATCAAAATAGCGGCTGATGAGTTGCTCTACTGAAATAGCCTGCGTGCTGGCGAGTTGTAATAAAGGATGTCCTAGTAATAGCTTAACATCTTTGGGAGCAATGCTGAGTTTGAGTTCAATTTCGAGAAACATAGGTACACTCTTCGCACTTGAATTTTTGTCTGTGTTGCCGCTCAATTCGCAATCCTCATGTATCTTGAATACACTCCGGTTGCTTCATTCTCCCGGCGCCTTGTCAAAAATCCAATTGCTATGAGTGTATTCAAGAGTGTGTATCAGTTTTTTATATCGCGTTTCGTCATCAGTGCTTGGTATTGTTCAATTTCTTTTTTTTGCGAAGCGGATTTTTCAGGATGTCGTTTATCAAAAGCGCTTAGAAATTTATCAATATCACTGACAAAATCTCTATCAGGGTTCAGATTTTTTTTTATAGATTTCATGCCGCTTGTTCCTCGATCGCATGACGTAGTTCTTTAATCGCTTTTTGCTCGAGTTGACGCACGCGCTCAGCCGATACTTGATAGCGATTGGCTAATTCTTGCAAAGTAATTTTAGGTTCGATGAGCCAACGATCCCTGATAATGGTTTGTTCTCGTTCGCCTAGTTTGGCTAGCGCTTTATGTAAATGATCTTGGCTGGACTCAGTGGTGTCACTGGCTTCAAGTAAACGGGCTGGATCGTAACGATTATCTTCGAAATGCATATCGATTAATGGATAGCTCGTGGTTTTAGAATCGTTATTTTCATCACTACTGGCATCTAAGCTCATATCGTTAGAGGCCAAACGAGACTCCATTTCGCGCACGATTTCTGGTTTGACACCGAGATCACGTGCCACGGCTTCGATCTCTTTTTGATTAAACCAACCTAAATGGGTTTTCATTTTACGTAAATTAAAAAATAATTTACGCTGCGCTTTCGTGGTGGCTATTTTGACGATACGCCAGTTACGTAAGATAAATTCTTGAATTTCTGCTTTGATCCAATGCACAGCGAATGAGATCAGGCGTACGCCGACTTTAGGGTCAAAACGTTTAACCGCTTTCATTAAACCAATATTTCCTTCCTGAATCAGATCCGCGAGTGCAAGACCGTAGCCCATATATGTTTGTGCAATATGTACGACGAAACGTAGGTTGGCAATAATAAGCTTTTTAGCAGCGATTAGGTCTTGATATTGATAATAGCGTTCGGCGAGTTCGGTTTCTTCTTCAGCACTTAATACCGGGATTTGTTTTAACCGCGCAATATAGGCATCGGTGCTGTTGATGGGTAGCGATTGATAAAGTGTTTGTAAGTGAGTATTCATAACCATCTCCCTTGTCTTTAGACTTGTTTTAGTATGTTCACTTGACTTCATAATGTGCTAGAGTATACCGCAATAGATTGTTATTTTCATCCGTACTTAAAAAATAAAGGAAGTTACTAATATATACTATGGCTGAATCTGAACCACTCCCATCTCCTATCCTACGTCGTATCAGTACTCCCGTTCAAGTAGGTTCAGTTCTGCTCGGCGGCGGGGCACCTATTGTTGTGCAATCGATGACGAATACCGATACCGAAGATGCTTCAGCCACTGCCCAGCAAATCATCGAATTAGCTCAATCTGGTTCAGAATTAGTCCGAATTACCGTCAACACCGAGCTAGCCGCCCAACAAGTGCCTTTTATCCGCGATAGAGTCCGTGAAGCAGGCTATTTAGTGCCGATCGTCGGAGATTTTCATTACAATGGCCACCGTTTATTAAAGACTCATCCAGACTGTGCTGAAGCCTTGGATAAATACCGTATTAATCCCGGTAATGTGGGTTATGGTGAAAAGCGCGATGTCCAATTCACGCAGATGATAGAAGTTGCACTGAAGTATAATAAGCCGGTGCGGATAGGTGTGAATTGGGGTAGTTTGGATCAGGATCTGAGCTCACGCCAGATGGATAAAAATGCCCAATCTGCGCATCCACGTTCTGCAGTAGAAGTGCTGCAAGAGACTTTGGTATTATCGGCATTGTTGAGTGCTGAATTGGCTGAAAAAATTGGCATGCCCGCCAGCCTTATCGTTTTATCTTGTAAGGTAAGTCGCGTGCAGGATTTAATTGCCATTCATCGTAATTTAGCAGCACGCTGTTCGTATGCGATTCATTTGGGTTTAACCGAAGCGGGGATGGGCTCGAAAGCTATCGTTGCTACTACTGCAGCTTTAGCGGTTTTATTACAAGAAGGTATCGGTGACACGATTCGGGCCTCATTAACACCCGAACCGGGGGGTGATAGAAGTCGCGAGGTGGTTGTCTGTCAGCAAATTTTACAATCGATGGGTTTGCGTGCCTTTATGCCTTCGGTGTCAGCATGTCCTGGCTGCGGACGTACCACCAGTAGTTATTTCCAAGAATTGGCCAAGCAGGTCGAAGCCTATATTAAAAAACGTATGCCGGCTTGGTCACAACAATACCATGGTGTAGAAAATTTATCTTTGGCGGTAATGGGATGTATTGTAAATGGTCCGGGGGAAAGTAAACACGCGAATATTGGCATTAGTTTACCGGGTACTGGTGAAAATCCCATTGCGCCGGTATTTGCAGATGGGCATAAAATTGCTACCTTGCGTGGTGATAATATCGTCCAACAGTTTCAAGAAATTGTCGAGGGGTATGTGGTAAACCATTATGATGAAAAAAGATAAAAAAATGCGTTGCTCGCAGCAAAAAAAAATTAAAATGGGCTTGATGCTTAGCCTATTCTCTTTTGCTACATTCGCGTATGCGTATGCACAAACTGATTCACTGTCTTCATCTATTCCGACCTATTTACGTTTGGAAAAGAAATTTGAATTTTATCAACAAGCTGTACAACATCCTTGGCCGCGTTTACAGACTAAGGACCTATTGTCGGTGGGCATGCAAGACCCAGCCGTCGCTGTGTTGCGTCAGCGTTTATGTGCGAGTGAGGATTTAGCAGAAAGTGCTTGCACAGAGAGTTCTAATCCGAATGATTTTGATGAACAAGTTGAAGAGGCCGTTGCTTCATTTCAAGAACGTCATGGGTTAAACGACGATGGTGTCGTAGGTGCATCGACACGGCAAGAGCTGAATGTTTCAGCGGCGGAACGTTTACATCAAATTCAATTCAATTTACAACGTTGGTCACGGTTGATTGCTTTAGCTAATCCTGCCTATATTTGGATTAATGTACCGGATCATCGTTTACGTTTAATTAAAGATCATCATGCCATTCTGACCGCCCGAGTGATAGTGGGGAAACCCTCTAGACCAACACCAGAGATTAATTCTCATGTTACACGCATCATATTAAATCCTTATTGGACTGTGCCTCCTGGAATTGCGCGCAGAGATATTATTCCTAAAGCGATGCGTGATCCAAATTATTTGAGTCGCAGCCACATTCGAATATTTGCGGCAAATCAACCGAATAAAGAATTAAATCCACATGCCGTGGATTGGTTATCCGTGAAAAAAAATCCTGGACGTTATATTTTACGTCAGGATCCAGGACCGCATAATTCTTTGGGACAAATTAAATTTGAATTTGCTAACCCACATCTCGTGTATCTTCATGATACACCAGCAAAAGGTTTATTTGATGCAGAACGACGTTTATTTAGTTCGGGCTGTGTGCGTTTAGAGGATCCGTTTGAATTTCTTGAAGCATTAGAAGAACTTGATCCTGCATTGCGGCAAGCAGGACCACGTATTGAAGCGGCTTTAGAGTCGGGACGTACCACGGTGATCAATTTAAAAACACCGATACCCATACACCTGACGTATATTACTGCTTGGGTGGATAAAAATGATGTATTACATTTTTGGGATGATGTGTATGGTTGCGATCCAGCGCTTCCTACCAATAAAGAACAACTCGCGAATGATCTGCCAGAACCTATCTAATGTAGGTTCACATAAATAGTCATTTTAGCTAAATTGTGTTGTAGAGAGCACTGCAGATTTCGTTTCTGATCTGACGTGCAAAAGCTTGGGTGTTAACAAATTGATTTATCTCTTACCAGGTGCATTTCTTGTGAAAATCTAATTATTTTTATCAAAAATTGCTGGATTAATTTATTCTTTGAAATTCGATATAATAACTATCTGTAGTGTTCTGAATTTCGAATTAAATTTTGTTAATTCGTAGCCCATCAACGAGAATGGCTGTATTACCTATTATTATTATCATCATTCTTAAAAATTTTTTCTATTTTCTAAAAAATAAAGTTTTTTAAAGCTTAAGCTTTTCTTAAGAGAGCTTCTGTATTATTTATGCTTGTTAATTGAATCAAACCTATTATTAAATAATAAGAAGTAAAAATTATGAGCAAAGCAGAGCAATTTTGGCTAAATGAAGAAAATAAAAGTGAGTTTGTTAAAAAATTAAAAATAGTAGCAGGGACAGTCTTTATTGTGTTGTTGGTATCTGCTTTGTCATTGTCATCTCCTTGTTTAGGTTTTGCAGCCGTATTGAGCTTAGCTATCCCTAAAATAGGTGAAAAACTGTATAGCAAATTTTTTCTTAGCCAAACACAAGAAGATGAGCAGGAAATATTAGATAACCCTTCTGAAGAATCGAGAAAAGAAGAAAATGAGCCGATTAAAATGGGAACTAGCGCTAGTAAGTCTAGCACGAATCAATATGGACCTTTGTTTAATGACAAGCGAAATGATGAACAGACTCAAGAAACTGATTTAACAGTAAAAAAAATTTCAATAAATTGATAGAAATTTTCAGTTACACGAGGGCATTGGGTGAAAAGTTTTTTACTTTTAAATGAAAAATAAACTGATGAGCTTTTTATTGAGCAATCAATAATGCTACGGCTACTTTTCGTCCCTCAGACATTAGCACCGTATAGGTACGGCAGGCAGCGCCGTTGTTCATGACTTCAATGCCAATTTTCTGTTGATAAAATACGTTTAATACAGCAGGGTCTGGAAACGCTAAGTTTTCGCCGCTACCGAGTAATACAATACTTGGATGCAGATCGATAATGGTTTGTAAATTATCCGTGGTTAAATCTGCAATAGAGTGCGGGGGCCAAGGATCTATCAACTGATTCGGCATGATAATAAGACTATGCCGAATTTTTTGCTCATTAACTTGAATAAAATCTTTAGCATAAGCGCGTATCTGATAATGCCCTTCGCCAGTATCGAGATTTAATTCCATAACAGACTATCAAGTTAAAAATTTATGCGTTAAATTATACACTATGATAAAGATATTCATACTCATTGCTACTTAAGTTTATTTCCTATTTTCTAGTTATCCGAGTACTGAAACAATGACAAATAATTTAAATAAGACTTCTGCGTCATCTCATCAAGCATTACAATTGGTCACGCTGGATAGCCCTGAACATAGTGTATTAAGAACGCCGGCTAAAGCAATTAAGTTTCCACTCGATAGCGAAACCCAACAATTTATTCAAGATTTTCGAATTTTTTTTAATGATCTGAAAAGTCCTTTAGGCAATCCAGCAGGATTGGCAGCGCCACAAGTGGATCATGCACTGCGGATTATTATTATCCAAGTACCTGAATCCGCAAAAGCGAGACGTAAAGACGTTTATGATGTGGTGCCGCCTACGGTTTTAATTAATCCATCGTATACGCCAGTGGAAGCTGCTGGTGAGAATAAAGATTGGGAAGGGTGTTTTTCAGTGCCGGATAAAATGGGAGAGGTATATCGTTATAACGAAATTCATTACACTGCTTACACACCTGAAGGCAAGAAAATTGGTGGCGTAGCACGAGGATTTTTAGCCCGTTTGATCCAACATGAAATCGGTCATTTAAATGCTGAGCTTTACATTGATCGTTTACGCCCTGACTGTCGCTATGACTCAATCGAAAACGTCGTGCAAATGATCAAAACAACAGCCTCAGCTGAAAAAAGTGAATAATTATATATGCAAGGATGCAAATATGTTTTATAGCGCCAAACTAGCTTAGGGATTCAGCTATTAACATCATGAATAAAACCATCCTACGTCGTGAATTCAATTTAGTTGAAAATTTAAATCACTTACATCCGGTTTTACAGCGTGTGTATGCAGCACGCGGCATCCAATCTATCGAGGAGTTGGATTATCGCCTGTCAAGTTTATTACATTTCCAATCGTTAACCGGCATTGAAGTAGCAGCACAATGTTTGGGTGAAGCAGTGATGCAACAACAGCGTTTACTCATCGTCGGTGATTTTGATAGTGATGGCGCAACCAGTAGCGCTTTAGCGGTGAGCGCCTTACGTTGTTTTGGTGCGCAGCAAGTGGATTTTTTAGTGCCGAATCGTTTTGAATATGGTTATGGCTTAACACCAGAGATAGTTGAACTTGCTTTACGCACGAAAAAACCTGATGTAATTATAACCGTTGATAATGGTATTTCGAGTCATGAAGGTGTCATCGCCGCCAAAGCTGCTGGATTAAAAGTAATCATTACCGATCACCATTTGCCAGCGGCTAGTTTGCCGATTGCAGATGCCATTGTTAATCCGCAGCAAAGAGACGATCCATTTCCGAGTAAACACTTAGCGGGTGTCGGTGTTATTTTTTATGTGATGTTGGCACTCAGGCATTATTTACGTAACCAAGCTTGGTTTGCAAAAAATAAAATAGTTATACCGAATATGCTGCAGTTTTTGGATTTGGTGGCATTAGGAACGGTAGCTGATTTAGTGAGCTTAGATCGAAATAATCGATTATTAGTTACGCAGGGTTTGCAATGGATTAAAGCCGGTAAAGCCCGACCTGGGATTTATGCCTTACTTAAATTGGCGAAACGTGAAGTCGAATATCTGGTGGCGAGCGATTTATCGTTTAGTATCGCACCCCGTTTAAATGCTGCGGGTCGTTTGGCGGATATGTCGTTAGGGATTGCTTGTTTGTTAGAAACTGATCGCAATCGTGCGCATGAGCTTGCGCTACAACTCAGTCAGTTAAATGAAGAACGTCGCACCATCGAAGCTACTATGAAACAAGAAGCTTTCGCTATTTTAGAAAAATTGCTCGAAAAAAAACCTTTGGAAAAAGGTATTTGTTTATATGACAGTCGTTGGCATCAAGGTGTCATTGGTTTATTGGCCTCGCGTCTAACTGAACGCTTGCATAGACCGACGATTATTTTTGCAAGGGGTCATCAAGCCAATGAATTAAAAGGTTCAGCACGTTCTATCATCGGCTTACATATTCGTGATCTATTAGAAACTATTGCAACACGTCATCCGCAATTGATTAATAAATTTGGCGGACATGCAATGGCAGCAGGTTTGAGTTTGAAAAAAGATTCTTTTGAGGAGTTTGTTAAGATTTTTCAACTAGAATGCGAGCAACAATTACGACCCGATATTTTACAGGCCACTTGTTATACCGATGGTGAATTAACTCAGCAGGAGTTAACTTTAGAGCTGGCTGAGCTGTTACGTTATGACGCGGGTCCATGGGGTCAAGATTTTCCAGAACCCTTATTTGAAGGTTGTTTTCTATTACTTGCGCAACGTTTGGTAGGTGACAAACATTTAAAGATGAGCTTAGCGAGTCAAGTTGCGGGTAAACAAATTGATGCCATTGCATTTAATGTCAGCCTAAGTCAATGGCCTAATCACCGTGCAGAACGCATCAATGCGCGCTATCGTATCAGCATTAACTATTATCAGGGCCGTAAATCTTTGCAATTAATCGTTGAGAGTTTAGAACTGATATAAATTATTGTACTCACTAGTCATTGGATTTTTGGCAAATGCCGCGAAGAGATTACGAATTGAGCGGGAAACGCAGGACCGCAGGAAAAAATTCTATTGCGAAGAGTGGATATAAAAAAAGGTCGATAAAATATCGACCTTTTTATTTTTTTAACGAGATTAAGACTTTACAGAGTCACTTTCTGTTTGATCTGTTCCTGCTGTATTATCGGAGTTAAGCGTATTTAGCTCATCCAGTTTAGAGTTTCCTTTTTCTTGTTTAGGATCTATTTTTTTTTCCATTGAGATTTTTTTGTGACCTTTTCGATGATGAACAGCTTCCTTTTTAGCAGGTGTTACAGCAGCTGGCTGGTTGGTATTAGCAGCTGGTAAGCTATTAAGATCGGTTGCTGATTCAGCTGCGATAGCTGGGATAGCTAAAATCGCGCTGCTTAAGCCGATGATGAGAGCTTGTTTTAATTTCATGATGTGGACTCCAAATTGTTATTATTATAAAACAGGCTTTGTGTAACAAGGCCAGTGGGCCTATCATACCAGTAAAAAACCAGCATGGAAGCCCCTTAACAGAAATAAATCATGCTAAAACCGCAGAAACAGTCAATTAGTTCCTATATGATAGCACCAATGATGGGTTGGACTACCCGTCATTACCGTTATTTTTTCCGGCTAATTTGCAAAAAAGCACAGTTATATACGGAAATGCTCACCACAGACGCTATTTTAAATAGCCCGCAGCGAGAACGTTTATTAAGTTTTGATGCCAGTGAAAAAAATTTGGCGATACAATTGGGCGGCGGTATCGGTTCCGATCTAGCACGGGCGGCCAAAATAGTCGAACCTTATGGCTATTCAGAGATTAATCTGAATGTCGGTTGTCCTAGTGAGAGAGTGCAATCAGGTTGTTTTGGTGCGGTATTACTTAAAGATCCCAGACGTGTTGCTGATTGCATTGCTGAAATGTGCGCAGCAGTTAAATTACCTATTACTGTTAAAACCCGAATTGGTGTCGATGATTGCGAAAGTTATGATTATTTAGCCCAATTTATCCAACAAGTAAATTTGGCAGGCTGCCAAACTTTTATTATTCATGCGCGTAAAGCTTGGTTATCGGGATTAAGTCCCAAAGAAAACCGTGAAATTCCGCCTTTAAATTATAATTGGGTATATCAGATTAAGCGTGACTTCCCTCATTTAAATATTGCTTTAAATGGCGGCATATCTTGTATAAGCACAGCGCAGGAGCATTTACAACAGGTCAATGGTGTCATGATAGGTCGTGCTGCATGGTATAATCCCTATTTGTTTGCTGAACTCGATCAACTAATTAGTCCACAAGATACGTTGATTAACCCTAGTCGACTATCTATTGTTTTACTGTATTTACCTTATTTAGAGCAGGCTTTTATATCGGGGGAAAACTTGACGCATTTAATCCAACCTTTATTTGGCTTATTTCATGGAGTAGCAGGCGGCAGACGTTGGCGACAAAAATTAAGTGAAACCTTACAAAGGATGGAAAATCCCTTAGTCGGAATAAAAGCGATACTACGAGAGATAATCCCGAGTGCGTGAATTAAGAAGTACTCGGTGTTAAGCAGGCTTGTTCTATCCATTGGTATAAAGCAAGGGACTCGGATGAACACTTAAGGCAAGGTGTTGCGCAATTCAGTGTTTTAAAGTATTTTTTTACACAACCTTTATGTATTAAAAGTTCTAAGATAGCTAAGGTTTCTTCTTGCTTAGTTCCAAAGGTTTGTAGAATAAGCGGAAGATTAACTAATTTTTTTTCAGCAATAAATTTTTTTAAAGCGAGTAAGCTAATCATGATAGTTTTCTCTAGTAGATGAGAGTGGAAGTGGTAATTCGGTGATTTTGCTAGTTTTAAAATATAAGAAACTACGCGTAACACAAAGTGCAATCGCAACGATGAGATAGCATAAAATGGTTGTTAAGGGATGCTGCTTAAATGTGACAGTTTGATAAAATAAAGCAGAGACGGCATAAGCAATTCCCGTACTCCATGCCATAGAAAAATAAGCCCAAGCTCTACCAATCTCGCGTTGCATCACCGCCATGGTCGAAATACAAGGAAAATACAATAAAATAAACAATAGATAAGAAAAAGCGCCGAGCTTACCATCGAAATAATTGGACATCACACCATAAACACCTTTCGTCACGTCAGGTGTTTCTGCCTTTAGCGCCATGGGATTGGTTAGAGTCTTGCCCAGCTCACCTAGATTTTTGGGGATAGATAACACAGCGGCTTTTAATTCATCGCTTATTGTCGATTGTTCGCTTTGCTCTGCCAGTTGGCCTACTTGTGAATATAAAGTATTTAATGTGCCGACAACCACTTCCTTAGCGAGTAAACCGGTGGCTAAACCCACAGTGGCAGGCCAATTATTACTTTGTACGCCGATAGGAGCAAAGATTGGAGTGATGGTTTTTCCAATACTGGATAATAAAGAATGTTGATTGGCTTCACCTGTGATAAGTTTACCTTGGATGCTGATCGTATTAAAACATCCTATCAGCACACAAATTGGAATAATAAAGCGACCTGCTTTAAATAAAAATAACTTCAAGCGTTGCCAGGTACTTTGCAAGATAGAACGCCAATGTGGCCAATGATAGGTCGGTAACTCTAAGATCATCGGCGTTGTTTCTGCTTTTAAGGCGGTAGAGCGCAGTAATAAACCGGTGAAAATTGCTGTTAGTATACCTATGATATATAACGCGAAAATGATGAGTGCACCACCCTGTGGAAAAAAAGCGGCAACAAATAAAGTATATACTGTGAGGCGTGCACCGCATGACATAAAGGGGGCCATCATCACCGTCAAAATACGATCCCGTGGCGAAGCTAAGGTGCGCGTAGCCATTACAGTAGGAACATTACAACCAAAACCCACAATTAATGGAACAAAAGCTTTTCCAGGTAAACCGATAACTCCCATTAATTTATCGACTACAAACGCGGCGCGTGCCATGTACCCTGAATCTTCTAATAAGGATAAAAATAAAAACATGGCGCCGATGACCGGTATAAAGCTTATTGTGGTGTTAATACCTTTACCTAAACCATTAGCAATTAATGCAATCAGCCAAGCCGGTAAATGCAATTGTGTAAGTACATTGATACTGCCATGTATGAACAATGCCGTGCTACCGATATCAAAAAAATCTTGAAAAGCACCACCGACATTAATAGCAAATAAAAAAAGTGTGTACATCACTAAAAGAAAAATAGGAATACCTAGCCAACGATTTAAAATAATACGATCAATGCGCGAGGTAAAAGTTATACCGGGTGTGTTGGTGATTAAACTTTGTTTCAATAGCGATTGAATCCAAGCATAACGTGCATCGGCGATCAGCAAATCAATTTCTTCACTCAATTGTGTTTTAAGTATTTGTATCAATGATTGTGCAAACGAGAGTTCTTCTGGTGTGGCGTAATTGCGGGCGATGGCATCATCTTCCAATAAACGACAAGCCAACCAATAAAGAGGGACTTTTTTTGTTGATAATTTTTCGATAAGTGTTTGCAAAGCGTTCTGCAATAAAGGCTCAAAAGAATATGGGAGAATAGTATGTGTTGAGAGGTTTGCTGACAAAGTATGACGTAATTCTTTAATACCTATGCCACGAATTGCAGTTAAGGGAATAATTGGACACTTTAATGATCGACTCAATTGTTGGATATTGATATGTATACCGCGTCGCTTAGCAATATCCATCATATTAAGTGCGATGATAACCGGTATCTGCATTTCTAACAGTTGCGTAGTCAAATATAGTTGTCGTTCGAGATTGCTTGCATCTACTACGTTAATGACAATATCGGGACGATTATTAACTAGATAAGTGCAGGCAATGCATTCATCTATGGCACAATTATTAGCAATGACACTTAAAGAATAAGTGCCTGGAAGATCAACGATTTCGTAGGTTTCTGCACCTACATTAAAATAACCACTTTTTTGCTCAACTGTGACGCCGGCCCAATTCCCAACTTTTTGTCGACTACCAGTGAGAGCATTAAAAATAACAGTTTTACCGCAATTAGGGTTGCCGGCTATGGCAATGATTTTATTTTTTTTCATGGGTTTTGTGTTTAGTTTGAATATTCTACATAAATATGACAGGCTTCACTGGCACGTAAACTAAATTGGCTACCTAAAATTTGTAATTGTAAAGGGTCGCCAAGCGGCGCACGTCGAATTAAAGTAATGGCAACTTGTCGAGTAATGCCTAAATGTTGTAATAATTTGCGACAGGGTGAAGCGATATCAGAACTAAAACCTACTACAGTAGCAGATTGTCCCGGGCTTAGTTGGGTGAGGGGTATAGACTCAGTTAGCATAAATATTTTAAATGAGAATCATTACTATTTATAATAGAGGTTTTTTAGTAGTGAAGCAAGACTTAATAGATCCTAAGTTGGACGAGTATTTTTTATGCATTTAAGTCAGTTATTAATGGGTATTGACATTGCGGTGAAGACGGATCCCGTCATTAAAGGGCTTTGCCAAGATAGCCGTCAAATTCAACCAGGAGATTTATTCTTTGCTTATCCCGGAATGGGTAATGACGGCCGTCATTTTATTTCGGAGGCAATCGCTAAAGGTGCGGCAGCCATTTTATTCGAACCAGAAGGGAATGTTTCTATTGATGTAAATGTAGCACCTATCCCTATAATGGCCCTTCCTCATTTAACCACACAATTAGGGCCTATCGCAGCCCGATTTTATGATTATCCGAGTCGTTATTTGCCTGTAATCGGTATTACGGGTACGAATGGTAAAACTTCTTGTACACATTTTTTAGCCGATAGCTTGCAGCAGTTACAAAAGCCGTGTGGTGTCATCGGGACCTTAGGTAATGGTTTCTATGGGGATTTAAAGGCGGGTCAGCTAACCACACCCGATGCTATCGAGTTGCAACAATTACTGGCAAATTTTCGTGATGAACAAGCACAGGCTGTGGTCATGGAAGTATCTTCACATCGTTTAGCGCAACAGCGTTTAAACGGCACAGAATTTTCTGTGGCCGCATTTACTAATTTAACCCGAGATCATCTGGATTATCATGGAACAATGAATGCCTATGCGCAGGCTAAACGTTCTTTTTTTGATTTACCGGGTGTGCAGCAGGCGATCTTAAATGCTGACGATCTTTATGCGCAACAATGGTTACCTGAACTTGCTGAACAATTACCTGTATATGCTTATTCTTTAAATAAGCCTCAATCGGCATGGTCGCATATTCCACATGTCACGGTAAAAAAATTTGATTTTAATCAGCAAGGTTTACAGGCAGAAATCGATACCCCTTGGGGCGAAGTGTTTATCGAAAATCCATTTTTAATGGGGCAGTTTAATTTAAGTAATTTGTTGTTGGTATTGACGCTTTTAAAGAATTTGCATTTTTCTTTAGCAGAAATTTCACAGGTTATATCGAAATTAAAGGGTGTTAAAGGGCGTATGCAAGCATTTCATACCACTGGGAAGCCCTTAGTGGTTGTAGATTACGCGCATACACCCGACGCATTGCAGCAAGTTTTACGTGCTTTACGTCCACATTGTCCAGGTGAGTTGTATTGTGTATTTGGTTGTGGAGGCGATAGGGATAAAGGAAAACGACCGTTAATGGCTAAGATTGCCGAGCAGGAAGCCGATCGTATCATAGTAACTAGTGATAATCCGCGCCACGAAGATCCGTTGCAAATTTTACAGGATATTCAACAAGGGTTCACGGATAAAAAACCCATACATCGTGAACTGGATAGACAACGTGCGATCGCCTATGCTATTGCAACCGCCCAGCCAAGTGATGTTGTATTAATTGCAGGTAAAGGCCACGAAGACTATCAGTTAATTAAAGGTATTAAATATCCCTTTGATGACGCCCTCGAAGTGCAACAATTATTAAAAAAGACATGATCTCGTTTTTACATCCGTCTGGTTACCGTTCAATTTGCGTATCTGAATACATCCTGGTTGCTCATCTTTATGACGTCTTGACAAAAACCTAATTGCTGTGAGTATAGTATAGAATGCTATAGTCTAAAAATACCTCCTCTATTTATTGGTAATCTGTGAAACTATCTATATTGGCTGCAAATATCCAAGGGAAGCTATTAGGTCCGGATGTGAATTACACCGGGCTGAGTCTGGATTCGCGTAGTATAAAACCACATGAACTTTTTTTCGCTATTCGCGGTGAAAAGTTTGATGGGCATGATTTTATTGAACTTGCCAAGCAGCATGGTGCTGCAGCCGCTATCGTTGATTATGTTATAGATACCGATTTACCCTTAGTACTCGTCCAGGACACAAGGAAAGCCTTAGCGGAATTAGCTAAACAACATCGTAATCAATTTTCTATCCCTATTATTGCCTTAACGGGTAGTTGTGGTAAAACAACCACCAAAGAAATGATCCGATCGATTTTGGCTGAAACAGGCTTAGTGTTAACTAATTTTAAAAATTTCAATAATGATATTGGTGTACCTTTAACATTGTTAAATTTAAATACTCAACATCGTTATGCCGTGATTGAAATGGGTGCGAATCATAGCGGAGAAATTGCGTATTTGACGCAGATCACGCAACCGAATGTTGCCTTGGTCACCAATATTGGACCGGCACATTTGCAAGGGTTTGGATCCATGAGCGATGTTGCAAAGGCTAAGGCAGAAATTTTTTCTGGTTTAGCTAAAAATGGTGTTGCTATTATTAATGCCGATGATAAATTCATTGATACTTTACAGAAAGCTTCTGCTAGTTTTCGCAGTGTGAGTTTTGGTTTATCCGATGGATGTGATTTTTCTGCGACTAATATTCAAATGGATGCAGACGGAAAAGCAATATTTTTATTACATGCCCCGAATGGAAAAGAAATGATGATTAGCTTAAGTTTACCTGGGCAGCATCATGTGTTGAATGCTTTAGCCGCCGCCGCCGCGGCGAGTCAAGTGGGAATTGAATTATTCCACATCAAATCCGGTTTAGAAAAAACGCAGCCAGTGCCTGGAAGAGTAATAGTAAGCAAAACAAAAATAGGCGCGAACTTGATTGATGATAGTTATAATGCCAATCCAAGTTCAGTGGCTGTGGCTTTAAAATTATTGGCGCATTATTCTGGACAGCGAATTTTTGTTATGGGTGATATGGGGGAGTTGGGGCCCAATGCTATAGGCTATCATCGTCAAATTGGACAATTAGCTAAAGAATTAAAAATCGATGAGGTTTATACTTGCGGTGATTTAAGTGAAGAGACCGCCAAAGCATTTGGTACAAGCGCAAAGCATTACCCTAATCATCAGGAATTAATTTTAGCGCTGAAACCCCATTTGCGCGAGAATGTCACTATTTTAATTAAAGGTTCACGCAGTGCACAAATGGAAAAAGTAGCTGCTGCTTTATTGGACAACGATGCGTGAACCATAACGCGCCATTATACTCTTCACACTTGAATTTTTAACGGAGAAAATTAACCTCATGTTGTTATGGTTAACTGCATTCTTATCAAATTATTATCGTGCTTTTCATGTTTTTCAATATTTAACTTTAAGAGCGATTTTAGCGTCTTTAACTGCGTTTCTTATCTCACTTTTATTAGCGCCGAAGATGATACGTACGCTAAGTCATCGCCAAATTGGTCAAGCAATACGTACTGATGGACCCCAAGCACATTTAAGTAAAGCAGGTACACCGACGATGGGTGGTGCTTTGATTTTAATTGCCATCGTTATGACAACTTTACTATGGGCTAATCTTAATAATCATCTGATTTGGATAGTACTCTTAGGCATAGGAGGATTTGGCCTAATAGGATTTGCTGATGATTACTTAAAATTAATGCTAAAAAATAGCCGGGGACTTATTCCACGTTGGAAGTATTTATGGCAATCAATATTAGGTATAACCCTTGGTGTATTGCTATATATGAATGCAACCTTACCTGTTGAAACACAATTAGTGGTTCCTTTTTTTAAAAACCTCTTGATTCCTTTAGGAATATTTTATATTCCCTGGGTTTATTTCGTCGTCGTAGGTAGTAGTAATGCCGTGAATTTAACCGATGGCTTAGATGGTCTAGCCATTATGCCGACAGTATTAGTGGGAAGTGGTTTAGGGATTTTTGCTTATCTTACCGGAAATATTACTTACGCAAAGTATTTAGCGATCCCTTTTGTTCCCGGTGCCGGCGAAATGGTGGTAATTTGTGGCGCTATAGTTGGGGCGGGTTTAGGTTTTTTATGGTTTAATACCTATCCGGCGCAAGTATTTATGGGTGATGTGGGTGCTTTAGGTTTGGGTGCAGCGTTAGGTTGCATTGCAGTTGTTGTAAGACAAGAGTTTGCATTACTCATCATGGGTGGCGTGTTTGCTTTAGAAACGATTTCGGTGATATTGCAAGTGGCTTCTTTTAAGTTAACCGGGAAAAGAATTTTTCGTATGGCGCCTATACATCATCATTTTGAGTTAAAGGGTTGGCCAGAACCGAGAATTATTGTGAGATTCTGGATTATTACCTTTATATTGGTATTATTTGGATTAGCAACCTTGAAATTACGTTAATATATTCAAGTTCTATGGAGAACAAGATTTCAATAGTCTGTCGCTAGGCTGAACAAAAGTGTAGATTGTGGCAATCTTTGTGGAATCGCTACCATTATGTGCTTGCAGTGACAAAAATGGTATTTTAAAAAAAAACGATTGCTGTGAGTACCTATTCATTTCACTTATTTTAATGTGTTATGCAAAACAACGAAAAAAAAAATGTTGAACGTAGTTTAGCATTAGCTGGTGTTTTCCAATCCGCCGCTTTAGTTCGTGATCTGGCTAGGACTGGAAAAACTGAAAAACTTGCATTTGATACGAGTATTCAAAGTATTTACACACTTGACGTTAGCACCGTGGAACAGGTTTATGGCGGTACAATTAGTGGTTTACGTTTAGGTTTACAAGAGTTAGTTAATTTACTCGCGTATACTAAAATTAAACAAGATCGCGAATTAACGCGTTATTTAATTGGCTTAATGCATCTCGAACGTAAACTCATCCGTTCTCCTGAAACCAAAAAAAACTTAAGTCGACGGATAAAACATGCTATTTCACAAGCTAACTATTTTGCATCTTCACCGCAACTTATTATTAATAGCTTAGCCGATATTTATGTCACCACCTTAGGTGCGTTACCGTTTCGTTTGCATGTTGTTGGACAAGGTAAATATTTAACGCATGCCGAAACAGTCAGTAAAATACGTGCTGCCTTATTAGCAGGAGTGCGCTCAGCGGTATTATGGCGTCAATTAGGTGGCTCGCGTTGGCAGCTTTTTCTCATGCGTCATACATTAATAGGTGTGGGTAAAAAATTATTGACCAAGCTTAATTAAAATTTTTTACATAAGTATTATCAGAAATGATAATTATGTTATAATTTTTTATAAATTAATTTATAAAAAATAACCCATATTTAATGTTCTTTAACATTTATTAAAATAATAATGGCTACTTCAAAAGCTTTTTTCAAAAACAACTTAGAAAATCTTGAATCAACAAATGTGTTTTCAAGAGTTTTGGTTAGGTTTACCCATTCCATGCTGGATTCCACAGCAAGTTTATTACAGCAGCATTGGTTCAAATCTATTTGTTGCTCAGTTACTTTTTAATTTAGGCCTATTCATCAATTTTTTACGGACAATTAATTTAATTAAATTAGAGAATAAAAATTTAAAGCGCTATCAAATATCGATTAGTGAACAAAAATATAAAAAAATAATGTTACAATTTTATTATTTTAACCATGAGGATCAGGAAGCTAATAAAAATTGGAATAATTATGAAGATTTTTATCAAATTTTTAATGATTATTATGCTGACAAGACTTTTCTTTTCTTTCTGAATTAAAAAACTTGCAATTACACCCCTTATATTAATTCAGAGAAATTTGCAGAGAAATATTATTAATTTTAATAAAAAAATAAACTATTTGAGCTTACCATTAAAAGGGATGACTTATGAAACCTGATGAAGATAATAAAGTTTTAATCTTAGGAGCTACTGGAAATTTTGGTAGAAAAATAGCAAGGGGATTAGTGGCAAAAAATATGGCCATTATTATTTCTGGTCGTCATGAAGAACCCTTATTGGCGTTAAAAAAACAACTTTCCAAAGTTGCTGTTGATACTTGTATTGATATACTTTGTTTTGATTTTAAAAAAAGATTATCCCAAGAGTTATTACGTCTCAGGCCGCCATTGGTCATCAACGCCTCTGGTCCCTTTCAAACTGCAGATTTTACCACAGCTACTAATTGCATACTTTTGGGTATAAACTATATTGATCTCGCCGATGCCCGAGAATACGTGAATGATTTTTCAATTTTAGAAGAGCAAGCCATTAAGAAAAATTGTGTTGCTATCACTGGTGCTAGCACCTTGCCCTGTTTATCTTCGGCCGTTTTAAACTATTATAAGGATGAGTTTAAGACAATCGATTCTTTAGTGTATGGAATTACACTTGGCCAAAAAACCGAAAGAGGATTAGCTACATTCAAATCTATCCTAAGTTATGTAGGAAAACGTTTTCAAGATGTTCGTGGTATATCGAAAAAAGTGTATGGATGGCAAGATTTATATCGACAAGAATATCCTCTATTAGGAAAACGTTGGATGGCAAATTGTGAGGTCCCGGACTTAGATTTATTACCAGGTTTTTTTCCTATTAAATCGATTCGATTTTCTGCGGGAACAGAAAGCAGCGTATCCCATCTTGGTTTATGGTTTTTATCTTGGTTAATCCGATTTAAGCTTCCAATTAAATTAGAAAAGCATGCCGCAACATTGTTAAAATTCAGTCATTACTTTGATTCATTTGGTACCGATGCAGGCGGTATGCACATGCTAATGTCGGGTACTGATCATAAGGGAAATCATAAGGATATTAAATGGTTTATGGTAGCCAAAGCGGGTGATGGTCTTCATATCCCCACCATTCCAGCTATTCTTTTAGCTAAAAGAATATTACAAGATGAAATCTCTGAAACAGGAGCGATCCCTTGTATGCATTTAATTTCACTGGAAAGCTATTTGGCAGAATTAAAAAAATTAGATATACATGTCTTTTCAGAAGTCAGTAAAAAATTTTAAATGGGCTCTTCGCACTTGAATTTTTGACTTGTCGTTGCTGCATTGAACTTAATAGCTGAACAAATAAACATTAAAAAATTATTTAATTTTTACAAATTTGTCTATTATATTTTACCGTTTTACTATGGGATTCGGAGTCATGTTGGCGATCAATCGAGAAGAAGTTTGTGTGGCAAGGATATAACGATGCATTCGAAATTTGTTTAGGTAGAATCGTTATTGTTCTTAATTCGTTTAGATCATTGAAGAATGAAATTTGTTGTTGTTGTTGTGAACACATTAATTGCTCAAACATTCTTTGCGTCAAACTATTTTGTCGATTAAATTCGCTTAGCTTATTAATTATAGGCTTTAGATTGGGATGCATTAAAACGCTATCAAAATTTTCCTGTGTAAAAAGTTCGGCATAAAAAAGTTTAAAGAGCACACTGGCTACCGAATGCGGATCATTTTTTTCTTGAATAGCGTTTCTATTCTCTGAGGATAATAATTTCACACTTTGAAGTAAACGTAATAATAAGGCGATTCCTGTTGGGCTGATATGTCTTTCTAAAGCTTTTTTATTTTCAATATTTAAAAGATTCGAATTATATAGTTGAATTAAGCCTGAGGCTATTTCAACAGGTGAGGGATGCATCAGAATAAGAGAGAAATTTTCTAAGTTAAGAATACCTTCATCACGGATTTTAGCGAGTGCAATGCCAATTTCGAGTGGTTTTGTACTTAATTGATTTAATCTATCTTGAAACTTATTTCGGAATGTGTGTTTCGGAGAAGTAAAATATTGATAGAGTTGAGAAATTTTTGAAAAATCGTTTTGTTTTTTTGTAAGAGGTGAAACCATATTTCTTCCTTGTAAAAATTGAACTTGAACACACCTTTTCGTTATATGCCATTGGTACTTTATGTAGCGAAACTTTTCTAGTTCATATTTAAATGGATGGGTATTATGTCAAGTTTTTTAATGTAAATCTAATTTTTATTGAATTATTTTTAAGGTGCGTAATCGTAAAGAATTCCCAATGACTGAAACCGAACTTAAGCTCATTGCCAAGGCTGCAAGCATGGGATCAAGTAAGCGCCCATTCCAGACATATAAAACACCTGCGGCGATAGGAATACAAAAAATATTATAAATAAAAGCTAGAAATAAATTTTCGCGAATATTTCTCATGACTTGTTTACTAAGTTGTTGCGCGCGGACTATTCCCATTAAATCACCTTTAATTAAAGTAACACCCGCATTCTGGATAGCGACATCAGTTCCTGTTCCCATGGCGATGCCGATGTCGGCTTGTGCTAAAGCAGGAGCGTCATTAATTCCGTCTCCAGCCATCGCTACGATATAACCTTGTTTTTGTAATCGTTGCACAATGATGCTTTTTTGCGAAGGGAGTACTTCAGCTTCTACCTGATTGATAGCTAATTTTTTAGCAATTGCTTTAGCGGTCATTTGATTGTCACCTGTTACCATCACAATCATTAAGCCTTGTTTCTTTAAACTTTTTAGTGCCGGTATGGTTGACTCTTTAATTGGGTCGCTGACACTGATTAATCCAGCCAATTGTTTTTCAATTAGTAAATACATTACTGTTTCGCCTGCTTGACGCAGTTTTTTGGCTTTTTCTTCTAAAGAAGCAGTGGAAACTTTCAGATCATGACATAATTTTAAATTACCTAAAGCAATAGGTTTACCTTGCCAAACAGCAGTGATTCCTTTACCGATTTCTGCAGTAAAATTTTCAATTTCTTCTAAATGCAGCTGTTCTTTTTCAGCGCCATTAACTATGGCGTTAGCAAGAGGATGTTCACTATGCCTTTCTAAACTAGCTGCTACTAATAAAATATCTGTTTCGGTAAAGCCTGATGCAGCAATAATGTGATTGACCATGGGTTTTCCTAAGGTCAGTGTACCCGTTTTATCAACAACGATTGCGTTTACTTTTTCAAAGCGTTCTAAATTTTCAGCGTTTTTTATTAAAATTCCTGCTTTTGCACCTATGCCCATGCCGACGGTAATTGACATCGGGGTTGCTAAACCTAAGGCGCAAGGACAAGCAATAATTAACACTGAAATGGCAGAGATTAAACCATAAGTCATGGCGGGATTGGGACCCCAAATAGACCAAATAACAAAAGTGATGAGCGCAATAACCAATACACAAGGGACAAAATAACTAGCCGTTTGATCGGCCAGTCGTTGAATAGGCGCTTTTGAACGTTGTGCTTCAGAAACCAGTTGGACAATTTGAGCTAACAGGGTTTCCTTGCCAATGTGTAATGCTCGCATGACAAAACTTCCAGAAATATTTAAAGTCCCGCCGATTACTTTTGATCCGATTTGTTTTTCAACCGGAATGGCTTCACCAGTAATCATTGATTCATTAACTGGACTATGGCCTTGAATAACTTCACCGTCAGTAGGGATTTTTTCTCCTGGTCGTACTCTTAATTCGTCATTTATTTGAATTTCATCTAAAGGAATTTCCTCTTCAGTTTGATTTTTTATTTTTCGTGCCGTTTTTGGTGATAAATCAAGTAATGCACGTAAAGCACCGCCAGTTTGTTCTCTGCCCTTTAACTCTAAAACTTGCCCCATCAATACTAAAGCGGTTATCACGCTAGCCGTTTCAAAATAAAGATTAGCTTGACCCGTCGCCGATTGAAATGCTGCTGGAAATAGATTTGGAAATAACAAGCCAATAATACTGTACACATACGCTACGCTGATTCCTAAACCAATCAGCGTAAACATATTCAAATGCCGATATCTAATAGAAAGACAAGCTTTTTTTAGAAGAGGGTAGCCACACCATAGAATGACGGTACTGGCTAAAATGAATTGTAACCAAGAAGAAAACATGTCTGGGATGGAGGCTATAATCGACTTAATTCCAGGGATATGTAGTCCCATGGTCAAAAATAAAATCGGCAGTGTTAACATAACACTCAGCCAAAAGCGTTTTAACAAGTCATCCAGTTCATGATGGCAAGTATGCTGAGTCATTTTGGCTGAGATCATTCGAAGCTCTAATGACATACCACAAATCGGACAGCTGCTCGGTTGATCGCGAATAATTTCAGGATGCATGGGGCAAGTATATTGTGGAGGCAGCGGTACAGACATGCTTGATACCTCTGATTATCTTGATAGATCTATTTTATGCCATTCGTTGTCAGATGAATAGCTTGGTTTATTTTAGTAGATAAAAAACCTAGATACTGTCAATCGCTAAAGCTTAAGATGAAAGTTTATAATCGTTATTTCATTGAGTAGGGTGATGACGGGTTTGAAAGTAGCTAACTGGCTTTTCTGGAGTTGTACATAGGTGCAAATAATAACGCGATCACCGACAGCGGTGAGTCGTGCGCAGGTGCCGTTTGCAAACATAATTCTTGATCCACTAGGTGCAGGAATGGCATAGGTTACAAAACGTTGATCAATAGAATCTTCGAAGTTAATAACACAATAAGCTTTTGCGCTTACTCTTTTTCTTTCTTTTGTAAAAAATCTTCAATCTTAATCAAGTCTTGCAACAGGGGAATCGCGCTTAAAAACCCGAAGAAACCTATGAATTAAAGAATAAAGAGTTTGAAAGTATTGTAAGAAAGTAAGAAAATTTCGGTCTATAAAAACAATGAGGCCGGAAATGAATAAAGAGCAAGCATCCTTTA
>DASXLX010000018.1:0-4748 GCA_036495935.1 Candidatus Aquirickettsiella sp.
GATCACAGCCGAAGAATATTGACCGATCAATCTTGATCCCGATGGAATGAGTGCTCGCTCTCCGGTATAGGAATAGGTAGGTTGTGATACCACTGCGCGCACCATTCCTGGGAGATCGGAGTTGATGGCTGTTTCAAGTACCGCTGGCAATAATTCACCGGATGCAATGGTATATTCTGGATGAGAAATTGTTTTAGCTTCGACGGTATCTTCTTTACTAGAAGTATTTGCAAAATTTTCATTGCTACCCTGCCCCATTAACGTCGCTTCCTGCGTATTATTTGCAGTGCCACTATTTGTTGTTTCTATATCGCCAGAATACATATTAGTCGGTGCATTTTGTCTCGCTAAATACTCTTTTGATGTATTAGAATGAATAGGTTGATTAGCCTGATCTGAAAAAGTAACCATCGATTTCTCAGCTGTCATGGCTTTTAATCGGGCTAAGTTTTCGTTCAATGAATCCTGATAATCACTACTCATTAGATTCTCTGTCGATACTGATCTAGTTTTTGGATGATTTGAAGACAACATAAAAACCAAAATCACTGCCAATACACTACCCAATAACCAATACACATAACTATAATTCTTCGATTTTCTTTGTGAAACTTTAGACCATTGTGAAGCCGTTTGAACAACGTCCGATTCGGGTTCTTGAAGATTCATATTAAGCTTCCCCCTGTGTTTTTAATCGCTGAATATGTTTATTGTTAAAAACACTCGCAACATGATAGCGATCAGCACGCAAAGTAAATTGCGGAGAAAGTTGTTGAACGATTAAATAATTACCCTCATGACGGTAATTAACCACGGCTTCTTTACCTGAGCGATTATCCACAGAAAATATAGCCGGTATAGCCTTCCCGGCTTGCAGTTGCATATAAGTAAATTGACCATCATCAAAGATATGTAACGGCATAATAGAATGTGCACCACTAAAACTATAATCCCAGTTATAGTTTTGTGGATGACTATTAGCGTTTAAAATCGCTTGTTTTTGTGCTTGGTTATAACGTACTTGCGATAACAAGTGGGCACGTTCTTCTTCTGGGTAAATAAAACGAAGTGCGTAGGTATTATTCGATGGAATGTCATTTTGATGACTGATGAGATGAAAATAATAGGTATGTTGATTGGTAATCACCGTCATATTGGTATTCGAATCAACTATGGTGGGCTTTAAAAACATCATGTTAGCGAGCCCTTTTTGTACATTGAAAGTCCATGCACTCGCATCACCATTTTGTATATTTTCAATCACCTCATCACTGCCAAAAACAATTTGTGTTGTAGTGAAAGTCGTCGCATTAACTAAGACCACGTTATCTGGCTGGTAACTTACCACTCTAATTCGATGATCACTCGCTAAAGCACGTGATTTTTCAACTGCAAATAAATAGGTGGGATCGAGAAGTGATAACCCTAAAAAACCTAACGCGGTGAATAATTTTAATTTTTTTATTTTTTTCATTTTTTATCCTAAAAATCCTAAAGTTAATTATAGATTACGCTGCTCTAGGCTATAGCGCGTCACCGTAAAGCCATTCCAGTTACGCCATCTGTCACCTGGATCCTTCGGTATCCCTCGATATGTCCAGGAAATTAATGCCGTAAATGGATGAGTTTTTATAAGCGTTGAATTTTTACTCTGATCACTCACCGTAAAATTGACCTCTGCGAGATTGGTATGAGCTTGTTCGTTTAACGGTTTACCCTTATTTTTTAAAATAGAGTCTATAAAAATTACACTTTCCACATGAACAGTTCGTAAACCATCACGCCTCAACACATTAATAGGTGACTGAAGATTACTAGGAGATTGTTTATCTCTATATTGTTGAGAAACTTCGTTATTTGACATTAAATTAATCAGTGAATATTGTTCCTTATAAGAAGATTCAGCAAAGCTTTCACGGTTAACAACATAATGCATGAGTTCACTTTCCACTTGAGAAGGATTGCTAGGCGCATCCGGTTGGTGCGATGGCTCTACCCAAACGTGTCCATCCGGATAATGGTTTACTAATAAATATTCGCTACGTTGTAAAGGAATAAAAATAATAAGTGCAAAAATGGACAGCGCAGCAAGACCCATCGCAGAAAAAAAAGCCATCTGATAACGATTTCGTGAAATAACCGCAGCGGTATAAATGTCATCGGCCCAGCTTCGTGCTTGGTTAAAATAATTTTTTTTAGAAGCGAACGGTATGGATTCTGCCGATTTTTTTGATCCTAAATTTTTTTGAATCATCAGGTGAATTTTTCTTATTTTTTTATTCACTATTAACCTCCTTTATTGAGAGTTCTTCGTATCGCATTCATAAAGTTTTTAGTCGCGCGAAGCGCTGGAACCGGCATTTTGAGACTCGTTAAAGCACTCCCAACAACACCTCCTACTGTACCGGCTAAAAGAGCGGATCCTGAAGCCGTACTCACACTCCCCCCAATGGATTGTGCTAAATGCGAAGCTTTTAAGAGAATTCCAACGCCCATAAATCCCACGATCATGACAGGAACAAAACCAACCAGTGATATGTTAATAGCGTGACTCAAATAGAGATCAGCAATCGCCCATTGTGAAATACTTAACGCCAATGCCAACATACTGGATACAAAAATCATTACTAAAGCAAATCCGACACAAGCACCTAACCAACGGTCAAAAAAACCATGCGTTGTTTTAAATAAAGTAAAAGAGATAAATAACGGTGCCGTTGAAAAAAGAATAGCCAGCATAATTTTAGCTAATACTAATTCAAAAATGGCCACTAAAATTATCGCATAACCAAATCCCCAAATGAGTATTGCAGTTAAACAAGGACTGATATTATTCCAAGCACCCCTATTCCAAATCCAACTACCAATATCAGTAAATTCAATTAATACCGATTGCATCGCACCATTAATCCCTTCTCCAGCAAAATGTGGCATCGGTACCGGTGTTGCATTAGCTAAGACACTACCAATTTCTCCAACACCCTTGTTTAAAGAATCAACGATACTATGAGAAAACCAGCCCCAATTCATAGCGGCCATATAAATGAAGGCAAGTTTTATGGATGCTTTAACTAAATTTCCCATGGCGAGCTTTACCCAGCCTTGAGAAATAGAGAGACCCATTAAAATAATGTATAACACGATGGATAATCCTAATGGAGTTTTTAAATAATTCGCCAAAGCACTATAACCATTGAAAACAAAGTTGTTTAATAACAAATCCAACTCCGTAAACAATCGCTCAATGATCGTAAGATAAGCAGGCAACATAGGTTTATTTCCTTAAATGGCTCTATGCTCCATTAAACCAAGCGCGTTTATAGTCTTCTTCGAGCTTTTGATAAACAGTTTGATTAGTTAAATCGTCAACCGTTAAATTATTAAATGTGCTTGTTGTTTTCGCATAATCAATCATGGCCAAATACAATTTATGACAGAGCTTTTTATTCTCCTTATCCTCCATGCAATCTCGGTAATAATATCCACCCGGTGGAGAATAGAATCTAAGCTCAGTTAGTTTCAGTTTCTTTTCTGCTGCCTGTGAAGCATGCACTAAAAACTCTGCCGCAGTCTTAGGTTCAACGGTTTTAAGAGGACTCGGTGAACATGCCGTCAGTAAACTCAACATACCTACACTAATAAATAACGGTTTAATTTTTTCCATCGTTATAAGTCTCATGATTATTTTTCTCCTGGTTTAAAAATTATTGTTGATAATCCCAACTATTGACGGGGATTTTTTTACAATTCGCACCAAAGTTTGGACACGGTGCATTGAGATTGTCCGAGGCACAACTTGCCATGGATGCGATTAAAACTAAAAGTATTAAATTGAATAGATATTTTCTTATTTTCATCATGACTCCTTAATGCTCTGGTAGGGTATTAAATTTTGCACTAGCTGTTTTCACGGCAATAGTATCCGCATTCACTTGTGCCATTTGCTGGTTTATTAAAATTTGCATTTTTAAATTTTGCGCTTGGATATAAGCCACTTCAACAAGTAAACGTGAATTTAAATCAATAGCTGCCTTTGTATTTTGTGCTTGATCAATTTTTTGGGATAATTGGTAAATTGTAGTTAAATGCGTTTTGATATCATCAAACGCATAGGTCGCATTAACCATAGCCGCGCGATTAACATTAATGTCTTGTGTGTAAACTGTCGCTTGATCATGACTGCTCCCTTTCTCGTAATTAGATTCCGAAAGCACCGGATGATCCTGTTGATAGGTATTCAATAATTCTTGGTAACGTGCTGGGTTTCCACCTGACAAACCTTGTAATGCACTTTTCCAATTGTCTGGGGACCAGCTCCTTGTATTAAAATCTTGTTCGCCATTTAAGAAATGGCCAAATCCATAATGACCTTCTGCGTCATTCGTTAATTGTTTCACTTGTTCCAATTGATGCTGTGCATTTTGATAGGTTTGTTGTAATAACTCGTACTGGCTTTTTAATTGATTAAAATTTTTTATCAAATTAGCAATCGCACCCGCATCAACAACTGGAAGCATGGAGAAGCTTTTTATTGAAAAGCTCGCTAACAACCCAAATAACATGATTTTTCTTAGGGTCATAGTTAGCAATTCCTTTCCAAAAAGAGAGGTAACCAATTTTCTGGTTCATCACCGACTTCCTGGCGTATTTTTGTCAGTAAATCAACACTTCGTTGTGTTCCCGACATAATTTTTAAGAGATCCTTTAAATGACCTAAATTAAGTCGTGCTAACGTCGATTCATGGCCT
>DASXLX010000019.1:0-4739 GCA_036495935.1 Candidatus Aquirickettsiella sp.
GATCACAGCCGAAGAATATTGACCGATCAATCTTGATCCCGATGGAATGAGTGCTCGCTCTCCGGTATAGGAATAGGTAGGTTGTGATACCACTGCGCGCACCATTCCTGGGAGATCGGAGTTGATGGCTGTTTCAAGTACTGCTGGCACTAATTCACCGGATGCAATGGTGTATTCTGGGTGAGAAATTGTTTTAGCTTCGACAGTTTCTGTTTGGCTAGAAGTATTTGCGAAATTTTCATTGCTTCCTTGCCCTATTAATGTCGCTTCCTGCGTGTTATTTACAGTTCCACTATTTGTTGTTTCAACATCGCCAGAATACATACTAGTCGGCGCATTTTGTCTCGCTAAATATTCTTTTGATGGATTAGAATGAATAGATTGGCCAACCTGATCTGAAAAAGTAACCATCGATTTTTCAGCCGTCACGGCTTTTAATCGGGCTAAATTTTCATTCAATGAATCCTGATAATCACTACTCGTTAGATTCTCTGTCGATACTGATCGAGTTTTTGGATGATTTGAAGACAACATAAAAACTAAAATCACTGCCAATACGCCACCCACTAACCAATATAGATGACTATAATTCTTAGATTTTTTTTGTGAAACTTTAGACCATTGTGAAGCGGTTTGAACAACATCCGATTCGGGTTCTTGAAGATTCATATTAAGCTTCCCCCTGTGTTTTTAATCGCTGAATACGTTTATTGTTAAAAACACTGGCAACATGATATCGGTCAGCACGCAAAGTAAATTGCGGAGAAAGTTGTTGTACGACTAAATAATCACCCTCACGTCGATAATTAACTACAGCTTCCTTACCTGAGCGATTATCCACAGCAAAAATAGCCGGTATAGCAAGCCCCGCTTGCAATTGCATATAAGTGAATTGTCCATCATCAAAGATATGGAGTGGCATAATAGAGTGCGCACCACTAAAGCTATAATCCCAGTTATAGTTTTTCGGATAACTATTCGCATTTAAAATCGTTTGTTTTTGTGCTTGGTTATAACGTACTTGCGATAACAAAAGGGCACGTTCTTCTTCAGGATAAATAAAACGAAGTGCGTAGGTATTATCCGATGCAGTGCCATTTTCATGACTGATGAGATGAAAATAATAGGTATGTTGATTGGTGATCACCGTCATATTGGTATTCGAATCTACTAAGGTGGGCTTTAAAAACATCATATTAGCAAGCCCTTTTTGGACATTATAAGTCCATGCACTTGCATCGCCATTTTGTATATTTTCAATCACCTCATCACTGCCAAAAACAATTTGTGTCGTAGTAAATGTCGTTGCATTAACTAAGACCACGTTATCTGGCTGATAGTTTACCACTCTAATTCGATGATCACTCGCTAAAGCGCGTGATTTTTCAACTGCAAAGAGAGAGGTGGGATCGAGAACTGATAACCCTAAAAAACCTAACGCGGTGAACAATTTTAATTTTTTTATTTTTTTCATTTTTTATCCTAAAAATCATAAAGTTAACTATAGATTACGCTGCTCTAGGCTATAGCGCGTCACAGTAAAACCATTCCAGTTACGCCATCTGTCACCTGGATCCTTCGGTATACCTCGATATGTCCAGGAAATTAATGCCGTAAATGGATGAGTTTTTATAAGCGTTGAATTTTTACTCTGGTCACTCACCGTAAAATTGACCTCAGCGAGATTAGTATGAGTTTGTTCGGATGGCGGTTTACCCTTATTTTTTAAAACAGAGTCTATAAAAATTACACTTTCCACATGAACGGTTCGTAAACCATCACGTCTCAGCACATTAATAGGTGATTGGGGATTACTAGGAGATTGTGTAGCTCTATATTGTTGAGAAATTTCGTTATTGGACATTAAGTTAATCAATGAATATTGTTCTTTATAAGAAGATTCAGCAAAACTTTCACGGTTAACTACATAATGAATGAGTTCGCTTTCCACTTGAGAAGGATTGCTAGGCGCATAAGCTTGGTGCATCGGTTCTACTAAAACCCGGCCACCGGGATAATGATTCACTAATAACAATTCACTACGTTGTAATGGAATTAGAATAACGAGTGCAAAAATTGACAGCGCAGCCAGCCCCATCGCCGCAAAAAAAGCCATCTCATAACGATTTCTCGAAATAATTGCCGACATATAAAGATCATCGGCCCAGCTTCGTGCTTGAGTAAAATAGTTTTGTTTAGAAGGTGACTGCATAGATTTAGTCGATTTTTTTAATCCTAATTTCTCTTGAATCATTAGGTAAATTTTTCTTATTTTTTTACTCACTATTAACCTCTTTTATTGAGAGTGCTTCGTATGGCATTCATAAAATTTTTAGTCGCGCGTAGCGCTGGAACCGGCATTTTGAGAGTCGTTAAAGCACTCCCAACGATCCCCCCTACTGTACCGGCTAAAAGAGCGGATCCTGAAGTCGTGCTCACACTCCCACCGATAGATTGCGCTAAATGAGAAGCTTTTAAAAGAATTCCAACGCCCATAAATCCCACAATCATGACAGGCACAAAGCCGACGAGTGATATGTTAATAGCATGACTCAAATAGATATCGGCAATTGCCCATTGTGAAATACTTAACGCCAGTGCCAACATACTGGATACAAAAATCATCAATAAAGCAAACCCGACACAAGCACCTAACCAACGATCAAAAAAACCATGTGTTGTTTTAAACAAAGTAAAAGAGATAAATAACGGTGCCGTTGAAAAAAGAATAGCCAGCATAATTTTGGCTAACACTAATTCAAAAATGGCCACTAAAATTACCGCATATCCAAATCCCCAAATAAGGACTGCAGTAAAACAAGGACTGATATTATTCCAAGCCCCTCTATTCCAAATCCAATTACCGATATCAGTAAATTCAATTAATACCGATTGCATCGCGCCGTTAATCCCTTCTCCTGCAAAATGTGGAATCGGTACCGGTGTTGCGCTGACTAAAACACTACCAATTTCTCCAACACCCTTGTTTAAAGAATCAACGACACTATGAGAAAACCAGCCCCAGTTCATAGCGGCCATATAAATGAATGCAAGTTTTATGGATGCTTTAACTAAATTTCCCATGGCTAGTTTTACCCAGCCTTGAGAAATAGAGAGACCCATTAAAATAATGTATAACACGATGGATAATCCTAATGGGGTTTTTAAATAATTCGCCAAAGCACTATAACCATTGAAAACAAAGTTGTTTAACAACAAATCCAACTCCGTAAACAATCGCTCAATGATCGTAAGATAAGCAGGCAACATAGATTTATTTCCTTAAACGGCTTTATGCTCCATTAAACCAAGCGCGTTTATAGTCTTCTTCGAGCTTTTGATAAATGGTTTGATTAGTTAAATCATCAACCGTTAAGCTATTAAATGTGCTTGTTGTTTTCGCATAATCAACCATGGCCAAATACAATTTATGACAGAGTTTTTTATTCTCCATGCAATCTCGGTAATAATATCCACCCGGAGGAGCATAAAATCTAAGCTCAGTTAGTTTCAATTTCTTTTCTGCTGCCTGTGAAGCATGCACTAAAAACTCTGCCGCAGTCTTAGGTTTAGCTGTTTTAAGTGGACTCGGTGAACATGCCGTCAGTAAACTCAACATACCTACACTAATAAATAACGGTTTAATTTTTTCCATCGTTATAAGTCTCATGATTATTTTTCTCCTGGTTAAAAAATTATTGTTGATAATCCCAACTATTGACGGGAATTTTTTTACAATTTGCACCAAAATTTGGACATGGCGCAGTGAGATTATCCGAAGCACAACCTGCGATTGCTACGGTTAAAACTAAAAGTACTAGGCTTAATAGGTATCTTTTTATTTTCATCAAAACTCCTTAATGTTCGGGTACAGTATTAAATTTTGCACTGGCTGTTTTGACCGCAATCGTATCGGCATTCGCTTGTGCCATTTGCTGGTTTATTAAAATTTGCATTTTTAAATTTTGCGCTTGGATATAAGCCACTTCAGCTAGTAAACGTGAATTTAAATCAATAGCTGCCTTTGTATTTTGTGCTTGATCAATTTTTTGGGATAATTGATAAATTGTAGTTAAATGCGTTTTGATATCATCAAACGCATAGGTCGCATTAACTATAGCCGCGCGATTAACATTAATATCTTGCGTGTAAACTGTAGCTTGATCATGACTGCTCCCTTTCTCGTAATTAGATTCCGAAAGCACCGGATGATCCTGTTGATAGGTATTCAATAATTCTTGGTAACGTGCTGGATTTCCACCCGACAAACCTTGTAACGCACTTTTCCAATTATCCGGAGACCAGCTCCTTGTATTAAAATCTTGTTCGCCATTTAAGAAATGTCCAAATCCATAATGACCTTCTGCGTCATTCGTCAATTGTTTCACTTGTTCCAATTGATGCTGTGCATTTTGATAGGTTTGTTGCAATAACTCATACTGGCTTTTTAATTGATTAAAATTTTTTATCAAATTAGCAATCGCACCCGCATCAACAACAGGAAGCATGGAGAAGCTTTTTATTGAAAAGCTCGCTAACAACCCAAATAAAATGATTTTTCTTAGGGTCATAGCTAGCGATTCCTTTCCAAAAAGAGGGGTAACCAATTTTCTGGTTCATCACCGACTTCCTGGCGTATTTTTGTCAGTAAATCAACACTTCGTTGTGTTCCCGACATAATTTTTAAGAGATCCTTTAAATGACCTAAATTAAGTCGTGCTAACGTCGATTCATGGCCT
>DASXLX010000020.1:0-11042 GCA_036495935.1 Candidatus Aquirickettsiella sp.
CGACAGAGGCTGCCAGTATACGAGCTCTACTTTTCAAAATTTATTGGCTAAAAAAGGCATTGTTTGTAGTATGAGCTCAACCGGTTGTTGCTTTGATAATGCGGTCGCTGAAAGTTTCTTTCATACGCTAAAAACTGAATGCGTTTATTTTGAGCGGTATGAATCGCGGGAACCTGCTAAACAAAGTATTTTTGAATATATTGAGGTCTTTTATAATAATCATCGGCGTCATTCAACTTTAGGATATTTAACTCCCGTTGAATTTGAAGACGATTTTATCAACGTCTCAATTCTTAGTGTCCAATAATTCGTTGCAAGATCATTTTTGAAAAAATAAACTTAATTGATACTTTTTAAGAGTTTAGTTTATATAGAAAAAATCAAAATTTTTAAAATGCTAAATTGAGAGTGGTATTAATTAAGAAACAAATTAACTATGCTGTCTTATGCTATGGTAAAAATCCTTTCGGAAATTAAGGCGTAATTATTTTTTGAAGAATATAACCTGATATCAATTTCAAACTTATTAATAGGCGCAAAAGTCAACAAGCGAATTTGCAAGATCATTTGAAAGTAGTGTAAATGTTTGATTTTACTGGTGGGCCCTCTAGGACTTGAACCTAGGACCAACGGATTATGAGTCCGCTGCTCTAACCAACTGAGCTAAGGGCCCTTCGAAAGGAAGGAGCCGAATTGTAGCTAATTTAGACATGATAAGCAATTTCGTATTTAATCCCACTTATACCTTACAATCATTTTGTACTCCCACTTAAAAAGCACAATTATTGATCGGCTGATTCTGGTAAATTTCTTCTATAATTCTCATTAAGTATCTCATCATATAAGGAGTGTCATGAAACTTTTCTTATCCGGCTTAACGATCGGTTTATTAACCTTAAGTTCGAGTGCTTTTGCTGTGACCACAGAAGAATGTCAAGCGGCTTGGAAATCTTCTTCCGCGTATAAAAGCTGTTACCCCGCTTTTGGAACAAAATCAATAGGTGATAACTGTGGTATTTATGTACATTGTAAAAAATCTGATGGCAGTGAAGTCGCTAACGGAAGTTACAACGCACATTATGATCAAAACGGTAAAAATATTATTAGTTCAGATTATTCTTTATTTTATACTGTTGATGAACTTAAAAAACTTAACAACTGTAATGGTCAATTAAAAATAGGTTCTTGTTAACTATTATTTTTTTTTAAAATTTTAAACTAAATAAATTTTCTATATCAATTTAAGGAAGAATTATGAGTAGAAAACTAGCTAAAAAAAATCCTTCAGCCAAACACAAAAAGAAAAAAGATAGGTGTGCCGAAACACATCAACAGGCTGGTAACAACATTCCTATACTAACTACTGCTCAAGGCACTCCCGTAGCGGATGATCAAAACTCTTTATGTATAGGTGTAAAAGGCCCTACTTTACTTGAAGACTTTCATTTTCGTGAAAAAATTTTTCATTTTGATCATGAAAGAATTCCTGAGCGTGTCGTTCATGCCAGGGGATATGGCGCTCATGGATATTTTGAAAATTATCGTTCCTTGGCTGAGTATACCTGTGCGGACTTATTTCAAAGAGAAAAAGAAAAAATGCCAGCTTTTGTGCGTTTTTCCACAGTAGTAGGAAATAAAGGATCAGCCGATCTTGCGCGCGACGTCAGAGGTTTTGCTGTCAAACTTTATACTAAAGCAGGAAACTGGGATATTGTAGGCAACAATATACCGGTTTTTTTTATCCAAGATGCTATAAAATTTCCCGACTTAATACATGCTGCCAAAGATGAACCCAATAGTGGTTTTCCGCAAGCACAAACGGCACATGATAACTTTTGGGATTTCATTTCACTCAATCCTGAGAGCATGCATATGATAATGTGGGTGATGTCAGACCGTGCTATCCCCCGTTCTTTTCGTTTTATGCAAGGTTTTGGCGTGCATACTTTCCGACTAATTGATGCTAAACAAAAATCAACCTTTGTTAAGTTTCATTGGCTACCCAAATTGGGCGTGCAATCGCTTACCTGGGATGAAGCCGTTAAACTTAACGGCGCCGATCCCGATTTTCATCGCCGTGATCTATGGGAGGCTATTCAATCAGGTCAATTTCCTGAATGGGAGTTAGGGTTCCAACTTTTCGATGCAGCAATGGCAAAAAAATTTGATTTTGATATCTTAGATGCCACCAAACTAATCCCCGAAGAGTTAGTTCCTATAAAAAAAGTGGGACGCTTAGTCTTAAATCGTTGTGTAGATAATTTTTTTGCTGAAACAGAACAAGTTGCGTTTTGTACACAAAATATTGTTCCTGGTATCGATTTCAGTAATGATCCTTTGTTACAAGGTCGGAATTTTTCTTATTTGGATACGCAGGTTAAACGGTTAGGAAGTCCAAATTTTACACAGCTTCGGATTAATGCCCCAAAATGCCCTTTTCACCATTTTCAACAAGATGGCCATATGGCTTTTCATAATCTAACGGGAAGAGCTAATTACGAACCTAATTCCTGGGGAAAAAACGGTGGTCCTCGTGAATCCAGAAAAAAAGGGTTTCATTCATTTCCTGCCATGGAGTCCGGTGAAAAAGTACGTTTGCGTCCGAACAGTTTTGCTGATTATTATAATCAAGCCAACTTATTTTATATTAGCCAAACTCCTATCGAGCAAAAACACATACAAGCGGCTTTAGCATTTGAACTCAGTAAGGTAAATACACCGGCTATTCAAACACGAGTTATTTCTCACCTCCTAAATATTGATACACAACTTGCTAAGAGTATTGCTAATCTACTGGGCTTAAAACGCATTCCTAAACCTGCTCCGGTATTTTGCGCGAAGAAAAAAAATCAAGCGCATGCACCTTCTTTAAGTATCATATTAAATAATCCGAATACCTTTAAAGGAAGAAAATTAGCGGTGATACTTACTGAAAAAAGTAATTTTTCCATAGTAACTCATCTAGAAAAACTTATCAAAAAAGAAGGCGGTCTATTAGAAATTATTGCACCTAAAATTTTAAATTTCGAAAATAGCAAGAAATTTAAACCACAACAAAGTTTCGAAACAGTCATCTCTGCTAGTTATGATGCCATTGCAATTATAGCCAAACCTAAAGATTTGCTTAAATGTGGTCCATTAAAATTATTTACCTTTTTGCAAGAAAGTTATCATCAATGTAAATTTATCGGGTATGCACCCGAATTAGCGTCGATTTTTAAAGAATTGAAACTAAAACCTGATCAAGGGATTGTAGCTTTAAAAAATGCGAATGCTTGTCAAGCATTCATAAAACTTTGCCGAAAACTGCGTTATTGGGAACGTATTAAAGCATAACTGTTTCATTCACTGATTAACGAAAACAAATATTTTGTTATAAAATAAACCTATATTTTTTATCCTACACTATTTTTATGTGTAAAATAATCCTAACAAGTACTTTATATTCATTTATTTGTTGATATTTATCGTTATGGATGTTTTTGCAGAAGAAAAACCTGATAATTTTGTTTATGTATCTGAGATTATACCTAATATTAAGCAAGATTTACGTTATTTTGGCAATAATAATTTTGTTGGTCGTCCCATTACTGGCTATAAAAAATCCGTGTGTATTTTGACAAGCTCAGCTACTCATGCTTTATTACAGGTACAAACCGCACTGAATAAACAAAATTTGGGTTTATTGGCCTATGATTGCTATCGCCCGCAAATGGCAGTAAATGATTTTATCTTATGGAGTCAAAATATTGAGGATCAGACGACGAAAAACCTTTTCTATCCACACATTGACAAAAGAGAGCTTTTTAAACGCAATTATATTGCGCGTCGTTCAGGTCACACGCGCGGAAGCACAGTGGATCTAACAATAGTTGATCTTAAAAACAATCAAGTACTCGATATGGGCACGTCTTTCGATTATCTTGATCCGCTATCACATCCGGATAATCGGGACATAACTGAAGAACAATTTAAAAATCGCATGTTGTTGCAGTCATTCATGATCAAGTTTGGTTTTAGACCAATAAAAACCGAATGGTGGCATTTTACTTTAAAAAACGAACCTTATAAAAATACCTATTTTAATTTTTTTGTTGAATAACAAATTGATACGACTTGAAAATTTTATAACAAAAGATATTCTGGTTTTTTACTCCAAAATTTTATTTGCCATTTTCTATTCTCATAAGTTAACAAACATATATTTCCGGTAGCCACTTTAAATTCTTTATTCCGCACATGTTGTTCAAAGAGACCCGGAATAAGTTTTAAAAAATAACGTAGCCGACCATTACTAGTAATTACTAAAATAGTGTCTGTTGGATCATATTGATCAACTAATGCTTTGCTAAACGTTTTAACTTCTTTGATCATTTGCGTTGAAGATCCTGACCAACGGGCAATTTTGGGCCAAACACTTAAATTTTCCCAAGCAGACAATTCATTTCCTTCATCAATTTCTTGAATTTGCGTATTACTAAGACCGGCCCAATTTCCATAATCGATCTCATTTAAACGAGCATCTATAATAGGTTTTAAGGAAGAATGTAATTGTTCTAAAACAATAGTCGCATAATCATGTGTTCTTTTTAAAGGACCACAATACACTGCCTTAGGATGTATATCAGCTTCTTGTAATGCTTGCGCAAAACATTTGGCTTGCAATACACCTGAATCAACGAGAGATAAATCTTGTGTAGCACCCACCCAAACCACCGGATCGCTTGCAGAAAAGGTATTACCATGTCGAGATAAAATAATTTTCATATCATTTCTACCTACAATGTTACTAATTCGCCTTCTGTTTCTATTAACTGTTCAACTCTAATAACATCTTCTGGACTATCAATCGAAGCGTGGGTATGTCCTTTATAATCCACTAATATCACTCGAATCGGTTTGCCATTTTCCAGTATTCGTAATTGTTCTAGGCCTTCTAATTCTTCTAAAGGTGTGGGCGATAATGAAATATATTTTTTGAGAGCTGAATAACGATAAGCATAGAGTCCAATATGCCGATAAAGGGGTGGCGACTGCATTTGCGTATCTCTTAAATAGGGAATCATACTTTTAGAAAAATACATAGCATTTAAATCTTTGTCACATACAACCATTGTACCTCCCACCTCACCTTTTAATTTAGCCTTTTGCATAAGAGAATATTGCTTTGTATTAATTAGGGTTGCTGGTGTTGTTATTTCTAATTGTGAATTATTGATCATCGCGTCCATTAACGCTTGGATAACCCAAGGTGGAGTTAACACGGCGTCTCCCTGCAAATTTAAAATAATATCTGGTTTATTTGTTAATAAAGAAATTGCGGAAAAAATACGTTCGGTACCATTGTTACATTCTTCAGTCATCAGAACTTTAGCGCCAAAATCTAAAGCGTGTGTTTGTATATCGACATGATCTGTTGCAATATAGACTTCATCCACTCCTTGAATAGTTTTTGCAATAGACCAAACTCGGTAAATCAAACTATGGCCTTTGATCAATTCTAATGGTTTTCCTGGAAAACGCCTGGATTGATAGCGTGCTGGAATAATGATGATATTTTTATTCTGCATAATGGCTATTCGATTCTCCGTTTTGTTGTTCTTGTAATTGTTTTAGAACTGAGAAATCTTCTAGTGTCGATGTGTCCTGATCAATTTGACGATTCACAGCAATGTCTTGTAATAAGCGGCGCATAATTTTTCCAGAACGCGTTTTTGGTAAGGCAACAGTAAAAATTAAACGCTTTGGTAATGCTAAAGCACCAATAGTACTTCGAACTTGATTCATAATATTTGTTTTTAATGTTGACGTTGGTTTTTCAACATTATTTAGCACAACAAAAGCAACGATAGCCTGACCGGTAGTTTTATCTGGAATAGGGACTACCGCGGATTCGGCAACTGCAGGATAACTATCTAATACCGCTTCTATTTCTGCTGATCCTAAACGATGCCCAGAAACTTTGATCACATCATCGGTACGCCCCATAATCCAAATATAATTTTGTGTGTCATAATGTGCACTATCCTCAGAGAAGTAAGCATGGGGAACTTTACTCCAATATTGTTCTTCATATCTTTTTGGATCATTCCATATGCCGCGTAACATACTCGGCCAGGGTCGGCGAATGACTAAAGCACCTCCTTTTCCTTGCTCTACTCTAAGTCCCGTCGCAGGATCCACAATATCAACTTCCACACCCGGTAACGGTTTTGCCACAGAACCGGGTTTAGTCGGCGTTGCTCCAGGAAGTGGCGCAATCATAATCGACCCCGTTTCCGTTTGCCACCAAGTATCTACAATGGGGCATTGTTTGTTGCCAATTTTCTCAAAATACCAAAGCCAAGCCTCTGGATTTAAGGGCTCACCTACACTGCCTAAAAGTCTTAAGCTCGATAAATCTTTTTTGTCTATCCATTCATCTCCCCATTTCATAAAAGAACGTACTGCTGTTGGAGCTGTATAAAAAATGCTGACTCGGTAAGATTCGATAAGCTGCCAGAAACGATCCGATTTAGGCCAGTCAGGAGCCCCTTCATAGATAAGCACCGTCGCTGCATTTAGCAATGGCCCGTAAACTACATAGGTATGGCCAGTGATCCAACCCACATCGGCAGTACACCAGTAAACATCTTCCGGTTTTAAATCAAAAACTATCTTAGAAGTATAATAAGCGCCTACCATATAGCCGGCAGTTGTATGCAAAATCCCTTTTGGTTCTCCAGTAGAGCCTGAAGTATAAAGAATAAAAAGCGTATCTTCGCTATCCATAGGTTCAGCAGGACAGTTTTTGTCAAGTCCTGCTATCACATCATGCCACCAAACATCACGATCTGCTTTTAAAGTAATTTCAGCATGAGTCCTTTGATAAATAATAACTTTTTCTACCAACGGGCAGCTAAGTAACGCTTCATCCATAACCTGTTTAAGTGGAATAATCTTGCCGCGCCGATAACCGCCATCTGCGGTAATCATAAATTTAGATTTTGAATCTTGGATTCGCGCTTCTAAGGCTAGTACCGAATACCCGCCAAACACCACATTATGAATGCTCCCTAAACGCGCGCAAGCTAATACGGCAATGATAAGCTCTGGTATCAAAGGCATATACAGCGTGATGCAATCACCTTTTTTTACACCTAGTTTTTTCAAACCATTAGCAAATTGGCAAACCGCTTGATGTAATTCCTTATAAGTAAATTGACGTTTTTCTTCAGGCTCTCCCTGCCAAAGCAATGCGGTTTTTTCGCCATAGTGTTCAAGATGTCGATCGAGACAATTATAAGCTAGGTTGGTTTTACCTGATTCAAACCATTTTGAATACGGCTCCTCCCAAATTAATACCTTTTTCCAAGCTTGCATCCAATGTAATTCGCCGGCAATGTTCGCCCAAAATTGTTCTGGTTGCTCCATAGAGTAGCGATAAACCTCGTCATATTGAGCCATCGATTTAATCGTCGCCTGATCAGAAAATTTTTTTGACGGGGGATAAACTTTGATTTCTTTTAAGATAGTATCTATCGTTTGTGATTCGTTTATAGACATATTTTATACTCCTGGTGTCAAAACGAGCAAAATATGGCGACACTTTTCTAAAAATGCATACCGCCACTTGCGACTACTGGATTCATCAACTAACCTTAAAGCTTAAGCCATTTAAATAGAGGAGAAATTATTATGTTAGCGTGGGCATTTATCTTTCTAGCTATTGCTATCATTGCAGCCATTGTTGGGTTTACCGGTGTTTTTGCCGTAGCGGCAGGTGTTGCAAAAATCATCTTTTTTATATTCATCATATTAGCCATCATTGCTTTTGTAACGATGTTATTTCGCAGACAACGATAAAAAATTACCGCTGGCAATCCATTAAAATAAAATTTTTTGTCCCTTATTCATTAAAGATTAAACGTCGAATTTGTTCGCAAACATTGTGCATGATGTGTATGTTATGTATGCATGCCAGCTGATTATAAAGAGACGATCCTTGTTTAAATAAAAAATGTAAATAGGCTCGAGTAAAATGCCGACAAGTATAGCATAAACACCCTATTAAAATAGGATTTTCATCCTTTGCGTAAATGGATTTTTTAATCAATATTCTTGCTTGATCTTTTTCACTGATAAATTCTAACCAATTACCTTTTTTGATAATATTTCCGTGATAAAGTGCGCCATGTCGTGCATTGCGCGTTGGAGCAACACAATCGAATAAATCAATCCCTTTGGCCGCCACATCAATCAAATCTTGTGGATTCAATCCGACGCCCATGGTGTAACGAACTTTATTTTCCGGTAATAACGGTCGAATCCAATCGATCACTTCCGTGGTTTTTTGCATATCAAAACCAATAACTTCTCCACCAATAGCAATGCCATCAAGTTGTGCATCTAAAATAAATTGCGTACTCAATTCGCGAAGATCTCTAAAACTTCCACCTTGAATAATTCCAAATAAAGCTTGTTGATGGTTATAAACTGAATCTGTAGAGAGATAAGCCTCTTTTGAAGCTAATAACCAACGATGCGTACGATCCATCGCCGCTAAAGCGGCATTTCTACCCCCATTTTCAGGAGTACATTCATCAAACGCCATGATGATATCGGCACCAATAATTCTTTGGGCTTCGATTGAACTTTTAGGCGTCAAATGAATCGCCTTTCCGGTAATAGGATGTTTAAAGTGTGCCCCATCCGCATCAATCCGACAAATTTTGGCATTTTTAGATAAACTAAATACTTGAAAACCCCCGCTGTCAGTCAACATAGGTCCTTCCCAGGCCATTAAGCGATGCATCCCACCACTCGCTAAGATAATATCCATACCAGGATTAAGTAACATATGATAGGTATTGCCACCTAAAATAATTTGCGAACCCACACTTTTAAGATCATGAGGCGTCATATGATTAACAAAAGCACGCGTCCCCACAGGCATGAAAGCAGGAGTTAGTACACTACCATGCGCGGTGATTATTTTAGTGACTCGAGCATGAGAGTTTTTGCTGGATTTAAGCAGTTCGCAATTAAATTGATTATTCATGCAAAAAACATACTCATGATTTAGAAGCTAATTTTTTTTCAATCGTACTGAGTATTCCTCGTAAAATTTTCACTTCATTTACATCTAATTCGGATCGGCTGAATAATCGACGTAGTCTATCCATGATTTGCTGACTACGAATGGGTTTTAAAAATTCAATTTTATTCAATAGGTCATGTAAATGCTGGTAAAAATATTCTTGCTGTTTGACATCTGCCAACTGGATGCTTTTTTCCTCAAATTGAGTTTCATATAAAAAAGCCATGCGTAACTCATAACAAACAATTTGTACTGCGGCTGCTAAGTTTAAGGAACTATAATCCGGGTTTGCTGGGATATTAATTTGAAAATGGCATTGTTGTAATTCTTTGTTGATAAGACCACATCGTTCCCGTCCAAATACTATTGCTACCTTCTGCTTAGGATTAATAACTATTTTTTCAGCCGCTGCTCGAGCTGTTAAAGAAACCCAATTAAGCTCGCGGATACGCGTACTGGTACCAAATACTAAATGACAATCCTGGAGCGCTGTGGCTAAATGGTCGACAACTGTTACTTCCGCTAAGACGTCAATCGCATTGCTCGCGCGCACGGATGCATTCACATGCGGAAAAGACTTAGGTTCTACCAGATAAAGTTGTTTCAAACCCATGGTTTTCATTGCACGAGCGGTAGCACCGATGTTCCCAGGGTCGGTTGTATTAACGAGTACGATCCGAATTTGTGAAAGTGGCATGGTTTGTAAACCTTTCAACCTAGGTTTTTTATAATCAATATCCATTGCATAAAGGCGGACTACATCTAAAGATATTTAAGATGCATAAGCTATGGTATCATCTTACACTTTTAAAAATATAGTATTAGTTTTCACTCTATCATCAATATCATGCACCCTTTTCTAAATATCGCCGATCGCGCTGCCCGCCTGGCAGGCAAGACTATTTTAGATGGTTTGAACCGTCTAGACCGACTTCGTATGCAACAAAAGCAGGACAATCGCGGCGTTGTCACTGAGATCGATGTAAAAGCTGAAAAAATTATTATCTCTACTATCCAAGATGCTTATCCAAATCACGGGATCATTGCGGAAGAAAGCGAACCGATTGATGGAGATAAATATACTTGGATTATTGATCCACTCGATGGAACCTGTAATTATGTTCATGATTTTCCACATTTTGCTGTCTCTATCGCTATTAAAAACAATGAAAAAGATTATATTGAACATGCCTTAATCTATGATCCCTTACGCCAAGAAACATTTACAGCAACGCGCGGCCAAGGTGCTTATTTAGATAATACACAACGTTATACGCGTCGTTTACGTGTCAGTACACGTTCCAGTATTCCAGAATCCTTAATAGGAATCTCGATTCCTAGCCGAGGCTTTAATACCCTGGCCGCTTCAATCAATAAAGAAGCTTTACGCACCATGATGTCACAAGCCAGTGGCATACGCCGCACCGGATCAGCAGCGCTTGATTTAGCTTATGTAGCTGCAGGACGTTTAGATGCTGCTTTGGAGCTTGAACTTGCGCCCTGGGATATGGCTGCGGGTGTTTTGTTGGTTAAAGAAGCGGGTGGGATAGCCTGTGACATAAAAGGCGGCGAGAACTACTTTGAAGCTGGACACATTCTTGTCGCTAACCCCAAGCTCTGTCCTTTAGTATTACAAGCTATTCGTTCAGTTTAACGTCGATTGGTTGGTGTAATAGTTTCCAATCAATGCCAGTATATTATTGTTGCCCTCTTTCTTTGTAATTTTATCCAAGCCGATTTCACCCTGGTGGTAGGGTTTTGAAAAATTGTTAAAAATTTCACGTATTAATAATCGTTCTTGCTGCAAAAATTTCTGTAACTCAGGAGTTTCGCGCCAAACATTTAAGGATGCGCCAAAATCCGTTTCAAATTTGTCGCAATAGAAGTTTTCATAATCAACCAATCTTGTTGATAGAAAGAAATTTTATGTTTTAATCGCCACTGATATTTCTGAAGCCAAGCG
>DASXLX010000021.1:0-161941 GCA_036495935.1 Candidatus Aquirickettsiella sp.
GCGCTTAAAAACCCGAAGAATTTAAGATTTTAGCAAGATATTGGGAGTCCCATCCGGCTTTACTACGTTTTATTTTAATGCCGACTTTAGCCGTTTTTTCGGCTTTGAGCAGATTAAGAGCAATGCGTCGAACGATCGCTAAATTTTCTGCGGCATTTCCTTTACGCACACGACATTCATCCTCACGAAAAGCAATATCTAAGGTCCAGTGCAGCTGATTTTCAATTGACCAATGCTGTCGAATGGCTGCTGCTATCTTTTCTGCATTGGGCTCTAATGAGGTAATGTAGTAACGTTTTTCACGGCGAATTTCTTCGCCGAGTTTGCGTTCAGTTTCTATTAGTACAATACTTTGCAAGCCATTCCATTTCAATTTAAAGGAATGTAGGTACATTAAGGGTAAAACAGTGGTTCGTCGTTTCTCTATGCGCCCGTGGTCACCATCCACTGTTTCATGTGTTCGGTACCACATGACTTGTTCAGACTGTTTCGCCGCTTCTGCAAATAGATTGGTCAGCTTCTGATGTAATTGGCCTTGGTTCGCTTTAACCCCTAAAACATACTCAGCTCCTTGCCGCTTAATTTGTTCAGCTATTTTACGCTGACAACCCATCGCATCAATGGTAACAATACATCTTTCAAGGTCTAATACCTTTAACAACTCAGGAATAGCTGTTATTTCATTCGACTTATCCGCTGTTTTATATTGGCCCAGGACTACTTGGTTTTGGCTGGCCCATGCACTGACCAGGTGAATAGCGGCTTTACCATCACTTTTATTGTGAGAACGTCTCAATGTCTTCCCGTCTATAGCAACGATTTCTCCCTCTTGTACTTTTACTAGCGTGTTTATCCAGTTCAGAAAACAGCGCTGAAATTCTTTCGGACACAAACGAGAAAATAATTTCCCTAAGGTATCATGCGATGGAATTCCATTTTTATACGGAAATAATGTTCTTAAAAACTTTACTTTTGATTTTCCAAAAGCTTCTATCTCCGTCCAACTATCTGCACCACAGATGACAGCTAATATCACCAACAATAGAATCTCTTTTAGCTCATAACGCTTGTTATTATTCGCTATTCGTGGATCTCTTATCTCTGTAAAATAATTTATAAAGGATGCTTGCTCTTTATTCATTTCCGGCCTCATTGTTTTTATAGACCGAAATTTTCTTACTTTCTTACAATACTTTCAAACTCTTTATTCTTTAATTCATAGGTTTCTTCGGGTTTTTAAGCGCGATTCCCCTGCCCCTACAACCAGGGGAATCGCATTATAAGTGATTGAAAAAAGGGAATAAAAGCATTAGGTTGTTCATTTTTTAGAAGAAGAACAATGATGAAAAAAGAATTAAACGATTTATTCATAAAACACTTTTCTTGCATAAAAGATCCAAGAATAGAACGTTGCAAACGTCATTTGCTGCTAGATATTTTAGTGCTATCCATGTGTGCTGTTATTGGTGGTGCCGAACAATGGACTGACATAGAAGCGTATGGGCAAGAAAAAAAGCCTGGTTAAAGACATTCCTAGAGCTACCGAATGGAATTCCCTCTCATGATACGATTGCTCGTGTATTTGCAAGTTTAGACCCAACCCAATTTCAACAAGCTTTTTTAAACTGGGTTCAAGCGTTAAAGAAAGAATTGCCCGGTGAAGTGATTGCGATAGATGGAAAAACTCTGCGTGGCTCATGTTGCAACGGTAAAAAAGGTTTGCACCTTGTGAGTGTTTGGGCAACAGCCGTTTTGCCAAGCTGTATTGTCCCTTCATTTTTTTCATAGCATTTTACTAAACGCTTCCTTAGTTCTATTGATAGTTCCAGCTCTATTTCCCTTGTGATCCTTATCCTGACTAACTTTAATTTACATAATTTATTCAATTATTTTTAAAATTGTAATAAGTGTCTATACATAAATATTTTTTTCAAAAAATTTATGATTAATTTGTTAAAATTTGCTTTATGGCTAATATACTAATGTCTTTTAGTTCTTCTAAAGCAAATAATGGTGTATTGAGCGGCGGTAACCAATAGATGGTATTACCTAAAGGACGCAACCAAGCTCCTAGTTGAAGAGCTTTCTGAAAAATCTGGTAACCTATACGCTGGTTTTTTTCTGTTTCTGTTAATTGTAAATCAGCTGCAATGATAGCCCCAATACCTCTAATGTTAGTTAATCTTTCTGTCTTATTATGAACTTCGAGCATTAATTTTTTTAAAATAATTTCTTTTTCTCGAACTTGTTGGAATATTTTTTCATCTTTAAGAATATTTAGACATTCCAATGCCACTGCTGCAGCTAAGGCATTACCACTGAAAGTATGTGAATGTAAAAAACTTTTTCCAGAGGAGTAATCATCATAAAATAAATTATAAATTTCAGTACGTGTTAATACTGCGCTCATGGGTAACCATCCTGAGGTTAAGCCTTTACTTAGGCAAATAAAATCAGGTTTTATTTTTGCATGTTCACAGGCTAATGCTTGCCCTGTCCTACCCAATCCCGTCATAATTTCATCAGCAATCAAATAAATACCATGAGTTTGTGTCCACTTGCGCAAACGTCGAAGAAAATCTTGGCTATAAATTTTCATGCCTCCTGCTCCTTGGACTATAGGCTCAACAATAATGGCCGCTAAATTTGCTTCTTGCTTTTCCAGTTGTTTTTCTATGTCGGGCCAAATAGCTGAACAATTGTTCCAAAGAGGATCAGAATTAGAATGTACATAAGGGATATTTTGAATAAAGTTAGGTTTTATTAAGTGTGCTTCATAGGCTTTTCGATAAAGTCCTAAATCACTAAGCCCTAGGGCCATAAAGGTCTCACCATGATACCCATTTTGGAGAGAAGTAAATTGGGTGCGTTGGTTTTGGCTAAGTAATTGCTGAGCATGTAAGCTCATTTTTAGAGCAATTTCTACCGCGGAAGACCCTTCACTGGCATAAAATATCTTATTTAGGCCCGGGCAAAGATTACCTAATTTTTCAGAAAGTTGGATGATGATTTCATACGTACTATTGGCAAATATCACATGTTCAAAGCATTCTAATTGAGCTTGGAGGGCGGCTTTTAAGCGTGGATGATTATGACCTAATGATTTACACCACCAGCTAGAAATGGCGTCAATTATTCTTCTTCCATCCGTCAGCTCTATGTAAGAACCATAGGCCTTTTTTATTATCAAAGGCGGAAAAGCTTCATAATCCTTCATTTGTGAGCAAGGATGCCAAATATGTTGTCGGTCACGATTGATATGATCCATAAAATAGAGTAAAAAAGAAGCAAGTTAAACATAAAAATGACTGAAAATGCGAATATTTGTTGCTAAAAATATGGTCTAAATCTGAAGAATAAAAAAGTTTCGAGTAAAGATTGTGTTAAATAAAAAAATTAAAATAAAGATAAAAGCCTGTTTTAAAGCGATTCGGCCTTATCATGCCATAAAAAATATATTATTATTTATTCCTCTTTTTGTAGGACATCAATATTTTAATACTAGTGCAATAAAAAATGGTTTTTTAGGATTTTTTATTTTTTGTTTATTGGCATCAAGCGCGTATTTAATCAATGATCTAGTTGATTTAGAAAACGATAAACAGCACCTTAAAAAACAAAAAAGACCTTTTGCTTCTGGGCAATTATCCCCTAAAACCGGATATATACTTGCTCCATTATTAGCGATAGTGGCTTTAAGTTTGGCAATATTATTACCGCTAAATTTCTTTATCATTGCAATAGCTTATTATTGTTTAACTCTACTATATACATTTTTTATTAAACAAATAAAATGGTTAGATGCTATTTTACTCGCCTTTTTATATTCAATACGTGTATTTGCAGGAATGACTTTGATTGAAAATGGATTTTCATTTTGGTTGATTTTTTTCGTTTTATCTTTGTTTTTTAGCTTGGCACTACTTAAGCGCTATGCTGAACTTACTACCTTACAAACAAGGAATAAGTTATCAATTTTAGGGCGCGCTTATAAAATAAAAGATAAAATAAAATTAGCCTTGCTAGGATATATTAGTGGTTATATATCTGTTTTGGTCTTTATTTTTTATATTTATTCCGCAAAAGCACATCTATTTTATAGATCTCCATTGTTATTATGGTTAGTTTGTCCTTGTCTATTTATTTGGCTTAATCACATGTGGCAGTTTGCTCAGGAAGGAAAAATTGACGATGATCCAGTGATATTTACCATTAAGAATAAGTGCAGTTGGACTTTTTTAGCATTGATAGTAATTATTAGTGTTCTAGCAACAGAGTTCAAGCTTCCATTTTATAGCTTTTAAACTTTTATTCAGGAAGTTGACAATGCGCGGTATTCATTTTATGTTGGCAATTTTGTGATTTTAAGAAATTATTATGTTAAGTCCTGAAATCCGTCATGATTGGACACCCGAGCAAATTCATGTGCTTTTCCAGTATCCTTTTAATGATTTAATTTATCGCGCACATACGGTTCATCGCCATTCTTTTCAAGCTAATGCAGTCCAGATTAGTAGTTTACTTAATGTAAAAACTGGTTTATGTCCTGAGGATTGTTCGTATTGTCCTCAAAGCGGTCATTACAATACAGGACTAAAAAAAGAACCTTTAATGACCGTAGATGAAGTAAAAACTGCAGCTAAAAAAGCCAAAGAAAATGGTGCAGGTCGATTTTGTATTGCAGCTGCATGGCGTAGTCCTCCGAAAAAAGAGTTTATTAATATATTAGAAATGGTATCAGCAATCAAAGCCTTAGATTTGGAGGCTTGTGCTACCTTAGGCATGCTCAGCAAAGAACAAGCTTTGCAATTATCTAATGTCGGTTTAGATTATTACAACCATAATCTAGATACATCGCCAGAATATTACAAAACTATTATTACGACCCGAACTTATCAAGAACGGCTAGAAACTTTAGCATGTGTCCGAGCGGCAGGTATAAAAGTTTGCTGTGGTGGGATTATCGGCATGGGAGAAACGCAAGAGGATCGAGCAGGTCTTTTACGACAACTTGCTAATCTACCTGATCATCCTAGAAGTGTGACATTGAATAAGTTAATTCCTGTCCCTGGAACGCCTTTGGCAAATAAACCTGCGGTGGATTCTTTTGATTTTATTCGTGTTGTTGCAGTAGCGCGAATTATGTTGCCAATAAGTATGATACGTTTGTCTGCTGGACGTGATAGCTTGAACGAGGAATCGCAAGCATTATGTTTTTTTGCGGGTGCTAATTCTATACATTATGGTGAAAAATTATTAACCACAGAAAACATTTCTCCTGATCAGGACAATGCATTGTTAAAAAAATTGGGCTTAGAACCCGTACTATTTGATACTGAATTGCATGCATGTCATTAACTTTTGAGCAGACATTAAATTTACATAAACAAAAAGATCTATTTAGAGAACGTAAAGTTTTGCAAAGTTTAGCTGGAATGCAGCGAGGTTATAATGATAAAATTTTTTGTTCTTTTTCCTCCAATGATTATTTAGGCCTATCCAAACATCCCGCGGTTATAAAATCCTTTAAACAGGCTGCTGATGATTATGGTGTTGGTAGTGGTTCATCCCATTTTCTGGGGGCCTATAATCGATGTCACCAGGAACTCGAGCTTGCCTTAGCTGAATTCCTTAATTTCTCTAAAGTTTTGATATTTTCTACGGGATATATGGCTAATTTGGGTATTTTAGGAAGTTTACTGCAAAGAAGAGCTGCAGTATTTGCGGACAAGTTAAGCCATGCTTCTTTAATCGATGGTGCAAAACTAAATACAGTCTTATTTAAACGTTACCCGCATAATAACCTTGTCAACCTAGAAAAGCATTTAGTGCAATCTACTTCTAGACAAAAATTTATCATGACTGATGGTGTATTTAGTATGGATGGCGATATAGCATTATTGCCATCATTAATCGAAATTGCTCAAAAATTTTCATCCACATTGTTAGTGGATGATGCGCATGGTATAGGGGTATTAGGAAAAAATGGAATAGGTATTTGTGAACTTTTTAAATGTAAGCCAGATATTTTATCTGGGGGTTTCGGTAAGGCTTTTGGATGTTTTGGAGGCTTTGTAGCTTCGAATGAGACTATCATAGAGAATCTCATTCAATTCGCACGCCCCTATATGTATACCACTGCTTTACCTCCAGCGCTGGCTAAAGCTGCATATAAGAGTTTATTATTATTGCAAACAGAAAGCTGGCGTAGAGAAAAATTACACAGTTTAATTATTTATTTTAAACGGATGGCGCAGCAGTTAGAATTGCCAATCTTGCCTTCCCAGACACCTATCCAACCGATTTTAATAAAAAATACCCCTCAAACCATAGCACTTTCAGCCTATTTATTGCAAAATGGCTTTTTGGTTAATGCTATTCGGCCCCCGACAGTTCCTGAAAATAGCTCGCGATTACGAGTTAGCCTATGCGCATTACACTCAGAAAATGAAATTGATAGATTGCTAGAACAAATAGTCTTAGGCCTAAAATTGCTAAAAATAAATGATAAGTGAATTAGATCAAATACAAATTGTCCAGCGCTTTAATAAAGCGGCAAGCACTTATGATCCAGTTGCTGTGTTACAACAACAGGTAGGAAAATCTTTATTAGAACGTTTACAAGGTATTCGCTGCCAACCGCAAACCGTATTGGATCTTGGTTGTGGAACAGGATACTTCGAGGCTTTTTTAAAAAAATTATACCCAGCGGCTAAAATTATAGGCTTAGATAAGTCGAATGGAATGCTTGCAAAAGCGCAGGTTAAAGAAAAAGAATATCAGCTTAAAAATATCCATTGGGTCAATGGAAGTGCTGAGAATTTACCATTTAGTGACAATAGTTTCGAATTAGTTTATTCCAATTTGATGTTGCATTGGAGTAATGACTTCACCAACAGCCTCAAAGAAATTCGTCGTATATTAAAGCCGGAAGGGTTGCTACTTTTTTCCATGGTGGGACCTGATACTTTGCAAGAATTGCGCTATTGTTGGAAAACTGTCGATGATAAGCCGCATGTGCACCTATTTGTTGATATGCATGATTTAGGTGATAACTTACACCAAACGCCTTTCGTCGATCCGGTGATGGATGTTGAATATTTTACCTTATTGTATTCAGAGGCTTTAGATTTGATGAAGGAATTAAAAAAATTAGGCGTACAAAATATTGCGAAGGATCGTCATCGAGGTTTAACTTCCAAGGGGACTTTTAAAAAATTGATTCATGCTTATGAAAGTTTTCGTAGCAAAGAAGGAAAATTACCCGCGACATGGGAAATTATTTATGGGCATGCTTGGGTTGCTGAAAAACAATCCAAAAAACAGAATGAGTTTGTTGAAATTAAAATACCTTTAAGCAGTATCATTCGGGGATAAATTATTTTTTAATCGTTTTTATTGTAAGCATATTGTTAAGCATGACTCTTATGAGTAGCTGTTATGCCAAAAAAGCTTTTAGCCAATTCGCTTCTAGTAGCATAATAGATATATAATATTCGAATAATTTAAGATCTTAGTGAATTTTTCTATTTATTTTTTATAGTATTTTGCTTATGAAATTTTTAAATCAATATCGATTCATTTTTTTTGGATTTTTACTTTTATTTACTAATAGCCAAGTACTAGCTGAAGCCAATCTAAGCCAATTACTAAATAATCTACAAACCTCTCGAGCTGATTTTACTCAGACGGTCATGAATTCTAGAGGTCAGATTTTACAGCAAATAAATGGCAAGATGACGATACAACGACCTGGCCGTTTTCGATGGGAAGTTATGCAACCCAACAGACAATTACTAATCGCAGATGGTCAACACATTTGGTTTTATGATATTGATTTGCAACAAATAACAATCCAAAAACAAAAAACAGTTGATACAGATTCTCCTGCGGCATTATTGAGCGAATCTCCTAAAAATTTAACTCAACTTTTCGTTATTCATCCGTTAATGAATGTCCAAGGTTTTACTTTATTTCCTAAAAATAAAAATGCATTATTCCGATCGATTACTTTGATTTTTCAAAAAGATCGCTTACATGAGATGCGTTTGACCGATAAATTAGATCAACAAACTGTAATTAATTTTTCTCAAGTTGAATCAAATCCTCATTTATCTGCAAAGACATTTCAGTTTGTTATGCCGAAAGATCAAAATATCGAAATTGTTACAGGTTAAGCATATGGCACATGTTCACCACCATCACCATAATACTTTTGTTAGTTTAAACATAAGCTTTGCTATTGCTATCTTGTTAAATGCCAGTTTTTTATTAACAGAAGTAATTTATGGTTTTATTGCCCATTCAGTAAGTTTATTATCGGATGCTGTGCACAATTTTGGAGATGTATTAGGTTTATTGATGTCTTGGGGAGCTAGTATTTTAGTTAAAAGACGAGCGACGCAACGCTATAGTTATGGTTATAAAAAATTAACTATTTTGGCTGCATTGGCTAATGCTTTATTACTTGTTCTAACATCAGCTTTAATCGTTTATGAATCTATTAATAGACTTAATAACCCTAAAGAAATTAATGAAATTATCGTGATGATAGTTGCTTTCATAGGGATATTGATCAACGGAGGAACGGCTTTATTATTTATGCGACAAAGTACTACTGATCTTAATATTAAAGGCGCATTTTTACATTTAGCTTATGATGCACTTATTGCTTTAGGTGTTGTATTAGGGGGTGTTGCTATTTATTTTACTGGTTGGTTATGGATAGATCCGATTGTAGGATTGTTAATCGTTGGTATTATCGCCTGGGGTAGTTGGAATTTACTACAACGTTCTGTTGAGCTAATTTTAGGTGCGGTCCCTTATGGAGTAAATCAGAAAGCAGTATATACTTATTTAAAAGGATTGTCCGGCGTACAAGAAGTCCATGATTTGCATATTTGGGGTTTAAGTACACAAGAAACCGCTTTAACTGCGCATTTGATCATGCCAGAAAGTGGTCTATCTGATGAAGAATATTTTAAGATCAATCAATTTTTGGCTAAGGAGTTTCATATCCAACATATTACTTTGCAAGTTGAACAGGGACAAAAAAAATATCCTTGCTCGCAGTCTTTAATTTGCTAACTTTAATAACGCATTGGCTTAATTTTATACGTAAATTTTACTAACTATTTTTTGGCCATTAAATGTTTTTTATATTATATGTAACGATAGGCTTATTAGCTGGATTTTTAGCGGGACTATTAGGTATAGGTGGTGGAACTGTTTTAGTTCCCGGATTGCTTGCCATTTTTTCACATGCAAATATTCCTGAACATTTGCAAATGCATATGGCAACGAGTACAGCATTGACGTCTATTATTTTTACTTCGCTTATTGCTGTTTATCATCAACAGCGTAGTTTTTCTATTAATTGGCTTTTATTTCAACAGTTAGTTCCAGGAATGGTTGTTGGTATAATAACAGGAGCTTTATTAGCATTATTATTATCTACACAAACATTGAAACTATTATTTAGCATATTTCTTTTTTCGGTTGCATTCAAATTATATTTTCATAGAAGTCCAACTATAAAAAAAGAAATCATTATCTTAAATATTTTCAAGAAGTGGTCTATAGGTTTCTTTATTGGAATTATTTCAGGAATGTTAGGTCTTGGTGGAGGAGCTATTTCCGTTCCAGTTTTTTTACGTTTGGGCTTATCTACGCATCATGCGATTGCGACTTCTTCTGCCTGTGTATTATTACTTGCGGTTTTAGGAGCTATAACTTTTACTTTAACTGGCCTGCATGCCCATAATCTTCCATCCGGAAGTGTGGGATTTGTCTATTGGCCTGCGGTATTAGGGATATCGATAGGAAGTGTGCTTTTTGTTCCAGTAGGTACTGGACTAGGAAAACGCATTGCAGGGAATATTTTGCGCAGATTTTTTGCTTTATTTCTTTTTATATTGGGTATTACCTTTTTAATCCATTAAAGTATTGATATGTCTTCAAATCATTCACAACCCATCGGCATATTTGATAGTGGTATTGGCGGCTTAACTGTCGCCCATGCAGTAACTAAATTGTTACCTAATGAATCTATCGTCTATTTTGGTGATACCGCCCATGCGCCCTGGGGGGATAAGTCTGCTGCAGCCATTCAAGCCTATTCCATAAAGATTTGTGATATGTTGCTTAAGCAAAATTGCAAGCTTATATTAATTGCTTGTAATTCAGCATCGGCTGTTGCTTATGAGCTAGTTAAAGAATATGTAGGTCGCAAAGCAATTGTGATCGATGTGATTGATCCTATGATCGAATATTTAGCTAAAAATTATATCGACAAAACAATAGGTTTAATTGGCACTAAGCAAACCGTTAATTCAAATATCTATAGAAAAAAATTAGATGAATTGGGTATTAATATTCAATTAAATACGCTGGCTACCCCTTTACTCGTACCATTGATTGAGGAAGGTTTTATTGACCAAACTATTATGACCGACGCGATTAAATCTTATTTGAATGAGTCATCTCTTCATAACCTTGATGCCTTGGTCTTGGGATGTACACACTACCCTTTAATTAAACAGCATATTAAGCAATTTTATAACGATGCTACCGTTATTATCGATTCCACGGACATTGTTGCTGAAGTGGTAAAAAATATACTTAAAGGAAACAAGCTGCTTGCCCTTTCATCTAACGCTCCAAAAAAGAAATTTTATGTCTCAGATTATACTTCTGCATTTTCAGCTCTAGCCTTTCTTTTCTTCAAAATGCCAATTATCTTAGAGAGATACCCCCTGTGGGAATGAACGATAGCTATGAAATTTAGCCACTCATCATCTTTTAGCGTAAAGTTGCTTATGGTAGAATAACTAAATTTATAGACTTACGAGGGAAGTGATATGGCTTCTAGTCAAATACGTTTTAATCCAGGCCTAGAATCTGTTTTAGCCAGCAATACGGTATTACGCCAAACCTATATCCTACTAGGACTAACGCTGATTTTTAGCGCAATAACAGCGGGGATTGCAATGTTCACCAATGCCCTCCCCTTAAATCCCTTCGTAACTCTTATCGGATATTTTGGTCTATTATTCCTAACCAATTATACTCGAAATAGCTCATGGGGCTTGTTATCTGTGTTTGGTTTAACGGGATTTATGGGTTATACCTTAGGTCCTATTTTAAATCACTATATTCATGGATTTACCAATGGGCATGAATTAATCATGATGTCTTTAGGGGCTACCGGACTTATCTTTTTTGCTTTATCTGCTTACGCGTTAACCACTAAAAAAGATTTTAGTTTTATGACAAGTTTTTTGATGGTAGGCATGATTGTTGCTTTTCTGGCAAGTATCGGTACATTATTTTTTCATATACCTGTATTAATGCTCACCTTGTCCGCGGTATTCATTTTATTATCATCGGGCATTATTTTGTTGCAAACAAGTCAGATCATCCATGGCGGTGAAACTAACTACATTATGGCGACCGTTACGCTTTACGTATCACTTTATAATATCTTTTTAAGTTTATTAAACTTACTCGGGGCATTCAGCGGTAATCGAGATTAATTTATTTCAATAGCGATCTCATGTTAAAACAAGAGATCGCTGCGAAAAATAAATTTTTTTAAAGATACTATCTATAATAGCTGGATTTTGGCCTACGAATAGCTTAATCCTTGTTCTATTTGGCTGGAACAGAAAAAGCTTCTCAACTATCCTCTAAAGGATTCTTAAGCAAAGAACAAAGGTCTGCTTAAAAATTAGCTTCATCTCATTTAAGAAAATATTTTGTTGCAATGTTTTGGCAGCAGGTGGGGAAATGACAGGTTTAGTAGTTAACGGCGAGAAAATTTTAACCGATCAATTCGGATATCTTGTTCATGCGGCCGATTGGCATGAACAAGTAGCCACTAAGATAGCAAAAGATGAAGCATTATTACTTATCAAAGATCATTGGCATGTAATCTATTTTTTGCGCAATTTCTATCAGCAATATCACAAGACTCCTCCGATTAGGATTTTGGTTAATCAATTAGCCGTGCAATTAGGCTCAGAAAAAGCCAGTAGCATTTATCTTAATAATTTATTTCCAAAAGGTATACTTAAGCAAGCCAGTAAGCTAGCGGGATTGCCTAGACCTACTCGTTGCATGTAATCTATTCAAAATTTCTTGTGACAAATTAAACAGCCAAAAAATATAAATAATTTCAGGAGAAAATATGAATGAAGAAAAAATAAATGAACTGATAGCTTCAATAAAAAATGAAAAGTTGCGTGAATATTTATGTAAGTGTTTTAAACTTGAATGCCAACTGAATTCAAATCTTCCTTTATTTCTTATCAAAGAAGCTAAGCAACGATTTGAAAATAAAATAAAAGCCTGCGAGCAGATAGTAAATGATTTACCTGATCGACTAATTTCAGATAGGGATCCTCTCCTGAAAAATCTTGATACTCTAAGGTTTATGCTAGCTATGGTATATATAAATAGCTCAGGAGAAATAATAGAACATAACTATAAGGAAATGAAATTTTTTATTAGTAAGGTTTTAAATCTCAAGAGCTACCAACTTAAATTGAATTATTTCTATTTAGCCATAAAATTGTTAGAGAAGATTGAAACGGGTAAAGAAGAGTCACATTGTAATAAAGAGTTTATTGGTGCCTTAGACTTGCTACAAAAGTTTGTAACTGAGGAGAAATATATCCCTAATGAAGCGAATTTAAAGTATATCAGCGATTTAGACCATGGGAGCAATGAAAGTGATATCAGAAAAAGTTTTTATGGAATTATTCATGAATTAGATAATAAGCTACTCTTTCAAGATCTGTTAAAACAACTTTTAAAAATTATAAAAAATAAAAACGATTCACCATTAACTCTGTTTAGCAGTATTTTTATTGAAATGTGTCTTGTGGATGCTCAAATGGAGGCTGAGGATTTGCATCAGGTCTTACGCATAATGCATTCTGCTTTTAAAGATTACAATGAACAAATAAATAAAAAATTTAATAGTTTTAGTTTAAACAGACTAATTAGGAACGACCTAATCGATTTAAACCAATTTGAAAAAGATAAACAAGAAAAAATTTCACGCTCAATAACTGATAATTTAGCAAATAAAAGCTCACAAAAACAAGAATCTGTTCAAGTTGCCCTTATTTTGAAAGAGTTTGATTTTGGCACTTTCTTCACTACCGATGTTAATAGCAAAAAAATAAAGCGTAAACTTGATGAAGCTAAAATTAATTATAATGATACATTTAAAAGAGAGGCTAGCGCTGATAATTTTTCGTCAAAATTCTTTAAAGAAGGGTGGAAAAAAATAAGTAGTACAGCAAACCAAATTATAGAAAAAGGAAAAGCCATAACAGCAGACACAGTAGTAAATTTAGAAGAATTTGCAGAAAATAACGCAAATCGATTAACCACTTTAATCAAAAAAAATCGTGCAACTTCATTTTCTCTGGAGCAAGAAGAAATTGATGGATTAGATTTGAATAATTCATTAACAGAAGCTAAAGAAAAACTAGCATTGGTTAAAATACAATTATCTATATGGAATTCAATACTTAACTTTCCTGTTGAACCGCATATCAATCAACATAATCATGATACGGATCAAATTAAAATAACTGAAAATATAGCGGCTTTTGAAACATCTATTAATAAAAAATATATATCACTGAAATTGCAAATTTCAAAAATTCTTAACGAATTTGAAAGGAATAATAATGAAATAAAAACTAAGAATTATTGGCTTGCAAAATCTGAGAACAGTAAACCTAGTTTAGCTCACAAAATATTTCATCGAGGTTACTTTAATATTGATTTTTCAGCAAAAAAAATTAAAGCTGAGTTAGGTAATGCCCCATCTTTCGACAAAATTAATAATCTTATCTTAAAGCAAAGTTTTTGGTCATTGTTGTTTACTTACAGAATTGTACGTTGGCCATGGATGAATAAAACAATTTTTGCTCATACCTGGGCAGAACAATTATGTTTACCTGATGTTATTACTCAAACAGAGGAATTAAAATCCAAGTTATTTAATAATAGCAATGAAGATTTAGTTGAAGAAATAATTGTATTATTAAACGCTTTTCCATCTTATAAAAAAAGCCAAACTGTAGTTGAAATTCTAAATGAACTTAAGAAATATATAGTTGCTCAGTTGATTCAATTAGAAAATTTTGAATTGGAAATTAGTAATTGTTTAAAAGAAAACATAAACAGACCCATTGCATCTCATAGCCTTCGCAAAACAAGTTTTTATACGGCTTCTGCTTCAAATTTCTCTGCAACAGATTCATCTCGTCACTCTGTTCCAATGCCAATATCAGTAAATTAATTTTTAATATTTATAGAGTAACATTGGACAAAAATTTAAGAGATAAATAAATTATAATAATAATAATATTGAGAAATCAAATGACAACTGAAACCGAAGATTCTGCTCTAATAATACAGAAAATAAAAAAACAAAAAGGCAAAATTATCGATGAAATATTTAAGAGAGAACGTTCTGAAAATTTACATCTAATAGAGAGTTGGATTAAGCAAATCGATCCAGAATCGCCTTTCATTAATATTTCTTTGGTAGCTATCACAATAGACACAATCTTTTTTCATTTTAAAAATGAAATTAATAAAGAAAACAATAGTTTAATAGAGAGCTGTCTGTTTAGTCTCATAAATAAATTGAGCAAACAAGCTAATGTCGATGAAATATCGGTAATTGTTTCCAATCTCAAAGCATATATTAAAACTAATGATAACGATGATAAATACGAATTAGAAAAATTTATTGGTAAATTAGCTTCGTCTACAAATCGTTTTAGTCTAATTAGAGATATATCAAAGCAACCAATTTTATTCTATAAAAAAATTGAATCAAATTGTAGCAATATTTTTAAAACTCAATTAAATAATATTCCTATAGCTGTTTTAACTGCAGAGTCAAGTAAAAAATGTCAAATTTCTTTTGAAGGAGTTGCCAATTCTGGGGGCTTTACAAATAATTCTTCAAAAAATAAGGAACAGAATTCTCATGAAAAAATTAGGACTCGAATAATAAATTTTGATGAAAATGGAAAGGGGTATGTTGTTAATAAAATAAAAAGGGAAACAAAAAAAAATTGCAGTTTATGTGAGGTAAAAAGTATACAAAAAAGTAAGCTATATTATCCATATAAAAATGAATCTCAATTTACTAAAGATATACGTGAAGCATTTTTTTTTATAAATTTCTTAAGAGAAAATAAAATAAATTATAATTATGAAAAAAACATCAAAAGCATTTTCCAATCTTACGCATTAGAAGAATTTAAAGCAGTTATTTGTAAAAGAATCTATGATTTTAAGCTCCAAAATTCTAAGATTTTTTATGACGCACATAATAAAACCAATATTTTCTTGTTACCCAATTTTTTAGATATCAACAGTGAATATAGAGATAATTTTTTATTACTTATTAATTTTTCGATTTTGGAAAAGTTAGCTAAGAAAGCTGACATAATTGCAAATAATATTAATACTTTAATGCCCATTCTTGATGATATTAGCGATCTTTGTTTCGAATGGAATGTTAATCCTGAATTTAGTAAATTTTATAAAGTAAAAAATAGTTTTAATGCTAAATTTAATAACAATACCTTTGTGCGTTATTTAGAGTACGTATTCTTTTTATTTGAAGAAAATAAATTAAAATTTGATAAAATTTGTCCGAATTTTTATTGTGAAGTTTCAAAACTTACTTTAAAAAACGTGTCAGAAAATCGAAAAATGGAAATTAATAAATTAAAATCTGATTTATCAGTTAATCGGTTTTTAAAAAAACAGCAAGAAGCGATACAATGCTATTTTGATAAACATCTTCAAATAAATTTAGATAATTTTCAAACAAATGCATCTTTCTCAGTATTTAAATTATTTTTAATTAAAATATGTGAATTTATATTGAATTTATTTAATATTAATTTTTTTATTAGCAATATTAATAATTTATATTTTTTTTCATCAAAATACGATCTATTCGATCTAGAATTAGATTGTGTATCACTTGATAGAATTTATAATGAATTTACTTTAAAATTAAACTGGTTAGAATTTCTTAAAAGCGGAATTAATCCTTTTTTCTTAGCTTCTATATCTTTTAAAAAAAATCTTTCTGAAAAACTTTTCTTATATATAGTTAATCGTAAATTTTTACATGCCATAAAATATAATTTTTCCGTAGAGTCTTTTTCTAATAATAGACGTAAATTAGCAAATGATTTGTTGTTAATACGGCTTAGCCTGGAGAATGCAAAAATTGGAACCATAAATGATTTAATTTGCTTTTACGAGAAAAATAATATTAATTTAGAAAAAATTGGTGAACCAATTATTAAATTACTAAATGAAAATAAAGCATTCAAGGAGTATTTAGAAGCTATGGACACATTAATTCAAAATAATCAGAGTTTAAATAAAGAATTTTCTATATTATGTAATACGACTCAGGAAAATATCGTCAAGTTAGGGGAAACCCAAATGAATGACCGCTTCTCTCAATATGTTAGCAAAGGCAACTATCTATTTAAATTACCTCAAACTAATCAGTCCAACTCAAGGTCAGATTATACAAAATCTAAGATTACCACTATTTCCATTTAATATTACATCCCATACTCGGTAGTTGTTGTGAATTAACAGGTTTACCTTGAAGAATATTATTTAATGCTGAGCGAATATCCTTCCCTGTAACTGGAATTTTATTCCCAGGTCGTGATCCATCTAACTGGCCTCGATATACACATAAGAGGTCTTTATTGAAAATAAAAAAATCAGGTGTGCAAGCTGCTTGATAGGCTTTGGCTGTGGACTGCGTTTCATCATAGAGATAGGGGAAACTAAACCCTAATTGTTTAGCTAGTTGAGTCATTTTTTTAGGAGCATCTTCTGGAAAAGCTATGGCATCATTAGCATTAATAGCTATAAAAGATATATCTTTAGGTTGATAATCTCTTGAGAGTTTGACGAGTTCAAGTATGACGTGCTTTACATACGGACAGTGATTACAAATAAACATAATGACCGTGGCTTTGGAATCTTTGATATCTTTTAAGCTGTAGGATTCACCAGTAACTGTATTCAACAATTTAAAATCGGGAGCGTTGGTTCCTAAATCAATCATGTTGGAGGGTGTCAATGCCATAAATATTCTCCCATTTTCAATATTAAGGTATTATAACCTAAACCTTTATTCATTATATTTTCAATTATGGCCAAGCTTTATTTTTACTATTCCGCTATGAACGCAGGCAAAAGTACTGCTTTACTGCAAGCAAGCTATAATTATCAAGAACGAGGCATGCAAACTTTATTATTTGCACCAACTATCGATAATCGGCATAAATTGGGGTGCATAAGGTCAAGGATTGGCTTAAATGCAGAGGCGAATTTATTCACGATAAAAGATGATTTACTTAAACATGTGGAGACTTATTTAAGGCAAAAGCAAGAATTAAAATGTGTCTTAATTGATGAAGCGCAATTTTTGACGAAAAAACAAGTATTAGAATTGACGATGGTTGTTGATCGTTTAAATATCCCAGTTTTATGTTATGGATTGCGAAGTGATTTTCGAGCTGAGCCTTTTGAAGGAAGTCTTTATTTATTGATATGGGCTGATGAGATCAACGAGATAAAAACTGTTTGTTACTGTGGCCGCAAAGCGATTATGAATATCAGATTTGATTCTAAGAATCATAAAGTAACCAAGGGTAAGCAAATTGAAGTTGGCGGAAATGAACGCTATATTTCGGTTTGCAGAAAACACTTTAAATTAGCAGCTAGTTAGCTTTAGCTAATTTTTTTAAGATCTGCCCTTCTGCATAGAACCTATAAACTAGAATATTTTTTAGCTCTTTTAATATTTTCTTAATTTTATATGCTTAATATGAAACTATGATACAAGATATTTCTAGTAACAGCTTCTGTTAAGAAGTGTATTTTATGCCAAATAAAGCTTCAATCACCTATTCTAATGGATATGTTAAAAATTTATATTCATCAGGTTTAGCTGTCCAGTTAACTTTTGGCAAAAATATCCAAAGTGAAAACACTGACAAGAAAATTCAATTTCGCCAGCATATGGTTACTGAAATTGAAAATAATAAAATTGTTAATGAAAGCAATTTTGATTCTGATAAAGCATTGTTAAATTTATTTGGGCTATTATGCTTTATTCATGTTTGGTCTGATTTTAAAGAAGCGTGGGGGGACGATCCTAATTGTAGTGCTGCACGTCAACAAATGAAATTTAAAAAAGATATAAATAAATCGAAAAGAAAATTAATACATGCCGGTTTATTTAAATCAGTTTATGAAATTTTACTGGAGTTTAAGCTTGAGGCAAAAGCAGTCGAAGAAGTTGGAATTGAACAATTGCTAAAAGAATTAGAGCAATATGCTGAAAGAAAAAAAACTTTAATGAATGTTACTAAGAAATTTTTAAAAATTAAAAAATTTAAACCTTCTGCTGAAAATATCGAAAAAAACTTTTTAACTGCTTCAAAAGCAATTTCTGCGTTTTCTCTCTGGCCTGACAAGCTTTTTTACGGATGTGGTTTTGGTATAGGATTGATTGCTGCTCTAGCTTGTGGTTTAAGTACCGGTGGAGCTATCTTTGTATTGCTAGCAGGCTTTAGTTTGCCGCTGGGATTAGTGATTTCTTTAAGCCTGTTAATTTTTCTTGCCGGCACTAGAGCCAATTTTCAACTTTTTTCACAACACATTCCGCAATTTTTTAAAGAGCTTCGCAAAACGGGCGGTATGACAGAATTTACCGATCAACAAGGTAAGCGGCTTCAATTATCAAAAAATAAGAAATTTTTACTTTTACCTGCTGGGTTTCTTTCTTTATCCGTGGGAATTGCAGCAGCCGCAATTACCTACCTTGAAGGTACAAAAATGATAGCGCTTATTTGTCCAGCATTGGCCGCAACATGCCCACATTTGACTGTTGCTCTCTTGGGCGTATTAGCGGCTACGTTATTAATTGGTTTAACCATCGTTATGCTAAGGATCTTTACTGATGTTTTAAAGTCGCAGTTTTCATGGGAAGATTTCAAAAAGAATATTCAAGAAAAATGGCAAAATATAACTGTTACTCAGTTTTTTGTTTATACTTTTAAAGTATTGGTTATGGCTGCTGCTTTGTTTGGTTTAGGTTATCTCGATCTTACCGGCACACCCACTTTAGCAGGTCTTTTAGGTTGGGTTGCTGCGGATGCAATAACATTAGCCGCAATTTTAGGGGATTTACCCTTTACCTTGAAAACGGCGCTCGCTTGGTGTAATAGTTTATTTAATGAAAGGAACTCTAATTCTAACTTAACAAAAGATACAAAATATTATTTAGGGCAGATAGTGGAGTTTTTGGCATTAATTATCAATGCCGTGGGTAATGCAGCTTTGGTATTTACTGATTCATGTGTCTCTCGTATTGCTAGTATTGCTGCTTTCATGAATTCTTATGCCAGTAATCGTATCCAAGAGGATGATAGTCTATTAATTCAAGCAAGAGTAATGGCAACTGAGAAATCTTTATCTTCATTAAAAGCTACTTTTTTTGAACCTTCTTTTAAAGATCCTCAAATACCAGTAGAAGCCCTTAATGATGATGAGCTCTTAAATAAAAGATCAGACATGGCATTCGGCATTACAGCAATATAGGAGATTTGATTTAACTTGGACAATACACTGACCTTGCTATACACTACGCTTCCCAAATAGTCCCTAAAAATAAAAGACAGAAGTTTATAAGTCTATTCTCTATTTGAGGCATTAATGGCCATAACTACCTTAAAGCGAATTTGTGACTATCTCAGTTTTTCTAAGATTCAACCCTGGCTGGTTTGTCTTTCTGCCGCACTCTTCTTCTTTTACGAATTTATCCAGATGGGTATGTTTAACTCGATTAGCCAAGAGTTAATGCATGATTTTTCAATAAATGCGGGTCAATTAGGTTTTTTATCTGCTACCTACTTTTATGCAGATGTTATTTTTTTATTATTTGCTGGAATCTTAGTCGATCGCTTTTCAATCCGTATTATTATACTCAGTGCGATGGTTATGGTTGTTCTCTCTACTATTTTGTTTTCTTTAAGCAGATCTTTTGAAATAGCAGCTTTTAGTCATTTTATAGCTGGTATAGGTAATGCCTTTTGCTTTTTGAGCTGTATTAAATTAGCGACGCGATGGTTTTCTTCCCAGCGATTAGCGTTGGTGATTGGGATTATCATTACTATTGCCATGGCCGGTGGAATAGTAGCGCAAACCCCTTTCGCTCTGGTTGTACATGCATTAGGATGGCGCACTGCTGTAATGATGAATGCCGGACTAGGGATATTTATTACTCTATTGGTTTATTTCTTCGTTTATGACTATCCGAAGCATCAGCTATCGCAGAAAATGGCGGAAAATGAAGCCGCTAAACCTATTTCTGTAATCAAAAGTATTAGTTTATCCTTACAGAATAAACAGAATACTTTAGCAGGGATTTATACCTGTCTTTTAAATTTACCGATTATTTTGTTGGGTGCATTATGGGGGACTTTGTATTTAACTCAAGTGCATCACCTTGAGAAAACCCAAGCTTCATTAGTTGTAACTATGATCTTTTTAGGGACTATCATAGGCTCACCTTTGGTAGGTTGGTTCTCTGACTTTATTGGTAGGCGAAGATTGTTGATGATTATTGGTGCTATGCTTTCTTTATTGGTTTTGCTGATTATTATGTTTACACCCTTATTACATTATTATATCTTGCTTATTTTATTTTTATTATTAGGCTTTTTTACTAGTACACAAATTATTAGCTATCCGTTGATTGCAGAAAGCAATCCTAGACATTTGACAGGCACTTCTACGAGTTTAGCTTCAATTCTAATTATGGGTGGCGGTGCCGTATTCCAACCCTTATTTGGGTGGTTAATCGATCTACATTGGGATCAAACCTTCTTACAAGGCGCACCTTTCTATTCACCCAGTAATTATCGTTATGGTATGGCTATTATGCCGATAGCCTTTTTAGTAAGTTTACTTGCTGCGTGTTGCTTACGTGAGACCTTTTGCCAACCTTTTATTCGAGAGAATAATCTATGCTGACTTCAGCTGTTCATGAGAATGTTTCAATAATGGATAAAAAACTGCCATGGATAGTTTGCTTTTCGGCAGCACTGTTTTTTTTCTATGAATTTATTCAAATGAATATGTTCAATGCTATCAGTGCCGATTTGATGCATGCCTTTTCACTTAATGCAACTGGACTGGGTAAGTTATCGGCTTATTACTTTTACGCCAATTTATTATTTTTACCGATTGCGGGGGCTTTGTTAGACCGATTTTCGACACGTAAAATTATTCTTTTTTCTTTGTTTCTTTGCATTATTGGTATTGTTGCTTTTGCAATGACAAATTCATTTGTATGGGCATCTATATTTCGGTTCATGAGTGGTATCGGTAGCGCTTTTTGTTTTCTAAGCAGTATTCGACTCGCATCGCGTTGGTTTCCCGCAAAAAATATGGCTCTAGTTAGTGGCTTAATCGTTACGATGGCCATGATGGGGGGGATGGTAGCGCAAACGCCTTTGACTTTATTGGTGGAATTAGTGGGTTGGCGACATGCTTTATTTTTTGATGCAAGTTTAGGCGTTATTATTTTCTTAGTAATTTTAAGTTTTGTTCAAGATTCCCCAGCTAATTTACATCAAGAACAAAAGAATTCGCATCAAGAGCTTTCTAAATTGGGACTTTTTAAAAGTTGGCGACTCGCCTATTTAAATCCACAAAATAGTTTATGTGGGTTGTATGTCTCCTTGCTCAATTTACCAGTTGCGCTTTTAGGTGCTATTTGGGGGAGTTTATTTTTGCAGCAAGTGGATCATTTTTCTGCAACAGAAGCTTCATTTGCACCAAGCTTGCTTTTTATAGGGACGATCATTGGTGGTCCTGTTATAGGATGGGCATCTGATAAAATTCAAAAGCGTATACCGCTTATGATGTTAGGGGTCATAATTTCCCAGTTAATAGTTATTACAATTATCTGTGTACAAGGGTTTTCTATTTTAACTATCGCTTTGTTATTTTTTGCTTTAGGTTTTTTTACCAGTAGTCAGGTGTTGAGTTATCCTTTAGTTGCTGCCAGTAATCCGAAAAGTCTAACTGCCACCTCAGTTAGTGTCGTATCTTTTATGGCAATTGGAGGCTACGCGGTTTTTCAGCCTTTATTTGGTTGGCTGATGGATGCAAATTTTCAAGGAACGGTATCAAATCAACTTAGAATCTATTCCCCCAGTGATTATCATCGCGCTTTACTCATTATACCCATCGGATTTTGTATTGCTTTTATCACTACATTTTTAATGCGAGAACCACGTGCTTAATTAGAAGTTGTTCTAAATTGATTCAGTCTATATCTTAATTGGCTATTTTAAAAAAGATTCGCTAGTATATACTTCTTTTTAGCTTTAAAGCTCGGTTTTAATCACACTTCTTTTTTTTATAAGTTTGAGAATAAAAAATGGATAGTTACACAACTTTTACTTCGGAATCAGTATCAGAAGGACACCCTGATAAGATTGCTGATCAAATTTCTGATGCAGTTTTAGACGCAATTTTACTTCAAGACAAAAATGCTCGAGTTGCCTGTGAAGCGCTAGTTAAGACCGGTATGGTGCTAGTAGCTGGCGAGGTAACAACAACAGCTTGGGTTGATGTGGAGCAAATTGTCAGAGAAACCGTAAAGGAGATTGGCTACAATAGCTCATCAATGGGATTTGACTGGGAATCCTGTGCTGTTATGACTGCTATTGGTAAACAATCACCTGATATTGCCCAGGGAGTGGATAAGCTCAATAAATTGGAGCAAGGTGCAGGCGATCAGGGTTTAATGTTTGGTTATGCAAGTAATGAAACCGATGTACTTATGCCTGCAGCTATTACTTATGCACATCGTTTGATGGAGCGCCAGGCAAAGTTACGTAAAAATAATAGTCTGAATTGGTTGCGGCCTGATGCTAAAAGCCAGGTAAGTTTACGTTATCAAAAGGGTAAACCTATTGGCGTGGAAGCTATCGTGCTTTCTACTCAACATGCCCCCGATATTGCTTATGATGATCTGAAAGAAGCCGTAATAGAAGAAATTATAAAGCCTATTTTTCCAACAGCTTGGTTAACAAAAACCACAAAATATTATATAAATCCTACCGGTCGTTTTGTTATTGGCGGACCTTTAAGTGATACAGGATTGACAGGACGTAAAATAATCGTAGATACGTATGGCGGTATGGCGCGCCATGGCGGGGGATGCTTTTCCGGTAAGGATCCGAGTAAAGTCGACCGTTCGGCAGCTTATGCGGCACGTTATGTTGCCAAAAATATTGTTGCTGCAGGGTTGGCTGATCGCTGTGAAATACAGGTTTCTTATGCTATCGGTATTGCGGAACCCACATCCATAAATATTAATACATTTGGTACGGCTAAATTACCTGATAAACGAATCGTTGAGTTAATTCAACAGCATTTTGATTTAAGACCAAGAGGTTTAATTGAAATGCTTAATTTATTAAGGCCTATTTATAAGCCCACCGCGGCCTATGGTCATTTCGGCCGTGAAAATGAAGATTTTCCCTGGGAGAAAATTGATAAGACGGAATTATTACGCGCAGACTTATTAACCCATGAAACCAAACAAGTAACAGAATTATAAATTATTCTTTGTAATTGGAATTTTTGTCTGTGTTGCTGCTCAATTCGCAATACTCATGTATTTTAATACATCTAGTTTGCTTCAATATGCGGCTTCTTGCCAAAATATCTACTCTGGAATATAAGAACGGTATTTAATATTTATTTAAATTATTGAGAAAGTATTTATGATCACGGAAAAATTAAAGACTAGCATTACTGACTATAAAGTTGCTGATTTAAATTTAGCAGAATGGGGACGGCGAGAAATCACTATCGCTGAGACAGAAATGCCAGGTTTAATGGCTTTACGCAAGAAGTACGGACACGAAAAACCTTTAAAAGGCGCTCGTATTGCAGGTTGTTTACATATGACCATACAAACAGCTGTTTTAATTGAAACACTGCTTGATTTAGGCGCAGAAGTGCGTTGGTCTTCTTGCAATATTTTTTCTACACAGGATCATGCAGCAGCAGCAATAGCTGCTCGAAATATTCCAGTTTTTGCTTGGAAAGGAGAAACTGAAGAAGAATTTTGGTGGTGTATTGAGCAAACTCTAATTGGGCCCAATCGTTGGATGCCAAATTTATTATTGGATGATGGGGGCGATCTTACTTTATTACTCCATGAAAAACATCCTAAACTTTTACATGATATAAAAGGGGTATCCGAAGAAACTACAACAGGTGTACATAGACTTTACCAAATGCAAAAAGAAAAAACATTATTGGTTCCAGCGATAAATGTGAATGATTCTGTAACAAAATCTAAATTTGATAACCTCTATGGTTGTAGAGAATCGTTAATCGACGCTTTAAAACGCGCGACTGATGTTATGATCGCGGGTAAAATTGCCGTAGTTTGTGGTTATGGTGACGTAGGAAAAGGATGTGCTCAGAGTCTGCGTTCCTTTGGCGCGACTGTATGGATAACGGAAATTGATCCTATTTGTGCATTACAAGCTGCCATGGAAGGTTATCGTGTCGTAACCATGGATGATGTAGCAGAACTGGGAGATATATTTGTAACGGCCACTGGAAACAAAGATGTTATCACTTTATCCCATATGCAACAGATGAAAGATTTGGCTATCGTTTGTAATATAGGGCATTTTGATTCTGAAATAGATGTAGCCGGGTTACATCAATTCAATTGGTTAAATATTAAGCCACAAGTTGATCAGATAAATTTTCCGAATAAAAAGCGTTTATTACTATTAGCTGAAGGTCGTTTAGTTAATCTAGGCTGCGCTACAGGACATCCAAGTTTTGTTATGTCTAATTCATTTACCAATCAAGTTTTAGCGCAGATTGAATTATGGCAATATAATAATCGTTATGAAAAAGGCAAGGTTTATATGCTCCCTAAAGCGTTGGACGAACAAGTGGCTCGTTTACATTTAGAGAAAGTTGGAGCTAAATTAACAGAACTGACTTCTGAGCAAGCCCATTATATTGGCGTAAAACCTCAAGGTCCCTATAAATCCGATTATTACCGTTATTAAGAATTTATTTTTCAAAAATTTTAATTCCCTCTTTGCTAGCCATAAGTAAAATATTTGCAGGACGCTGGGCGAATAAACCATTACACACTACACCCGGAATATTATTTAATAAACGCTCAAGTTTAATGGGATCTGTAAAATCCCAATGTTGAGTATCTAATATTATGTTGCCATTATCGGTAACAAACTTTTCTCTATAAATAGGAAAGCCACCTAATTTTACTAATTCTCTAGCAACATAGCTGCGTGCCATAGGAATAACTTCTAGTGGTAGACTTTTTTGTCCTAGCATGCTGACATACTTACTTTCATCAATGATGCAAATAAAATTTCTGCTTGCAGCGGCGATAATTTTTTCACGTGTTAGTGCTCCACCACCCCCTTTTATAAGTTGCAATTGTGGATTGACTTCATCAGCTCCATCTATATAAAAGGCTAACTCACCGGTGCAATTTAGATCTAATACAGGGATATTAAATTGTTTTAAACGTTTTTCAGTTTCGACAGAAGCTGGGACTACTCCTTCAATTTTATGTTTAATATGGGATAACGCCATAATAAGAAAATTGACTGTACTACCGCTTCCTATACCTAGAATAGAGCCCGCTTTAATATATTCTAATGCAGTTTCGGCTACTTTGCTTTTTAAAAGTTCCTGGTTTTCTGTTCCCACTAAAATCTCCCCAGTCAGATTTTCGTAAAGTTACTTTGACATAAGCTTAAACAGCATGCAATTTCTATAACTGATATTTCTAAAAAGTTATCATTTTAGAAAAAAAATCATATTTCATCCAAATTTAGATTTATGGCGTTCAGAACCTACTATGTAACCTATTAACGCAGCATCTTCTTGTGAGAAGCCACTGATAAGAGTTGGTACAGTAAAAATTTGATGGGCTGTACGCATAAAATATAGGCCCTGACCAAGAATATTGACCAAAATGGTATTATCTCGATACTGGGCAATTATTTGGTAGCGTATTTGTTCTGATATATTCCACATAGTGTATCTCCATAAAAAAATAGTTTAATAAGAACTATTCATGTTGTTTAAATCCTTATCGCATTCTATGAAGAAAATATTTGTCTTTGATTATTAGCGTTTTAGATTCAACTTTAATGGCCATTGCAGTGCAAGATGATCGCGATTGCTCAGTATAAGTTTTAAAGATGGTATGCTTGTTGCGTACGGTATATCTAAAAAATGACAAAATACTATCTCTTTAAAACTATACTATGTATCTAGCTGTCAATTCAATGTGCAAAAAAGTTTAAAACAGACTAGAAAAATGGTTTTTTTACCTACTTGGTAAATTGATTTATATTTTAACCCTTAAAATGAGCTTTATTTCTAAGTATGCTTTTCCCCGCTTAACGTTTTTTGATAAGCTGTGTTATGCTTGGCCAATTTTATGAGACCTACTACAAAATCTATGGGGTTTGTTTAGTGACTGTCTCCAGATGATCCTTAAGAAAAAGGATTTGCATGCTATACCTTAAGGACCATTTAACGGGAAAAGACTCATGATAGTTTTGGAAGAAGTTTAGTGGCTTTTAGTTTTTTATTATAAAGGGGGGCTGTATGCTTAGATTGGGATTACGTAGCCTATTGTTTTTAACGTTATCTATTATTTTATCGTCATGTGGAAAAATAGATAATAATTCTAAAGTTCATCCGACGAGCTATAAAGCCGGAAAAGATTATGAAATTATTTCTACGTCGGAGATTATTCCGAAATCAGCACCAAAAACCCAAGTACAAGTGATTGAGTTTTTTAGTTATGCTTGTCCTGCCTGCTATCATTTTGAACCAACATTAGACAAATGGCTTGCAACCCAGCCAAATTATGTAAAATTTGAGCGCGTACCGATAGTATTTCAACCAAGTTGGCGCAGTTTAGCTCGAGCTTTTTATATTGCCAAAATGTTGGGAGTCGAAAAAGAATTGACGCCTGCTATATTTAAAGCTATCCATGTTGAAGGACAAGATTTATCAAATCCTAAGCTTCAAGAAGAATTCTTTATAAAGCATGGGATTAAGCAACATGAGTTTGAAAGTATAGCTAGTTTTTCCCCAGGTATTGATGCACAATTATTGAGAAGTGATACTTTAATGCAAGAAGATAAAATTCTTGCTGCGCCTACATTAGTTATTGATAATCGATATAAAGTTGATCCTAGCATGATAGGCGGAGACCCCGCACGTTTTTTGCAGGTTACTGATTATTTGATAGAAAAAGTGAGAAAAGGAGACGAATAACTTGAGTGATTTCGTCAACATCCGAGACTTATATTTTAGTCGTAACGGGCGTACTGTTTTTTCCGATATCGAATTAAATATCCCCCGGGGTAAAATAACGGCCATTATGGGTCCAAGTGGATGCGGTAAGACTACGTTGCTGCGTTTAATAGGTGGTCAACTAAAACCTGAACATGGCAATATCCATGTCGATGGTAAGTTAATAAATAAGCTATCTCGAGTTCAACTTTATGAATTACGTCGTAAAATGGGTATTTTATTTCAAAGCGGTGCGTTATTTACCAATCTAAATGTTTTTGAAAATGTTGCTTTTCCTTTAAGAGAACATACCGAACTCCCTGATTTTATGATTCGTGATATTGTATTGATGAAATTACAATCTGTAGGCTTACGTGGTGCTAAAAATCTTATGCCTAATCAACTTTCAGGTGGTATGGCACGGCGTGTCGCTTTAGCGCGAGCGATTGTTCTAGATCCGAAGCTTATTATGTATGACGAACCTTTTACAGGTTTAGATCCCATTGCACTTGGCGTGATTGTGAAACTTATTTCAGATTTAAACAAAGCTTTGAGTATTACAACGATCTTAGTTTCTCATGATGTAAAAGAAGCGCTAAGTATAGCAGACTATATTTATGTGATTGCTAGCGGAAAAATTATTGGCCATGGTACGCCAGAGAAAGTACATATAGATAAGAATCCAGAGGTTCAACAATTTTTACAAGGTTTACCTGATGGCGTAGTCCCTTTTCATTATCCCGCTATTGAGTATAGCCAAGAGTTACTGCATTAATATATGTTGATATTAGAAAAATTTCGATTATTGGGTCAGTTTGGTCTACAGCTATTAATGAGCATTGGTCGTTCCGGGATTTTTTTAGCGCATTTATTAATACGTAAACCACAGTTTAAAAAAAGTTTTCCTTTGTTAATCGAACAACTATTTTTTATTGGAGTACTATCTTTAATCATTATTGTCTTATCAGGGTTATTTATTGGCATGGTAGTGGGATTGCAAGGCTATAATACTTTAAATAAATTTGGTGCAAGTCAACAATTAGGGCAATTGGTTGCTTTAAGCGTGGTACGAGAATTAGGACCAGTGGTTACGGCATTATTGTTTGCAGGTCGAGCGGGTTCAGCATTGACAGCAGAAATTGGTTTGATGAAATCTACGGAACAACTTGCAAGTATGGAAATGATGGGTGTGGATCCATTATGGCGTGTGATTTCACCGCGTTTTTGGGGTGGTTTTATCAGTATGCCCCTATTAATGATTATTTTTAGTGCAGTTGCAGTGTGGGGAGGGTATTTAGTAGGTGTCGTTTGGTTGGGTGTGGATAGTGGAACATTTTGGAGTGCTATGCAATCTGCCGTTAATTTTCATGATGATATAGTGAATGGAGTTATAAAAAGCATAGTATTTGGTGGTGTTGTTACATGGATAGCTGTGTTTCAAGGATATGATACAGTTCCAAATGCTCAAGGAATTGGTCGAGCAACAACGCGTACCGTTGTGTATTCTTCCCTGGCTGTATTAGGCTTGGATTTTGTATTAACCGCAGTGATGATGGGGGGTTGGTAAGTGCGCGAGAGAATAATAGAAATTTGGGTTGGTTTTTTTATGTTATTTGGGATACTTGCTTTATTAGTTTTGGCTTTTAAGGTAAGTGGATTAAGTAGCTCCATAGGCGAAAATGGATATAACATTACAGCTGCTTTTGACAATATAGGTGGATTAAAAGTACGCTCCTCCGTGTCTTTAGCAGGGGTTCATATTGGGGAAGTAAGCGCAATAAAACTAGATAACGTTCAATTTAAAGCTATCGTGACGATGAAAATTGATTCAAAGTATAAACAATTACCAGTAGATACTTCCGCAAGTATTTTAACTCAAGGCTTATTAGGAGCAAATTATATTAGCTTGACGCCAGGATTTGCTCAAACTTTTTTAAATAATAATGCTATTGTACAAGATACGCATCCTGCATTAATTTTAGAAGATCTTATTGGCCAATTAATATTTAGCTTAAAGAATTCAGGGGGAAAAAAGTGAAAAAAGTTATAATCGCATTGCTTGGGTTATTCATGTGTACAATGGCTTGGGCGATTTCATCGCCTATAGAAGTGCTACAAAGTACTTCGAATCAGTTAATTTTAGAGCTACAACGAAATCAAGCGACGCTTAAAACAAAGCCACAGATTGTTTATGATATCGTTGATCAAATTTTATTGCCGCATGTTGATATAGAGAGTATGTCGAGTAAAGCCTTGGGTCGTGCTTGGTCAAATGCCACGCGCGCTCAACAACAAGCTTTTGAGGATCAATTTGTTACGTTACTTGTTCGTACTTATTCAAGTGCCTTGGCCCAGTACACTAATGAACGCGTAATTTTTTTACCATTACGCGAAGATTTTAATAATCAATCTTATGTAGAAGTTAAAAGTCGCATCATCCGAGAATCAGGTCCTCAGATTAATCTTAATTATCGAATGCTACGAGTGCAAGGTCAATGGAAGCTTTATGATTTTAGTGTGGATGGAGTGAGTATCATAGAAAGTTTTCGCTCTCAATTTGTTGAAGAGTTGCGGCAGAGTGGTATCGACGGTCTTATTAGTAAACTCGCGCAACATAATAATCAAAGTGATTAACTTAGATGAACAAGCCATCCTTACAGTTTAAAAAAGACCATTATGTCTTATCAGGGGCTTTAAATATCTATACTGTACCGGGTATGTGGCTGCTCAGCCAAAATATCTTAAAAAATGATAAAACTTTGTTAGTTCTTTTTAATTTAGAAGATGTCACTCAAAGTGATAGTAGTGGAGTGGCATTATTGATTGCTTGGACACGAATGCTAAAACAACGTGATCAAAAAATTCGTTTTGTAGCTTTACCTACACAAATGCTTGCCATTATTCGAGTATCAGATTTAGAAAAAATATTGCCTATAAATTGTTCCTCTGGATAGATCTAAAGCAAAAAAGCTTAAGTGCTCACCCAAGATAAGTATCTTACTATCTTGGGAATTTCTACTCAAAAGTTACATATTTAAAGAAATGCTGCGCATGGATAAATGTACTAGGTATAAAAATAGAGATAGAGAGATAAATGGTGGATAAACTAATTATTAGAGGTGGCATCCCATTACAAGGTGAAGTCAGAATTTCTGGTGCGAAAAATGCAACCTTACCTATTTTAGCAGCGTGCTTATTATCAGAGGAACCTATTACTTTATTTAATGTTCCCCACCTACAAGATGTTACCACCATGGTAGAACTTTTAAGTGGTATGGGAGCACAATTTACCATAGGTGAGCGCATGAGTTTAGAAGTGCGTTCTCGTGAACTGATGGATTCCTATGCACCCTATGCATTAGTAAGAAAAATGCGTGCATCCATTTTAGTTCTAGGTGCATTACTCGCTCGTTGTGGTGAAGCTATCGTCTCGCTTCCTGGTGGTTGTGCGATTGGTACACGTCCAGTCAATTTACATATTCAAGGACTTGAAGCCATGGGTGCAAAAATTGAAATAGAAAGTGGCTATATTAAAGCCAAAACTAAAGGACGCTTGCAAGGCGCATTCATCGATCTCGATACGATTACGGTCACCGGAACTGAAAATTTAATGATGGCAGCGACCTTAGCGAAAGGTAAAACTATCATCAAAAATGCTGCGCGTGAGCCAGAAGTTGTTGATTTAGCCAATTTTTTGAATAGCATTGGTGCGAATATTAGTGATGCAGGAACAGATACAATTACTATCGAAGGTGTAGAGCAATTAACTGGAGGTTATTATCGAATTTTGCCGGATCGAATAGAAGCGGCTACTTATTTAATTGCGGTTGCTTGCACACGAGGTTTTATTCGTCTAAAAGATATTCAGGCAAACACTTTAGATGCGGTTATTTATACCTTGCGTCAAGCAGGGGCAGAAATTGCTATTGGCGATCACTGGATCGAACTTGATATGCGGAATAAACGTGCCAAAGCCGTTAATGTGAGTACTGCGCCCTATCCTGCTTTTCCGACCGATGCACAAGCACAGATTATGGCGCTTAATATTACTGCGGAAGGAACAGGAATTATTACTGAAACAGTGTTTGAGAATCGTTTTATGCATGTGCAAGAAATGCGCCGCATGGGTGCTGACATTACCTTAAAAGGTAATGTTGCTATTTGTAAAGGTGTCGATAGATTAATGGGCGCAGAAGTTATGGCTACAGATTTAAGGGCTTCAGCGAGTTTAGTATTGGCAGGATTAACTGCTGAAGGTGAAACGACCGTAAATAGAATTTATCATATAGACCGCGGTTATGAATGCATCGAAGAAAAATTATCACAGTTGGGCGGAAAGATTCGCCGTGTGTCTGTATTAGATGGCAGTTGATAATTAAAAAACTAGAAGTTTATAAATTGCTATATGCAACTTATAAACTTCTAATTAAATTTTTATAATTAAACTACTGTAGTTTCACAAACATTAGTCTTCGTTCGTGCTTGTATTCCGCTTAACATATCCCAAATCGATTTAGCTATTTTTTTAGCGGCTTTTTCTGCTGCTAATTTTTCTTCCATAGGTAAATTTTTTATAAGTGTTTTAGTGGCCTCGGCATGTTCTACATCCGCTTCAAGATGGACTAAGAAAAATTTTAAGGTAGATTCATCGACAATATCATAAAATTGTTTCAATCCAGTGATTTTACTGGCAGCTGTTTGCGGAATCTGACGTTCGTAAGCGTATAAAGCACCTAAGCCTTCTGCATAAGAAGAACGTGAAAGAGCCATAAATTCATCAATGAATTGTTTCGTTTCGGGAAAAAGTGCACTGCTAGTGACGGCAGCTTCTGATAAACCGAGTCCTTTGCTAAATTGCAACCATAAAACCGGATGACTATCGAGACCATTCATCCCTTCTTCGTCGATTAAATTGTCTAATAATACTTTTCGTGCCTCAGAATTTTGACAATTGCTATGCGTGGCACTGATATAACGGGGAAAAGCATCTACATGGTGATAATACTGGCAAGCATAATCGCGAAGATTGTCTAATGACAACTTACCAGCAGACCAAGCTTGATAAAAAGGATGTTTAAGTAAATGGTTTTCATTCAGTTGTCTATCAAGTTGCTGCATGTAATTAATTTGCAAAATATCATTAAGCGTATTATCCACCGTTTGCATAGTCATAATGCCTTTCTCCTTATTTGGTTTAGAGCGAAACATTATACCGAATTTAGTCTCAAATCTAAAACCGAGAATATGTCTCAAATATTACCAACTTTTAAGCGCATATTGCTTTAAAGGTTTACTTAATAGAGTGTATTTTTTAAAAACAAAATTGATTCTTTAATAGCTATTAAAGGGAGTTTTCCTATGAAGAAATCAGAAACAACTGCTTACTTAATTGCAGGTGTTTTAGCTACAACTGTTTTATTAACGGACTGTGGCGGTAGTAGTGGTGGCGGTATGGGCGGTCTTGGTGGTGCTACAGGAGGGTGCTGCTGGTAATTTAGTAGACTTACTCGGCACTTCGGGTGGGCTTAGATTCGATGCAAATGCCCTTTGGATTGGAAGGTATTGATGTACGTGCGCTCATGCCTAATGATGTAGCAGGATTAACGGCAGCAGGAATTACAGGACTTGAAAATATTGAAGTTATTGATAGAGTCGGAGAGATAATAGGAATAAATTCACCGGCAGGTGCATTTGCCATATCTTCTACCAGGCGTCACCTTGCCAGGGAATTTAACTTTACCCACTTTACCATCAGGAGTACCACGGGTTGGGATTCTTGGGCTTTAAGCAATAAGAGAATAGAAAATTTTTATGCGTCACGAGTTTTATGTAACAATAAAAATAATTTATCCTAATAAAACTCGTGTCGTTTATTCGTTAGAATGGCGTATAACTAAACGTAAAGAAGAAACGTAAACTTTTTCCATTATGGCCGGCTTTGTACTTTTAACAGAACCGGGTTAGTCATCGGCCTTGCAACACTCAATTGCAGTCGAAATCTTTGCTTAGCAATAATCGTACACCTGCAGATAAAGAAGCATCGCTGTATATGTTGTTTAAAAAGAAAGTAGGCGCTACATTTTTGTTCCAGACTTTATCAATATCATACGAGTAAAATGCTGTATAGCCCGCAAGGATTTTGGAAAGCTATTATAGCGTAATTCTATGCCACCCATGAGCCCATGGTCACAATAATTTCATCAGGGTCATGGCCACACCGTTGCCTGTAAAATAAATGGATGATAAAAATAAGCGCCTAAATCTCCTGCTTTCCCAGCAACACTCACAGGTGCAATATTGAGAGTCAGTTTAACAATAACACATAATGTTGTAAAACTTTTAATCGTAATGGGCGCGATTTTTTTGATTGTTGAGCATATTTATCGAGATAGTTTCCCAAGCCATGGGTTTTACCAATAACATTAACCCGAACCACATAAGCTTCTAATATTTCTATGTGGACATATCCGGATGATAGTTTTGTACTGGCAAAATGGCTCGAGTGAGAATATAACCTCTTCTAAATATTTTAATGTAATTTTCTGATTTATTTTTTCTAATTCTTGGTAATTAATTCTTTTATTGAGATAAGGTTGGAAAAGAGCCAATAAACTTGCTTGCGAATAAACAGTTGATCCAGTAATGCATATAGAGCGTAGCACAAAAGGTCTACGCATACTGGGCGGTACTGTGATGGCAGGACGAGTAGGCACCCCCTGGGTGAGATAACCGGTCCATTTGCACTGACTGCTTGCTGAATATTGACTGTATTTCGTAATTGTTGTTGTACTTGTTCTGGAGATAGTGAACTAATGACATCAGCAAATGCAAGCCTGGAAAAATAAGCAGCAGAAAATAAGCGGAATTCTTAAGAAACTTTACATGCCCAGATTTTTAATAATCTAAATTGCCGAATATCCATGTTTAACTAGCTATCCATATGAAAATCTAAAAAAAGTTTAGTAGACCTTAATGATTAATCAATAGTTATTGAATTTTTTTTTATTAAACGGAAATTGTTGTTAGAATTTTCTGAGCTTGATTAGTTAAGCTAGTTATTTCGTCAAATGAGCCTTTGGCAATCAGCTTACGCGGTGCTATCCAAGTTCCACCCACACAAGAAACATAAGCCAAGTTCAGATAGTTAAGAAGATTATCAGCATGGATGCCGCCGGTCGGGCAGAAGTGTAAAGGTAAAATTTCTGCAATAGCTCTCAGTGTTTTGATGCCACCTAGGCTTTCAGCAGGATAAAATTTAAGAAATTTTAGCCTGAGTTGATGAGCTAATAGTGCTTCACTAACGGTAGCAATACCTGGCATATAAGGAATATTATGCTTTTCAGCTTCAAGCACTAAAGTTTTATTTAAACCAGGACTGACGGCGAATTTTGCTCCTGCAGATTTTATCTGTGAGAATTGCTTAGCGTCGACAATAGTGCCTGCCCCGACTATAGCTTCTGGGAAGGTAGTATTTATTTTCTCGATAGCGGTTAAGGCACAAGCCGTGCGTAAGGTAATTTCTAAAACCTTAAATCCAGATTTTAGCAGTATTTCAGCTAGAGGAATTGCATGTTCTATTTTATCGATTACAATAATCGGTATGATACGATTTTGGCCTAGAATATCAATTAAAGTAAGCATCAATGTCCTATAAAATTATAGAGCATAATACTCTCCTCTTTTTTGCCAAGCAAATATACTCTTCGAACTTGGATTTTTGTCTATGTTGCTGCTCAATTCGCAAATCTCATGTATAGAAAATACACTCCGGTTGCTTCATTTTCACGGCGCTTTGCCAAAAACCCAATTACTGTGAGTATATTAGCAAAACTAAACAGTCAGAGGCATAATCTAATTAGAGTTGTTTATGACTAAACTTAAGCAAATTGGTGTGATTGGTGAAGCAATGCTGGAATTATCACAGCAAACACTCACTTCACTATCTCTTGCATTTGCGGGAGATACCTTAAATTTTGCGATTTATTTGCGCCGATTATTGCAAAACCAAGCTTTGGATATTCATTATGTAACCGCCTTAGGACAGGATGTCTATAGTGATCAGATGTTATTGAATTGGCAACAAGAAGGGCTTAAAACTGATTTAATTCGTCGTATAGAGAATAAATTACCTGGCCTTTATTTAATTCGTATCGATAATAAAGGCGAAAGAACCTTCTATTTTTATCGGTCTGATTCTGCAGCGCGAGAATTATTTAAAGACGATAATCGAACAAATTTATCTCAGCAATTAGCAGGTATGGATTATTTATATTTTTCAGGAATTACTTTAGCAATACTCGATGAAGCGAGTCGAGAATATTTAGCGGAGATTTTACAAAAAGCTAAACAAGCAGGGGCACAAATTATTTTTGATACTAATTATCGACCTTCATTATGGACTAGTTCAGAGTCTGCAAAAAAAGCGATTCAAGCTTTTTTAAAATATGTAAATATTGCTTTACCTACTTTTGTGGACGATCAATTAGTATTTGGTGATGCTACTCCAGAGACAAGTGTGCAACGATTGCTCGAAAATGGAGTGTCCGAAATAGTCGTTAAATGTGGTGCCGAGCCTGCTTTAGTTGCTACAGTTAATCATCAACAGAGAGTTTCAAGCTGTTTAGTGGATAAAATAATTGATACTACTGCGGCTGGGGATTCGTTTAATAGTGCTTATTTAGCAGCACGTCTATTAGGTTTTGATCCAGTCAAATCGTGCCTATATGGCCATGAGCTTGCTGCAAAAGTTATAACTCAACCAGGCGCTATTATTCCCCGGACAATAATGCCAAAATTATTTTGAGGATGAGAAAATAATATGCCAGAAATTGTTTGTGAATCGGCTATTTTTGGTAAGTTATCTGATGGCCAACTGATAACTCGATATACATTATCTAATCCAAATGGAATGTGTATCAGTGTTATAAATTATGGTGCTACTTTGACTTCAGTACGTGTTCCGGACACAAAAGATAAGATGCAGGAATTAACTTTAGGATTTGATCATCTCGATGATTATTTAAACCATGAATTTTATTTTGGAGCGACAATAGGTCGTGTCGCTAATCGTATTGGTAATGCACATTTTAATTATCTAAAAAAAGATTATTTTTTAAGTAAAAATAAAAATTTTGCACATCATTTACATGGAGGAGAACAAGGATTGGATAAAAAGGTTTGGCGAGCGGAAGTTGCAAATTTAGAAGATCAAGCAAGTGTCAGTTTTTTTTATTTAAGTCCTGATGATGATCAAGGATATCCTGGAAATCTCGACATTAAAGTGACTTATACTTTAACACTAAACAATGAATTAAAGATTAGCTTCCAAGCTGAAACCGATCAAGCCACACCGGTTGATTTGACTAACCATGCATATTGGAATTTAGCTGGAGCAGGAAATGGGATCGTATTGGATCATATAGTGCAAATTTTTTCTGATTGTTATGTTGTTACGGATAAAGATTTACTTCCTACTGGTAAAATAGCAGAAGTTAAAGGTACTCCATTCGATTTTCGTGAGCCACATCAAATCGGTGAGCGAATTAAAGATATTGCTATTGGCGGTTACGATCTTTGTTATATATTATCTTCTGTAATGAAGCATCAATCCCAATATGTTGCAAAAATTAAAGAACCAATGAGTGGGCGTATACTTGAAGTGTTTACCACACAACCGGGCTTGCAATTTTATACCAGCAATAGCTTGAAAGATTATCCGATTAGTTCAGATTTGCACACGCAACGCTATGGAGCTTTTTGTATGGAAACACAAAATCTTCCTGGTGCTATTAAATACTCAGAGTTTCCTTCGCCTTTTTTATTACCAGGCGATAAATATCAACACGAAACCATCTATCGATTAACTTGGTAAGAATTTATGAAGGTTAATGTAGCATGTCAACAGATTATGGTATTAGGTGAAGGGCCACTTTGGCATCCCATAGAAAAATGTTTGTATTGGGTAGATATCATAGCCGCGACCTTATACCGTTTAAATCAAGATAAAAATATAAATAAATTTATTATGCCTAGTGAAATTGGCTCAATCGCATGGCGCTCTAAAGGAGGTTTAATAGCCGCTTTAAGCGAGCGTTTTGTGACTATTGATACAATGACTGGTACGACGCAGAACATCGCTTTCCCATTACAAGGAATAAAAAATGTCATGTTTAACGATGGTAAATGTGATAGACAAGGAAGATTTTGGGCTGGCACTAAAGATATCGCCGAACAACAACCGATTGCTGCTTTGTATTGTTTGAATCACGGAGATGTAAAGCAGATGCTAAATGGGTTTACAGTGAGTAATGGGATTGCTTGGAATTTAGATAATAATCTAATGTACATCTGTGATTCGCCTGCCCGACAAATTTATCAATATGAATTTGATCCCAAGGATGGAAGTTTGGGTGAAATGCGTATATTTGCGCAAATCCCCAAAGAAGAAGGATTTCCTGATGGGCTTACTGTCGATAGCCAAGGTTATCTTTGGAGTTGTCATTGGGATGGTTGGCAAATTACCCGCTATACTCCTTCCGGCGAGATTGATAGTGTTATTCCTATGCCAATACCCAGACCAACAAGTTGTTGTTTTGGGGGGCCAGATTTAACAACTTTGTATATTACGTCTGCTTCTATAGGCTTAACCGCAGCCCAGTTAACTGATGCCCCTCAATCAGGGATGCTTTTCGCTGTAGAAACAAATATTAAAGGATTGCCTGAGCCTAGTTATTTAGGCTAAAAATTGAGTTCAAACTTCGAAATAATCTATAATAAAAGTACTGACAATTGACCAATTAAAACTACGTTTTTTAAGTGTTTGACTTGCTTTTAGTTGTGACAGGGGTAAAGTATTGGCTAATAAATGCCATAAAAGAGATTATTTTTTATGATACGAGTATCAAACCCAAATTGGTTGATTTATACCATTTCGGGATTTGCGGCTTTAGCAGGATTGTTATTTGGTTATGATACGGGAATTATTTCCGGCGCTATTTTATTCATTAAAAAAGATTTTTTCTTAACTAATTTTCAAATTGAAATGGTTGTCAGTGCCGTTTTATTCGGTGCTTTAATAGGTTCGGGTGTAAGCGGTCGAATGAGTGATTTATTTGGCCGACGTAAAGTACTGGTTTTTACCGCCCTCACATTTATTGTAGGTTCTTTAGTTACTGCATTTTCACCCAATTTAGTTATCTTAGTGATAGGTCGAATTATATTGGGTATGGCTGTAGGTATAGGTTCATTTACCGCACCCCTTTATCTTGCAGAGATTGCTCCAAAACGTATCCGGGGTATGTTGGTTTCCTTGAATCAATTAGCGATTACCATAGGAATCGTTTTCTCTTATTTAATTAATTATTACTTTTCTGTCACTGGACAATGGCCCTGGATGTTAGGCTTAGGTGTTGTTCCAGCTATTATTTTATTATTAGGAACTATTTATTTGCCAGAAAGTCCTCGATGGATGATTTTGAAAGGCTGGGATCAAAAAGCCCGTGCAGTTTTACAGCGTTTACGTCATGGGGAAAATATTAATAATGAGTTTGATGAAATTCGTCAAACTGTAGAAGTTGAAAAGGGAACCCATCGTCTTTTATTAGCGAAATGGTTACGCCCTATTCTTTTTATTAGTTTAGGTTTAAGTTTTTTTCAGCAAGTCACGGGAATCAATGCCATTATTTATTATGCACCAACCATTTTACAAATGGCCGGTTTTAAATATGCCAGCAATGCTATTTTAGCAACCTTAGGTATCGGAATAATAAATGTATTATTTACTATTATAGCCTTACCTCTCATTGATCGTTGGGGTCGCCGTCCTTTATTACTTTATGGCCTTTTGGGTATGTTTATTAGTTTACTTATTTTGGGAACAGCTTTTTACTTTCCTGCATTGACGTCGTTACGTTGGGTAGCTGTAGCGAGTATGGTGATTTATATTGCCAGTTTTGCAATGAGCTTAGGCCCAATAATGTGGCTCATTATTTCAGAAATTTTTCCATTAAATATTCGAGGCGTAGGTGCCAGTTTAGCTATTTCGGCAAGTTGGGGTTTTAATATGCTGGTGTCAATGACATTTTTGACCTTAATTCAGTTTATAGGTACAAGTCATACATTTTGGTTATATGCATTTCTATGCATGTTAGGTTGGATTTTTATTTACTTTATTGTTCCAGAAACCAAAAATTGTTCTCTAGAGCAAATTGAAAATAATTTACGTTTAGGTCGACCAAGTCGTGAATTAGGTGCTGCATTACACATTTCTTCACTATTTTCTACCTTAAAAAGACCTTTTGCTTTTTTTCTTACAAAATAAAGTGTCATTAGAGAATATAAATATGTTAAAAAATAAGGTTATTTTGATTACTGGATCCACTAATGGCATTGGGGCTACAACCGCTCGGCGTTGTATTGCTGAGGGGGCTAAAGTCATGATCCATGGCCGTAAAGAAGAGTGTGCTAAAAAACTAGTTCAGGAACTGGGTGAGTCAAGTAGTTATCTATTGGCTGATTTAATGGACGAAAATTCCTATACTTATCTAATAACAGAAACAGTAAAAAAATTTGGCCGACTAGACGGTTTAGTAAATAATGCGGGTATTTATCCACGAAATAATATTGACTCTGCTAATCTCGAACTTTGTGAAAAGATTATGCGAGTTAATTTCTATGCTCCCTTACTCTTGTGTAAAGCCGCCGTAGAAGTTTTCCGCAAACAGAAAGCTGGTGGAACAATTGTAAACATAGGTTCTATGAATGCTTATACTGGCCAGCCAGATCTTTTGATTTATTCTGCTTCAAAAGGTGCGCTCATGACGATGACGCGTAACTTAGCTGATAGTTTAGGCCCAGAACTTATTCGAGTTAATCAACTCAATGTGGGATGGACACCGACTGACAATGAAATTTGTTTAAAAATGGCTGAAGGTTTACCAGAAAATTGGCAGGAAAGAATCCCCAAAAAGTATGCTCCCAGTGGGCGTTTATTATCACCTGATAATGTAGCATCACACGTCGTATTTTGGATTGCGGATCAGTCAGCGCCGGTTAGTGGTGCTGTGTATGAAGTCGAACAATATCCAATCATTGGACGTAACCGCTTGAATGATTTGGTTATTCAATAATTTCAAAATTTGAATTATTACTGAGACTTACATAAGAAGATTATATAAAGCTTGATTTCGTCGAGGGTATTTATGAAGATTCAAGATGCTAAAGTGTTTGTTACGTGCCCGGATCGTAATTTTGTGACACTAAAAATAATTACCGATGAGGGTGTATATGGCCTGGGTGATGCAACTTTAAATGGACGAGAATTAGCGGTTAAAGCTTATTTAGAAGATCTTATTCCTTGTTTAATTGACCGCGATCCCGCTCAAATTGAAGATATTTGGCAGTTCTTTTACCGCGGTGCTTATTGGCGTCGCGGACCTGTCACGATGGCCGCAATTGCAGCAATCGATATGGCTTTATGGGATATCAAAGGAAAAGTATTAAATACACCAGTTTATAATTTATTAGGTGGAAAGAGCCGTCAAGGAGTGATGGTATATGGTCATGCCAATGGAATTGATATTGCGGATACCGTCAAACAAGTTGAAAAATATATTGATATGGGTTATTTAGCGGTACGTGCTCAGACTGGTGTTCCTGGCTTACCGAATAGTTATGGTGTTTCTAAAGATAAAATGTATTACGAACCCGCTACTAAAGGTTTACCTCAAGAATGTGTATGGTCTACTGAAAAATATCTTAATTACATTCCTAAATTATTTAAAGAATTACGTAAAACTTATGGTGACGATCCTCACTTTCTTCATGATGCTCATCATCGTTTAACGCCCATAGAAGCGGCTCGTTTAGGCAAAGAATTAGAGCCTTACCATTTGTTTTGGTTAGAAGACACAGTGCCAGCAGAATTACAAGAAAGTTTTCGGATTATACGCCAACATACAACAACTCCCCTTGCCATAGGCGAGGTTTTTAATACAATATGGGATACGCATATTTTATTAACTGAGCAACTGATTGATTATATTCGTATGTCAGTTGTGCATGGCGGAGGAATATCACACTTGAAAAAAATAGCAGCGATGGCTGAAGTTTATCATGTGAAAACAGGATGTCATGGTCCAACTGATGTTTCCCCTATAACTATGGCTGCGGCTTTACATTTCGATATTTCCATTAATAATTTTGGTATACAGGAATATATGCATCATACCGAAAAGACTAACGATGTATTTCCTCATCATTATAGCTTTGATAGAGGTTATTTGTATCCTAGTGACAAACCAGGTTTAGGCATAGATTTTAATGAGAAGCTGGCAGAAAAATATCCTTACGAACGCGCTTATCTTCCCATTAACCGAAAACTAGATGGTACTTTATTTAATTGGTAAGAATTATTTAAAAATCTTATAAAGCCTTATTATGCTTATGAAAGTCCATAGCACCGTAAAAATGAAAAAATCTAGCTGCATAGGCTGAAAAGTAACATAAACAAGCAATCCAGCTCCAAGCATATTCATAAAATTATAAAGAAAGCCTTTTATTTTCATCCAATTAGCTTGTTGAAAAATGTAGGCGGTAAGAATAAATGATAAACCAGTGATAAAGAAAAAATGCTTAGATAAGACAATAGAAGTCATAAAAAACCTAAATGTTGTTATTTTTATATGCGAACGAACATCTATATTCTACGATGGTTTAGAATACAGTGTCTATGGATTGGGTTAATACTTTGTTAAAGAGTCTCTCATTAAAAGAGAGACTCTTAGCGTTTGCAAATTAATTTTTATTAATTAACAATAAATTAGTTAATCTTTTCACAAATCCAGCAGGGTCTTCAAGTTGTCCACCCTCAGCCAGTATCGATTGTTCTAAAAATAAATGTGACCATTCTGTCAACAGAGAGTCATCTTGTTCGTATTTTAAATCTTGAATTAATTTATGTTGAGTATTTAATTCTAATATTGGTTTACTAGTAGGAACAGTTTGGCCCGTGGCTTGTAAAATACGTTGCATTTGACTGCTCAATGCATTTTGTTCAGTGACAACACAGGCAGGAGAACTGGTTAAGCGCACAGAAATACGAACTTCTTTTACTTTATCTTTGAGTATTTCTTGGATCTGTTTTAATAGAGGTCCAAATTCATCTTCATTTTGTTTTAGTAATTCTTTGTTTTTTTCTTCAGTTACCCCTGAGATATCAGAATCTTTAGCAACAGATTGTAATTTTTTTCCGTCAAATTCAGTTAAGTGCGCAACTAACCATTCATCGATACGATCATGCAATAGTAATACTTCTATGTCTTTTTCGCGAAAAATCTCTAAATTAGGGCTATGATTTGCTGCGGCAAAATTTTCTGCAGTAATATAGTAAATTTTGTCTTGCTGAGGCTTCATACGTGATACATAATCTTCTAAGCTTACCGTTTGCGTACTATTATTTAAATAAGTCGAACTAAATCTTAAAAGTTTAGTTAATGAATCTTGATTTACAAAATCTTCAGCTAAACCTTCTTTTAATATATTGCCAAATTCCTTCCAAAATTGTAAATATTTTTCAGTTTGCTCTTTAGAAAGATAGATTAAGGTTTCAAGAATTCGTTTGGTTATAGCCGAGCGTATATTATCAATCTGCTTATTATTTTGTAAAACTTCTCGAGAAATATTTAGTGGCAGATCATTACTGTCTATAATCCCTTTTACAAATCGTAGATAACGAGGGAGGAATTGCTCAGCGTCATCCATAATAAAGACGCGTTTAACATAGAGTTTTAAGCCTCGAGGTTTTTCATGATTCCAAAAATCAAATGGACCAGCCTGTAAAGGTATATAGAGTAATGTAGTATATTCCTGTTTCCCCTCTATTTTGTTATGGATCCAAGTAAAAGGGTCATTCTGGTCATGAGTGAGGTGGTTATAAAATTTTTTATATTCTTCAGCATCAATTTGGTCTTTAGAAAGTGTCCATATTGCAGTAGCATTATTAACCGTCTCCCAAGTAGTTGCAGCTTCTTTTTCAATACCCTTGTTTTCTTCAATATCGGAAGAAGTCTCATTTGGGATTACATTCTTCTTCATACTAATAGGCAAAGTAATATGATCCGAATATTTAGTAATAATACTTCTTAAGCGCCAATCTTCTAAAAATTCAGTTTCATCTTTCTTTAAATGTAATATGATCTCAGTGCCTCGTTCAGGTTTGAATATGCTTTCAATGGTATATCCGTCCTTAGATTCAGAGCCTCGGTTATATTCCCAGCAAACACCCTTTTCTGAAGGTTCTCCTGCTGCACGAGTCTTAACCGTCACTTTATCGGCGACCATAAATGCGGCATAAAATCCAACTCCAAATTGCCCAATAAGCTGAGTGTCTTTGTTAGCATCTCCTGTTAAAGAATCTAAAAATTCTTTGGTGCCTGACTTTGCGATGGTGCCGAGATTTGCAATAACTTCATCGAAAGTCATACCGATTCCATTATCAGTTAATATGATGGTCTGGTTGTCTTTATCAATGACTAAAGCAATTTTAGGTTCAGCGTCTTCTTCATAAATTTGTGGATTTGATAAAGCTTTAAAACGTAATTTTTCTATGGCATCGTGAGCATTAGAGATTAGTTCGCGTAAAAAAATTTCTTTATTTTTATAAATTTTATCAATCATTAGGTCTAATAACTGAGCACTTTCCGTTTTAAAGCCTAATGTCTGTTTTTCAACTAGGGTCGCCATAAATCCAATACCTCATATGATAGTAAATAGGTCAATACGAACAACATGAGGGCAAAATTTTTAATTTCAAGTAAATTTACTTGAAAAACCCAGCATTTTTTGTGTTAGATGTGTTTTAATGTATAACTATTCTTTGAAAAGGTTTTTTAAAGGCTAGCCAAATAAAGTATTTCTCTAAGTATAGTTTCTGAACCCACCGTATAGCCTAAATCATAAATTTCTTGTGGTGTAAGTTTTTCTAAAATTAAGGGATTGTTTACAATTTCTAATGCCGTTAATCTTTTGTGTATGTACTTATTAACACGCGTAATTTCTAAGGTAAAAATGGTTTGCTGAAGATTATGACTATAGTTTTTAGCTATAAGTTTGTAATAAGCTTGACATGGAAAAAGAATTATATTTTCATTTTTTTGTAAAAATTTTTTATTCGAAATATTTAAAATTTTTAGTAAATCTATGGGCGATAAAGATTTTAATAATTCTTTATCATTAGAAATATCTTTAGCATATAATTTAGAAACAAGATTCTTCCCCACTAACTGCAAAGTAAATATTGTTTCCCCATTGGCGCTAATCTCCTCATCAACAATACGCAATGCAAAAGGATGGGCATTAGCTTTCTGCAGTAACTTATATTTTGCTTTAATGGTCGAAATAGTGTTTTCCACATATTTAAAATCCAATCTAATACCCTCCCAAGCATTTAAATCAAAAATTATGGATTATTAAGTGATGAATTAATTAAAGGCTCGTTTATCTCATCTTCATTTTTTTTTATCCCTATGCAACATGTAAATAATTGGAATATCGATTGAAAAATATTTTTACTAGTATTCGGCATTTTCGGAGTAAGTTCCTTAATAATTTGGTCAAATTCAGGGTAATTTTTAGAAAAAGTATCCATTTCGTTTTTAGTTGGATTAGTATAATGCTCTCGAAGGAAACCAGGTTTGCATAAACAAGTTACCAATGCATAATCACTATTATCTCTTAGTGTAGCTATTTTTGCGCCAAATAATGTATTTTTCTCTATTGTGTAAATTGGATTAGTTTCATTTAAAGTAATTTTCTCAGGTTTCTGATCTTTTTTAAAAATAAAAATATAAATCTCTTTGCCGCCATGCCAATTCCAGGTTTCAGTTGTATCTAGTGTATGTAAGCATGAAACTTGTTTTCCTTTTAGAAGATAAAATATTTCAGTTTGACTTTCTTGTTCATCATTATCAATGATATTTACAAATTCTTTAAAATATCCATCTTCATCGGTAACTCCTTTAATAGTTATTAAGCCCAACTTTTCAATTATTAGATCAATCAATATTTCTTCGGGAAGTAGATCCGCAGTTTCTTTAATACTTTCCAAACGTTCTTTTTCTTTCTCCACTAAATTCCCATTAGAAAGTATTTTTTCCAATATTTCTAAAAATTTTTTTTTTGTTAACATGTTTATTTCCTATTACTAATTTAATATTATCTAAATGGATTAAAATCAGTTTCAGTATCATACACATCGAGTTGTTCTTCCATTTTCAAGAAACCGGTAATTAGCGAAGCCGGCCATACACCTAACAATGAATATAATATTTCGATAGAGTAAACCGATAAAATCACATATCCCAACTGTGAAAAATGTATATGACCACTAAATCCAAATAATATAGTAATTAAAACCAAAATAAATCCACCTATAGCAGATGATCCTAAGCTGCGCAGCCAAAAGTGTCTACCTTTCATTAATATTTTCCATTTTGAAATTATATAAATATTAATAAAACTGCTACTTATAACTGCTAAGATTCCAGCTAATACAAATCTTAATATAGGATCGATTACTTGATTATAAGACGGTTGATCATGCCAAAAATTTGGAGAAGGTAAATGAATAATCAATTTAATTGCAATCGAAAAAAATAATTCACACGCTAATGTAATCCATATAATTTGCTTAGCAGCATTATAACCATAAACTTCTGCCACAATATCTCCAATAATATATGTTAAAGGAAAAATGAGTGGTGCGCCAGGCACTAATGCAGGACCAAGAAATACTAATTTATATGCTACGACATCAGCCGCTAAACTAATCGTAATGTTTATCATCCCTAAAATAAGAATATATTGATTAATATTTTTGGGTGCCGTGGCTTTTTTCATCCTCAAAATTAACATAAGATCTACTTTTTTTATAATTCATTCTTATTTGTATTGCTACCCCTATAATTTTGTAAAGATCTGAAAATTTAATAATTTCGGATTCAATATTCAAATTTTTAAGATAAGTTTTGTTTTTATAAATAATTTTTTGCATCAGCTGAGGTTTAGTTTCCTCTTTTTTATATACTATTATAAAATCTCGATTGTTCCCTTTTAAGCTGGGATCAATGACTAACAAGGATCCAGCTAAGAAGTTATTCGTATTATTATCTCTAATTACTAAAGCGAAACTATTTTCATTTAATGTTATATCTCTTATTAATAATGATGAAAAAGCTAGATGGTTTCGATTTTTAGGAATATTAAGAATATCTTTCCAGTGTATCAGAGGAATAGTCAAACCATCGATTTGTTTTTTATTATTTTTTTTAGGTAGAGCTTCTCTTCCAGTTAATTGATCGAGTGATATAGAAAAATAATTTGCGATGGGAGCCAAGGACGCTAGCGTAGGGTTATTTTCTTTATTTAACCTTAAGCGTTTTAGTGTTGAAAGAGGAATACCAGTGTGTTTGTGGAGTTGATTGATATTTATCCCCCACTTTTTTATTAGATACTCTAAAGTATTATTGAGTGTGTGTTTAAAAGACAATTGTAATAGACCTCTGCAAAGTCACTTTCCACAATTTATTATGCTCTAAACATTATCGTTGTAAAAAACAATGCGGAGAAAATAAATTAAGCAAGATCCTTGCTAAATTATTTTTTTAAAACCTGAAAATTATGCCAGTATTATAATTTTAAATCAAATTTTTTTATTTGCTCAACCTTTTTATATTGTTGCAAAATAGTCTATAAATGGACTATCATAAATTATAAAAAAATGGTATTTAAAATTTTTAAACAAGGAGAGAATGATAAGTGGATAAAAAAAAAGAATTTTATTAGTTGAAGATCAGCTTATTATACAACGCGTACATAGTATTTTTTTAAGAAAGATGGGCTATCAAGTTGATATTGCCATAAATGGGCAGCAAACCTTAGATAGGTGTCTGAGTAGCACTTATAACCTTATTATTCTTGATGCCGGTCTGCCTGATATGCAAGGAGTTGAAGTTGGAAAGAGAATTCGTATACTGGAAAAAAATAACAAAGCGAATCGAATGCCGATAATATTATTAAGTGCATATCCTACTAATAATTTAAAAAAATGGTGCCAAGAAGCTGAAATCGATAATTTTTCAACGAAGCCTATTCCATACAAAGATTTATATATTATGCTAGAAAATGTGTTTAATCAGAAACCAGTCAATAATGAAATGATTTAACTTAAATGAAAAACCCCTGAAAACTTTTAAAAAGTTTCCAGGGGTTTTTTTAATTTTTTATAGATTTTTTGCTTAAAATCTTGAATATATAAGCAGAGCGATAAATTTAAAATTTTATTTTAAATTAACTAGATTAGCGAAATTTGTTGAAAAAGTTAAAGGAGGTTCTTTTTCCTCCTTTTTTTCAGATGATGGCTCATGATTAATTACACAGGCCAATATCCAAGCTACACCTAATTCTAGTCCTGCTAATACAACTCCGACTAAAACACCATCTATTATCATATCTGTCCCCCATTCAATTGTTAAAATTTCTTAGTTAATTTTAGGAAAAATTACGTTATTTTGTTGCTATAACGACTTTTAAAATTTAAAAATCGTTATATTTTTTTGAAAACAAAATATAATTCCAAAATTCCTATTAATTGGTTCCCTATTAATATTGGACTTTTACTTAGAAAAGGGGTAGCGGGCTGAGATGAAAGGGTTGTAAGTGGTTGGATAAGAAAGATGCAATTCAATACCTATAGCAAATATCCTATATATTTGTAATCTAAGTCTTAGGTAAAAGCTATTTGGACTCCATTACTTATAAATAAAACGCCTGCAATACCAAGGCCTAGTAATAATGGTCTTCCTCCTTTAACTCTAAATCCTTTTGCTAAAGAATTTTTTCTATAGCGTCCACGCCAGGCCATTAGAGATGGAAGCAAAACAAAAAGTATTGCACAATAAATTCCAGCATAACTTAATGCACCTATAAAAGCACCCGGATAAAATAATACTACTATCATAGGTGGTAAAAAAGTAGCTAAATAAACAATAACTCCACCTCTTCCTCGCTTGGTAGTGCGTAGACCATCAGCCAAAAAATCAGATAGACCTAGCCCGCTGGCTAGAAAAGAGGTAGCTAAGCAAATAGAAGTAAAAATTCTGGTCATAAACGTGATTAATGGATTATTTAATGTGTTACTTAATTGCATAACAAACTCACTGGTGGAGTGTTTGGAATGTAACATGTTAATTAGCCCATAATTTCCTTCACGAGGGAGTACTCCCATGATACATAGATCCCAAAATAAATAACAAAATAAAGGAATTAAGCTACCTATTAAAATAGCTTTTCGCAATTTGGGAATATCATTCTTAAAATAAGTGCGTAAGCTTGGTATGATGTTCGCAAAAGTAAATGAGGTTATCATTATTGTTGCTCCGCTTGTTAAGTAAAACAAGTTTCCATCTTTTAACTTAGCGTTAGAAATAGATGGAATAATAAATAAAATAAGTAAAATATAAATGCTAAATTTACTAAACATCAAACCACGATTCACATAATCGACATAATGTATGCCTTGATAAACCACGTAACTTAAAATAGCAGTGAATAGGAATATAGATAACCAGTAGGGTATTTTAAAACCTAAATTAAACAATAACCCACTTAGAAAATCTCCACCGCCCGCCATATAGGCGGCAAGTACGGAATAAAATAATAATAGATAACTTATCCAGGCAATAGTTTCACCCCAACGACCTAATAAAATTCTCGACATGGAAATAATATTAGTATTGGCAGGAAGCCATAAATTAACTTCAAGGACCAAAAAAGCGCTGGCGGTCATAATGAACCAGCATAGCAATAGAAGAATCAAAGAATTTGTAAATCCAGCTTCGGCCGTCGCAATAGGTAATGCTAGCATTCCGCCTCCTATTGCTGTTCCGACTATGAGTAAAATACCCCCAAGAAGTTTAGTATCAAATTTGTTAAACATATGAGAGAGTTATAAAAAATGCAAATTGAATATATTTTAATATCTAAGTTAACCGTACAACAAACACTTTTATGACACAAGTAAAAAATTAGGATTAATGCTGATGGAAGCATTAATTTTTAATAACCAATTATAAGTTATGTTGGGAGTTTCATCGAACGGATTTACAGTTTGGAAAGCTTGTAATTGAAAGTCTTTTTTTATTCTTACCAATAAAAGCCTATAAAATTCATTTATTGAAGATTTATGAAAGCCAAATTTTTGAGAATTATGGATAAAAAAATCCATTTTAGCTTGTTTTTGTAAGTAAAATAACTACAAAATTCAGATATATTACCCCTAATGGAAAAAGGACTAAGAGCACTACTTTGTTACCTAACTTATTAAGTGGTAATATGGAACTTATGACACAAGTTAATGTTCCTATCTGCGATCCTGCTCAAAATAAAAGTAAGGAGGGTCAGCTTTATTTAACTCCTTCCGCGATTAAACATATTAAAAAGATCCTGGCCAAACAAGTACGGGGAAAATGTTTTCGTTTGAGTATTAAACGTTCTGGTTGTTCAGGTTTTGCGTATGTAGTGGATTATGCAGAGAGCTTCCATTCTGAAGATTTAAAATTTTCTATTGATAATGATTTAGTTGTTTTTGTTGATCGATTGAGTTTCCCTATCTTAAAGGGAGTTTGTATCGATTATGTACAAAATGGACTTAATGGCGCGCTGAAATTCATTAACCCAAATCAAACGGCTGCCTGCGGATGTGGCGAAAGTTTTAGTATAGAGGAAAAATAGAGGATTAGTTTCCTCATTATATGATATGTAAAATTATTACGATAAATAACAAATTGGGATTACATGCACGTGCTTCTATGAAGTGGGTCAAAATCGCAAGATGTTTTATTAGCCAAATTACGCTCAAATGTAATGGTAAACAAGTAGATGGAAAGAGTATTTTAGAAGTGATGGGGCTTACAGCCCGGCAAGGTAGTCCTGTTGAAGTCATCGTTCAGGGAGAAGATGAAGCTGCAGCCTTGACGGTACTTGAAAAATTAGTTACTGATAGGTTCGGTGAAGAGGGGTGAAAAGATGGTGCCGACTTCTTTGTAACCCCGTTGTATTCTATTTTTTGTTTATTTCTTTAAGTTTTGCCGATACACAGGCTAATGATGAAATCGTCAATCAATTAATTTCATTAAACCAGAATTATCCAATTCAGCGGCGAATTGAAATTCAAGGTGCCGCATTATTAAATACCCCTTATTTAGAAGGGGCGCTGGGTGAAGGTATCAATGGAAAATACGATCAAAATCCTTTATATCGATTTGATTATTTTGATTGTGAAACCTATGTTGATACGGTCATGGCTCTAGCACTAGCTAGGAGTCTTCCAGACTTTAGAAACAAAATTAATCAAATTCGTTATAAACAAGGTAATGTGGGTTTTACTCAACGAAATCATTTTCCCAGCGCTGATTGGATTCCCAATAATAAAAGAAATGGATATATTCAGGAGTTAAGTTATTTAATTGCAGGCCGAAAAACTAATGTTAGCAGAACTCAAATTAATTTGCGAAATTGGTACCGCCATTTAACTACCGATAGAATTCAAATTCCTTATTTAAGCCTCCAAGAAAAAGAAGCGCGATTATCTCAATTAAAAAAAGAAGGTGCGGACTTATATGGAAGTAAAAATGTAAGTATTTCTTATATCCCAGTCTTTGATTTGTTACAAAATTCTGAATTGAGGCAAAAAATTCCTAGTGGCAGTTTAATCTTTTTTGTCGGTCATGATTCTTATCTAAGTTCCCGAATAGGAACTTCCATGAATGTATTGCATATGAGCTTTGCTATTTGGAATAACGGTCAGCTTTATTGCCGCATGGCTTCATCAAAAGCAGGAAAAGTGCTAGATGTTTTTTTTCAAGATTATTTAAAAACCTATTTATCACTCGGTACTTTAAATGGTATAAGCGTATGGTCTATCACAGAACCAACTTGAATATGCTTTGCATTTGAATTTTTTGCTGTGTTGCGCTCATTTCGCAATTCTCCATGTATTTTGAATATATTTTCGGTTACTTCATTCTCGCGGCGCCCTTGCTAAAAATTCAATTGCTGAGTGTATAGATAAATAATTTATTGCTCTATTTGATAGTTTTGCGTACCTGCGATCATCATATTTTCTAATAAGATTGAGCCAGTTTGAATAGTGCTTTTATGATTAATATCATTGCCTATGGCCACAATATTTTGATACATATCTTTTAAGTTACCAGCAATAGTAATCTCTTCCACAGGAAATAGGATCTCTCCATTTTCAACCCAAAAACCAGCTGCACCACGAGAGTAATCGCCAGTTACTAAATTAATACCTTGTCCCATAACCTCAGTGACTAATAAACCTTTCTCCATTTGTTTCACTAGATCATCAAGCTTAAATTGACTCGCTTTTAGCAAAATATTATGAAACCCACCCGCATTTCCTGTTGTTTGCAAGCCTAGCTTTCTGGCTGAATAACTATTTAATAAATATCCGCATAAAATACCCTCATCAATTAAAACACGATCGCTAGTACGGACTCCTTCGTCATCAAAAGGAGCACTTCCTAAAGCACTCAGCAAATGAGGTTTTTCATAAATAGAGATTCTTTTAGCAAAAACGGATTTTCCGATATGGTCGACTAAGAAAGAGGCGTTGCGATAAAGTGTTCCACCCGAAATTGCCTCAAGAAAAGTTTTAATCAAGCCGGGGGCGATTTCTGAATGATAAATCACTGGGACTTGGCAGGTTGAAATACGTCTTGCACTTAGGCGTTTAATGGTATTATCAGCAGCTTCTTTGGCTAATTTTTCAATCGATTGTAGTTGATCTGGATTGCGATTTATTGTGAAGCTACCATCCCGCTGCATACCCATTTTATCTTTTGCTATTAGATTACAAGAAATGTTATGCAACGAGCTAGGATATCCAGCTAGAAACCCATGACTGTTTGCATAAACATAAATAGCTTCCTGTGTAGATAAGCTGACTCCTTCTGAAAATGTTAATCTATTGTCAATAGCGAGCGCATTTGCTTCGCATTCTTTACCTAATGCAATAGCATTTTGTGGATCAATTGACCAAGGATGACAAAGGTCTAAATCAGAGGGTGATTTTTCTAAAAATTGAGATTCAGCTAGGCCATTAAAAGGATCTTCAGTAGTAAAACGTGCTATATGACAAGCCGCTTCAAAAGTGCTTTTTATGGCTTGAGAGCTAAAATCTGAGGTACTTGCAGAACCTTTTTTGCGACCAAAATAAACATTTATTCCTAAACTTTTATTTCGATTATGTTCAATTGTTTCAACTTCTTGGTTGCGAACAGTGACAGAAAAGCCGGTATCATGGCTAATGCTAGCTTCAGTTTGAGTAACCCCTTGTTTTTTTGCCGTGTTCATTAATTCAGTTAACAAGTTTTTATAATCTGCTTGCTTATTTATTAACCCTAATGGATGCTGATTTTCTATTTGAGTAGTCATAAAGCCAATTTCTCAATATTAAAATGTAAGAGAGTATAGCGATGGGTATTAAATTTCGCTAGACTAGCGTATCTAAGATAAGATAAATATCATAAAGGTTAAAGAAAATGCAGCAGTTCATTGAATTTAGTTTACAACATTGGGAGCTATGGCTAGTTTTTTTTGTAATTTTAATTTTATTACTGACTTTTGAATTACATGCTAAGCTAACCGGTACGTTGCCTCTTAGTGTCCAAGAAGCTATTTTTAAGGTTAACCGAGAAGACGCGATTTTTTTAGATGTTCGTGATGCGCTCAGTTTTAAAAAAGGACATATTGCTGAGTCTATTAATATACCTTTTTCTGAGCTCAAAGCTAGACTAAGTGAACTTGACCCATATCAAGAAAGGCCTATTATCATTAACTATAGTCAGGGGCAATCACACCATAAAATTGGTAGGCTATTAAAAAACGCAGGGTTTGCAAAATGTTTCCACCTTAAAGGTGGAATTATGAGCTGGCAAAACGCCGCTTTACCTATTATTAAAAGCTAAATCTTCGAGTTATAAAGAGATGTTTATGCAAAAAGTAGTAATATATACCACTCTGGGTTGTCCTTATTGCGCAGATGCTAAAGAATTACTGGATAAAAAAGGAGTTAAGTACGAAGAAATTAAAGTTGATAAAGATGCTAATAAACTAGCTGAAATGATGAAATTAAGTAATCGACGTTCAGTGCCACAAATATTTATTAATAATAAATCTATCGGAGGGTTTGATGATTTATCAAAATTAGCTACCTCTGGTGAATTAGACACCTTACTAAAAGACGAGTAATTTATGAATCAACCAAACAAGCCTGCGCAACAGCCTGAATTTATTATTCAGCGTGTTTATGTTAAAGATTTGTCACTAGAAACTCCTCATTCCCCTCAAGCTTTTCAAGAAGAGTGGCAACCGGAATTAAATTTGCAGTTTACTATGAATACAAGTGATATCGGTGCCGATAATCATGAGGTTGTCTTACAAATCACTGTGACAGCGAAGTCAAAAGATAAAACCTTATTTTTGGTTGAGGTAAAACAGGCAGGTCTTTTTACGTTAAAAGGATTCACTGAAGAGCAAAACCATCAAGTAATGAGTATAACTTGCCCCACTATTTTATTCCCTTATGCCAGAGAAGCTGTATCAGATTTGGTTGGCCGTGCGGGTTTCCCACCGCTCTATTTAGCACCTGTTAATTTTGAAGCGTTGTATGCCCAGCAAATGCAAGAACAGGAAGATAAAGGCGGCAGTGGGAAAAAAGAAAATTCTTCAAATTCTATTATTACGCATTAATTTTTCAGGGTGTTTACTGTAGCGTTAACAGGTGGAATTGCAAGTGGCAAGTCTACGGTTGCTCATTACTTTGCTGAATTGGGAGTAAATATTATCGATGCTGACCAAATTGGTCGGGAGCTTATTGATAATTCTTCGGAAATCCGTGATCAATTAATTGCACGGTTTGGTGCTAGCATATTAAAAAAAAATGCGACTATCGATCGAGATAAACTACGAGCAATTATTTTTGTTCATCCCAAAGATCGAGAATGGTTAGAATGCTTACTACATCCGTTAATATATCGAGAAATACAAATAGCTCTAAAAAAAGCTACAGGCATATATTGTTTACTAGTGATACCGTTATTGTTAGAAGAAAGGACTTCTATATTACGCAAGGAAAAACCTTCTACTAATGATTATATTAAATTAAATCGTATTTTATTGGTCACCGCCTCACGAGAGTTGCAAATTCAACGCGCACATGAACGTGATCTATTAAAAAAAAACCAAATTAATGCCATTTTAGCTGCACAAATATCAACTACAGAAAGTATTAAACGAACAGATGATATTATTCATAATGATTCCAGCTTACAAAATTTATATAGCTCAACCATCGTATTGCATGAGAAATATTTGTCATTATTGCCCACTACAAAAAATTCTCTTGATGATTCAAGCTTTCTTGGTTATTATCTCGCCTTCAAATAGGAATGATTCTTAATATCATTTAATAGATTCTTAAGCTAAGTAATTTATACTTATAAAAAATTAATTTATACCCATTGAAGTGAGAGTGTGTTATGAAAAAAAGAAAAGCAATAAAGTCATCGATTGGTTGGCTGTTAGCAGGTGCCCAAGTTGCTTCTGATGGATTATCCAGCGCAAGGCAAATTGTAGATTTTACTCCTTCCCCTTATGCAAGATATGCAGCATGCGGCGCAACTATTGTAGAAGGTGAAATCTATAGAAAGAATATTATCGAAGGATTTAGTAGATTTAGCTTATTAAGTGAAAAAACGCTCTGGGAATATTTAATTATTGAAAAAGTTGAATTAGACCTAAAGATAAATAATATACGTGAAAAAAAACTTAGAGAAAATATAATTAAATTTTTTAAAGAAATTATTAATTGCGTAGATGGAAAATATCAATTAAATGATGAAGAAGAAAAATTTTTTCTCGATTATACGTCTAAAAAAAAATTTTCTGCTATCACTGAAGATGATAAAAATGAAATATATAAATTTTTTAAAAAATTAGTAAAAGATAGAGCTCAAACTTCAAAATTTATTTTCTCTCGTCACATTGACGAATTTAAAAAATTAAACGATGAATACGAAACATTAATTGAAGCAAGAAAAATACGTTGTCCTTTTTTAATAAGTTATAATGCTAGCCTAGAATTTTTTAAACAGAGTAAGTCATCACATGAAAATGCATCTCACACTGAACAAGCTGAAAAAGACTTAAAGCTACTCAGAAAACAGCTTGTCAAATCGGTAATTGAACCAGGAAGTTGTCAAGTTCTAATTGATAGTGGAAACCTTAATCAAGCTTTAATTGAGGAGCTTAGGGAAGAAGTATCTAAAAAAGCAATAAAATTATGGCCTTTACGTTTTGGAATGTTGTTTAGTCTTGGGGTAGGAGTATGTATAGGAGTCATTACTTTCTATACTTTCCCGGCAGTCCTAATGGGTTTTGGTTTAACTTCTTTAACTATTTTATCGGCAGTCATCTGGCCTTTAGCAATTTTAGCCGCTGTTTCTTACGCTATTTTAATTTATAATACTATTACTGATATAATTCTAAATGAGACTTTATCGAAATGGTGGAAAGAACTTAATGCGGAAATAAATCAAAAACATGGCTCGATAAATTTTTTAAAATATAGTTGTCTGGTGATTGGTAAATCACTTGCTCAGTTTTTTGCTAAGTTAGTAAACTGGTTTAAATTTCAAGAACAAGAAAGTTATTTTTCTTATATATTTAGGATGCTATTAAGTACTGCGGTATTAGTTTTTGGGATTATAGCTGCGCTTACAACTGGGTATACTGCTTTTATTCAATTAAAAGATTTTGTTAGTCTACCCGTGTGTGTGATTACAGCACTGCCTTTAATGTTAAGTGACCTATTATTTACTTTAAAAAATTCCTTTGAAACACTCGGTTTATTGACTGGAATTTCTATCAATAATTTGCTTAATCCAATTAAGAAATTTAATCAAGATTTAAAAAGTCAAATAGCCAAAGAGAATTATTTGCAATGCCTTTTATATATATTTCGTATTCCTTTAAGGCTTGTGCTTAGTGTATTGAAATTACTTATCTTTGGTTTTCATGTATTTTTTACTGCCGTCGCATCGGATAGATTTTTTAATTTTCCTTGTTGGCTAACGGTTTTTTTTGCAGCCGGAAGTGAATTACTGACGGATATATGTCCGCTTTTTGGTAATAATCAAGGTGATCATCATGATCATAATCATGGTGGAATTTTTAATTTTATAAATAAAATTATTTTTATTCTTCCCGCGACTATTTTAGGGATTTTAAATTGTTTATTCAGCCAGTTAAATCGTCGAGAAGTTTCTAATATCGCAGTATTAACGCTTCGGGAAGCTATAAAACAAGAATGGCGGCAATTTGATATTATTCATGAACATTTAGCTGATAATGCAAGTTTATCAAATGAGTCTGCACCAACACTACCTAAAGAAGTTGTGAAGCAAAAAGCTATTCATATTTGCGATAAAGAAATAAGCAGACTAGAAAAAAGCTTTTTCAGTCCAAGATTAGCGAAACAAAAAGCAGATATTTTCTCAGCTTATAAGATGAAGTTGGCACAAAACATTCAAACTGATTCTAATAATGATATTACACTGGAAAATGAAAAAATAGAGATATTACAACAGCATAGATTTTTTAAGAAAGAAAAAACAGAATCGATGCGGAAGCTAAAAAAAATAGAAGACTTAATAAGACCCTCTATATTTAATGATAGTAATCACGTTTCTAATGGTCATGCAAGAGCTCTTTGAGTAAATTATTGAATGATGTGATTAAGCAAGAAATTTATTAATCAGTATTAAATCATCTGGTTTTAAACTACCCGCGGCTTGTTTTAGTAAAAGTGTATCCAACAGATAATTATACTGTTCATTAGCCGCAGTACGTTTTGCATCATACAGATTTTGTTGTGCAATCAGGATATCAACGACAGTTCGTGTTCCTGCTTTATAGCTCTCTTCGGTACTATCTAACGAAAGTTGAGCAGATTTGATGGCTTGCTGCTCAGCTTTGATTTTGCTGATATCGGCAAGAACATCATTATATTTTTGTCGGGTATTAATGATCAGCAGTCGATAAGTATTATCTAAATTAGCACTAACCGTTTGAAAATCATATTGGGCTTGTCGGGTTTTAGAAGAGACTGCACCGCCGGCAAAGAGTGGAACATCTAATTCTAAGCCTAAAGTTCCGCCATTTTTATTAAGTAGTGAGTTAGGAACATTATTAAAAGTATCGGTTTTTCCATAATTACCTATTAAGCTTAAGCTAGGTAGATGTCCAGAAGCTTGCATCTTTATTTTCTGTCGAGCGACTTCTACACCATAACGCGCAGCCATCAGCTTCAAATTATTCTGAGTGGCTGCATTAATCCATTGTTCGATATTGTTTGGTTGCGGGTTTTGCAAAGGTATGTTTTTTGTAAAGGCTTTTATGGAGGAATAAGTCTGTCCTGTTAATTGGCGCAATGTCTCTTGATTATTACGTAAAATATTTTCTGCACTTATTTCCGTAGCGAGTGATTTATCATACGCTGCTTTTGCTTCGTAAACACTGGTCAAGGCATCTAAACCTACTTGGACACGTTTCTGAGCTTGAATCAATTGTTTATTATCAGCGGTTTTTTCTGCTTTAGCGAGTTGAAGCGTGTCTTGAGCGGATAAAACATTAAAATAAGCAGCCGCTACGCGAAAAATCAAATCTTGTGCAGCTGCTGCCAATGTTAGATCAGCTTGTTTTCCCGTATTATTAGCTTGCTTAACTGCTAACCAATCATTGACATTAATTAGGGGTTGTCTAAAGGAAATATTATATCCCTGAGACTGGAAATTGCTTATTCCATTCGGTTGCCCAGTAGTAGGAAGCTGACTAATATTTTGATAATTATTTGAAACGTTCGCTTGGGCTGAGATATTAGGTAAAAGTGCAGCTACACTCTGAGGTATTGCTTCACGTTGGGATAATCGGGTGGATACAGCGGCCTGATAGATAGGATCACTATTTAAAGCGGCTTTATAAATATCGAGTAAATCAGCAGCAAAAGTAGGCGTGAGAGATGCAAAAAGCAAATAAATACCTAACACTAATTTAGAGCATATGTGTAGATGTCTAGCCGATTTATTGATAAAAAGGTCGAGTAATGTCATTATTTTTTTTATATGAAAAGAGCAAAAAACCTAGGTTTTTCTAGGTAGATACTGCTTATTATGCCAGATTTCATAATTGAGATATAGTCCTATGAATTCCCATTTCGACCGTTCAGATGTCAAAATTTTGCAGCAGCAAATAGTTTATCAGGGGCATTTTCAGATAGAGCAATTGAAGGTCCAATTTCGTCTATATAATGGGGAGTGGAGTCAGCCGCGACTACGAGAAGTCTTTGAACGAGGTGAGGCAGTGGGGGTTCTATTGTTTGATGCGCATAATGATCAACTGGTTTTAACCGAACAATTTCGAGTAGGAATTGCTAATAAAGCCAAAAACCCCTGGTTAATTGAAATAGTAGCCGGTGTCATTGATAAAGATGAAAGTGTAGAGCAAGCAGCACGACGAGAAACACAGGAAGAAAGTGGTTTAGAAATAACGAATTTATTTCCCATTTGCCAATATTGGGTGAGTCCAGGAGGAAGCTCAGAACGTATTTATCTTTTCTGTGGACAAGTTAATGCCAAATTAGCACAAGGAATTCATGGGATGTCTGAGGAAGGTGAAGATATTAGATTACATGTTTTAAAAGTAAAAACCGCTTATAGTTTGCTTAATCAAGGAAAAATTAATAATGGTTCAACTATTATTGCTTTACAATGGTTACAACATAATGAGCAAATTGTGAGAGATGCATTTTTGAAAAAAAGCGAGTAACTATTATTTTATGAAATCTAAATCTTCTTCTTCAAAAAAATATACGGCTCAAGCGATCGAAGTCTTAAGCGGCCTCGACCCGGTAAAACGACGACCTGGTATGTATACCGACACCTCTCGGCCTAATCATTTGGCACAAGAAGTAATTGATAATAGTGTTGATGAAGCGATGGCTGGTTATGCACGACATATTGATGTGGTGTTATATTCGGATAATTCTTTATCAGTTAGTGATGACGGTCGTGGTATGCCTGTTGATATTCATCCTGAAGAAAAAGTGACAGGGGTAGAACTTATTCTGACTAGACTGCATGCGGGCGGTAAATTTAACCATAAAAATTATCGCTATTCAGGTGGTTTACATGGAGTCGGTGTATCCGTCGTCAATGCTTTATCGCGTCATTTAGAAGTCACTATTAAGCGCGATGGATTTATATATCAAATTCAATTTGAAAGTGGAAATAAAAAATCCAACTTAAAAAAACTAGGTAAAGTTGATCAGGCCATAACAGGAACTTCTTTACGTTTTTGGCCTGATAAGCATTATTTTGATACGGAAAAGTTCTCAGTCAATCGATTAAAACATAGTTTGCGTGCTAAAGCGGTTCTTTGCCCAGGTTTACACGTTAGTTTTACTGATAAACCAAACAATAAAAAAGAGGAATGGTTTTATGAGGATGGTGTAGTTAGCTATCTAAAGGATAGTTTAAGCCAATATACTTGTTTACCAACAGAGCCTTTTCATGGTCATTTTGCAGCAGAAACTGAGGAAGTAGATTGGGCATTATGTTGGTTGTTAGAAAATGGTGAGGGATTGATGGAAAGTTATGTTAATTTAATTCCAACAATTCAAGGGGGAACACATGTCAATGGTTTACGCACCGGTTTACTAGAAGCAATGAGAGAATTTTGCGAATTACGTGATTTATTGCCTCGGGGATTAAAATTAGCACCTGAAGATGTATGGGAAGGATGCCACTACGTATTATCTGTAAAATTATTGGAACCCCAATTTTCTGGTCAAACTAAAGAAAGACTTACTTCACGCCAATCTGCAGCATTTGTTTTAGGTGTAATAAAAGATGCTTTTAGCTTATGGCTCAATCAGCATGTTTCTGAAGCAGAAAGTTTAGCCGAACTAATGATAGCTAATGCACAAAAGCGTTTACGAGTCAGTAAGCAAATAGCACGTAAGAAGATTTTAAGTGGTGCAGTATTGCCAGGGAAGTTAGCCGATTGTACGCAAACAGACTTAACTCGCACAGAGTTATTTTTAGTTGAAGGCGATTCAGCGGGTGGTTCCGCAAAACAAGCACGAGACAGAGAGTTTCAAGCGATAATGCCATTACGAGGAAAAATTTTAAATTCTTGGGAAGTAGCGAGTAATCAAGTATTAGGTTCACAAGAAATTCATGATATTGCTGTGGCTCTGGGCGTTGATCCTGGGTCTGGCGATTTATCAGGTTTACGTTACGGTAAAATTTGTGTATTAGCGGATGCGGATTCTGATGGTTTACATATTGCTACGTTGTTATGTGGTTTATTTTTAAAACATTTTCGATCCTTAATTGAAGCGGGACATATTTATATTGCTATGCCACCACTCTATCGTATAGATATCGGCAAAGAGGTTTTTTATGCTTTGGATGATGAAGAAAAGCAAGGTATTTTGGATAGATTAAGTGCAGAAAATAAAAAAGGAAAAGTCAGCATACAGCGATTTAAAGGCTTAGGTGAAATGAATCCTATGCAATTGCGTGAAACAACAATGGCGCCCGATACTCGAAGACTGGTTCAACTTACCATAGATAATGAACAAAAAACGTTTACTTTGATGGATATGTTATTAGCAAAAAAACGATCTGGCGATCGAAAAATATGGTTAGAACAAAAAGGAGACATCGCGACAATATAATTTTTTTATTCAAAGAACCGAACCAGCTAACTTTTTCTTATTAAAGTAAGTCCATCACCTACGGGTATTAAACTCATACTAATACGCTTATCTTGATAAATAGTTTGGTTAAATGCGCGAATAGCTAGAGTTTGTTTGTCATGGACGTGTGTATCAGCGACGCGGCCGCTCCAAAGGACATTATCGACTACTATTAGACCACCTGGGCGTAGTAAAGTTAATGAACGCTCATAATAATTTAAATAATTTTGCTTATCTGCATCAATAAAGATAAAGTCAAAATTATTCGAGTGATTTTGCTTAATTAAACTATCAAGAGTTTCCAGTGCCGGTGCTAATTTTAGGTCAATTTTATGATCTACACGGGCTTTTTGCCAAAAATCTTGCGCTATAGCGCTTGTTTCAGTATTAATATCACACGCAATAATTTTTCCTGTTTCAGGTAAGGCTAAAGCTACGACTAAAGAGCTATAACCCGTGTAAACCCCTATCTCTAAAGTTTTTTTAGCACCAATTAACTCAACCAGGAGCGCCATCAATTGGCCTTGTTCAGGTGAGATTTGCATGCCATGGGATGATAATTTAAGCGTTGTTTCTCTTAACGACTTTAAAATGGCAGGCTCATGCAAGGAAATAGATAACATATATTGATAGAGTGTATTGCTAAGGTTTATGGTTTGGTTAGACATGAGCTATCCCGTTAAAAATAATTAAGCTTAATATACAGCGTAAAAATAGATTTTGTAAAAAACGCTTTCATATAGTTATTTTAGACATTGACATTCTAGTCCAGCGCAGCCAAAATAGCGGACTTTAAAACCGTAGGTCCCCATCGTCTAGAGGCCTAGGACACCGCCCTTTCACGGCGGTAACAGGGGTTCGACTCCCCTTGGGGACGCCATTTCTTTAAAGAAACTCGTCATTTGCGTTGCTGAATTTTATCTAGAACTTTCAGATGCTTATCTTAAATAAATTCATAAAAATTTAAAGTATTTCGAAAATGCTCGCCGTTAATATCTAGAAATATATTTACTCCATTTTAAACAATTATATTTTTTAATTGGCTTTTCTTTGATATATTTTTGTCGTAATATCACTAAAGAGAATCATTAAAGATGGTTAAATTTAATATCTTAATTAAGGATTGAAGTATCTAGTTTTGTATTAACGATTTTAACTATTCAAAAGTAATCCTTGGCTCTTTTTTATAATAATAAACCAGTCTCAAATTAAATATTTATTTAAAGTAAGTATTGATATGGAGAAAAACATGGGTCATATTTTTAGTAAAATACTGCATGGGTACAGTGTATTTAGAAAAAAATATGCTGTCGGTGATAATGCTGTAATGCGGTACTTATCCGACACGGGTCAAAAACCTCAAATAATGATTGTTTCATGTTGTGATTCACGTGTCGATCCAGCACTAATACTACAATGTAATCCGGGCGATTTATTTGTGGTGCGTAATGTTGCGAATATAGTGCCGCCTTACCAAAAGGATGAAGCTTTGCATGGAACAAGCGCCGCTTTAGAATTTGGAATTTGTTTGTTGAATATTAAGCATCTTATTTTATTAGGCCATAGTCAATGCGGAGGAATAGATGCTTTATTAAATAGCCAAAATTTATCACAAAACGATTTTATTACTAAATGGGTTTCTTCAATAAAAATACCTGGGAATCAGATAAAAAATCCAGATGAATATGCAAAATTAGCTTTAAATCATTCTTATGAAAACTGTATGACATTTCCTTGGATAAAAGAAAAAACAGAAACTCAAGCATTAATTATCCATCGTTGGTTTTTTGATATTAAAACCGGTCAAATCTTCACTTATTCAGAAAACTACAATATCTATCAAGCACTAGATGTTTAGTTGAATGTTATTAGCGAGCTTTATGTGTCGATTGTAAGCGTTGTTTTTTTTCTTTCACTCGTCTAATTGCAGCTTGAATATAAGCATTTTGTTCGTTTTGTGGTTGAGTTTTATTTTTAATTAGACTAGTTTGATCTTGTGTTACTTCAAGACGTTGTTTTTTTGCATAATAACGTTCTCGTGCTTGTTGAGGATTATAATTAGGCCGACTTAATGACAACATATCAATACAGTCAACCGGGCAAGGAGAAAGACAAAGTCTACAACCAGTGCATTCTTGCGTTAATACAACGTGTAATTGCTTGGCAGCACCAAGAATAGCATCGACAGGACACGCTTGGATGCATTTTGTACACCCAATGCATTCAGACTCGCGTACAGACGCCGTCATGGGAGGAGTTATCTGTTTATGCATTTCTTCCATAAATGGTTCAGAATTTTTTTCTAGCAATTTTGCTAAACTTTGCAGCGTTTTTATACCTCCCGGTGGGCAACGATTTATTTCTGCTTTATCTTCTGCAATAGCTTGAGCATAAGGGAGGCAGCCAGAATAACTACACTGGCTACATTGCGTCTGTGGAAGTAAAGCATCGATCTCGTTAAGCAGAGGTGTAAAATCTCTTGCTGAAATAGATAATTTTTTCGATTTCATTTTTAGATAAGATAAACAATAACTAACTTAATTGGTAGCGATAGAATCTGTTTTCTGCATATTCTGGATAATTTCTTCAGGGATGCGCTGTAATAAGGGCTCAAAAGTATTAATAGTATGATCCAACAAGATATTTTGTCTTTGGCTCCAAGTCGTTGCAGGAATATTTAGAAATTTTTCTGTTTTCCCCGCTGTGATAGGTAATACCGGTTTTAAATAAATCATTAAAATTCTAAAAAGATTTAAACCTAAGCTGCATACCTCATGAGCTCGTTGAATTGAATCAGAATTTTTTATCAAGAGCCAAGGTTTCTCAGCATCAATCATTTGATTAGCTTGATCAGCTAATTCCATAATGCTTTTCATTGCTCGGTTGTAATCTCGGCTTTCATAATAAGCTGCAATTTCATCACCTTTATTGATAAACTCTAGAGTTAGATTAGGCATCAATAAAGTTGCTGATAGTTTATTAATAAATTTTTTATTAATAAAGCTCGCACAACGACTGGCAATATTGACTAGCTTACCGATTAAATCCGAATTAATTTTTTGGATAAAATCATGCCAATTAAAATCAATATCTTCTGTTTTGTGACTTAGTTTGGAAGCAAAATAATAGCGTAAATATTCGGGATCTAAATGATTAAGATAGTGCCGTGCGGAAATATAGGTTCCGCGAGATTTTGACATTTTTTGACCATTAACAGTCACATAACCATGGGAAAAAATTGCTGTTGGTGTACGAAAATCTGCACTTTTTAAAATAGCTGGCCAAAAGATAGCATGAAAATTAATGATATCCTTACCAATAAAATGATACAACTCGGTATTAGTGGCAGGGGACCAATATTCATCAAAATTTAAATCCTTTCGGTGCAAACAAAGATTTTTAAAGGCTGCCATATAACCGATAGGTGCATCGATCCAAACATAAAAAAATTTATTCTCTGTTCCCGGAATTTTAAAACCAAAATAAGGTGCATCACGTGAAATATCGAGATCATGTAAACCTTCTTTAAACCATTCTAGAAGCTTATTACTTATTTCTTCGGCAAGATGATGGCCCTGCGTTATCCAGTTATGCAAGAACTCGGTGTAATTAGAAAGCTGAAAAAAATAATGTTCTGAGTCTTTTGCTAGCGGCGTAGCACCTGTAATTGTCGATTTAGGATCAATGAGGTCCAAAGGGGAATAGGTAGAACTACATACTTCACAATTATCACCATATTGATCGGGAGTTTTGCAACAAGGACAGATACCTTTCACATAACGATCCGGTAAAAACATTTGCGCTTTAGGATCATAAGCTTGTTGAATAATTTTGCTGTACACATCCCCTTTATTTTTCATTCTTTGATAAATAAGTGTTATGAATGCTCCAGTTTCTGGTGAATGAGTTGTGTAAAACTTATCAAAATCAATATAAAACTCAGAAAGATCGCGTTGATGTTCTTCGGCAATTTGAGTTACTAATGTATCAGGGCTGATTCCTCGATGTTGAGCGGCTAACATCACGGGAGTCCCATGCGCGTCTTCGCCCGAGATGAAAATACAATCGCGTTCTAGCATTTTTTGAAAACGTACCCAAATATCCCCTTGAATATGTTCTAATAAATGGCCGATATGCAAGGAGCCATTAGCATAAGGTAATGCGATAGTAACTAATAATTTACGAGGTGTTTGCTGCATACTTAACTTTTGCGTATTATTGATTCATAGATTCTGCCTTTTTGCGAGGAGTGGCGTCAAGTTATAATTTGAAATATCCTATGTTAAAGCTTACTGATCGAGTCAAATATATAATTGCAGTTGCTTCTGGAAAAGGGGGTGTTGGCAAATCAACGACTGCTGTGAATCTAGCATTGGCACTCGCAGAAAAAAAAAGTGTTAAAGTTGGAATCTTGGATGCGGATATCTATGGCCCTAATCAACCTCAGATGTTAGGTGTCAATGAGAAGCCGACTAGCAAGGATGGTAAAACCTTAGAACCTGTATATGCTCATGGCTTACAATCTATGTCTATAGGTTATTTAATTGATGTGAATACGCCTATGATATGGCGTGGACCGATGGCAACAGGTGCTTTACAGCAATTGTTAAATGATACACATTGGGATAATTTGGATTATTTAATCGTCGATTTACCGCCGGGTACTGGCGATATCCAGTTGACTCTCACACAAAAAATCCCTCTCGCTGGAGCAGTGATTATAACGACTCCTCAAGATATTGCTTTGTTGGATGTACGTAAAGCGATAGGAATGTTTAATAAAGTTAAAGTCCCTTTATTGGGTGTAGTTGAGAATATGTGTATGCATGTTTGTAGACAGTGTGGTCATGAGGAGCCTATTTTTGGTGATGGCGGTGGCGAGCGAATTGCCAAAGAGTGCAATATTAATTTATTAGGTGTTTTACCTTTAGACAGCCGTATTCGTAAACAAGCCGATTCGGGCAGGCCTATTTTTATTGCAGAACCACACAGCACGATTGCTGATGTCTATCGAGAAATAGCTAACAAAATAGCTGAACAGCTAAGCCAATCAAAGATACCTTGTCGATTTCCGAAAATTATCATAGAGAAAAAATAGTATACTCACAACAATTGAGTTTTGTGCAAGTGCAGCGTCCTGTAGCAATCTAGAAATATGATAGTCATCATGATTGCGAATGGAGCTGCAGCAGAATAAATTCAAGTGCAAAAAATATTTGAGGAAAAAATTATGTCCATTAAATCTGATGCATGGATTTGCCGCATGGCAAAAGATTACAATATGATAGCACCGTTTGAATCGAAACAGGTGCGTCAATCGGCGACTGGGCGGATCATTTCTTATGGCGTATCTAGTTATGGATACGATGTTCGTTGTGCCAATGAGTTTCGTGTTTTTACGAATATCAACTCTGCTATTGTCGACCCTAAAAGTTTTTCGGAAGGAAGTTTTGTCGATATAAAAAATAATGTGTGTATTATTCCTCCTAATTCATTTGCTTTAGCACATACGGTTGAATACTTTCGCATTCCACGAAATATTCTTACAATTTGTGTCGGCAAATCAACTTATGCACGTTGTGGAATAATTGTGAATGTCACTCCATTAGAGCCCGAATGGGAAGGCCAAGTCACCTTGGAATTTTCCAATACGACGCCCTTACCTGCTAAAATATACGCAAATGAGGGTGTGGCACAGATGTTATTTTTGGAATCTGATGAGATTTGCCAAGTTTCTTATCGAGATCGTCAAGGCAAATATCAAGGTCAGAGAGGAGTGACTTTGCCCGTGACTTAAAATTCTTATCTCTACTCTTTCTTTAGTTTAAAAGTATGTTTAAAGTAATCTTGTTTCATAAAGGTTTTAGCTTTTTCTAAAGTGTCTTCAGCAATTTTATTGGCTTGCTCTGTTCCTTGTTTTAAAATCTTTAAAACCTCGCCTAGTTCATTTTCGTAGATTTTTCGACGTTCACGCATCGGTTGCGTTATTTCAACTAAAATATCGACTAACTGATGTTTACAATCAACATCTTTAATCTGTCCTTTACGATACTTGTCTTTCGCTTCAATAACCCAGTCTTTATCCGGATTAAATACATCATGGAATATCCATAAAGGATTGTTTTCAACAGTTCCCGGGTCCGTCGCTCGTAATCGATGTGGATCAGTATACATGCCCATTACTTTTTTCTTGATCGTATCAGGATCATCACTTAGATAAATGGCATTATTTAAAGATTTACTCATTTTGGGTAATATCCCATCAGCATTGGGTGGTCCAGTTCCAATTAAACGACGCACTGGGCTAAGTTTCGGTTGGACAATAGGAAATAATCCTCCGCTGGGAACATAATTTTCATCTTTTGTTTGTGGATCAACTCCGCAATAAATTTGGTTAAAGCGACGTGCGCATTCGCGAGCTAACTCTAAGTGAGCAATTTGATCTTCCCCTACAGGTACAATTTCAGGGCGAAAACTAAGTATATCTGCCACCTGACCGACTGGATACAATAAAAAACCAAAAGGATAATTATCACCAAGATTTTTTTGGCGAATTTCATCTTTAATAGTTGGGTTACGCATGACTCTAGGAAAAGAAATCAGCATACTAAAAAAACAGGTAAGTTCAGCAATGGTGGGAATTTCCGATTGAACAAAGATATGACTTTGTTTAGGGTCGATGCCGGCGGCGAGATAATCTAATGCAATCTCTAGAGTATTCTGCCGAATTTCTTCAGGAAATTCCGCACGCGTAGTAAATGCATGAACATTAGCGATAATAAAGTAACAATCATAGCTTTTTTGTAAAACGACTCGCAAAGCTAAGGAACCGACCCAATGACCAAGATGGAGTTTACCCGTCGGAGTATCGCCAGTGAGTAAACGTGGTTTTGATTGTGCCATAATACTGTTTAATTTTAACTTAAGGCTATTCTGCTAATATAATATAACTAATTCAAATTATTTGCATTTAAAAGCGTTAAAATTTAAATCGGTAAGAAAAATGACAGAAATTCTAGCTCCAAAGAAAGAATTAATCGATTTAAGCTTTGAAGGCGAATGCCTTGAAACATTACGAAGATTTGCTTATCCTAGTAAATCAGAAGATGAAAAACAAGTTAGGAATGATTTAAAAAGATTATATAGCTTAACAATTAAGAATAAAACAGGAGAATGGTCCTGTAAAAGACCCTCTGAAGGTTCTACCATTAAAACTTCTGGGATTGAGCCTGATCTAGACGAAGTTTTTTTTAATATGATGGAGTCCTTAAATGAAAAATTTAAAAAATTTATTTTATCAAATTTTCATCAAGCAGAAATGCTTTATGGAGCTAGACAATTTTTAACTCTTCATTTAAATGCAATAGGGTTTATTCCTAGTTCTACTGGGGGATTTGAACATGGTTTTACTTTTGACTCAACCAATTCTGAAGAATTGGTAGTTACAGAAAATTTTAGTATAACTGTCTTGGATTTTATATCTGACGGTATGTCCTTATTTAAGGTAACTACATAAAAGAGGGCGAATTTTCTGTTATCGATTTAGAGTAATATGACAAAGATAAAATTTTTTATCTTCAAGAATATATAATGAAAGCTCTTGGCGATAAAGCTTATTCGAATTATCAACAAGCAAAGTTACAATTAGAAAAAAATTCCAAAACTAAAAAAACACGATTATCTTTTAATTCAGATGAAAATAAAAATTTAATAGAATTTACTGTAAAATATACCCTTAGATTAAATCCAGCCTCTCCCAATGGAATTATAGTTAAAGAATTATCTAAAGAAGATATCCGTTTCAAGGTGTAAGAAGAACTTTATGACTTAAGCGCTCAAACTTCCAACCTTGAATTCGCTAAATTATTATCTCCGAATCTACAGTGTGTTTCGTTTGGCTTTTTTGCAAGATCTAAGTCTAAAAATATAATAAATGAATGGATACTAAATAGTTATCGAGATTTCATATTAATATTACTTAATATAATTTTTAAATTAATTATTGCCCCCTATCGTTCTTTCTTAAAAAGCTTCCTTTTTTGCTTCGACTGAGCTATCTGAATCGCAGAAAAATTTTGTAAAAAGAATGCATGCTTAATATAAAACTTACATGGATGTTATTGCAATTTTATATGTGTTAACATGCCGGCTAGTATTAAGTTAAGGAGAATAGGCTATGTCGGCCGTTCAATCCAAAAATTCGTCTAAGATCTTTATTGATTTATCTATTGAAGAATTAATTAATCACGCTGTAGAACGTAAAGAAGGTCTGATCGCAGCTAATGGCGCTTTTTCAGTGACTACAGGCAAACGAACGGGTCGCTCACCTAAAGATAAATTTATTGTCGCTGAGCCTAATAGTGAAAAAGATATTGATTGGGATTCAGTTAATCAAGCATTTTCAGAAGATCGCTTTCATATGTTATGGCAACGTGCCGAACAATATGCCAAAGAAGTAGATCTATTTATTTCTAATCTTCAAGTTGGGGCTGACCCAACCTATTATTTACCCCTCAAAGTAATTACTGAATATGCTTGGCATAATTTATTTGCGCGACAACTTTTTATTCGTCAAGATGATTTTTATGGAAAAGTCAGTAAAGCAGAATGGACGATATTAAGTCTTCCAGGGTTGAAAACAGATCCGCAGCGGGATGGAGTTAATAGCGATGCAACTTTAGTTATCCATCTTACCGATCGTAAAGTTTTATTATGTGGACATCAGTATGCGGGTGAAATCAAAAAAGCAATGTTTTCAGTAATGAATTATTTGCTGCCCGCAGTAGATGTTTTACCTATGCATTGTTCAGCTAATGTAGGGAAAGAGGGTGATGTTGCTTTATTTTTTGGATTATCTGGGACAGGTAAAACCACCTTATCTGCCGATCCGGATCGTTTTTTGATAGGGGATGATGAACATGGCTGGAGTGAAACGGGTGTTTTTAATTTTGAAGGTGGTTGTTATGCTAAATGCATTGATCTCTCTAAAGAACGTGAACCTTTAATATGGAATGCTATACGCTATGGCGCAGTAATGGAAAATGTAGTGTTAAATCCAGAAACTTTAGAGCCGGATTACAAAGATGCAACGCTAACCCAAAATACTCGTGTCGCCTATCCAGTAGATTTTATTGAATCTCGTTTTCGAGCAAATCGTGTTGATCGCTTGCCGGATGCAGTTATTTTCTTATGTTGTGATTTATTTGGCGTACTACCACCGGTTGCGTGTTTAAATCATGAACAAGCAGCATATTATTTTTTAAGTGGATATACTGCATTGGTGGGTAGTACTGAGGTAGGTCAAACTGAGCCCATTAAGACTACGTTTAGTACTTGTTTTGGTGCACCTTTTTTCCCGCGGCCAGCAAAGATCTATGCCGAACTTTTAATTAAGCGTTTAAAAACGAGTCATGCCAAAGTGTATCTTGTTAATACGGGTTGGACTGGCGGTGCCTACGGAGATGGAGGGCAACGTTTTTCCATTCCTGTAACACGCGCCGTTGTTAAAGGTATTTTGACTGATGAAGTAAGTAAAGCTGAATCAGAATTGTTGCCGGGCTTTAATTTTTCTATTCCTAAGCATTTATCAGGTATAGAGAGTGCTTTATTAAATCCAAAAAAGACTTGGAAGAATCCAAACGACTATGATCTTAAGGCGCACGAGTTAATCGGTAAGTTCATTAATAACTTTAAGCAATTTGACGTAAGTCTAGCTATTCGAAATGCTGGACCGGTTCAGCGTAGTCTTAGATAAAGAACTTGCTAGGTTAGTATCCAATGAACTTGGTTTGTCTGATTTAAAAAAAACTGATGTTTGATGTTTATTACATCTATTTTTTTCAGGGCCTGATTCAGGAGATTGTAGATAGGATAGTCTATGAAAAATTTCTCTGATAAAAAAAGTTATTCTTTTATATACAACTCTAAACTCTTTACAATAAGAATTATTAAACTCATCAAATTTTTGATTATCTTTATTCTCGATAAGAATATCATCTATTTGACCAGAAAATTTTGCAAAAGCTGTATTGCGATCTATCCCTTCTGTATGAATAATTTCATCTGCAAGGTAAGAATATTCTGGAATTAAAAATCTGAATAGCTGAGCAATAGAATAATAATCGGATCGAAATCCAATTGTAGAATTATTATTATAATGTTTCCTAAAATGCTCTGGTGCAGTATAAGGTTGAAAAATTCTTCTTATGTTAGAAGTTGTTGTGCTTTGCCCAGGTAATTGTAAATTATCGATGTAATCTGTATCTGAGCTGGAAGTATACAAATTAAAAGCATTTACACTTCTACCAAAATCAACAATGTGTACTTTATTTTTTTCCTCTTTGTCAAAAATGATATTATTGCATGTTAAATCTCGATGAATAAGCCCTTTTCTGTGAATATCAAGGATAGCTTTAATTAAATTCTGAATAATTTCAAATCGTAATTTCAGATTATACTCAGTTGCGTAATGAAATAGCTGACCTTCAAAATAAGGAGTCGTGAAATAAAAATACTGATTATCTTTACCAGTTTTAAAATTAAAATCTAAATGCCCGTACGCCAGTTTCCAACCATTATAATCTTGTAGTCTAGTGGTGTGGCCCAAAGTTAAAATTTTAACACAAAGAATTTCACCATTGTTGAGAGTGACTTTGTAAACACTACCCATTCTTCCGCTGCCTAAATGACTTATTTTCTCAACTAATTGATCAGGGAACAGTTGGTTGCAAACTTGGGTAGATAACTTCATGTGTCATAAACAATTAATTGTTACACTTATAAAATTATTGAATATAAATTAGATTTACTTTACTTAAGATCCTTAGCAAGCTCTTCTGCACGATTTTTCGATTCTTTAAGCGCTTTTTTTATAATATCGGAAAAATGATTATTGTTTAAACTTTTTAAAGCTCGTTCAGTTGTTCCGCCTGGTGAAGTTACCTGTTGTCTTAACTCAGCTAATGATTTTTTACCATCAAGGGCTATCCGAGCGGATCCTAAAGCAGTTTGTAAGGTGAGCGAATTAGCATTTTCTTTAGATAAACCTAATTCAACAGCTGCTTTTTCTAAAGCTTCCATAAAAAAGAAGAAGTAAGCTGGACCGCTTCCTGATAAAGCAGCTACCACATCGATTTGTTCTTCTTTAGGTAACCACACAATGGTTCCGACACTACGAAAGATGCTTTCAGCTGCGTTTTTTTGAGAGCTTGAGCAATTCTGATTTGCAAATAAACCAGTCGCCCCATAACCTATTAATGCAGGGGTATTAGGCATGCAACGTATAATGGGTAAGGACTGACTTGATAGATAAAGCGCTATGTTTTCTAAGTTTATTCCCACTGCAAGTGAAATGATCAGAGATTTTTTTTCTTGAATTAGATCTGCAATTTCAATAACAACAGTTTTTAATATTTGTGGTTTTACAGCTAAAACAACAATATTTGCCATTTGTACAGCATAACGATTGTCGGTGGTCAAATTAATATTTAGATTTTTTAGCTTATTCAGTTGTTCTATATTATTATTTGTAGCCCAAATATTTTTTGAAGGATATTTTTCTTTTAATAATCCTTTGATAAGGCTACTTGCCATATTGCCGGCACCGATGAAACTGATAATTGAATTTTGCATATACTCTTCGTACTTGAATTTTTGTCTGTGTTGCGCTCAACTCGCAATCCTTATGTGCTTAATGCTCTCGGTTGTTCCCATTATCGCGGCGGCTTGCCAAAAATTCAATTGTTATGAGTTTATTGCTGTTTACTTTTTTTGTTTTAGATATTCGTCGAGTCGTTCCAACTCAGTGGGCGTTCCAATGTTAAACCATACGCCATTATAATACTCCCCAGTTATTTTCTTTTCAGCAATATATTCATAAAGTAGTGATGATAGCGGGAATGCACCGGATTTACCTTGAAATAAATCAGGATGATAAATTCCAAGACTCGCAAAAGTAAATTTATTCGAGGTGTCATCTAAGTTTAATAAACCAGTTTTGGTAAGATTAAAATCACCTTGAGGATGAAAACTGGGATTGTCTACTAAGATAAGATGAGCTAATGCCATCGAATTTAATGAGTGAGATAATAAACCCTCAAACGAAAAATCTGTCCAGATGTCGGTGCTTATGACAATAAATGGATCAGATCCTAAAATGGGAAGTGCTTGGAGAATTCCTCCTCCTGTTTCAAGAGCAGTAGGTTCAAAAGAGTAATCGATTTTAACCCCATAAGCTCGACCATCCCCTAGCGTATCTATAATTTGCTTAGCTTGATAAGAGACATTAATAACTATTTCTTTAATTCCGATTTTTGCTAATTTTAACACTTGATACACAATTAATGGTTGATTAGCAACTAATATTAAGGGTTTAGGTGTTTTATCTGTTAATGGACGTAAACGTAGACCACGGCCAGCAGCAAGTATCATCGCTTTCATTTTTTTTCTTTCTCATAAAGTTTCGGTTGAATTTTTGTTTGTAACATTTCTTTAAAATGAGAAAGTTCAACGTAATTCTCACAAGTCTTGTTGATATAATTTAATACCCGCGAAATCATGGGAAGATAATGTGGTTTATTATCACGATAATTAAGCCGTGTAAAAATACCAAGTATCTTTAGATGACGTTGTAGGCTTATTAAATCAAACCAACGTACAAATTTTTCTTGAGTATATTGATGACTAATGTTGATCATATTGTAAAATTTCAATATCCATTTATAGACTTGCTCTTTCGGCCAATCAATATAGGCATCGCGCAATAATGAAGCGGCATCGTAAGTAATAGGTCCATAAACAGCATCTTGAAAATCCAAAACCCCTACACTTTTATTTTCTAATAAAAGTAGATTCCGTGAATGGTAATCCCGATGAACGCAGACTTGTGGTTGTTCAAGAGCAGAGTTAATAAGTACTTTAAAAGTATTTTCAAGTATCCTGCCGATCTCACCGGTTATTGTCAGTTCTAGATGTTTTTTCAGAAACCAATCAATAAATATTCCTAATTCAAGGCGTATAAATTCTTCATTAAACAAATCTAAGGGCTTATTGTCTGGAAATTTAGGATTGCAAACCTGAATTTGATAAATAACTGAAAGTGCTCGATCATATAAATCATCAACAGTATTTTGGTTTAAAATATTAAGATATAAATCATTCCCTAGGTCACTTAACAACATAAATCCTTGTTCAAGGCTATAAGCAAGTATTTCTGGCGTGTAAATGCCTTGACGTGCAAAATCTTTCGCAATTGCTACAAAGGCAATTATATTTTCTTTATCTGGGGGAGCAACCATGACAATATGGCTTAAGTTACCTAATCGTAATCGAAAATATTTCCGAGCGCTAGCATCATTAATTAACGGCTCGAGTTCAAAACTTGAGTTTGGTAGAAAACAAGACTCTTTTAGCCAATTTTTTAGTGGAGTTAATTGTGATGTATTCTCAAAAATAGACATAATCTAAACCCTATCTTTTACAATCTAAATTTTTAAGTAATTCTAAATTTTTTTATTGTAATCCCTTTTACTCAACTTAATTCTGAAATAGGCTTATTAAAAGAAGGTTCTTCTATATTTAGATGATAAGCTAGCTAAATTTCAAGACTATCTTACACTGGAACTAACTTGGTTATCTACCATTTCTACCAGTAGTATAGACGGCTTATATCCTCTATACTTTTGGTCTTCGAGGAAGGATTTTAAATTTCGTTTTGTTTTATATATACTGCTCCCCAACAACCCAAAAAGCTATCTTTTTCAAGTACGAGCAAGCTATATTCACAGCAATGGGAATTTTTGCAAGTGCCGTGTCCATGCAACAATCGGGATTCTACGATGAGGTTTGTGAATTGAATGGCAGCACAAGCAAAAATTCAAATGCGAAGAAGAAGAATATATAATCTTGATAATAAGAGGGATGAAATATGTTTCATGGTAGTATAGTCGCACTGATAACACCTATGCGAGAAAATGGAGATGTTGATTATGTTTGTTTACGCAAGCTAGTTGATTGGCATATTGCACAACGTACGGACGCTATCGTCGTTATAGGAACGACCGGAGAGGCGTCTACGCTTAATATCGAAGAGCAAAATAATGTCATAAAAACAGTCGTTGAACAAACTCATCGCCGTATACCTGTTATAGCCAGCACAGGAACACAGTCTACTCATAAGACCATTGAGCAAACAAAAGTAGCTATGGAAATAGGCGTAGATGCATGTCTATTAGTAACTCCCTATTACAATCTTCCTACACAAGAAGGGCTTTACCAACATTATCGGTTGATAGCAGATAAAGTCCCTATTCCCCAAATTTTATACAATATACCTAAACGTACAGGATGTGATTTATTACCTGAAACTGTGGCTAAATTGGCGGGTATTGCGAATATTGTGGGTATAAAAGAAGGTCAGCCTGAGCGAGTAAAAAATATTTTAGAATTATGTGGTAAAAGCATAGATGTTTATAGCGGTGATGATAATTCTGCTTTAGAAATTATGCGTTTAGGCGGTAAAGGCGTCATTTCTGTAGCAGCAAATCTTGTGCCGCAATATATACATAATCTTTACGAATTGTCCAAGAAGGAAGATTGGGAAGCAGCCGATAAAATAGATCAGCAGCTTCGTCCATTGTATCAAGGCTTATTTATTGAAACTAACCCTATCCCTGTTAAATGGTTAGCGGCCGAAAGGGGTTTAATTTCATCATCGGCTTTGCGCCTACCTTTGACAACATTGTCAGCAGGATGCCAAGCTAGTTTAGGACATGTTATCGATTTATTAGAGGCACTATCTTAAAATGAAAGCGATGCTATTTTGTTTAATATTAATCATTTTTACTGTAAACTTAGCAGCTTGTTCTTCAGTTAATAAGTATATAAAAACACAACGTTCACAATATTTAAATAGTCAAGAGTTACCTTTGTTGAAAGTGCCAGCTGGTTTACAGATTTCTAGGGAAGAAAGATATATTATTCCCCCGAATGTTGGTTGTAGACCTAAGAAATTACCTAAATTACTCCCGCCAACCAATTAATTCAAACTCTATGATTTTTATATAATTCAGTAAGGTTTACTGAGCTTAATTACGTTAAATGGATTTGAAAAATTATTTATGTTCAATTGGCTTTTTGGCAAAGTGCAATGAAAGTGAAGCAATCGGAGTGTATATATTATACATGAGTATTGCGAATTGAGCGGTAACATAGACAAAAATTCAAGCGCAAAGAGTATAATGAAAACTTATTGGAGAGGTACCAAAGCGGCCATAATGGCGCCGACTCGAAATCGGATGGGGATTTAAAGTCCCACGTGGGTTCGAATCCCACCCTCTCCGCCATTATTTTTTCAGAAGGAAGGTAATTAATTTCTGTGACAAAAAGCAAAATTCTTTTTCATTTTATTCCTAGTTTTAAATCACTTAATACCCCCCTTTAAATTTTAAGCTTCTGTTTTACTATATATTTCAGATTTTTGTAATGAAATATACTCAAGCGGTGTATAACTCTGGCTGTATTCAGTTTTTTTACTATTAAATAGGACAATTTCTTTGACTATCATAGGGCTAGTATTTAAATTTAACTCTTCGCGTAGATTGGGAGCATGATGATGAATAATCCGACCCAAAGTTAAATGAGGTAAATAAGGTTTGGTTTCGGGGGTGAAACCCAAGTTTGAAGCAACCTCCTCTAGTGCATTAGCAAGCTCAAATAGTTCCGAAGTAGGAATAATATCCGCAGCTATGGCGCGTGGCGCCGTTGGAGATGGAAAAAAACGAATATTATGCAATTGAAGAGGAAAAGGTTGAATCTTATTGATAGCATTGTAGGCGTGTTTAGCTAATTCGGAAATTTTCTCAGGATTAGTAGTTCCTAAAAAACGTAAGGTAACGTGTAAATTTTCTGGGTGTACCCATCTAACGCGATGCCCCCAAGGCTCTTGCTTCAGTTCATCAATAAGTTGAGATAAGGCTTGACGTAGTTCTGAATTAAGTTCAACAGCAAAAAATAGACGTAAAGGATCGTGAGTACTCAAGTGCAACTTCCTTATTAAAGACTATGAGATTCAGGACAGCGCTTATTTTAATGGAAAAATAGGCAAGCTTCTATGCTAGAGCATTTATTAAATTTTTCCAAGAAGTTTTCGAGCTGTGACCGCAAATATTTTCACAACCATTCATTATAATCTTGTTTATAGCTTGTCTTTTATCAGTGATTGACGATTTAATATGTAAACATAAACTTAAACTGATTTTTATTTTTCTTTTATTACTCGTAGGTTAAATATTATTCCCCATCTCTCTAATTATTATGATGTATGTTTTGCTGTATGGCTTTGATCTGGGTGAAGGCATTTTATTTCCGTGGATTAAACAGAATGAAACTTGGTTGGTATTTGGTGCGGTTTTCCAATGGCATATGCTATTTTATTACCTACTTTATATCTGTCGATAATGATTTTATTGATCGCACTAATTTTTCGTGGAGTGACTTTTGAATTTCGTTTTAAAGGCATAAAAGTCAGTTTAGTTGGGATCTTGCTTTTGCAGTTGGTTCAATATTAGCTGCTTTTATTCAAGGTATCATTTTAGACATGTTTGTAAAAGGATATGGTAATCATCTACCTTTAACACATTCGGCATATCATTGGTTCACACTCTTTACTATTCTTACAGGGGTTGCCGTGATTGGCAACAAGAAAAGATGTATAAAACCGCTAAGATTTTATTATCTTTAATTGCTTTTTTTCTAGTCAGGGTGAGTATTTGGACGCCGATTGTTGAGCCACAAGTGATGTACGTTGGTTTTCATTACCTAATTTTTATTATTTGTCTCCTTTGCCTATTTAACAATAGGCTTGTTTTTTTCTCTTATATAGGGTTCTGCATTAGTGCTTGGCTTTATAATTATTCCGCATGTGCCTCCGGTTTGGGAAGCTGCTGCCCCACCCTCGATTTTAAAATTCATTTTTAGTGGCGCAGCAATTATATTACCGATTTTATTAATTTATACGCTTTATTCCTATCATGTTTTTAGGGGAAAATAAAAACAGTCATTTTCTTTAATTATTTGATTACTCAGGCTTTTAATTTGTCTTCCAGTTTCTGTATACTTCCCGAATAAGGTCATTCTTTTATCTTCTGAAAGAATCGACTCGGGGATAATTTTTGTAATAAACTCTAATAAGTAATCTAAAACACTTTGTTGTTTTTTACATTCATCAGGATGATCTTTAATATAATTTTTTATTAGTTCTTGAGCTGTTAATTTAAAGTCTTTAATAATAGTTTTTTTATTTTGCTTTCCAAAAGATTTTTGAATTAAGTTTGAAAAAGAAGAGTTAGTGTGATTTTTCAATTCTTCAATTAAAATTTGGGCTGCTTGTTTATCTGTGGCGCATATATAAAATTTTTCAAATAAATTTATTAAGGTAGCATAGGTGCTTTGATAGAGAGTAAAATTTATTTTTAATTCTTTAGTAATATTAAAAATAATCCTAAGATTTTCAGTTTCTGTGGCAAAAAGAGAAGTGAAGCCCATAGAATTCGCATACTCCTGGTATGCTCTCTTAAAGTAATTATATGTTAATAAGCTCGCTTGCTTACCAATTAATAATTTTTCTATAGTTTTATCTATTAAATAATAAATTCTATTTCCATCAACGTTAGGATTTTCAAGCTTAAATTTTTCGTAAAGTTCTATGTATTTAAAAAGAATTAAGGGAACATAAATTTCGCATAATTTTTTATAATGGAAATTGATAACTTCTTCGAGAGCTTGGAAAAATAATTTTTCTGAATTTTGGTGCTTAATACCTTCAATGCTTTTTTTAAAATTTTCTATACTAAAGGCATATATTTCTAAGTCCTTTTCATTTAACGTAATAATTGTTGCATTTTGATCTTCACTTATAATAGATAAATTTCTTACCGAGTCGGACTGGAAGCTAATTTTTTTTAGCTCAGTTTTTTGTAAAGGTTGTATTTTTTCAACTAAAGTCTCTGGCGAAGGGAATGCTAAAAAATTAATATAACATAAAAAATCTTGTTTAAGCTGTTCAATATCGTTAGACACTATTACCTCTCTTTTATCAATGATCCTCCTTGATGGTGAGATTGTCTGATAATTATACAGAAAAGAAGCATAGAGTCACTCCTTTAAAGTTCTTAGACCTTATTAAGATGTTTTATTTCTTGAAAGCTGATGATTGACTTAAGCATTTTAAGTAAGGAAAATTGGCCTTTGGACTGTCAGACGCTAGATTTAGTATAATATAACAAGACAAGTATATAATTACTTACTTTTGATTTTGATGAGTAAAAAAAGATAAAATTTTATGGCTATTTATCCTATTATACAGCTCCCTGATGTACGTTTGCGCGCGTCCACAGCGCCAGTTACTGTTTTTGATGAGGCTTTACAACAATTAATTGACGATATGTTTGAGACGATGTATGCCGCTAAGGGCATAGGTTTAGCCGCTCCACAAATTGCTATTAGCAAAAAATTAGCGGTTATTGACGTTTCTAATAATAAATCGAAAACTTGGTGTTTAATTAATCCTGTCATTGTTGAGAAAAAAGGCGAGGCATTAATGGAAGAAGGTTGTTTATCTGTGCCGGGAGTTTATGATAAAGCTCCAAGGGCGTTATGGGTTAAACTAGAGGCTCAGGATAGATTTGGGGAAAAATATACATTAGAAGCTGAGGATTTATTGGCGCATTGTATACAACATGAAGTAGATCATCTGAATGGTAGGCTATTTTTAGATCATTTATCTCCTCTTAAACGTCAATGGGCACTTAAAAAACTAGATAAAAAGCAAAGGGGGAAATCTTGAAACTTATTTTTGCAGGGACGCCCGAATTTGCTCTACCCAGTTTACAAGCTTTGTTGAACTCAAGTCATAAGATATGTGCTGTTTATACACAGCCTGATCGTCCTGCTGGAAGAGGGCGAAAATTATTAATGAGTCCAGTTAAAAAACTGGCTTTGGAGAATAAACTTCCTGTTTATCAGCCCTTAAATTTACGTAATGCTAATGAACAAAAAAGGCTAGTTACTTTTGATGCAGATTTAATGGTAGTGGTGGCTTACGGACTTATTTTGCCACCGACAATATTAACTATCCCTCGTTTTGGATGTATCAACGTGCATGCATCCTTATTGCCACGTTGGCGGGGAGCAGCACCTATTCAACGTGCTATTTTAGAAGGTGATAAAGAAACCGGCGTTACTATTATACAGATGGATGAGGGACTTGATACAGGTGAAATGATAAAGAAATTTTCTTGCACTATCGAGCCCAATGATACAAATCAAACTTTACAAGATCGGCTAGCTGATTTAGGTGCTAGAGCACTGATAGAGAGCTTAAGTGTCATTGAAAATGGTTCGTATCGTTCAGAGCCACAAAATGAAAAAGAAAGTAGCTATGCAAAAAAAATTAATAAATCGGAAGCTGAGATAGATTGGAAAAAGCCTGCAATTTATTTAGATAGAATGGTGCGTGCTTTCCACCCTAAGCCAATTGCTCGCGTAGTATTAGGAAAGTCTATATTGCGCATTTGTAAAGCCGAAGTACTTGATGAAACCACTTCTGAAAAGCCCGGTTTAATCTTAAAAGCTAACCGAGAAGGCATAGATGTGGCTACAGGGAAAGGTGTATTACGTTTATTAGAAGTGCAATGGCCCGGAGGCAGATGCTTACCGATTTCAAGCTTCATCCATGATAAATCGGAATTATTTCATGTAGGTGCGATTTTAAATCGAATGTATGTCTAATTCTCGGGCAACAGCCGCACAAATTATTTCTCGTGTTATAAAAGAAAAAATATCGCTTAAGGATGCTTTATCAGCAGGTGTAAATGCTAACATTAATTCGCGCGATAGAGCATTTATTCAAGAGTTATGTTATGGAGTGATACGTTGGTATGCGCCTTTAAGGCAATTATGCGCCTATTTATTAAAAAAACCTCTTAATGCCTCCGATCAAGATGTTTATGCGTTATTGTTAATAGGTATTTATCAACTTAACTATTTAAGGACATCTCCACATGCTGCTGTTCATGAGACAGTACAAGGAGCGAGAGAACTAAACAAAGTTTGGGCGGTACCCTTAATTAATGGGGTATTACGATCATTTCAACGACAAAAAGCCAGTTTACTAAAAAAATTACCTAAAGATAGTCATTTTGCTCATCCTGATTGGTTAATTAAAAAATTACAACAAGCATGGCCCAATGAATGGCAAACAATTTTAGCTGCCAATAATCATTTGCCTCCTATGAGTCTGCGAGTTAATCTTTTAAAAATTACAAGAAAAAATTATATACAAAAATTAAAAGTTAAAGGTATAACAGGACACTTAAGCGAATTGAGTGCAACTGGAATTATACTCGATGAATCTTGTCCGGTAATTAAACTACCTGGTTTTATGGAAGGAGAAGTTTCTATACAAGATACGGCCGCGCAATTGGCTACTTCTTTATTGTTGCTAAAGCCTGGGCAGACAGTTTTAGATGCTTGTGCGGCACCGGGAGGGAAAACAACGCATATTTTGGAATCACAATCTGATCTACTAAGTTGTGTAGCTGTCGATTCTGATGCAATCCGTTTGAGTAAAGTTAAAGATAATTTGAATCGTCTAAGCTTATCAGATACCAAAGTACAATTGCTCTGTGCGAAAGCACAGAATCTCAAAAGCACTTGGAAGGAAGGCTTATTCGATAGAATATTATTAGATGCTCCTTGTTCAGGAACCGGAGTTATTCGTAAGCATCCGGACATTAAATTATTACGCAGAGAGGAGGATATTGCTAAATTAGCTGAACAACAATATCAACTGATATCAAGTCTTTGGGAGATATTAAGGCCGAATGGTGTTTTATTATATGTGACTTGTTCGGTGTTGCCAGAAGAAAATAGCGATGTATTAATTCGTTTTTTATCGCACCATTCTGATGCCAAGGAAGAGGTCTTAGACGAAACATGGGGAATAGCTTGTAGTGTAGGAAGACAAATTTTCCCCCAAATTTATGGACCGGATGGCTTTTATTATGCTAGGTTACGCAAGGGGCTGAATAATTAGTCCTATTATTAAAATAAGATGAGAAAATCATGAAAACAATCGCGCTGTTTTTTTATTGTTTATTAATTTCAGTTATGTTTGTTATGGCTGGTTGTGCTTCCAACCATTCATTGGATGAACCATCCCTAGAGAAAAAAACAGTAAAAAACACAAAGAAAAAAAAGGATTTACCCCCTCCTGTCATACAAGTAGTCCAAACTGCTGATCGACTTAGAGTCATTGCCTATAGTGATGGTTGTTTTCGGCCAAATGGGAAATTAACTGTCAATTGTACCCAGCAGCTTAGTCAGACTATTAAGCTCATAAAATCTTACGGAGAGGGTCTCATTCAAGTGGTGGGGTATAGCGATGATCTTTATGATCCACAAACAGCATCTGTGATTACACAGGATCAAGCAGAGATAATAACAAGTTTTTTATGGTCGCACGGAATAGGTTCGCAACGTCTGCGTACAATTGGGTACGGGCGACATGATTTCATTGCGAGTAATCGAAACGTTAAAGCAAGTAGTTTTAATCGTCGCGTTGAGATTATTTTAGTAAAAAATTAAATTTAATTTTTATTTAATACCAGGCCTTCACCTTCTGAATATTTGCTTATAAAATTTAAAGGTGATAGGTAATAAATCACGCTTTTGTCTTTTGCAAATGCCCGCAAAGTATTTCTAATATTTACGGTTGCTTGTGCTTGTTTTTCAGTTTTTACAAATCCTTGATGCGCACGCAATTGTTGTGCGAATAGTTGTGTATCTTGTGACAATTTGATATCTAAGGTTTTGACGACTCCTGCTAAACTAATTTTTCCTTTACCGTTAGCATCTATTCTTAAATAAGGGCTATTAACCCAATATACCTTCAAATTTCCATTTCCGGTATAATCGACCTCATTTAATGAAACGATACCTTGAATAATAATATTATGAGAATTATGGGTTTCTATTTTTAAGTTTGAGCTAAGTAAATTATGAAATATAATACTTTCATTACCGTTACTATAAAAAGATTTTAGATCTAACTTATTGGTGTAGAGATTGATTTGACCTTTTCCTTGCGCACGAAGCGATAAAGACCCAGTCAGTCCTTTGCCAAAAAGAGTCGCATTACTATTGAATTGTATTTGTTTTATTTTTGACGGGGATGTATTGACGCGGATTGTTAATCTTTCTCCAGGTTCAGGGCGAAAAATGGGTTTGGTTCCAAGGTGTAAAATATGGTTTTTTTCACTGTAAGTGACTGCAAAGACTCTTTTCGAGTCCCCCAGAATTTGTAAGGAAGGATGGGTTTGGGTTGCATCAATGTAAACATTGACAGGACCTTGAATATCTAAACTATCGAAGTCATTAATAGGGATATTCTTGCTTATTATAGGTTTGCTATGCGACGTTACTTGCGCATGGCTAAAAAGACTAAAAAGGGACAAACTGACAAATAAACAATAGGCGAAGACTTTCATGGTTTAATGCTCTTATTATTATTTTGATGATATTAACCTTGTCGGAGGTTATTTGCCAGATAAAGATTGAGCATTTAGGCCGGAAAGATTAAAAACGTTTGAATTAAAAAGACTTAATATCCTAAAGGGTTTAGTTTATCAGCTTATTGGCTATATTTTTCCTGGAGCGTATTGCGCTATAATCTCGCCCTTCTTGATTCTCTAATGATTTAATCCTTATGAAACGCATAGTGCAACAAGAAATCAAAAAAGCTTTGTTAAGCATGGGCGAATTATCCCTACCTGCTTCACTGACTATCCAAGTGGATTATGCCAGAGAAAAATCACATGGGGATTTTTCAAGTAATATTGCTTTAGTTTTGGCGAAACAATTACAAATATCACCACTGCAATTAGCCGAAAAAATAAAATTGAAGATAGATTATTCTTCAGAAAATTCTAAACTAGAAAAAATTGAAATAGCAAAACCTGGGTTTATTAATTTTTTTTTTAAAAAATCCTTTTGGCATCCAGTTATCGAAGAGATTTTAAATCAAACCAATCAATTTGGGATTTCAAATTTAGGCAATAATGAATCTGTTTTAGTTGAGTTTGTTTCTGCTAATCCTACTGGTCCTTTGCACGTAGGTCATGGTCGTGGGGCAGCCTATGGCGACTCTATGGTGAGATTATTGAGAGCAGTAGGCTATCAAGTTTGTGCAGAATATTATATCAACGATGCTGGAAGGCAGATGGATATTTTGGCAACCAGCGTTTGGCTGCGTTATTTAGAGATCTGCGGAGAAAAATTTATTTTTCCTTGTAACGCCTATCGAGGAAACTATGTTCATAAGATTGCTGAGCAACTTTTTTCACAACATGGTAAGGATTTTTTTAAAGCAGCTGAATTAGTATTTAAAGGCATCCCTATTGACGAACCTCAAGGTGGGAATAAGGAACAGCATATTGACGGTCTTATCACTAAAGCTAAAATTTTATTAGGAGATGCTGATTATGAAAAGATATTTGAAGTAGGTTTAAACTCTATTTTGAGCGATATTAAAGAAGATCTTAGTGCGTTTAGAGTAAATTTTGATGAATGGTTTTCAGAAAAAAGTTTGTTTAAGACCAATTTTGTCGATAAAACTATAAAGCGTTTAACAGCGAGTGGAAAAACCTATGAAGCCAATGGGGCCTTATGGTTTAAATCGACAGACTTTGGCGATGATAAAGATAGGGTTTTGTTACGCGAAAATGGACAACCTACCTACTTTGCAGCAGATGCGGCCTATCGTCTCTGTATTTTAGAGCAACGCAAATTTAAAAAGATAATTAACATATTAGGTTCTGATCATCATGGCTATGTCCCTAGAATTCGTGCAGTTATACAAGCTTTAGGTTTTTCATCAGATAGTTTAAAAGCCTTATTGGTGCAATTTGCTATTCTTTATCGCGGCGATAAAAAAATTCAAATGTCTACTCGTAGCGGAGAGTTTATTACTTTACGAGAGCTTCGAGAAGAAGTAGGTACTGATGCAACACGTTTTTTTTACGTACTACGACGTGCGGATCAGCATATGGATTTTGATCTTGAGCTGGCTAAAGAGCAGTCGAATGCTAATCCTGTCTATTACGTACAGTATGCTTACGCGCGAATATGTAGTGTCATGCGTCAACTCAATGCAAAAAAATGGGTTTGGGATAAGTCTTTAGGTATGATCGCGATTAAAGAATTAAAGGAAATACAAGAACAGGATTTGTTGGTTTTACTAAATCGTTATCCAGAAATACTAGAATCAGCAGCCACTTCTTATGAACCGCATATTATTGCACACTATTTGAGAGATTTAGCGCAAAACTTTCATGTTTATTATAATTCATTTGTTTTTTTGATTGAGGATAATAAGTTAAGAAATGCGAGACTAAATTTAATTGCAGCAACTGCACAAGTAATTAAAAATGGCCTAAGCTTATTAGGTGTAGAGACTTTGGAAGTAATGTAATGGCTAAAGATTATGCAAAAAAATATACAAAATATAAATATCTAACTCCTAGACGTAAAAACAATCGTTATCTATGGGTAATGTTAGGAATTTCAATCGGTTTATTTATTTTAGGCTTGTTTTTTCTAAAGCCTGTTCATAAAGGAAGATCTATTCAATCTGTCGAAAAGATAGCTGATAAAAAAAATATCGAAGTACCAGCGCCTCAATTGCCAGAACCAAAATTCGATTTCTATAATATTTTGCCTCAAGACAATTTAAATTTATCACAACATGTTAATTCTGCAATGAAGGAAATGCCATTATCCAATGATATGACAACATCACTTCATACTCCTTCGGGACAAAGACCCATAGATGCAATGTTAAGCCCAACGCCTGAACAAGTAGCTATTGCGGAGGCTAAAAAACAATTAGAAGAAGAAATGGGTCAATTCAATGATGAAGTTTATATGCTCGTCTTAGGTGATTTTACTGATCGAGCTCATGCAGAGCAGTTGCAAGCTCAAGCATTGCTGAAAGGATTTCCCGTGCAAGAAAAGGCCAACTTAGTTAATGGTAAGCTAATATACCAGATCGTTATTGGTCCCTCGAACTTAGGTAGGCTAACTGAGGAAAAAAAACGTTTAAAAGAAGCCGGATTAGGTGCAATTTTGATTAAAATTACTCCCTAGATGGGAGGATTAATATCTCCAGACCTTGAAAAGAGTCATCTAAGTCGCCATAGTGGTAGATTCAACATCCGACAATTTAAAGAGTAAATAGTGCAATCATTACATGGTACAACAATATTATTAGTTCGGCGTAACGATAAAGTCGTTATTGGTGGAGATGGTCAGGTTACTTTAGGTAATGCGATTGTTTTAAAAGGGAACGCTCGTAAAGTTCGCAAATTATATGACGGTCAAGTATTAGTTGGGTTTGCAGGCGCAACAGCCGACGCATTTACATTAATAGAACGGTTTGAAAATAAGTTAAAAGAATGTAATGGACGATTAGACCGCGCTTCGGTTGAACTTGCAAAAGATTGGCGTTCCGATCGAGTTTTACGGCGTTTAGAGGCAATGTTAGCAGTCGCGGATAAAGAAAAATCTTTTATGTTAAGTGGGAATGGGGATGTAATTGAGCCAGAGCATGATTTAATTGCCATAGGTTCGGGAGGGGCTTATGCACAGTCTGCTGCATTGGCATTATTTCAAAATACTAAATTAAGTGCTCGTGCTATTGTTGAAAAAAGTTTAATTATTGCTGCGGACATATGTGTGTTTACAAATCATCAACGTACGATTGAAGAAATTGACTCTGTGGGCAATAAAAAATAATAACCTAAATATAACTAATTACTTATTTATTAATGAAAACTAATATATCCAACTTAATTGGTACAACTATTGATGAAACCAATCAAGTTTCTGAGCTAACTATGATGGATGCTAATTTTTCAGAAGAGACTAATGAAATCAACAGTGACGCGGATTTGCCTATTGGAGTAGATTTTTTAAGTAAAATTGATTTGACTCCGAAACAAATAGTGTTAGAACTCGATCGTTATATCATAGGGCAAAATGAAGCTAAAAGAGCGATTGCGATCGCCTTGCGCAATCGTAGACGTCGTATGTTACTTGAGCCAGAGCTAAGAGATGAAGTGACACCAAAAAACATATTGATGATTGGCCCGTCCGGAGTAGGTAAGACTGAGATTGGTCGGCGTGCGGCCAAAATTACGGGTTGTCCTTTTATAAAAATAGAGGCTACTAAGTTCACTGAAGTAGGTTACATAGGGCGAGATGTAGATTCTATTCCTAGAGATTTAGTGGATTCCGCATTCAAATTTTTACGTGAAGAGGAAATTACGCGTCTTCATCCTCAAGTTCTGGAGGCGGCAGAAAGCAAAATTATTGACAGTTTTGTTCCTCCAGTGCGTTTAACAAAAGGTGAAGTTGCAGATGAGCTTAAAAATAAAGAAAAGTCTATAGCGAGGAATGTTTTTCGCAAGCAATTACGAGCAGGACTTTTAGATGATAAAGAAATAGATGTAGAATTAGCGGCTTTACCAGCCGGGGTAGAGATTATGGGCCCCCCTGGGATGGAAGATATGACTAATCAATTGCAAAATATGCTGCAGAATATTGGTACAGCCCGTACTCGTACTCGCCGTATGAAAGTAAAAGATGCATTAGCTGTTATTCAAAAAGAAGAAGCAGGGAAGTTACTTGATGAAGAAGATTTGAAGCGTAAAGCAATTGAATGGGTAGAGCAATACGGAATAGTATTTATCGATGAAATCGATAAAGTATGCCGTCGTGGTGAAATGAGTGGTGTAGACGTTTCACGTGAGGGAGTGCAGCGAGATTTGTTGCCTTTAATTGAAGGCTGTACTGTTTCCACAAAATATGGCATGGTCCGAACAGATCATATTTTATTTATTGCTGCAGGTGCTTTTCATTTATCTAAACCATCGGATTTGGTTCCTGAATTACAAGGTCGTTTGCCAATTCGAGTGGAGCTAAAAGCATTAACGGCAAAAGATTTTGAACGTATTTTAGTGGAGCCCCAAGCATCTTTAATCGTTCAATATCAGGCTTTACTGGGCACTGAAGAGTTAGAATTAAATTTTGATAAGCTTGCTATTCAACGTATCGCTGAAATTGCTTATGATCTGAATGAAAAAACTGAAAATATTGGCGCACGACGTTTATATACCGTGATGGAAAGATTATTGGAGGAGATATCTTTTGAAGCGACAGATTATACCGATAAAAACGTAAATATTGATGTTAATTATGTTGATAAACATCTAACACCATTAGCACAAGATCAAGATACCAGTCATTTTATTTTATAATATGGTTCCTATTCCTAGCGATATAAAACTTTTACAGAAAATTCGAATATTAGAAATATTGTTTGATAATGGTGAAAAATTTAGATTGCCCTGTGAATACTTAAGAGTCTTTTCACCTTCTGCGGAAGTTAAAGGTCACGGGCATAGCGAAGGAAAATTAGTCACTAACAAAAAAAATGTTAATATCATCAACATAGAATCAGTTGGTCATTACGCTGTCAGATTGATTTTTGATGATAACCACCAGTCAGGAATCTATAGTTGGGAAACACTCTATGATTTATCTAGGCATCATGCTAAATTTTGGGAACATTATTTGCAACGTCTAGAATCAGCGGGCGCAAGTCGAGATTAGTATTTTTAAAAGTTATTTACTTAAGATTGTGACCTTGGCAAAGCGTCTTTTTCCAACTTGGTAAATATGGCTGGTACCAGGTTTAATTAATAGTTTCTTATCTTCTATTTTTTGTGAGTCAATCTTAACCGCACCGGCCTCAATTGAGCGCAGAGCCTCTGAGGTGCTTGCCACTAATCCTGCTTGCTTTAATAAGTGGGCAATCGATAAATTCTCTCCAGGAATGGCAATATTCAGTTCTTTAATATGTGAGGGAATAGCACCATCTCTAAATCGGTGTTGAAATTCCTGGAATGCTTTTTCAGCATCTGCTTTAGTGTGAAAACGTTCAATAATTTCTAAGGCTAATTCTATTTTAAAATCACGTGGATTGGCTAAACCCAATTTAGCCTCTTGCTGCATGGATTTAATATTTTGTAAAGATTTTTTGAATGAAAGTAATTCAAAATAACGCCACATCAACTCGTCAGAAATTGACATAATTTTTCCAAACATATCGTTTGCCGGTTCATCGATAGCAATATAATTATTGAGTGATTTAGACATTTTTTGTATGCCATCTAAACCTTCTAATAAGGGCATGGTTAAAATTATCTGTGGTGTTTCTTTGAAATGTTTCTGTAACTCTCTTCCCAACAATAAATTAAATTTTTGATCGTTACCACCACATTCAAGATCGGTTTTTAATACGACAGAATCATAGCCCTGAAGTAAAGGATACAGGAATTCATGTATTGCAATAGGTTGATGCTGCCGATATCGTTGATGAAAGTCATCTCTTTCTAGCATTCTAGCTACAGTATAAGATGATGCTAGTTTAATTAGGTTAGTAACTGATAATTTTCCTAACCATTCAGAGTTAAACCGCAAGTTGGTTTTTTTGGGGTCTAATATTTTACTAAATTGCTGTTGATAGGTTTTGGTATTGGCTGTAACTTGATCGACACTTAAGGGCGGGCGGGTTGCATTTTTACCTGATGGGTCGCCAATAAGTGCCGTAAAATCACCAATGATAATATCAATTTCATGACCTAAATCCTGTAATTGACGAAGCTTGTTGATGAGCACAGTATGACCGAGATGTAGATCAGGAGCTGTTGGGTCAAAACCCGCTTTAATGCGTAAAGGTCTATTTTCTTTTATTTTATTTTTTAACTCATCAATAACAAGTATTTCTGTGCTTCCTCGTTGAAAGATTTCAATAGTATTATCATTCATGTCATTTACCCGTTATAGCCAAAGCCAAAGCATATAATTTATTTTTTTTCTCATGCGTTATTTTAGCAGCTATGGAAGTTGCTTGCTTAATCGGTAATTCATCTAATAAAATTCCTAAAATTCGTTGCTTGTCAATTTCATATGGGTTTTGATATTCAGCCCCTTCAACAAGGACCACAAACTCTCCTTTTTGTTGATTTTTATTTAAATTCAACCAAATTTTCAATTGTTCTAAATTATCGCCATGGATGGTTTCAAAAGTTTTTGTTAATTCTCTAGCTAAAACTACGTAACGTTTCGGTCCAAATACAGCCAACATGTCATCTATTAACTCTAGAATACGGTGGGGTGCTTCATAGAAAATAATTGTTCGCGTTTCATGTAAGAATTCTAGTAATTTTTTTTGTCGAGCGATACTTTTCCCCGGTAAAAATCCTTCAAAAATAAATCTATCACACGTTAAGCCGGAAGCACATAAAGCAGTTATTAAAGCACAAGGACCAGGGATAGGGATAACTGGAATTCCATGTTGGTGGGCTAATTTAACTAAACGATAACCTGGATCATTAATGAGGGGTGTTCCTGCATCACTAATCAAGGCGATAGATTGATTTTTTTTTAGGCAATCTAAAAGAAGCCTGCTGGAAGCTGCTTCATTATGTTCATGTAATGAAATTAATGAAGTGATAATACCAAAATGTTTAAGTAATTTTTGACTATGGCGAGTATCTTCAGCAGCAATTTGATTAACATTTTGTAGTGTGTTTATTGCTCTGGGACTAAAATCTTCTAGATTACCTATAGGAGTAGCTACTATGTAAAGGCCTGAAATTTTTGACATAAACTTTTCGCATTAAAATATGAGATGGGTATAATGGCATAGCGTTTTATTTTGCGCAAAATTCAGAGGTTAGATTCAAAATGTTCAAAAAAATGAAAAAACAAAAATTAGGGTTGTGGATGTTAACTGCTCTAGTTACAGGTAATATGATAGGTTCAGGAATTTTCTTATTACCAGCTTCCTTGGCTGCCTATGGCAGTATTAGTTTGCTCTCTTGGATCGCTACAGCAGTAGGTGCTTTGTTAATAGCATTAGTATTTGCTAAGCTAACTAATGTGATGCCTCTCATTGGAGGACCTTATGCCTATTGTCGAGAGGCATTTGGTGATTTTGTTGGATTCCAGATGGCTTATAATTATTGGATTGCACTATGGGTAGGTAATGCAGCAATAGTTGTTGCTTTGACAGGATACTTAAGTTTTTTTTGGCCCCTTTTGGCTAAAAATGCTCTATGGTCTTGTTTTGTTAGTATTAGTTTGGTGTGGTTAATGACTTTTATTAATATTCTAGGTGTTCGGCATGCGGGCATTTTTCAGTTATTGACAACTATTTTAAAATTGATTCCTTTATTACTTATTGCTTTAGTAGGGATTTTTTATATTCATCCTCATTTTTTGAGTGCATTCAATTTATCTGGCAAATCTAACTTAAGTGCATTTAGCGGCGCAGCAACTTTAACTTTATGGTCTTTTATCGGTCTAGAATCTGCTTCAGTTCCTGCGGGTCATGTAGATAACCCTAATTGTAATATTCCTAAAGCGACTATTCTGGGAGTAGCTATAGCGACAGTCGTTTATTTGTTGAGTAGTATCGCAGTAATGGGGGTTATGCCGTTAACAGAACTTGCGCATTCTAATGCTCCTTATGCTGATGCTGCACACATCATGTTCGGACCGACAGGAAGTTTTTTAGTTGCCATCGGGGCAGTCATTTCTTGTTTAGGCGCTTTAAACGGCTGGATTTTACTTCAAGGTCAAATTCCATTAGCGGCCGCTCAGGATAAACTTTTTCCAAGTATTTTTTTAAAAAAATCAGAAAATGGGACACCTGTTGCGGGTTTAGTTATTTCTAGCATTCTAATTTCCTTTCTATTATTGATGACCTTAAATCATAGTTTGGTTAAACAATTTACAATTATTATCTTATTAGCAACTTTAGCCTCGCTGATTCCTTATTTTTTAACTACGATGTCTGAGTTGGTTATCTTTTTTAAATATCCTGGACTTTTTAAAAAAGGTAGAAAATTATTTGGTTCAGTAGTTATTGCAATTTTAGCGGGAATTTACTCTTTTTGGGTTATCATAGGCTCGGGGAAAGAGACTGTATTTTATGGGACATTATTATTACTTAGTAGTGCGCCTGTTTATGTTTGGATGAAATGGCACGGCTATGCAAAGGGCGTTATAAGCATAACTGAGCAACCTTTGCCTTTACCCTGAGGTCATAGTTTGTACAAACTATTTGTTTTTTTAATTGTTTTATTGAGCGGTTTTTATTCTCCAGCTTTTGCTGAGCTTAATGAATCTCCTTCAGTAAATTTGACTCAGCAACAATTGGTTGCAGAGCAGATGCGCAGTGAATTACTAAAAAGAAAACTACAGGGATTGCGTAATGAACAGAAAGTCGCCTCACCTGTCGTTAGCAAACAATCTTTAGCGCATCTGGATTTATTGATTGCTATGGCAAAAGCTGATTTTGAAAGTATTAACTTAAGTCTAAAAACCACTCAACAAGCTACTGATTTGATTCAAGATTCCATTCGAAATGTAATTGATCAGTGGGAAATTTCGACACCAGGCTTATCTATTTCTCAAGAAATTCAGCAACAGCAGGCACAACTGCAGCAAACTTTGCAAGAACGGCGAAATTTATTTGATTTACAACAAAAGCGTGTTAAGGTTTTACAAGGTTCGCGCGATATTGTGCAACAAACAATTAATTTTACTGAAGAATGGCGTCAAAATTTACAAAGAAATTATCAATTACAGCAGCAAACTCAACGCCAAGAGTCTTTAGATGTATTAACCCTACGCCTCCAACAAGATCAACAGAATTGGATGCAACGTCTAAATCAATGGAGCGAAGAACTAAAAAAGGCTGAAATAACCGGTTTTATCAATAATAACTCTTATGATCAAATAGAGTTTAAAATATTTGAAGCGGAAGAAAAAAGTAATTTACTCGAAACAGAACTAAACACTGCTAGAATAGCTAATAAATTACAAGACTTAGCTTCCGCGTTTAATCAAAAATTATCCTTAAGCACACTCAGCAATTTACAACATAAAATTGAAAGTCTAAATGAACAGGTCAATACTTCAATTGACTTATTTCATAATAAAATTAAATTTTTACAAAATTATTTGAATTTAATTATTAAAAATCACCAACAAAAAGAGTTTATTTTTACGAATGATCAGATAAAATTAGCCCCATTAAAAGAAATTATTCTCGGCTATCAAAATTTACTTGTAAAAATGCAACAACTGGCTAAAGATGCAGATGCCGAACAAGTTCTTATAGCAAAACAACTAAAATTACAATTAGCTAATAGACAAACGTTACCAGGTTTGAATTTAAATGCTTGGATCGGTTTAGGCCAAACTATTTTTCAAATCCCTAGATTAACCATAGATAAATTAGCAGGTCTTTATGAACCGGTTTTCAACAAGCTAGAGTTAGTATCAAGCTGGCAATGGATTATTGTCTTACTGGGTGTGCTGATATGGTTTGCTACTTGGTTAAAACTGAGACGATTTTTAGCAGTAGATCGAGTACGTTTGCAGCAACGTAGTAGAGGTTTTTTTTCTGCACAAACCGTAATAGTTGTTTTGCAATTACTGCAACGCCATTTATCCGGAATTATGTTGTTGGCGGGATTAATTGGATTATTGTTTTTATTAAATATATCCATCAAATTATTTTCTTTGATTATTAGCTTGGGTGTTGTTTGTTTAATATTTAGTATTGTTATTCAGCTCGCTCATATTTTATTGCTCGAAAATACCACTGACGAAAGTGGTCATGATGTCAAACTCTATTATCGGCTACGGACTACATTATTGATCGGTGGCATAGTTACATTAGCGACAATTTTAGTTAATCAATTACCAGTTAATTATGAAGTTCAAGATTTGTTTGGCCGTTTATTTATGTTATTTCTTCTCATAGTAGCTTTAGTCTTAATGAAGGGTTGGGAAGTTGTTCCTACATTACTTGAACCTTATATAGAAAATAAACATGCTTATTTAAAAAGAGTGATTCGATGGTTAAGTTTTTTAATCCCATTCAGTTTATTAACCAATGCTTTAATAGGATTAGTGGGTTATGTTGAATTGGCTTGGGCTATAGCGCATTACCAAGGTTTATTCTTAGTCGCCTTAACTGCTTATCTATTACTAAGAGGTCTTTTAGATGAATTAGTTCGCTGGGTCTCCGAACAATGTATTCGCCATCTCAGAAATGGTTGGTTATGGAGCCAATCTTTATTGAAACCATTTCATCAAATTTTAAAATTAGCATTATTATTTTTATCAATATTGGGCTTATTTGAACTTTATGACTGGGGAGATCGTATTCCTTTATTAAAGATAAGTCTTTCTAAATTACTGTCTAAAAAATTATTCGTTATAGCAAGTACGGCGATTGTGACTGGTTTTACGATTGTTCAATTAGCGATATTAGTGGTGATTTTAACTTGGATAGCCCATTGGTCTCGTGAATTTGCTTATCGTTGGTTATTTGCTCATACGAAAGATCTTGGTTTACGTAATAGTTTAGCTATTTTTACACAATATACGCTTATTGCTATTGGAATTTTGGTTGGATTAAATATTTTGGGACTAACCCTAGGTAATATTGGCGTTATTTTGGGAGCTTTTTCGTTTGGTGTGGGGTTGGGTTTAAGAGATTTATTTAATAATTTTTTTACGGGTCTTTTTCTATTGGTGGAAAGACCTGTAAAGGTAGGTGATTGGGTTACAGTGGGTAATTATGATGGTCAAGTTTCCCATATTGGAGCTCGTTCGATTACAGTGACAACGGATGATCGTCAGGAATTGTTAGTGCCTAATGCGGACATTTTTAGCAAAAATTTTATTAATTGGACACACCGAGATAGTGTAGTTCGTGCTTTGGTGACTGTTAAAACCAATAGGAAAGATAATCCCCAACGAATAAAGGATATTATTTTAGAAGTATTAGCAACAATCCCAAAAATTTTAACGAATCCTAAACCAGAAGTATATTTTAAGGAAATTGATAAAATTTTGTTAGAGTTTAAAGTTGAATATTATGTTGATCTCAATCATATTAATTCACGTTCTGGTGTACGATCGCAATTTTTATTCAGCTTATGGGAACGCTTTACTAATGAGGGTATTTTACCGCCGGAAGCTCCGCATGATGTACATGTTGAGGGTAAATTAGAGCTAAACTCCAATCCAACGATTTAATTTTGTGTTATGACAAAAAAAATTAAGATTATTTTTACCGGTGGTGGCTCATCGGGACACGTTACACCCAGCTTACCTCTGATATCAGCTTTGCAGAATAAAGGTGTAGATACCTTTTATGTGGGCTCTAAGAAAGGTATAGAGCATTCGCTTATCAAACCTTTAAAAATTCCTTACTATGCGATTACGGCTGGTAAATTAAATCGATATTGGACCTGGAAAAATCTATTAACTCCTTTTCAATTAATGAAGGGAATTATACAAAGCCTCATAATTTGTCGAAAAATCAAGCCTGACATTATTTTTTCTAAAGGTGGATTTGTTGCTTTGCCTGTTGTTATTGCTGCTAAATTAAAAAGCATTCCGATTGTTATTCATGAGTCTGATTTAACTCCTGGCTTAGCTAATCGTCTCAGTTTTCCTTTCGCAAAATTGATTTGCATTACATTTCCTGAAACCATTAAATACATTAAAAGTACTTCTAAAATATTGCTAACAGGCATGCCTATTCGCGATGCGCTGCAACATGGAGATCCTAAAAGAGGCTTAAAGTTTTGTGGTTTCACCGAAAAAATAAAACCGGTTTTATTAATCATGGGCGGTGGTTTGGGTTCGAGTTTAGTTAACGAAAGTATTCGTCGATTAATAAATCCATTAACAGAAAAATTTCAAGTTATTCATATTTGCGGTAAAAATAAATCCGACCCTGCATTTGATGGAATTAAAAGTCATAAACAATTCGAGTACTTACAAGATGAATTTGCCGATGTTCTTGCTAGTGCAGATTTAGTAATTAGCCGTGCGGGAGCTACCTCTATTTATGAGTTAGTGTCCTTAAATAAGCCAAATATTTTGTTACCTTTATCAAAAAAAGCTAGCCGTGGAGATCAAATTCACAACGCAAAATACTTCGCTAAACTAGGTCTAAGCAAGGTAATTTACGTAGAAGAATTTTCAGATGAAAAATTGCTCAAGACACTGTTAGAAAGTTATGAAAATTTGGAGGAATTAAAAAATAAATTAAGCCAATTCAAGCGGCTTAATGCTACGCAAATAATTATTGACAAACTCTTAAATTTTTCATTCAATCGATAAGATTCATTAAGTATCTGATTATAATTAATTAAATCATATGAAAATTTTCTTATTCATTTTTTTATGCGCACAATTTTTTTGTAAAAATAGTAGACGCTCAAAGGCTCTGTTATAGCTCTTGATCCGGAATTACGTGGAGCTGCTGATATTTCGCATGTTGCATCGATCACGCAAGCTAATTTAGTGGTTTAGGTCTAGGAACGGATGCTCATTCAGAAAAAGAAACACTGGACATTAAATCTTTGCCAATGCAAACACAAAAAGCGGCAATATTAATGTATTGTTTAGCTAATGATCATTAAAAAGAACCGTTACTGTTTTTCCAATTTATAAAATAGATCTAAGCCATTAGCAAAGTTACTACTGGTAGTTTGTAAATAAAAATTTTTGTTTAAAATATAATTGATGTTTAAAATACTGATTTGATCCAGTAAGCCTAAACTATAAGAGATGTTAAGTTTTGGTAAAATATTTTTACTAACTATCAACGAAGTATTTTGTTGTAAGCTATTAGTAGTCGGATTAAAAATGGGTTTACTTCCAATAGTCATTTGATCTAAACCTATTTTCTGTTGAACTTTACTAATAATTTGGCCAATATTACTTTTTTCACTCCCTAAATTGCTAGCAGCAGTTAATAATAATTGCGTGCTAGCGGCACTTAGCTGATTACTGGCTTGACCGGTAATTAAATAAGAAAGTATATCTAATTGCGATTTAATGATATTAGAAGGATTAGCGAATAAAATAATATGTGGATCTTGCAATGTTCCTCTCACCTGTATACCTATATCTAATTGAATTGGTATAGATTGAGAAGAAAAAATTGAGGATTGAATAAAATTATTAGAGCCTAGTTTAGATTGAGTATCAACAGAGGTATTTTGGGTAGATACCGGCAAAATTAAGATATTTCGACTAGCGGAAATATTTAGTGTGGGATCACCAATAGGAGTATTGGCAAAATTTAATGAAGAATTAGCTTTTAATTTTAAGCTTTGACCATAATAACTATATTCGCCTGGGAAAAGTTTTAGTTGTCCTGACGCCAATATAGGATGATTAAAATCTTGTTTTATAGTAAGTGAACCTTTTAATTTAGTATTAAGCCCTTGATATTGTAATTGGATACCATCTCCTGCTTCGATTTTAATATCATTTTTAAATTGGAAAGATGAAGTAACAGATTTTTTCTTATCTCCTACAAACACTACATCGTTAGATAACTCAATTGAGTTATTATTTTTAGGATTAATTTTAATGCTGCCTTTTGGAATTAAAATAATGCCATTGATTTCGATTTGTTGTCTATTGGCTAGAATTTTTAATTTTGGTGTTGCAGTAATTTGATATTCTGGGTTATGAATTATAGTTATATCTTTTCCTTGCAAATCAATTAATGTCGATAAATTTTGTTTTAATAAATCGGTTGCAGAATGAATCTCTAAAAATCCATTTCCTGAATAAACTTGGCCAATACCAATTAAACTATGCTTATCTGTATGCAGCTGATATTTTATATTTTTTAATTTAAGACCTAAAACAGGAATTTCTGTACTGGCCTGCTGTAAATCAAAATTTAGATTTAAGAGTGGTTTGTTAAATGAACCTGTAATTCTAATTTGAGCGTTGCAAATACCTTTAGTATTTTTTAAATCGGTAATTAATTGAGTCAAAAAATTTAAATCTTTTAAGCTTAGATCAATATTTGCATACAAAGTTTGTTTTGATGTTGGTAATGAACGTACTTGATAATTGGGTAATAATAAATGAGCAAATAATTGATTTTTACTACTTGAGGATATTTGGAACGATGTTTCTAATCCATGTTTTGATAGATGACTAGCAATTTGCGTATTAGGAACAACTATACGAGTGAATTTTGTTGTTTGAATTAATTTTTCCAGTTTAAATTCGGGTAAATTTCCCTGTAAAGAGAATGGTGAAAAAGATCCAGATAATTTTAATTGTAACGGTACAAGCTTAAATATTTTATTATTAAGCTGGATAGTAGCTAAATTGAAAAACCATTTTTTATTTTTACTATCAATATTTATTGCAGCCTGAATTTGTTTGAACTGCCAATCATGCCAAAGTAGACTAGTTTTCTCTGCAATTATACCAAATTCAGGATACAAGGATGCTCCATTTATCTTTCCTCGCAAGGTTATTTTTCCTTGCGACTCGGGAATAAATTTGTTGAGATCCTTAACATTTATTTGCCAATTAATATTCCATTGTTCATGTATGGATCCTTGCAACAATAGGTTTATATCGTCAGCTTGAACATTAATCTGACGGATATCAATGGAATTTAATTTTAAATATTTTAAAATTTGAGGAAGCCGATAAGCTTTTTTCCGATAGGGGTTTAATTTTTTTTGATTAGTTTTTTGTTTTACAAAAAGATTTAATTTATCGATAAAGATAGGTCCTAAATTAAGCTTTCCTTTTAATAAATCGTTCCAATGCCAATCAAACTGTGTTTCTGAAATATAAAGATTAATTTTATTATTTTGATAATATAATTCTTTTAACTGAATTGGACCTAGAAGCCTTCCATGTATAATTTTTATCGTTAGCTGGCCTGGCAGAAATTCTTTTCCGAATAAAATTACTGCTTTTAATCCTTTTTCTGTGTTTAGAATTAAGTAACCACTTAATAGAAAAACAACGACTAATAAACTTTTTAGCAACCATCTAATCCAAGGTAATTTCTTGTTGTTTATCATAAGAAATCAAACCCCATGGTAAATTGGAATCTTACGGGGTTTCCAGGAAGATCCAAAGCTTTACCTACCGTAACTTCCATAGGTCCTAAAGGGGATGCCCAAACTAAGCCAAGACCCGATCCTTTTTGTAAATGAATGGGGAAATTATTAACGGCGTTTCCAACATCAAAGAAAATAGCACCATAAAAACAGTTAAAAAGTTTATGTTGATATTCAATACTTCCTGTCACTAAATAAGGCGCAGGACCTAATGATTGATATGCATAACCACGTACGCTTTGACTTCCTCCAGCATAAAAAAGCAAAGAGGGAGGAAAATTTGCAAGATTCGAGGTTAATGTATAACCTACATCTCCGCGAAATAGTAATCGACTTTTATCATCCCAACTTAATATATACTTTCCCTGTATTTCTGTTTGTAAAAAACTTGTATTTGATAATATGTTTTGATCTGCGCCTTGTAATCTGAAATTTAATTGATAACCATGGTATGCAAAAAATGGGTTATCAAATTTACTATAAGATAAATTTAAGCCTGGAGTTAGTAAATGTGAGTTAGTCTTAGGTTCATTTAGATAATTAAAGCGTTCAATTTGATAATTTAAAAATAAGTTGCTTTTCCAGCCTTTCCATTTACTTACGCTACCTATTCCTAATTGCTGAGTGGTAGTGGTTACTTGAGTAAGGTTTTTTCTAACGATTGCAAAATTAATATTATAATTATCAGTATCGGGATGTTTCCCAGGAATAGTGTATGTTGTTTGTAGACTGTTTTGTATTTTAGATAATTGGCTTAAAACACTTAAGCGATGGCCTTTCTTGTTAAGATAACGAGATTCCCAACCTAAAGTTCCACGAACGCCCACATCCGTGCCATAACCAATCCCTGCTGTATATTGTTGGGATGGACGAGGTGTCAATATAAAAGTAATTGGCAAGTTTTGATTTTGTTTGTTTATTTGCGAATCAGGAATCGATACGTTTTGAAAATATCCGCTTTTATTTAAATTATCCTGTAGTTTTAAAAGTTGCGTTGAAGAATAAGGATCACCCGATTTAAAGGGGATATAGCGTTGCAATAAACTATTATTAAGTATAGTTTGTTGGAAACTGATAGGGCCAAAATTGTAACGTGGCCCGGTATTTAATGTCAGGATAAGTTTTGATGTGTATGTTTTGCGGTTAATTATAATAGTATGTTTAGAAAAAAAGGCGGAAAGATAACCTTCTTCTACAACCTTAGTAAGTAATTTTTGTTTTGCTTCCTCGTATATTTCACTGCGAAAAATATCACCCTTATGTAATGGAAAGTCAGCAATTAATTTTGTTATTTTTGGGCCTTGCTTTGTATTATCGATTGAAATTTTTAGTGATGTAATTTTTAAAGGAGGACCTACAGAAATTTGAAAATTAGCATTCCAGTGAGTATCAATTTTTTTTAATGAATGCCAGATAATTGGCTTGAAATAACCATAGGCTTCCAAAGCTTGTTTGATGTCAGAGATCGAGTGTTGGTACCAAAGCTGGACATCTTCAGCAGATGGGTGTACTAATGTTCGCAGGTTGCGATCAAGACCATCCTGAATAGGGCTTTTAAGATCTTGATTTAGACCTTGTAGTTGATATGCCACAGGAGAATTTTCCGCAAATCCCAATGGGGCAAAAATCATATTGAATAGCGCTAAGCCAGCTATAGTTAGTCTTATTTTTCTTATCATATTAGGATTAAATAAATACCTAATATGTGCTCATAAGTAAAGCTTACATGCCTAAAATGGCCTATAAAATATTATTTCTGCGATTTTATGATTGTTGGAGATAGTCACTTTTTACGTTTATAGATAAGCTCGATTAATTTGTAGTTAAAAAGCTTACAAATATATCCGGTGAGGGCTCAAATGTAAATCGGTAGCTTTAATTATATCTTGCATATCGCCGTGTTTTTTCCAAAATGATTGGCATGCCAGGTCTGGTATTGATAATAGAAGGCTTTTATCATTTGAATTTATTGCTACTTCAATAACGGTAAGAGTACTAAGTTTAACTAGGCGTTTCGATTCTTCTGACCAAATACATCCAAAAAAACTGTTTCTAGAGCTTGCTATTTGCCGCTCTAGACTTTGTCTTTTATTTTCAGTTTCTTTAAGAAGAAAGTTTTTATCTTCTGTTTGGTTTCCAGTTAAGTTTTCAGAACGAAATTCACGGTGATAATAATTCGAATTTTTATTTTTTTGTGGCACTTGTATTTCACTTGAATGCGAAAAAATTGATGAAACTGAATGATCAAATGAAGAAGGTTGATTGATTTCAGGTGTCCCTTCATTTAAAAGATTAATAGTTGGAGAGAGAGAAGGATTTTTAAAATTTCTATAAATTGCGCAAATAGTAGCTAGCATAAGTAAACTTGCAGTTGTTATTCCTGCTACTGCTAAAACAGTAGTGGCTAAATAGGGAGCAACTACCATTGTTAAAATAATACCTGCAATAACAATTCCGCCTAGCGTAGTGGCAATAAGATTATTTAGGGTGTGATTTTTATGAAGTGCTCTAGCTGCAGAATTTTTTTCTGATTTAAGCCAATGGTATACATGAAAAATTGACAAACCAAGATGATAAACAACACTGGAACCTACTGCAGTCAGAAATAAACCTTGTACAAAAATTAAACTAAGCCCAGCAAAAACCGCAGTGAAAACTAAGGCGGCTTTAATTGGGGCATGAATTAAGTCAAAGGTTTTACCTAAATTCTTATTTTTAGCGCGGGCAAACTGATAAAGTGCAAATAAACTGACTATAGCATCAGGTATAACAACGAGTGGAAACAAAATAGGAGCAAGGTTTTTTTCAAAGATCGACCCTATTTGGTAGATGTTTGACTTAAAAACAAAGATAGTACTGAGTATGACATTTTGAAAAAAAGAATTAGTAGATTCTATTATTTTTAGATAGGCTTTACTCATTATCTTTACTTCCTTTAAAGAGTTTAGAATAAATTGAAAGTATATGCTTAAAAAAGTACTCTATCCTAAACCATAATGAAAATAAAGTTTAAGCTGGAAAAATAAGCGAGTGGATTTTTTGGTAATAAATGGTATTACGCTGTAAATAATCAGATATTTGCAGTATTATTGCTTTACTAAAAGGATTGGTAGGCTCTTTCTACGACTGGACTTATATTCGAAGCCGAAATTAGTATATACAAGGAAACTGCATTACTTCTAAACTGTTATAAGGGCGTTTACACCATGTTTAAGCGATATCCATTTTGTTTTACATTAATATTTTTAATAATGGGTTTATTGGGTTCAGTATGCAAAGCTGATCCTGTGATTCCTATAACAGCCCCTATTGCTGCACAACCCACATTGACCCCGATTGCGCCTAGCGTAAATGCTAAAGCTTATCTATTGATGGATGCTTATAGCGGTAAAATTTTAGCAAGCGAAAATATTGATGAACGCGTAGCGCCTGCTAGTTTGACCAAAATGATGACTTCTTATGTTGTGTCTATGGCTTTGCAACAAGGGCATATACATCCAACTGATTTAGTAACTATTAGTGAAGCCGCTTGGAAAACTGGTGGCTCTAAAATGTTTGTGAAAGTTGGTGACAAGGTCAGTGTAGAAGACTTGATGCAAGGTATGATAGTTGATTCGGGAAATGATGCCTGTGTGGCTATGGCGGAGTATGTCGCAGGAAGTCAGGAATCTTTTGTTAACCTAATGAACCAACAAGCAGCAAGACTAGGTATGAAAAATACTCATTTTGTCGATGTAGATGGATTACCTGATCCTAACCATTATTCCACTGCACGTGATATGTCAATTTTAGCGCGCGATTTAATCCTTGACTTCCCTGAAGATTATAAATGGTATTCTCAAAAATGGTTTTCTTACAATGGAATTAAACAACCTAATCGCAACCGCCTATTATGGCGCGATCCTGATATTGATGGAATCAAAACTGGGCATACTAATGACGCAGGGTTTTGTTTAGCCGCTTCAGGCCAAAAAAATGGCATGCGCTTAATTACAATTGTTATGGGTGCTCCTTCTGATGAAATGCGAGCGCAAGATAGCCAAAAATTACTTACTTATGGGTTTCGTTTTTTTGAATCGCATAAATTGTATAATGCTAAGGTAAACTTGACTACAACTAGAGTTTGGTTTGCTCAGCGGCCTCAAATTAAAGTCGGTTTAGCCCAAGATCTCTATGCAACTCTACCTCTCGGATCAAATAAAAAACCTACCACGACTATGATTTTTACTCCTAATTTAAAGGCACCGATTAAAAAAGGAGAAGTCATTGGTCAAATCAATATAGTGTTGAATGATAAGCCTATTGCATCAGCGCCGCTCATTGCCTTAGAGGATTTATCAAAAGCTGGTTTATGGCGTAATTTAGTCGATCATACCAGTTTATTATTTAATAAGATTTAAGTTTTTCTTAGAGAAGGTAAATTAATTTAAAGGTATTACTTTATGTTTAATAGGATACCTTCTCTTTATTTGTAGCCTTTTGTCTTTTATACGCGCTGATAGCTTATCGGAATGCGAACTATTTATGAACAATTTATATAAGCTCTTAAGAGCAGGACTCGCAACGATTTTATATTTTATTGTTCTTACAATTTGGTTTATCCCTTTAGCGAGCGTAGGTTTTCTGCGATCTATTATTCCCTTAAAAAAATGGCGCCGACTGACCAAAAAATTAATGGAATCTTTACATGCGGTTTGGTTACGCAGTAATTATTTTCTTTTAAAATGGATAACGCCAATCAAATGGGAAATAAGAGGATTAGATCAATTACATTATAAAGAATGGTATTTACTCATTTCTAATCATCAATCTTGGGCAGATATACTTATTTTACAGTATATTTTTAGCGGAAAAATTCCACCTTTAAAATTTTTCCTTAAAAAGGAATTACTTTGGACTCTGCCAATAGCAAGTTGGGCATGTTGGCTATTAGGTTTTCCATTTATGCATCGATATAGCAAAGCCAAATTAACCAAACATCCAGAGCTTAAAAATAAGGATATTGAAGAAACAAAAAAAGCTAGCGCAAAGTTTAAGACTACACCAACTACAGTGGCTAATTTTGTTGAAGGTACTCGATTTTCAAAAGAAAAACATGAGTTGCAAGCTTCCCCTTATCAGTATTTATTGCGCCCTAAAGCAGCGGGTATGGCTTTTAGTCTTGCTGTATTGGGTGATTTTTTCCATAAAATTCTTAATGTCACAATTATTTATCCTCCTCATCAGACTAGCTTATTAGATTTCTTATCAGGAAGTATTAAAAAAATAATTGTTGATGTTGAAACAATCCCAATTACTAAATCCTGGTTAGGCGATTATGAAAACGATCGTCAATTTCGAATATCTTTTCAAAAAAAACTCAACGAACTATGGGAAAAAAAAGATCGACTTATCAAAACTCAACTGCAAAATTTTTAATATTTGAGGTGGGCTTTGAATAATAAAAAATTTTTATGTATCGCTACTCGAAAGAGTCCTTTGGCCTATTGGCAAGCTAATATAATTAAAGAACAATTACAAAAACTTTTTCCACATTTAACGATTAGCTTACTTCCTTTGCTTACAGAAGGAGATAGGCTGCAAAATAGTTCTTTAAGTAAATTGGGAGGTAAAGGACTATTTGTTAAAGAATTAGAAGCGGCTTTAATTAATCGTCAGGCAGATATAGCCGTTCACTCTATGAAAGATCTGCCCATGGATTTAGAAGCGGGTTTAGTATTAGGAGCTATTTGCAAGCGTGAAGATCCTCGCGATGTGTTAATTTCAAGACTTGGCCAACCTTTAACTCAAATATCATCTGGATCTTGTATAGGTACTTCAAGTTTACGTCGCCAATCGCAGTTATTGGCTTTGCGTCCTGATTTACAAGTGAAAGTATTAAGGGGGAATGTAGGAACTCGCTTAGACAAATTGACTGCAGACGAATTTGACGCAATAATTTTAGCTGCCGCAGGGCTTATTCGTTTGAAAAAAGCAGATCGAATTAGTGAATATTTAGAGACCAGTTGCTTTTTACCTGCGCCAGGCCAAGGAGCTTTAGGGATCGAATGCCGTTCAGATGATGAGGAAAGCAAGAGATATATTTCTGAATTGACACATCTCGATACTTATTATTGTGTATTAGCTGAGCGAGCTTTAAGTCGAGAGTTAGGAGGTAGTTGTCAAGTGCCTATAGCCGCTTATGCGACTTCTTTGGATCATGGACAATTGAGTTTAAAAACTTTAGTTGGAAATCTAGATGGTACTAAACTAATTAAAGTCGAAAAGAAAGGAGCTATTGATGATGCGGAAAAAATCGGACTTTTAGCGGCACAAAGTTTACGTAAACTTGGTGCCGAAGAAATTCTAAAGGAAGTTTTAAATATAAATTTTTAGAGCTGAGCAAAAATTGCATACGCATCGTTAGAGTCTACAAGACTTTAATCATTTACGTTCAGTTTTGTTAGGATATTCACAAAGATCTTGAATAATACACTCAGGACATTTAGGTTTACGAGCTAAACAAATATAACGCCCATGTAACACTAACCAATGATGAGCGTTTTTTAAATATTTTTTAGGAACGACTTTTAGTAGCATTTTTTCAACAGCTAAAGGTGTTTTTCCACGCGCTAGACCGGTTCTATTGCACACTCTAAAAATATGCGTATCAACAGCAATGGTTGGCTGATGAAAAACAGTATTCAATATGACATTAGCAGTTTTACGCCCAACACCCGGTAGACTTTCCAGTGCTTCACGATTATTGGGGACATTTCCTTGATATTGCTCCAATAAAATTTTACAGGTTTTTGTGATATTTTTTGCTTTAGTATTGTATAAGCCAATTGTCTTTATATATTTTTTTAAACCAGTTAATCCCAGGGAAACTATTTTTTTTGGTGTGTTGGCCTTAATAAATAAAATTTGTGTTGCCTTATTAACGGATTTATCTGTTGCTTGAGCAGAAAGAATAACGGCAATTAAAAGCTCAAAAGGTGAGGAATAAATCAATTCTGTCGTTGGGCGAGGATTGTAAGCATGAAAACGCTGAAAAATAGCTGTACGTTTTTTCTGATTCATGACTTATTACTTTAAAATTAATTAATAAAATTTTAGTATAAAAAATAAGATTTTAAAGGGTTAAACAAATTGACCGCAAGCTATATTTTTTAAGCCACACAATTCTGTAATATTCCTACCAGAATAACCATAGTTCATCGTGTTTCTTTATTATAGTAAAGGATTTATTTTTTCTTTTTAAAATCCATTCTTGATTGGACCATCACACCTAAAAAACGATGAGGCTTGTCTAATAGTAAGGTTTTGAAATCAGTATTAAGAGGCTTAAGGATGGTATGTCCACCGTCGATTAAAATTTGTTTAAAATTGGGTAAATCATGCCCTTCAATATGAACAATCGCAAAATCAAGACTATTAGGTTTGAGATCGGGGTCTATAAGAAGAACAGTTCCTTCTGGAAAGCGAGGTTCCATGGTGGTATCTCTAGCGGCAACAGCATAAGCATTCTGGCTCATGTCGATATCAGTAGAAATTGTTGGTAACGGGGCAAATTTTTCAGGAAGATTGGGCCAATGTAACACTTGAGGCCAAGTAAGCAATGGAATTTGACGCCATCCTTGAGCGTCAGGGTTAAAAGTACCTGGAATGCGATCAGCTGATATGGGCTCATCACCGATGAGTTGGCTGATAGAGATAGCAAAGAAATTGGCAATTGGACTCAAGGTGGCGACTTTGGGATTATCAGTTTCTCCTGAGCAAATTCGATGTACAACAGGTTGGCCTACACCAGTGCGTCGTGCTAGTTCCGATTCATTAATCCCTAGCTCAGCCATTAATCCTTTAAGAATTTTGCTCATGCTACTAGTAGTTTTCATATCATTTTCACTTATTAATTAGCGGTAATTTTACCTGTCCATGCTGATAATTTCCAACGCTGACAAACAAGGTAAAAATAGCTGTTAGCGGCGGGGTGGGTATTCTAACATGACACGGCACTTATGCTAAATAATGATGTAATTTAACGTTCAATAAACAAGCTATAATTTTTTGCGATATGAAATAATTACCAATGGCAGATTTTTTTATTTTCAGCTTTAAATTTAGATTCTAAAAAAACCTTAAGTCATGAAGATCAGGTAGTTAAAAACTGATAGAATCTTAGGAGGAAGGACGAACTCAAAAAGAGTAAAAGTAAGTATTTTGCCTACAGCTTACAAGTAATCCCTAAAGATATGAAGGTTTATTGATATTTAACTATTAGAAGCATAGTTTAAGAAGATAATCCTTGTCAGTTGCAGGTATTATGCATAGAATAGCGGGTTCATTTATAAGAGGTAAAAGGTTTTATGCTGGCTAAAAATGAAATATTGGCTAAATTTCAACGTTCTCCGGGTGATACAGGATCCCCAGAGGTTCAGATTGCTTTATTATCTGGGGCTATCGAACAACTAAATGGCCATTTTCAAGTGCATAAGAAGGATAATCATTCACGACAAGGTTTATTAAAGAAAGTAGCTTTGCGTCGTAAATTATTAAAATATTTAAAAAGCGTTAATTTACAGGGGTATTTAACGCTCATTAAACAACTCGGCTTGCGTGGTTAAGTCCTGGTTCATATTCTTCAGCCAATCGTTGAAGACATTTTATTCGTACCAATGGGCGGTAATTTTCGCCCATTTGTTTTTTTTGAGGGAATGTAAACGTGTTAATTAATTCTATAAAGAAAGTCGTGCAGTTTGGTTCGCAGGAAATAATTCTAGAAACTGGGGCAATTGCACGCCAAGCTACAGCATCAGTTGTTGTGAGCTTGGATGGTACTACCGTTTTAGTAACCGTTGTAGGTAACAAGCAGCAAGCAGGTGAAGAAAGAGACTTTTTTCCATTGACTGTTCAATATCAAGAACGCTCCTATGCAGCCGGACGTATTCCAGGAGGTTATTTTAAACGGGAAGGACGACCTACTGAAAAAGAAATTTTAACATCGCGTTTAATTGATAGGCCAATAAGACCTCTGTTTCCTGAAGGGTTTTATAATGAAGTGCAAATTGTTGCAACTGTTTTATCTTCAAATCCGGATATTAACGCAGATATTCCTGCATTAATTGGTGCTTCTGCGGCTTTAAGCTTATCAGGTTTACCTTTTAAGGGCCCGATAGCGGCAGTAAGAGTCGGTTATTCGGAGGGACAATACCTATTAAACCCAAGCTTTAAGCAACTAGAAACATCAGATTTAGATTTAGTAGTTGCAGGAACAGACAAAGCCGTCTTAATGGTGGAATCTCAAGCAGCTGAGCTTACTGAAGAAATTATGTTGAATGCTATTTTGTTTGGACATCAACAAATGCAAGGGGTTATTCAAGCTATTAAAGAGCTTGCTAAAGAGGTAGGTGAGCCCGCTTGGGATGCGCAAAAAACTACAACATCTCAATTAGATGCAGTTGTGGAACGAGAAATAACGCAAGCTATACAGGCTTTATATACTGAGGCCTATGCAATTCCAGAGAAATTAATTCGTAAAGCTAAATTAGAAAATTTACGAAATAGTATTATCGAGAAATGGTCAGATGAAGAAAAAGGAATTTCCGCTAAAGCTATTCAGTTATTCCTAGAAAATTTAGAAGAGAAAATAGTACGTAGTCGTATTCTATCAGGCGAAACCCGCATTGATGGACGTGATAAGATAACAGTTCGCCCTATTACTATTCAGCCAGGATTTTTACCACGTACACATGGTTCGGCTGTATTTACTAGAGGCGAGACGCAAGCATTAGTTGTTACTACTTTAGGTACAGATAGAGATGCACAAACCATAGAAGCCTTAGATGGAGAAGGGCGTGAAACATTTATGCTTCACTATAACTTTCCTCCTTATAGCGTGGGTGAAACCGGCCAAATGGGAAGTCCTAAACGGCGTGAAATTGGGCATGGTAATTTAGCGAAACGTGCTTTGCGTGCTGTATTACCTAGTGAATCTGATTTTCCTTATGTATTACGTGTTGTTTCTGAAATTACCGAATCAAATGGATCTAGCTCTATGGCAACAGTCTGTGGTGCAAGTATAGCGCTAATGGATGCTGGCGTACCTTTAAAGAAACATGTAGCGGGTATAGCAATGGGCCTAATAAAAGAAGGCGATCAGTTTGCTGTATTAACCGATATTTTAGGTGATGAAGATCATTTAGGAGATATGGATTTTAAAGTTGCAGGTACACTAGACGGTGTCACGGCATTACAAATGGATATTAAAATTGATGGTATTACAGAAGAAATTTTGCAGGTGGCATTAAATCAAGCAAAAGAGGGTCGTCTTCATATATTAAATATTATGCAAGAAACTTTAGCTGAACCACGCATAGAAGTTTCCCCTTATGCACCGCGTATAACTACTTTAAAGATAAATCCTGAAAAAATACGTGATTTAATCGGAAAAGGTGGAGCGACAATTCGCGCGATTACTGAAGAAACAGGAACCTTAATCGACATAAGCGATGATGGTGTCGTTCGAATCTCGACATCCGATTTACATGCTTGCCAAAATGCAATAGAACGTATTAAAAAAGTAACAGCGGAAGTGGAAGTGGGCCGTACTTATGAAGGTGCAATTGTTAAACTGACTGATTTTGGTGCTTTTGTTAACGTATTACCTGGTCGTGATGGTTTAGTGCATATTTCACAAATTTCTAAAGAACGTGTTGAACAAGTGAGTGATGTATTAAGCGAAGGCCAAATTGTCAAAGTCAAAGTACTAGAAATAGATAGACAAGGTCGCATTCGTTTAACCATGAAAGATATAGAAGCAGAAATGGAGAACGAAATACATTCGTGATCAATCAAAAGCAACATACATCAGCTTTTATAAAATTAGTTGATAAAATAAAACCTCAAATAAAAGAGTTGACAGGTGCTGATTTAAATAAAAAAATTAACAGTCAGCACCGGTTTTATTTAATTGATGTACGTGAGCGCGATGAATTTCAACAAGGGTCTATTGTTCATGCTATCTCTCTTAGTAAGGGTATTATTGAACGTGATATTGAGAAATACATTCCAGATTTTGAAGTAGAGATTGTTGTTTATTGTAGCGGCGGTTTTCGATCTTGCCTGGCGGCAGATAATCTTCAAAAAATGGGTTATAGCCAAGTTACTTCTCTACAAGGCGGTCTCCGCGCTTGGCTAGAAGCAGGTTATCCACTTATCAAAATGACCAAATAATGTTACGTCTTGAAAGAGAGATTTGCCGAGGTGGTGAAATTGGTAGACACGCAAGTTTCAGGTACTTGTGGGGCAACCCTTGGAGGTTCGAGTCCTCTTCTCGGCACCAACTAAAATGAACTCTTGTCTAGAGACATTTTTATAAAAAAACTTGGTATTTTGTAAAAAATCGGTTTAAATAGTCAAAATTATTTATAGCCATATCGCATGTTGAGCGTTTCATCGCCTCTCTATGACATTAGTAAAACTTTCGAAGAAAACTTCAGCAATCCTTCTTTCCCATCAATAAAACCACCGACTCGAGTTTGGCCAGATAGAACACAGTGGAGTTCTTTATTAGGCTATTCTCTAGCCTCCAAAATCGGTGCAGCTGCATGTGCTGCAACAACTGGTAAAGGTGTGGCATTATTAGCACGACTAGGTTTTGATGTATTGACCTACAAAACCATACGACGCCAAGCTTACCCCACCCATCCTTTACCAAATATTGTTCATCTCGAATGTGAAAAATTATTTAATTACGCTGATTTAAAAGAAGTTCTTTTTACCAAGAATAAACCTGAAAAAATAAATGATAAAATTGCAATTAGTAATTCCTTTGGTAATGGTTGTTTGGAACCGATAGTGATTATGGAAGATATAGCTTTTGCAAAAAATTCTTTAGGAGAAGGTCAAGTGCTGATTGTGTCGGTTTATGGTGAAGGTGATTCGCTGAAATCGATGTCGCAAGATTTTGCGGCTGCCGCATTAATAGCTAAAGAAGCTGGTGCTGATATTATAGAGCTAAATTTTTCATGCCCTAATTTAATGAAATCAGGTGAACCACTTTATTGGAGTATTGAACATGTATCGCAAATAACAACCTTGGTTGTGAAATGTGTAGGCGATACTCCCATATTATTAAAGTTAGGTTTAATTCATGAGCATGAGTCCCCTTTAAATTTATTAATCTCTGCAGCACAGGCTGGAGCAAGAGGTATTAGTGCTATCAACTCAATTAGTATGCGTGTATTGAATAAAGATCATCAGCCTGCATTTGGAACAAGAATTTATAGTGGGGTTTCAGGTTATCCAATCCGTAGATTAGCATTACAATGTCTTAATAAATTAGTTCAAATTAATCAAACTGAAAAATTAAATTTAGTTATTTTGGGTATGGGTGGTATTACTATTCCGGAACATTTTAATGAATTTTTAAATAGTGGCGCAGATATTGCCCTTTCTGCAACAGGTATGATGTGGAACCCTTATCTTGCTGCTCAATTTCACCAACAGACGAGATCATGAAAAAATTGGTATCAGCAAAATTAATATTAAAAACAGGTGAAAGCTTTGTTGGATATATGCCAGCAAGCCAAACAGCTGAAGTTTCCGGTGAAGTTATATTTAATACAGGTATGTTAGGTTATGTGGAATCTTTAACAGACCCTTCTTATGCAGGGCAGATATTATGTTTTACCTATCCCTTGATAGGAAATTATGGTGTTTCTGCACCAAATACTTGGGAATCTAACAAAATTCAAGTAAAAAGCGTGATTATTTCTGAAATAGCGCCATTTTACTCAAATCATGCTGCCCAACAGTCACTAGTGAATTGGCTTGAAATTGAAAATATACCTTTTATAACGGGTGTGGACACGCGGGCTTTAACACATTGTTTAAGAGTTAATGGAGTAACGCCCGGTATAATTACTACATTAGATAAGCCGCATGGCGATTTTATTGAGTTTGAAGCTATCGATTGGGTAAAGCAAGTAACAATTACTGAACCGCTCTATTATGGTGAAGGTAGAAAAAAAATAATTGTTGTAGATTGTGGTTTAAAAGAAAATATTTTACGTTGTTTATTGAAATTCCCACTAAAAATTAAACGAGTTCCTTATAATTACGATTATAGTCAGGAAGACTATGATGGAGTTTTTATTTCCAATGGTCCAGGTGATCCGCAATTATGTAAAGAATCAGTAGCCATTTTAAAAAAGGCTTTAATTAAAAAGAAGCCTTGTTTCGGTATTTGTTTAGGGACACAATTAATGGCTTTAGCTGTCGGTGCTAAAACCTATAAGTTAATTTTTGGTCATCGTTCTCAAAATCAACCCTGTATTTATTTGCCGACTAAACGATGTTATTTGACTTCACAAAATCACGGTTATGCAGTAAATGAGAAATCGCTTCCTAAAGATTGGCAAGTATTATTTCGAAATTTAAATGATGGAACGGTTTCAGGGATTGAACATAAGAAAGATCCTTTTTTCTCAGTACAATTCCATCCAGAGGCTGCGCCTGGGCCTATGGATACCCAGTGGTTATTTGAACATTTTTATCGCACGTTATAAAAAATTATGAAAATACAACGATACAAAGCTAAGAAAGTTCTGATTTTAGGTTCGGGTGGTTTACGAATAGGTCAAGCAGGAGAATTTGATTATTCCGGTTCACAGGCTATTAAAGCATTAAAAGAGGAAAAAATTTCTACGGTATTAATAAATCCAAATATAGCTACCATACAAACAGACATAAACTTAGCCGATGAAATTTACTTGCAACCATTAAATTTTGATACGGTGAAGCGGATTGTCATTAAAGAAAAACCAGATGGAATTTTACTAGGTTTTGGCGGCCAAACTGCTCTTAATTTAGGTTTAGATTTAGAGAAAAAAGGGATATTAAAAAAATATAAAGTAGAAGTATTAGGAACATCCGTTGAATCGATACGCCAAACAGAAGACAGAGATCTTTTTAAAGCGGCTTTAGCAAAGATAAAAATTAAAACACCGCTTAGTTTTGCAGTCAAAACAGTTGCTGAAGCGTTGAAAGCAGCAGAAAAGATCGGTTATCCCATTATGTTGCGTTCAGGTTTTTCCTTAGGAGGATTAGGCTCTGGGAAAATTGCGCATCGAGAAACTCTTGAGCAGCGAGCCCAGGAGAGCTTAGCTACAGCACCACAAATTTTAATAGAAGAATATTTATTTGGGTGGAAGGAATTTGAGTATGAAATTGTCCGTGACCAAGTGGGAAATGGATTAACAATTTGTAATATGGAAAATATGGATGCCATGGGCATTCATACCGGAGAAAGTATTGTTGTAGCGCCAGCACAGACCTTAAGTAATGAGCAACACCAATTATTACGCAATATGGCGTTGCGAGTTGCAGAACATTTTAACATTATCGGCGAATGTAATATTCAATTTGCTGTTAACCCTGAAAATGGTGATTACCGAGTTATAGAGATGAATGCGCGATTATCCCGTTCCAGTGCATTAGCGTCTAAGGCAACGGGTTATCCATTAGCGTTTATTGCTGCAAAATTAGCATTGGGTTATCAGCTCTGTGAAATAAAAAATAGTGTCACTCAGGTGACGAGCGCTTATTTTGAGCCAGCATTGGATTATATCGTAGTAAAAATTCCACGTTGGGATACACATAAATTAAAAGCGGCTGAAAGAACGATTGGCACTGAAATGAAGAGTGTGGGGGAAGTGATGGCAATAGGCCGTTCTTTCCCAGAGGCATTGCAAAAAGCAGTGGGGATGTTAAACAAAGGGGCAACTTGCTTAATGGATTATCCAGAAGAAATTGATAATTCACGCAAAGAAATACAATTTGCTACCGATAGACGTTTATTTGCCTTATATCAGTTTTTTAAAAATGGTGGTTCAGTTAAGCAAGCTGAGCGCTTATCACAGATTAACTTTTGGTTTTTGGCGCAAATTCATCAATTAACAGAATTAGAAAAACAGTTAAATCTTCATAAATTGAATAAAAATCTATTACGTCAATTAAAACAAGCGGGTTTTTCTGATAGCTTTATTGCTAAGACAAAAAATAAGTCAATAAAACAAATACGAACTTTACGTCTAAAATATGGCATCATACCTTTTGTAAAACAAATAGATACTTTGGCTGGGGAGTTTGCTGCGCAGACAAATTATCTTTATCTAAGCTACCATGCTGTTGAACATGATATTTCTCCTGCTAAGCGTCCACCTATCATTGTGTTGGGTTCAGGGCCCTACTCGATAGGATCATCTGTCGAGTTTGATTGGTGTGCGGTTAATACTGCGCAGACTTTGCGTCGATTAAAAGAAACAGCCATTATTATTAACTCGAATCCTGAAACAGTTTCTACAGATTATGATGAATCAGATCGATTGTATTTCGAACAGCTTACTTTTGAGCGTGTACAAGATATTGTGGATTTTGAATCAGCAAAGGGCATTATTGTTTCAGTCGGAGGACAGATTGCTAATAATTTAGCTGTCCCTTTAGCTAAAGAAGGTTATCATTTACTGGGTACGGATCCGACGTTTATAGATTATGCTGAAAATCGAGAAAAATTTTCAGTCCTACTAAATACGCTTAATATAGATCAACCTGCTTGGGAAAGAATTACTAGTTTGAGTAAAGCAAAAACTTTCGCAGCTAAAGTAGGGTATCCAGTATTAATTAGGCCTTCTTATATTTTGTCTGGTTCTGCGATGAATGTGGTTTTTGATCCTGAGTCTTTAGACCAGCATTTACAAGCGGCTGCTCGTGTTTCGCAAGAGCATCCTGTGGTGATATCTAAATTTGTTCAAGAAGCAAAAGAATTAGAAATAGACGGAGTTGCTAAACAGGGTGATATTGTCATTGAGGCTATTTCAGAACATATCGAGAATGCAGGTGTTCATTCTGGAGATGCGACAGTTGTGTTACCGCCACAGAAATTATATTTAGAAACCATACGTCGTACTAAAAGCATAGCGCGTAAAATTGTAAAGGCTTTACACATCACTGGACCGTTCAATATTCAGTTTATTGCTAAAAATAATGATATTCAGGTTATTGAATGTAATTTGCGAGCATCACGTTCTTTTCCGTTTGTTTCTAAAGTAACAGGCCATAATTTCATTCAGATTGCAACCGAAGTGATGCTGAATAAGCACCAAACAAAACATTATGAAACTTTAGAGCTTGATTATGTTGGTGTCAAAGCAGCACAATTTTCTTACAGTCGTTTAAAAGGTTCCAATCCTGTAGCTCAAGTTGAAATGGCATCTACGGGTGAGGTGGCATGTATTGCAGAGGATTTGGTGGAGGCTTTTTACAAAGCATGGTTAGCAACAGATCAAAATATCGCAGAAAAAAAATTGTTATTAAGTGTTGCAGATAACTATAAGGTTAAGCTTTTACCTTGGGTCAAACAACTTGATGATCAAGGTTGGCTTATCTATAGTACTGAAAGAACTCACCAATTTTTATCTCAGCAGGGTATAGCGTCCTACTTTGTTAACAAAACTAGTGAAGCTAAAAAACCAAATATAAGAGACTTAATAACACAACGTAAGATAGCAGCAATTATTAATATCCCAAGCTCAATGACAGGTTTGCAGCAAACTGATGGATTTTTAATTCGGCGTTTAGCTATTGATCATCATATTCCTTTAATTACTAATGCTCAGAATGCACTGATAATTTTACAATGTTTAGTGAATTTATGGGGCAAAGAATTGCCTGTAGAATCTTGGCAAAGTTTGGTAATAAAAAATGAATAAATGATACTCTTCGCACTTGAATTTTGCCTGTTTGCCGCGTAACTCGTAGTTCCTATTTGGGAGTAATTGCCAAAATATTATTTGCTAGAGTATGTAAGTATTTATAGTTAACTAAATTTGAGTGAATTATGTCAAAAGTTTTGGGTCAAAAAGATATTATATCAGTTCGTGATCTTTCTTTAATTCAAGTAAATACTATATTAAATCTTGCTAAAAAATTTAAGAAAAATTTAGCTAAAAAATATTTACTTGATAAAATTGCTGCGCACTGTTTTTTTGAACCTTCAACACGTACCCGCTTATCCTTTGAAACAGCCACTTTACGTTTGGGAGGGCAAGTCATAGGTTTTTCCGGTAGTGAAAATATATCTATTAAAAAAGGGGAAGATTTACAAGACACAATCAAGACGATTTCTTGTTATGCTGATCTTATTATAATTCGTCATCCACTCGAAGGGTCAGCACGTTTAGCTGCAGAATTTTCCGATAAGCCTGTTATTAATGCTGGAGATGGAGCAAACCAACATCCTACGCAAGCCCTGTCTGATTTGTTTACTATCCAAGAAGCACAAGAAAACTTGGAAGGATTATCTATAGCGTTTGTAGGTGATTTAAAATATGGGCGTGCGGTGCATTCTTTAGTGCAACTTTGCGCTTTATTTAACATGAGACTTTTTTTGGTTTCACCTTCATTGTTAGCGCTACCAGAAATAATATGTGATGAATTAAAACATAAAGGTATTCGATTTTCTTTTCATGCAAATTTAGACGAAGTGATCTCGAAAGTAGATATTTTATATATGACTAGACTACAACAGGAAAGATTTAACCAATCCGAACATCAACTATTTGAAAGTCAATATATTCTGATGCGTGATAAATTAAAAAAGGTAAAAACTAATTTGAATATCTTACATCCTTTACCTCGAGGTCGTGAAATTGATAAAACCATTGATGAAACTCCTTATGCTTTATATTTTAAACAAGTTGTCAACGCAATTTATATCAGACAAGCTGTTTTAACCTTACTACTTGATAAAATATCACTTTAGATGATTTTTTTGGATAAAACCCATGATTAAAACCCGTTCCGTTTCTGCGATTGATAATGGAGTCGTCATCGATCATATTCCAGCAGGCCAATCACTTAAAATTATGTGTTTATTGCATGTGGTTAATAGTAAACAACGTGTTACTTTAGGTTTAAATTTGCGAAGTACATCTTTGAAACTGAAAGATTTAATTAAAATTGAAAATCGATTGCTTACTCCACAGGAAATTGATCATGTTGCAATCTTTGCTCCTGGTGCTACGATTAGCCGAATTGTAAATTTTAAGGTTAGTGAAAAAATTAATTGCGAACTACCTAAGACTATACGCGATGTATTAGTGTGTCCAAATTTAAATTGTATCAATCATATCGAATCTAAAGGCTATTTTAAACTCGAAGGATCACCAAATCAGGTGAAATTACGTTGTTTTTACTGTGAAAAACAATTTGAACGCGACCAAGTAGAAGAAATTTGTTTATGATGAAACGTATAAACAAACAATTATTAAAACTGCCTGGATTAATTGATCCTCATGTTCATTTCCGAATGCCAGGGTGGGAATACAAAGAAGATTGGAAAACAGCAGCTAAGGCTAGCATCAAAGGGGGCTATACTACCGTTTTTGATATGCCTAATACTATTCCTCCCACCGTTACAGAAATTGCTTTAGTAGAAAAAAAAGCACTTATTGATAAACAGTTAAAAGAAGTAGGAATTCCTCTTCGTTATTATTTATATTTTGGTGCTGATAAACATCATTTGAATGAAATAAAAAAAATAAAAGGTCAGGTTATTGGTATTAAAGTGTTTATGGGATGTAGCACAGGCGGGTTAGTTATTGATGACGATGAAAGCTTACATGCTATTTTTAAGATAGCGGCCGAAGAAAATATGTTAGTAGCAGTTCATGCAGAAGACGAACAGCGATTAAAAGAAAATGCAAAAAAATTTGAAGGGCATCAGCCATATTCAATACATTCTAAAATTCGTGATGAATCAGCAGCAATATTAGCCGTTAAAAAAGCAATTCATCTCGTTCGTTTGTATGGAACGCAATTATATATTTTGCATGTTAGTACCCGTCAAGAAATTGATTTAATTGCTCAAGCAAAAGAGGAAGGACTTCCAGTTTTTGCAGAAACGACACCGCATCATTTATTTTTGAATAGTTCAGATTATCAAAATTTAAAAGGAAAGGCGGTAATGAATCCACCTTTGCGATCTCCTGAACATCAAATGGCATTATTTTCTGCAATAAAATCCGGTATTATTGATACGATAGGTTCTGATCATGCTCCACATACCCTAGAAGAAAAAGCTAAAGCTTATGGTGATTGTCCATCAGGTGTTCCAGGTATAGAAACTACATTGCCATTATTATTTGAAGCCTATCATCAAAATCTGCTTTCTTTGGACAATATAATGGATTTAACTTCTCGACGTGCAAAAAAAATATTTAATTTAGCCGATTGTCCAGACGATTATGTATTAGTGGATTTATCTTTAGCAAAGAAAGTTGAAGATAAGCGTCTTAGTACTAAATGCCAGTGGTCACCCTTTGCGGGACGTCTTTTGAGGGGCTGGCCTGTTACTACAGTGTTAAAGGGACATGTCTATGATTTAAACAAACTATAATTACAGCTTCACAAGAGTTTTTGTTGGTGTTAGTTATTTGGAATTCTTATGACTTGTCTTTTTTAAGAAGTAAATTTTTAATTAATCCCTTTTTAAACCAAGCTAAAGCTTGCAATGGTTCTTCAAGATTTTCAGATAACTCACCTAATTCTAGATATGTATCTAAGTTAGAAGAATCGTAGATTAAACTCTTTTCTAAATAATCTCGTGCCTTACCCCATAATTTTCTCTGTTTACAAAGCCGACCTAAACTTAATAAAAGGTAGGGGTCAGCAGGATGTTTTTTTAGCCATTTTTCTGCTATTGTTAATTGATGCGCAGGGTTTGAGCTTTTAATAAGGCTATAAGTTGCAACAAGTGGACCAAACCATTGTTTTTTTAACTGTTTTACTATTAATAATTCAGCTTTTGTGTCTTCATGGTGTCTTATAAGGCCTTCAACATAATAATTTAACAGTAAAGGATCTTTTTTTAATTTAGATGGTAAATTGTTCCAAATGTCCTCAAACGTTGATAAATTGTAAGTATACTTTTCTTCACTTAACAAACTTTCACAACTTTCTTGCTGTATTTGTTGAATTTGTGCTTTAGATATCCAGGTTTTACTTTCTAATTGAGGTAAAATTTCTAAAATATTATGCCAGTTTTGTGGCTTTTGATAGATAGAAGAAAACAGACGTTGATCATTTATGGCGGTAGTTTTTTGTAAACGTTTTTTATCTAAATTCTGGCGCCATTGTTTTGGAAGCATGAATAAATAGTTAAAGAACCGAATTAAATAGTAAATTAAAATAAAGTTAATGATTAAAATTAAGATACCCAACCATAATGGCATTTCTAAGGCAAGTTGATGCCAAGTAATTAGTATATAACCTGGGTCGGCGGTTATTTTAACGCCAATCCAAACTGAAACGGCAAGAACTAATAAAAATATAAAAAACCGATACATCAAGAGGATTCCTTTTGACTAGAGGAAATAACAGGAGTAACGTTAGGATAGCTAGGTGTTTTCTTCATAACCGAAATTGCCTCGAGTAATGGATTTAAATCGAGAGTAGGATTTTGTAAATCGATTTGTTTTAATTGATTAATACTTTGCAGGACTGCTTGTGTGTTGGACGAGCTAGATGCAAAATGATTCTTAATGTTTTCTTGAATTTCTTGCAAACTAGATTGATAAATAGTTGGTTCATGGTGTATTAATGCCCATTGAGTTTGTTGCAATAATAAAAGTAAGTTATGTTGCAAATATTGCTGTTCTGTTTCTGGCAATAAAGGTTCTATAGGTTTATTTAAATGTCGAATAATGATCAGCTGTCGAAAGCTATCTAGACTATTTTGAAGCATACGCATCCATTTATTTCCCGAAAGATTACTGACAGAAACATCAGGATTTGGGGTAGTAGAATTAGATGTTGCCAATAAAGGCAATTGCGTAATTTGCATTTTTAAAGCCTGTATCTGCGCTAAACTGGTCGTTAGTTCAATATGAGGTAAAGCTTTTAAGCTAGTTAAATATTGAGTTAATAATTGATGAAGATTTTCTAATCGAATATCTGGGCTTATTATTGTTCCTAATTGTTTATCGGCTAACATCAATGCAGACAAAGCATTGTCGGTATCATGAAAATAAATAAGATTATACTGGGCTAGTTGAATCAGCTGATTAACGTTTGCGAGCAAAATAACATTATCGTTAGCGGAGAATTTTTGTTCTATAAAATTTTGTAATTGTGAGATTTGTTGCTGATGACTTTTGTCATCAGCTTGACTTTGCGCGATCTGATTTTGTAGGACAGATAGTTGATTATGGTATTCGTTCACTCGCGCTTTGTTTTTTAACCAAAAAAAACTTAAGCCTAAAAATAAACCAATCCAAGTGATGAGTAACAATCCAATTGCACACCAAGCCGTAAAACAGCTTTTAGAACGTAAAGGCTTGTTTTTTTTGATCTTTATTTCGGTTTCTTCTAAATTGGGTGTGGGCTGTGATTCCATAGTGATTGCTCCCGCCAGGAAAACAGAGTTTGTAAGATAGCTATATTTGTTGCATTATCCGATATTAAGGGCGGTTTGACAAAACCTAGTTTCTTAGCACTATCAGCAAGTCGAGAACTAATAACGAGCAATTGTTTTTTAAATAAAATATCCTGCCAGTAAGGGTACAATAAGCTAACTAGATTTTTTAGTCCGCTGTGACTAGTACAAATAATGACGCCAATTGATTCTTGATTCGGAATATCAGTTTTATCAATTTTTGGCAGTTGTCGCTTGTAAACACTTAAATTATCAATTAGAGCTCCTCGGTCTTTTAAACCTTTTACTAAATAGTATCGACCACCTTCACCTTTTAAGATTAGAATTTTTTTTTGGTTTATGTCTTGTAGCGCAGCAAGATTTAATAGGCCAGCGCCATTAAAATCCTTTTCTGGATAGTGATCACCAGGCAAGCCACATTGTTTTAAAGCTGATGCGGTACCAGGTCCCGTCGCAAAGGTTTTAGTATTTCCAGGCCAAAAAGGCCAAATACTTTGGATAGATTTAGCAATATTAAAGACAGAATTAGGGCTTATAAAAATAACAAAATCATATTCTTTAAGTTTTTTTATGCCTAATAAGACTTTTTTTGTATTTTTGGTCGCGATAATTTCTAGCGTTGGGAAATGAACCGCTACCCCGCCATAATACTGAGTTTGAGCTGCTAAATCTTTTGCTTGAAGAGCAGGGCGAGTAATGAGGACGTGTAAACCATGTAAAGTTGTCATGACCACAAAATAGCCTTAATTTTGATCTGAAGCAATATGGGTTTCAAGGCATTTTCTGTTATAGAGAGCTTAGTTGGGTTAGCTTGGAAAGAATTATTGATAGTGTTAACATGAAGACTAGGTATATAAAAAAGAGAAGTCGTATGGCTAAAATATTAAAACCTGTATTAGAACCTAGTTTGACTATAGACTATCAGCCAGATGGTTATTTTAGATACCTTAAAGTTAACAGCCATTAGTGTTATATCTCAATATGACTTTTAAAGTTTTTTCCTTTTAAATTTTTGTTAGACTAATGCTTTTATAAAAGCAATTTTTATGGCTTTAATTAGTTTAGAAGACATAGACTTACAGAATCAACGTGTTCTCATTCGAGAAGATTTTAATGTACCTTTAGATAAAGGTATGATTACCAGTGATGCGCGGATTAAAGCCGCGTTACCAACCATTCAATATGCCTTAAAGAAAGGTGCTGCAGTTATTTTGCTTTCCCATTTAGATAGACCCAAGGAAGGATTTGTTACTCATGAGCTTTCTTTAGCCCCGATCGCAGCACGATTACAAGAGTTATTAGGTCATCCAGTAAGATTCATCACTGATTGGTTGAATGGGTTTAAAATTTCACCTGGCGAAGTCGTGTTGTGTGAAAATGTTCGATTTCAAACGGGAGAAAAGAAAAATGATCCTATTTTAGCTAAAAAAATTGCAAAATTGGCTGATATTTTTGTCATGGATGCCTTTGCTACAGCCCATCGCAGCGAAGCATCTACCGTGGGAGTAGCACAATTTTCGCCGCAGGTTTGTGCAGGTTTATTATTAATATCGGAATTAAAAGTATTAAGTAAAGCATTGGAAAATCCAGCTAGACCCTTATTAGCTATCGTCGGCGGTGCAAAGGTTTCTACTAAATTAACATTATTGTCGTCTTTACTTAATAAAGTGAATTCATTAATTCTGGGTGGAGGAATAGCCAATACTTTTTTAGTGGCACAAGGGTATTCTGTAGGTCGATCTTTATTTGAGATTGATCTGGTAAATGAGGCAAAAAAACTTTTAGAAATATCAAAACAGCTACAAGTAGAGATTGTGCTACCGACAGATGTTATTGTAGCAACAGAAATTTCTGTTACCGCTGAGGCCACTGTTAAAAAGGTAACTGAAATAAAAAAGAATGAAATGATTTTAGATGTTGGACCAGAGTCAATTATACATTATACCGAGTTTGTACGTCGAGCAGCGAGTATTTTATGGAATGGTCCCCTTGGTGTTTTTGAATTGGCCCCATTTGAACAAGGGACGCGTGCTTTGAGTTATGCTATTGCCAATAGTCCAGCTTTTTCTATCGCAGGAGGTGGGGATACTTTGGCTGCCATCGAAAAATATGCTATTGCTGATAAAATTTCTTACATATCAACGGGTGGAGGGGCTTTTCTTGAGTTTATACAAGGAAATATTTTACCTGCTTTAGCGATATTACAAGAACGCACAGGGGAAGACAGCAATGATACGATTTAAACGAACCAAAATTGTGGCTACGTTAGGCCCGTCAACCGATAAAACAGGTGTTTTACAAGCTATGATAGCTGCAGGCTTAGATGTGGTACGCTTGAATTTTTCACACGGTAAAGCAGAAGATCATATTAAGCGAGCTAATTATGTTCGCGAATGTGCAAAAGCTGCGGGTCGAGAAATTGCCATTATGGCGGATTTACAGGGACCAAAAATTCGTATTGCGCGTTTTAAAAAGGGTTCTATTTTTTTAAAAAAAGATGCTTTGTTTATTTTAGATGCTGATTTAGATAAGGAAGCTGGCGATGAATTATCAGTAGGTATTGATTATAAACAGTTACCACGAGATGTCCATCGTAACGATCTGTTGTTGCTTGATGATGGACGTTTAGTATTGAAAGTCAAAAAAATACAGAAAAATAAAATATTTTGCCTTGTAGAAGTAGGTGGAGAACTATCTAATAATAAGGGTATTAACCGAAAAGGCGGAGGGCTTTCTGCTGTAGCGTTGACAGATAAGGATAAAAAAGATTTAAAAATAGCGGTAAAATTAAATGCTGATTATATTGCAATTTCTTTCCCGCGCAGCGCAGCCGATATGAATCTAGCTCGAAATTTATTAAAGAAAGCAAAGGGCCATGCAGGATTGATTGCAAAAATAGAACGTAGTGATGCTATTCCTGCTATTGATGAAATTATTCGTGCTTCCGATGCAGTGATGGTGGCTCGTGGTGATCTAGGAGTTGAAATTGGTGATGCTGAATTACCTGCTGTGCAAAAACATATCATCCAACGGGCGCGATCTTTAGATAAAGCAGTGATAACAGCAACGCAGATGATGGAATCAATGATTCATAATGCTATTCCTACCCGAGCAGAAGTTTTTGATGTCGCGAATGCTGTACTAGATGGTACGGATGCCGTTATGTTATCTGCAGAAACTGCTACGGGAGATCATCCTGCTTTAGTGGTGATGGCTATGGCACGTATTTGTTTAGGAGCGGAAAAGCAAGCTAAGACACGTGTATCTCGGCATCGTGTCGAATGCCAATTTTATCGCGCTGATGAAGCCATAGCGATGGCAGCTATGTACACTGCCAATCATTATGATATTAAGGCTATTATTGCCTTAACTGAATCAGGAGCGACACCTTTGTGGATGTCCCGGATTCGTTCAGGAATTCCTATCTACGGTTTAGCACATAGTTTAAAAACATCACGCCGATTAGCATTGTATCGTGGCGTTTATCCCTTATATTTTAATATTGATAAAGTACATAAAGAAAATATTGGTCAGTTAGCGATTAAAGAATTAGAGAAACATGGGTTTTTACAAAAAGGAGAAAAAGTTTTAATTACCTATGGAGATTTATTAAAGACTACCGGTGGTACCAATACGCTAAAGATTTTAGAAGTAGACTAGCTCGGTTCTTTTATTTTATCCAAATTATTTATTTTTAATTTAAGTTTTTGCTTTTTAAAACATTTATTACAAACCCCATAAATAATTAGACTGTGGTCAGTCATTTGATAATTAGCTTGTTTTGCAACAATCTTTTGGCGTTGTTCGATGATTTTATCAACAAATTCGTCAACTTTTCCGCATTTGATACAGACTAAATGATCATGATGGGGCCCCTGGTTCAATTCAAACACCGAATAAGAATCTTCAAAATTTTGACGCTTAACCAAACCTGCACTTTCAAATTGAGTTAATACTCGATAGACTGTGGCTAAACCTATATCTTCACCGGACTCTAATAAAGTTTTATAGATATCTTCGGCACTTAAATGGCGTGTTTTAACTTGTTCAAGTAATTCAAGTATTTTTAATCTAGGGGCTGTTACTTTTAAACCTGCTTGGCGTAGTTGTTGATTATCCATTAGATTATCTCTAAACTCCTATGAATTCGTATGGGATGATTTTAGATTATTTAACTTTTTTCTTGTTGTTTTTAAGCATTTGTAGAAATTAAGATTACGAGTTTATTTTTATTTATGAAAAAGTTGCTTATAAGTTTATTTTTAACATTACTGATTACTGGTTGTAATATTGTCTATCGACCGGATGTCCAGCAAGGCAATATACTGCAGCAGTCTACCATAGACCAGTTAGAACTCGGTATGACTAAGGAGCAAGTTCGTTATCTATTGGGTAGTTGCGTATTACAGTCTCCTTTTCAATCGGATCGTCAGGATTATATTTATTTCCTTCAACCAGGTCATGGTGAGCCTATTCAAAGACGCGTTACGCTTATTTTTTCCAACGGACGTTTACAAAATATTGAAAAATCAGCACTTAATTAATAGTGGATTTTATTTCGCTATAAAAAAGTTTAGAAAATTGTTAAGTCGTTTTTTGTTTTTTGGCACGATTTATCCTAATTTTTTTAGGATCTATTATAAGTGGTTGATATATCTCTATTCTATCTCCTGCTTTGACTTTAGTCTGCAGATTGCATAATTTTCCGAAAATCCCAACCTTATTTTTACTTAGATCGATGCTTGGAAAGTCTAACAAAATACCGGAAAGTTCTATGACTGCAGAGATACAAGTATCATCAGGGACAGAAATTTTTATAAGTTTTTGCTTCCGGCTATCGGCAAATACCACTTCAACTTGAAAAAATGACATGACTATTTAATTGTCTTGATAAATGTTGTTTTCAAATTTACGATTCCCATAAACCTGCTTAGCGCGCTCAGAAAAAGCTTGTACTAATGTATTGGCTACTTTCTCAAAAATAGGAGAAAAAGCCAGTGCTAACAAACGCGTAGAAAATTCAAATTCCAAGTTTAAATTGATCCTAGATCCTCGGGGGCTTGTTTCAAAAGACCAATACCCTTCTAAATGTTTAAAAGGGCCATCGATTAGACTAATTTCAATCAATTTGTTTTTTTGTAACCTGTTTGATGTGGTGAAGCTTTTCGAAAGCCCTCCACCAGTCAATGTAAGACGGGCTTGTATACTATCTTCATCCTGACTAATGATTTGGCTTTCGGTACACCAAGGAAGAAATTCACTATATTTTTCGATATGGTTGACGAGCTTATACATCTCTGACACATTGTAAGGCACTTCTAAAGAATGTTGAATTAATGGCATAATTAAGGTTCAGGGCGACTATCGTTACTATGTTTGCTATGCTTGGAGCCTATGATTGCTAACAAGTATATCCCATGAATTCTAAGAAAGCATTGCAAGACACAACAATTGCACTAAATAGACGCGCTCGCCATGATTATTTTATTGAACAATCTATCGAAGCTGGTTTAGTTTTGCAGGGATGGGAGGTCAAAAGTCTTCGTAGTGGTCGAGCTCAACTCACGGAAAGTTATGTGGTACTAAAAAATGGTGAGGCATGGCTTTTAGGTTGTCATATTACTCCTCTTGCTACAATATCTACGCATCATAGTCATCCTGATCCGACTCGTACGCGTAAGCTTCTACTCAATGAACGTGAATTGAGTAAATTTGCCGGAAGCATTATGCGTAAAGGGTATACGCTTATCGCATTAAAGCTTTATTGGAAAAAAAACCGGGTTAAGTTAAAAGTAGGGTTAGCAAAGGGGAAACAGGAGCATGATAAACGAGCTAGTATCAAAGAAAAAGACTGGCAGCGGGAAAAAATGCGTTTAGGTCGTTATTCAAGGTAAGAATAATACCTACATTTAAATTTTTTGCCTTATTTTTTTAAGGCTTACCAGAAAGCTTTGTATAAATGAGGTATAATCAATGCTCGGGGGCGATTGGCTTCGACGCCGGTTACAAACCCTGAGGTGCATGTCGAGGATGCAACTTTGCCTCGTTAATCATGTTGTAAATCTATAGTTGCAAACGATGCTAACTATAACGCTAAAGACGTTGCTATTGCTGCCTAATAGGTAGTTAATTTTGTAACGTTGGTCTGCCTAAACAGCAGCCGGCGCCATGAACTTCATAGGCTTGTATGTGGAGGTAGTGGTCATAACTGACAAGCTCGTAGTCTAGCCCCTTCTGAGGCGAAAGCTACTAAAACCAAACAGAATCGTCGGTCAATCCCCTGTCAATCGGAGATGGATCGATTAAATTTAAAGATTGTACTAAACATGTAGTACCAAAGGCAGCGGACTTGCGGACGTGGGTTCGATTCCCACCGCCTCCACCAAATTAAAAAATAGTTCTTAAGAATTTGAATCATTGGGGGTAAATTTAAAAGTGTAATGCTTGGATCAAAGTCCTTCTAAAATTCTTACATGGTTTAAAGTACAGCAATAGCTATTGGCCTATCTCGCCCTAGTGACAACCTCCTTAAAAAAGAATAGACTACCGGCTCGTTAGAAAAACATGATTAATATTTATGGAAAACCTGGTTGTTGTTGTCCTAGGCCTTAATGAAAATCAACTTATTGACCAAGTATTTAGGTTGGTTGCTCATAGCGGTTGCCATATTGTTGATGCGCGTGTAAATACCACTGTAACCCATGTCACAATGACCTTGTTGATTGGGGGAGCATGGAATACCATCGCTAAATTTGAGACACTCATAAAAAAATATGAAGGTCAGGTTTTAGTTGCACGTACCCAATTTCGAGGGGCACAACCTGATAGTTTTCCTTATTCTTCTTACATTGTGGCTCCTGATATACCGGACGTTTTAGCGAAAATCACCCAATTTTTATCTGAACAGGAAGTAACACTTTACAACCTTCATATAGAGTCATATAAAGCTCCGATAACAGAAGCAGCAATGCTTGGTATATCTTTGTCGTTTGGTTTTCCTGCGCATCATTTAGTAGCGGACTTTCGTGAACACTTTATTGTATTTTGTGATGAAAACAATTTTGATGTAGCTATGGAGCCCCAAAAAAATTAGATATATTTTTTTCTTTAAATAATTTAGTCGATATGTTAGCTATAAACAAATTTGCACCTGATTTTAGTTTACCCGCCACTAGCGGTAAAATAATAGGTTTAAAGGATTCAATAGATAAAAATATTATTTTGTATTTTTATCCTAAAGATTGTACGCCGGGATGTACGCAGGAAGGAAAAGATTTTGCAGAAAATTTTAAAAAATTTGCTTCTCTAAACACAACGATTTTAGGAATCTCGCGCGATAGCTTGAAACTTCATGAAAAATTTAAGTCAGATCAGCAATTTCCTTTTGAGTTATTATCTGATGTTGATGAAAAAGTATGTCAGTTGTATCATGTGTTAAAAGAAAAAACTGTGTACGGTAAGAAAACGTTCGGAGTAGAACGAAGTACTTTTTTGATTGATAAATTAGGTGTTTTGCGTCATGAATGGAGGAAGGTCAAAGTGCCTGGTCATGTAGAAGAAGTTTTACAAGCAGTCGGTGAATTAAGTTAAAGTATGCTCTTCGCATTTGAATTTCGACGAGTATATTGATTTAACATAATTTATTTTTATGTGTAGGAACCTTCTTGTAAGAAATAGCATTTAAAATAGCTTTTACCACGCTAGCAAGAGGTATAGCAAAAAATACTCCCCAAAATCCTAGTAAACCACCGAATACGAGCACAGCGATAATGATAGTTATTGGATGTAGATCAACAGCTTCAGAAAATAAAAAGGGAACTAAGACATTAGCATCCAATGTGATAATTAATGTGTAAACCGCAACCAGATATGCAAAATGCGCTGTCCATCCCCATTCTAAAAATCCGATAATAAGGACAGGAATAGTTACCATAACTGCGCCTATATAAGGGATAATCACCGAAATTCCAACTAATACGCTGAGTAATATAGCGTACTGAAGACCAAGTATTGCAAATGAAAGATAAGTAACTATCCAAACTATCAACATTTCTAAAGCTTTCCCTCTTACATAATTACCTGTTTGGGTAAGTACTTCTGTCCAGACTTGAGAAATTAATCGACGCTTTTCAGGTAAATATTGAGTTAGCCAGTTGATTATTTTTTTTTCATCGAGTAAGAAAAAATACACTAACAAAGGGACCAATACAAAATAAATGGCAAAGGCGATAACATTGGGAATGTAACCTAATGATGCAGATAATATTCCTTGTCCAGTATGAGTTAATTCACTCTTAAACTGAGCGATCCATTCTTGAATTTGACTGGCGGATGTATAGCCTGGGTAACGAGTAGGGAGGTACAATAGTAGTGCTTGACCTTTTGCAGCCATGACAGGTAGTTCACTAATTAAGTTATTTAATTGGCGAAATAATAATGGTAACAAACCCACAATCGCCAAGATAACTAAACCTACAAAACTAATATACACTCCTAAAACTGCAGCAATTCGAGGTAAATGCAACTTTTCTAAGGAGCTAATCGGCCATTGTAGTAAATAGGCCATAACGACACTGACAAACACTGGAGCTAAAATTTTACCTAAAGAAGCAAAAACAATGATAATGAATAATAGGAATAGCCATAAAATAGCCAATTCTGGATCAAGAAAATATCGGGAAAACCAATTTTTAACAAGTTGCAGCATAGGTTAAGTCGCTACTTCTATGAAGTATGAGTATGAAGTCTATTGAACAGATGAGTTAAAGTCAAAAATATACTTTTCACGCTTAAATTTTGACTATATTGCCGTCCAATATTCAATTCTTTTTGCGGTATTCCCAAAAAATTGTTGATGGGTGTGTCGCTTCCTACTAGCTTTTGAATTTCAAGAAAAGAGTGTTTTATTCCCATTCTATCGTCGCAGGAGGTTTACCTGAAATATCATAAACTACTCGAGAAATACCAGGCACTTCATTAATAATTCGATTTGATACAGTCTCAAGTAAATGATAAGGCAGATGTGCCCAGCGAGCTGTCATAAAATCTATGGTTTCTATAGCGCGGATCGCGATAATTGGGGCATATTGACGAGCATCTCCGATAACTCCCACAGAGTTTACCGGTAAAAAAACACAGAATGCTTGGCTTATTTTGTTATAATAATTTTGCTCACGTAACTCTTCTTGTAAAATAAGATCGGCTTTACGGACAAGGTTAATATTTTTTTGATTAACTTCCCCTAAAACGCGTATAGCTAATCCAGGGCCCGGAAAAGGATGTTTATAAATGAGCTCTGATGGCAAACCTAATTCTAAGCCCAGTTCACACACTTCATCCTTAAATAATTCACGTAAGGGTTCCAATAACTTAAGTTTAAGGGTATCCGGAAGTCCACCTACATTATGATGAGATTTAATAGCATGAGCCTTTTGAGTACTAGTGCCAGCAGACTCAATGACATCAGAATAGATAGTTCCTTGCGCTAACCAAGCAATATCTGGGTATTTACTGGCTTCAGTTTCGAATATTTCAACAAATAAATTACCTATGGTTTTACGCTTTTCTTCGGGATCGGTAATTCCTTTTAAGGCATTTATAAAACGTTCAGAGGCATCTATTTTTACAACAGAGATACCCATATCATCAGCTAAAGCTTGTATCGCAGAGTCTTTATCGATAATACGTAGTAAACCGGTATTAACAAAGACACATAATAATTGTTTACCAATAGCTTTATGTAATAATGCTGCTAATACAGTAGAATCAACACCACCTGAAAGTGCTAGTAAAACCTTTTCCTTACCTACTCTCTTTTTTATTTCAGCAATCTCATGTTCTAAAATTTTAGGCGCTGTCCAACTCGGTTGGCACTGGCAAATTTTTTCTACAAAGCGAGCCAATATTTTTTTTCCTTGACGGGTATGAGTCACTTCTGGGTGAAACTGTAAACCATAAAAATGACGCGTCGTGTCAGCCATGCCAGCAATAGGGGTGTTCGGAGTATTTAATATAACAACAAAACCTGGAGGAAGTTGTTCAACATGATCACCATGACTCATCCAGACATCCAACAATGCATCTTTTTCTTTTTTCGGGTTATCTTGAATATAGGTTAATAGTTCAGTTTCTGTTGCCACTAAAGCAGGGGCATATCCGAATTCTCGGTTTGCACAGGAAACGACTTTACCGCCGAGTTGATCAGCCATGGTTTGCATACCATAACAAATACCTAAAACTGGACAGCCTAAGGTAAATACTATTTTTGGTGCTCGGGGAGTTGTATCTAAAGTAACTGTTTCAGGGCCGCCTGATAGGATAATTCCTTTAGGAGCAAAAGCTAAAATTTCTGACTCGGGGATATCATAAGGGTAAATTTCGCAATAAATATGTAATTCACGGATGCGTCGAGCAATTAGGGGCGTATATTGTGAGCCAAAATCGAGAATTAGTATTCGTTCTTTAGGAATAGTCATCTTAAGTACACTCCGTTTTTATTCGAGATTTAATTAGTTTTCATAAAAAATGCTAAGAATTACTTTGAGAATTAGTTTAAAAAAATATTCAATCTTCTCGGTAATAATTAGGAGCTTCTTTGGTAATTGCCACATTATGAACATGGCTTTCTCTTATGCCAGCAGCTGTTAGTTTTATAAATTGTGCTTTTTTATGGAGATCAGCAAGATCAACACTTCCTGTATAGCCCATACCCGCTCTAACTCCACCTAATAAATGGTGAATAACTGCTTGCAAAGGACCTTTATAGGGTATTCTTCCTTCTATGCCTTCAGGGACGAGTTTGTTTGACTCCAAAGTATCTTGAAAATAACGATCGGATGATCCTTGCTGCATGGCTCCTAAAGAGCCCATGCCACGATATGCTTTGTAAGGTTGACTTTGATAAAGTTCTATTTCTCCAGGCGCCTCTTCAGTGCCTGCAAACAAGCTGCCAATCATGACCGCATGTGCACCAGCTGCCAATGCTTTACAAAGATCTCCTGAATAACGAATTCCACCATCAGCGATAATAGTTACAGGTTTGCCCTTTAGAGCAGCAGAAACATTCATGATAGCTGTAATTTGAGGAACGCCTACACCCGTTACAATTCGAGTTGTACAAATTGACCCAGGCCCCACCCCCACTTTTATAGCATCTGCGCCTGCTGTAGCTAAAGCTTGTGCTGCTTCAGCAGTAGCAATATTTCCTGCTATGAGAGAAACATCTGGGTATTCATCTTTTAACCACTTGATCATATCGATAACACTTTGTGCATGACCATGTGCGGTATCAACACAGAGTATATCCACACCAGTTTCAATCAAAGATATTGCGCGTTTCTTAGCACTGTCACCTATACCTACAGCCGCACCTACGCATAATTGTCCGCGTTGATCCTTAGTTGCGAAGGGTTTTTCTTTAGTTTTTTGCAAATCTTTTGCTGTCATTAAGCCACGACATCGAAATTGATTGTCGACAATTAAGATTTTTTCTAAACGATGGCGATGCAGTAAATCTATTATTTCTTCTGACGTAGCTTGTTCTTTAGCCGTGATGAGTCTTTCTTTAGGTGTCATTACTTGAGATGCGGGCTGATCTAAGCTTTCTTCGAACCGTATATCTCTATGTGTGACTATACCGACTAACTGATCCTTTTCGATAACGGGTATCCCTGAAATTGAGTAAGTTGCCATTAGTTTAAGTAGTTCTCTTAAAGTGGTTTCTGGAGCAACAGTGATAGGATTTTTTACCATTCCATTTTCAAAGTTTTTTACTTTTCTAATTTGTTGGGTTTGGGCATCTATAGCCATATTTTTATGAATAATGCCTAAGCCACCTTCTTGAGCAAGTGCTATTGCAAGCTTTGCTTCCGTGACGGTATCCATGGCTGCTGAAATCAAAGGGATTTTCAAATTAATTTTAGAAGTTAATTGTGTTTCAAGCGATACATCTTTAGGTAAAACCACTGAATGATTTGGGAGCAATAGTATATCGTCAAACGTTAACCCTTCTTGAATCGTTTTCATAATACAAAAAATAATAAAACTAAATAAAATTGCGTAGAAGGTACCTTATACCCCCCCCCGAAGTCTAGTAGCCGAAAAATAAAAAACCATATTTGGTCCTGAGTAGGCTAGCATTTATTATCTATTTTTAGTTAACTACTTGAGTTAAAATAATTTTTTTAAGTTTAATAAATATCTCTTAACAAGGAGACTGACTATTATGTCCAAGGCATTACTTCAACGTAATTTAGATACTCCCGGCACAAGACTTAAATATTTACGCTCAATTTTGCGGTTGACTCGGGCGTATATAGAAAAGAAATATAAATTGCCAGAAATTACTTTGAAATCTTGGGAAAATAGTATGATCAAAATTTCTAAAAATGGTATTAAACGCTGTGTAGCTGTCTATAAAAATGAAGGTTTAATAGTTGATGAAGCTTGGATAGCAGATGGCAAAGGGTTAGATCCTACGGTTAGGCTTTCATTAGGCCATTATTTTGCAATGCCTAGCGAAATTATTAACTTACCTATCGATGCAGATGATGAGATTGCTATGATGCGAGATGCTCAGGAATTTCGAGATCGATACGCTAATGCGGTAGTTATGATAGTTTCTAATGATGAAATGAGCCCCCATTATCGAGCTGGAGATTATGTGGGTGGGAGGCTTAGACCCTGCAACGAATTTGATTCCATCGTCAATAAGGACTGTATTATTTATTTGAAGGATGGTGGACAATATTTCCGGCGACTTTTTAAAGATTCGTTAGGACGTTTTAATCTTGCTTGTTTGAATCCGCTTGGAAGAACGGCAGAACCTATTATTTTTGATGCGGATATAGAATCCGCTGCAGCGGTTATCTGGATCCGAAGAAAAGACGAATAGTTGAATGGATGAAAATAACATCTTTCAGCACAAAATGTACTCATAGGAGAGCTTTGAAAAATGCCATAAAAAAGGATCGATGGGAGCGTGTATTATATATAAATTGCGAGCTAAGCAAACACAGATAAAATCAAGTACGAAGAGCATAGTTACTTTCTCTCTCAATGATCTTAGTTAGGTCATTTTTAAGTCTAGTAATTTGAGTATAGTATTTAGTGAGAAAGCTAAAATGATTAAATTTCGAAAGTCCGGTAGCTAATACAATCATATAGTTTAGATGATGTTGTTTATGTATAAGCATTAAACCATTTTTCATACCATATAATGATCGTTGTCGCATGACTTCTTTTCCTAACGAATCAATATAGTCTATTTCTGAAAAAGGTATAATATTTCTTTGAGATAATTTTTTAGCTTGAATTAAAGGATCATTATTGGTTATTTGGTTTTTATCGAAATAAATTTGCCATTCTAATCTGGAAATAAGAGAAGTGAGTTTTTTTTGAGCATGATTCTCTATACCTACAGCAAAATAATCTATCGGAGGGATGTTAATATTATTAATGTAGTCGAAAAAGGTAGATCGTGTAGACTCCGTGGATATAGGAGTATAATGGTATTCCTTCATGGAAAAAAGACCTCATTGGACAAGGATACAAGTAAGCTTTGAGTTAGTATTTTAAGGCTTTACATGCTATAAATGGGGAATATTTTATCATATTTTTTTATCAAACAAAGATATATTTATACTAAGTATTATGGGATTTGTATGTTTCCACTTTATCAGGTTAATGCAAAACCGCTTGTTATTGCTCATCGTGGAGGAGCGGGATTATGGCCTGAAAATACTTTATTTGCATTGCAGGAGGCTGCAAAACTAGGAGCAGATTTAAGTGAGATTGATATTCATATGACTCGGGATGGGGTTTTAGTTGCTATCCATGATGAATCAGTCGATCGTACAACGAATGCTAAAGGATTAGTACAAGATCTCACATTAGCTGAATTGAAAAAATTAGATGCAGGGTATCGTTGGACTAGTGATGAAGGTCATACATTTCCTTTTCGGGATCAAGGAATAAAAATTCCAAGTTTAAATGAAATTTTTGCTGCTTTTCCAAAGCAAGTTATCAATATAGAGATAAAACAAAATGATCCACCTATTGTAGCGGCCTTAAGGGAGCTTATAAATCAGCATAAAAAAACTAAACAGGTATTAATTTCTGCTTTTAACTCACGGACTATGAAAGTAGTGCGCAGGCTTTGTCATAATATTGCTACCGCAGGTACACAAGCTGAGCTGGATCGCTTTTCTAAATTGAGCAAACTATTTTTAACTCGTCCTTTTTTATTATCTGCTACTGCCTTAGAAGTCCCTTATGAGATGGTAACTGCACATTTTGTAAAAGCGGCGCATAAAAAAAATATACGGGTGGATGTTTGGACGGTCAATGAAGTAGAAGAAATGGAAAGACTACTAGCTTTAGAGGTAGATGGTATATTAACGGATTTCCCGGATAGAATGCTGAACTTGCTTCAAAAGGCTGAGTAGGGTTTTAGTTAGATGAAATTCGAAAATTTCGTAAGCATTTTTCAATGCATTAACAACAGGGGTTTTTAAGAAAACGAATTCTTATAAGACCCTTAAGATCTCTGAAACATCCTGCAGAGGATATAGTCATATTAAACCTATAGTCCCGGGCTATTAAGTCTGTATAATATACTCTTCGCACTTGAATTTTTGCCTGTGTTGCCCGCTCAACTCGCAATTCTTATGTATATTATACACGCAGATTGCTTCATAGCGTGGTCAACCCAAAAACCCAATTGCTGCGAGTAAACATTTATTCTTAAAAATAAATAATTAGTTAGAACAAAAGTAAGAGACATTTATGACAATTCAAAAGACCCTTTCTATTATTAAGCCTGATGCGGTAAGAAAAAATTGTATTGGCGAGATTACTAAAAGATTTGAAAATTCGGGATTAAAAGTTATTGCAGCCAGAATGGAGAGGCTGAAGAAAGATCAAGCTGAAAAATTTTATGAAATCCATAAAGATAGATCTTTTTTTAATGAATTGGTTGAGTTTATGTGTTCAGGGCCAGTGATGATACAGGTTTTAGAGGGAGTTAATGCGATTCTAAAAAATCGTGAATTGATGGGAGCTACTGACCCACAACAAGCACTCTCAGGTACAATTCGTGCAGATTTTGCAGAAAGTGTTGGTCAAAATGCAGTTCATGGATCCGATAGTATTGAGACAGCTAAACAAGAAATTGCTTTTTTTTTCACGCCAGATCAATGTTTTGGTGAAGGCTTTAAATAATGAACGTACCCCTAAAAAATTTACTCGATTTTGATCGAGATGGGATGGAGCTCTTTTTTCAAGAATTAGGAGAAAAACCTTATCGAGCGCAGCAGGTTTTAAAATGGATTCATCAAAAGGGTAAGGATATCGAGATGATGAGTGATTTAAGTAAATCATTGCGTTCAAAACTTAGATCATTAGCACAAATCAATTTACCAGAAATAGTTTTTGAAAAACAGTCTGATGATGGCACTAGAAAATGGTTGTTGCGACTGAGTGATGGTAATTGTATCGAAACTGTTTTTATCCCTGAGGTAAATAGAGGCACTTTGTGCGTTTCATCACAAGTAGGCTGTGCATTGAATTGTAGTTTTTGTTCAACCGCGCAACAGGGATTTAGTCGTAATTTAACCGTAGCAGAAATTATTGGGCAAGTATGGTTAGCAGTGCGAAGTTTGTCAGATGGATCTTTATGGCATGACCATACTGTCAGTAATATTGTGATGATGGGCATGGGAGAACCTTTATTAAATTTTGATAATGTTGTTAAAGCAATGAATTTAATGATGGATGACTTTGCCTATGGTTTTTCTAAACGCCGTGTTACTTTAAGTACTTCAGGTATAGTTCCTGCATTGAGACGTTTATCTGAAATAAGTGAAGTAGCCCTTGCGGTATCTTTACATGCACCTAATGACGAACTAAGGGACCGTTTAGTTCCTATCAATAAAAAATATCCTCTTGCTGAATTATTAGAAGTATGTCGAAATTATTTTAAAGGGGATAATAGAAGACGTATTACAATGGAATATGTCATGCTAGAAGGAATTAATGATCAACCTGAACATGCGCGGCAATTAATAAAAATTTTAGAAGGCATTCCTGTTAAAGTAAATTTAATTCCCTTCAATCCTTTTCCTGATACGGTTTATCGTTGTTCTTCTTTTCCAACAATTGAAAATTTTAAGAATATTTTAATGAGAGCTGGATTTAACGCAATAACGCGAAAAACCAGAGGTGACGATATTGATGCAGCATGTGGCCAATTAGTAGGACGCGTTCAAGATAAAAGTTACCGTAGCAGAGAACGTCAAAAAGTGATTCCTATTTTAATTGAATCATCTGCATGAATTTGATGGAATTTAAAAATGGGAGAGTAAATGATTTCGATATTAAAGCAATTCATCATCATTATTTTAATAGTAACGCTTACGGCTTGTGGTGTTTTTTCAAAATCTAAAACACAAGTATTCGGTCCGCAAGCATCCGATGTAAATGTTCAGCTAGGTTTAGCTTATTTAGAAAATGGTGATGTACAACGTGCGCATCAAAAATTATTGCTCGCTGAACAACAATCACCTGGATCCTTACAGGCAAAAGGGGCAATGGGTTATTTCCTAGAAAGTACTGGAAGTTTGTCTTCTGCAGATGCCTATTATCGTCGAGCGATAACACTTAATCCAAAGTCCGGTGCTGCACAAAATAATTATGGTACTTTTTTGTGTCGTCGTGGTCGTTACTCGGAAGCGGATCAACACTTTTTATTGGCATTACAAGATCCTAGCTATCTTAATACGGCTCAAGTCTATGAAAATGCAGGTTTATGTGCTATGCAGATACCTAATACTGAAAAAGCCTTGGGTTATTTTACACAAGCAATTACTCAGGACCCAAAACGGGCGATCTCTTGGTTGGAATTAGGAAGAATAAATTATCAAATCAAAAACTATCAACAAGCTCAGCAATATTTAGGTCATTATATGCAGCTTGTTAAAGAGCCTACAGCCAATGCTTTATGGTTGGGTGCCGTTTTAGCCAGAAATTTAGGAAATCAAACAGCTGCAGGTAGTTATGCTTTAATGTTACAAACAAGATTCCCAAACTCTGACGCCTATAAAGCATTAATTCACACACCTAAATTAAAAACCAAACATAAAAATAAACAACTATATTATTAATTATGACAGAAAAAATACAAGCGATTCGTGGCATGAATGATATTCTGCCGATGGAAATTTTTACATGGCAGAAAGTTGAAAATAGTTTGCGTAAACTTGCTAAGCAATATGGATACCAAGAAGTTCGTTTTCCTATTCTAGAAAAAACCGAGTTGTTTAAACGTTGTATTGGAGATGTAACTGATATTGTTGAAAAGGAGATGTACACTTTCATTGATCGTAATGGCGAAAGTTTATCTCTAAGACCTGAAGGAACTGCGGGTTGTGTTCGAGCCGGTATAGAACAAGGTTTACTTTACAATCAAATTCAACGTTGGTGGTATTTAGGCCCCATGTTTCGGCACGAACGACCTCAGAAAGGCCGCTATAGACAGTTCCATCAATTTGGCATGGAAGTGTTTGGTATGGGTCGTCCTTATATTGATGCCGAATTAATTTTGATGACAGCACGTCTTTGGGATGAATTAGGTTTAAAACATCAACTAAGCTTGCAAATTAATTCATTGGGATCTTCAATTTCACGTAAGTCACATAAAGAAAGCTTAGTTAATTATTTTACTAAACATCTAAAATATTTAGATGAGGACTCTCAACGGCGATTACAAACCAATCCATTACGTATTTTGGATAGTAAAAACCCCAAGATGCAGAAGCTCATTGAAAAAGCACCTAAGTTACTTGATTACCTTGATTCTGATTCTCAACAAGATTTTAGTACTTTACAAGAAATACTTACGAATACACATATTAATTTTACCATTAATCCTCGTTTGGTCAGAGGCTTAGATTATTATAATAAAACAGTTTTTGAATGGATTTTGACAGATGAACAGCAAGCTGCTCAAAATACAGTTTGTGCAGGAGGTCGATACGATAAACTAGTAGAACATCTAGGTGGACATGCTACACCGGCAGTGGGTTTTGCCATAGGTTTAGAACGCTTAATTAACTTATTACCTAAATTAAATTCTGCAACATCCATCTCTGTTCCGGATATTTATTTTATTACAATAAATGATAATGCTATTCAAAAAGCTTTAATTTTTGCAGAATATTTACGAGCAAAGTTGTCTGCTGTTAGTTTGATGCTTGATGTGAGCGGAGATGGGATTAAATCTCAATTTAAACGGGCAGATAAAAGTGGGGCGCGTTTTGCTTTAATTTTAGGGGATGATGAAGTAAAGTCTAACACGTTCATTATTAAAAACTTACGAGAAAAAAGTCCACAAGAAATCGTCTCCCAAGATCAGGCGTTAAAAAAACTGCAGGAATGTTTAATACATGAATGAATTAATTGCAATAGAACAAGCTGAAAATGTAAAAAAATGGTGCCGTGAATATGGCGTCGGAATTTTAGTAGGTATTATTTTTGCTGTTTTTATTAGTTGGGGCTGGAATTATTGGCGTCAAGAAAAAGAAAATAATTTGCTTCTAGCATCAATGCAGTATGAACGTTTAGTGGTATCAATAGCCACGGGTGAAAAAATCTCTATTCTCAATAATTTAGCAGATGGATTATTAAAAAATTATCCATATACTCCTTATGCATCTTTAGCGGCTTTACAATTAGCTAAACTAGCAGTTAATCAAAATAATTTAATTGAGGCTGCGAATAGATTAGTTTCGATTATTGATCATGGTCGTGATCAAGATTTACAATCTATCGCACGGTTACGTTTAGCACGAATTTTATTAAATCAAAATCAAGCAAAAGAAGCGTTGAATTTACTATCTAAAAATGAAGATAAGGCTTATATTCCGATTTTTTTGGAGGAAAGGGGAGATATTCTTAATAATTTAGGCCATCGCAAAGAAGCACTCCAAAGTTATTTAGCTTCTGAGCAAGCTTTTGAAAATATTATTGAGCAACCTCTGTTAGAAATGAAAATTAATAATTTGGCTTACGCTTGATGAGAAATTTAATGAATAAAATTTATATTTTCGGTATTTTTATTTGCGTATTCTTTTTAACAGCTTGTGCGGGTTTAGGGGATGATAATACACCTATGCCAGCACCTTTGACTGTATATCCTTTCCAACTTCAACCAGTATTAATATGGTCTATAGCAACCGGCAGAGGTATGGACGATGACTATTTACATTTAAGGCTTGTTATTCAACAAAATCAAATTTTTGTTGCAAGTAAATCCGGTCTTGTAACTGCTTTAGATTTAGCCCATGGTCGTAAAATATGGCAAAAAAATATTAAGCAAATTATTACGAGTGGCCCAGCTGTTAATGGTAGAATAGTTGTTATCGTTACTAAGCAACCTAAAGTGATGGCTTTAGCGGCAGATACAGGAGATGTCTTATGGCAAGCAATATTGCCTAATCAAGTATTAGCTCCCCCCGCTATCGGACAAGGTCAAGTTATTTTTAAAACGGTAGATGGGCAAGTATTAGCATTAGACTTACAAAACGGTGAATCATTATGGTCCTATGAGCATGGTTCACCTATGTTAATCCTAAGACCAAGTAGCGCACCACAAATTATAGATAATAGGGTTATAGTTGGTTTTTCAGATGGTAAATTAGCCGCGCTGAATCTAAGGAACGGTAGTTTAATATGGGAGCGAAATATCGCGTTTCCACAAGGGGTGACTGCCGCCGATCAATTAATTGATATAGCTGCGGATCCAATGTTATCTTGCGATGTAATTTACGTAGTGACTTATCAAGGGCAACTAGCAGCAGTTTCTTTACGGTCTGGACGAATTTTATGGCAAAGAAATTTTTCAAGTTATTCAGGTCTTACAATAGGAAGAAGCTTGTATATAACAGACACTAATGGCGGTGTATGGGCCTTCAATCGTTCCACGGGTGAATTGCTTTGGCAGCAACAGGTATTAAAACATCGAGGTTTAACTGCTCCGGCTTTATATGGCAATAGTTTAATTATAGGTGACCAAGAAGGCTATATTCATTGGCTTGCTCAATCAGATGGCCATCTTTTAGCAAGGGATCTTGTTCATGAAAATGCCAGTATTATAGCAGATCCAGTCGTGGATTATCCGATGGTATGTATCTTAACTAGGGAAGGTGGCTTATCTGCTTGGACGCATACAAGCTTACCTGTATGACCACTTCTGCGTTGCCTAGTATTGTGCTTGTAGGGCGACCCAATGTAGGAAAGTCGAGTTTATTTAATTGCTTGACTAAAACTAGACATGCTTTAGTTGCAGATATTCCCGGTTTAACTCGAGATCGACTTTATGGCAAAGGGGTTGTAGGAAATCAACCGTACATCGTAGTGGATACGGGAGGGTTAACTGGAAATAAAGAAAAAGATATTGCTTTTCTTATGGAACAGCAAACCCAACGTGCCATTACTGAGGCCGATCATGTTCTATTTTTAGTTAATGGAAGAGAAGGTCTGTCAGTATTGGATCAGCAATTAGCACAACTTTTACGTCGGCTAAATAAGAAAATTACATTAGTGATTAATAAAAGTGAAGGCTTAGATCCTGTTTTATTACAAAGTGAGTTTTCACCATTAGGTTTTCATACGAGATCACTTGCAAATATTTCTGCAATTCATGGTCAAGGGATTCAAGAATTAATGGAAAAGGTATTAAGTCATTTCCTTAATATTGAAACTTTAGCCATGGAACATGCGCTTTTAGAAGAAGATGCTGTTCCAAGAATAAAGGTATCTATCATAGGAAAACCAAATGTAGGTAAATCAACCCTATTAAATAGGATTTTAGGAGAAGATCGAGCTATTGTTTTTGATCAGCCGGGGACTACTCGTGATAGTATTGCAAACGATGTAGGATATCAGGGTAAATTGTATACTTTCATTGACACCGCAGGCATTCGTCGAAAATCAAAAACGGTACAAGAGATAGAAAAATTTTCTGTAATTAAAAGCTTGCAGGCTATTGAGGCAAGTAATGTAGTTTTATTGGTGATTGACGCACAGAAAGGCATAAGTGAACAAGATTTGCATCTTTTAGGATTTATTCTGGAAAGTGGAAGAGCGCTTATCATAGCTGTAAATAAATGGGATTGCTTGTCTAATGAACAAAGAGCGCAAGTCAAAAAAGATTTGGATCGGCGTTTACAATTTGTATCATTCGCAAAACTTATTTTTATTTCAGCGCTTCATGGAACGGGTGTTGGTAATTTATTCGCATTAATCCAACAAGCCTATCGGTCTGCAACGCATACTTTATCTACATCACGCTTAACCCGTTTATTAGAACAAGCGGTAAGCGTACATCAGCCTCCTTTGAGTCGCGGACGAAGTGTTAAATTACGCTATGCTCATCCAGGAGGATATAATCCCCCAGTAATCCTCATCCATGGGCAACATGCTAGTTTTTTACCGGAATCTTATCGGCGTTATCTTGAAAATTTTTATCGCAAGACGTTGAAAATTATCGGTAGTCCAATTCGGATTGAATTTAGAGATAAATAAATTATTCTGTTGAAGAAAGAAATATTTTATTTAAACGCTAGTAAAAAGAGTTAGGAGAAAATAGCCAATAGTTCTTTAGCTTTTTTTCGTTCTGATCCTTTACTGCTAATGTTGCGTTGCACTATTAATGAAATAATTGTTGCACCTGTATAAATTTCACGAGTAAATTCTGTATCATGATTGGAAATTATCACTCGAACCCCATTTTCGGCCAAATTTCTTGCAGTGCTTGCTAGGCAAATATGTTGGGTATGACTAAATCCTTCAGACGTATATTGTGTAAAATTTGCAGTTTTAGATAATCCAACATAAGGAGGATCGCAATATATTACATCTCCTTGCTTTACATATTCTAGCGTGGATAAAAAATCTCCATGAATAAATTTCGCTCTTTTTGCATGCACATAAAAATATTGCATTTCCTTCTCAGGAAAATAAGGAGTTTTATAGTAACTAAAAGGAGTATTAAATTCCCCTTTTCGATTAAACCGCGCTAATCCATTGAAGCAATGTTTATTTAAATATAATAATAAAGCAGCTCTTTTACGATGTTCTTTACAATCATTAAATAAACGACGTAAACGATAGAATTCGTCGGCAGTATTAAAATTATCATGAAAAAAAAATCGACAATAATCGATAAAAAATTGACCTTCTTGTTGCAAATATTTATATAATTGAATTAAATCAAGATTGCTGTCACCTAACACATAAGTAGGATATGAAGTGTTAAGAAAGACAGTAGCAGAACCTAAAAAAGGTTCGATTAAACGATCAGTTTTAGGTAAATAAAATTTAAGTTTATCGAGAATTCGATGTTTGTTTCCTGCCCATTTCAAAAAAGATTTCATATTAAGCAAAGTCTAAACGAAATTGACTATTAAAAAAAGATGTGCTGTATTTAATCGGATAAAAAATTTTAATTTTTCAAATTTATGATAATTAAATTTCAAAAAATAATATATACTAAACCTTAAAAAAACATATATAAAAATTGGCTATTGTAATCCACTAAATCTCAAAAGGAGTTCTTATGGTCGATCAATTTTCCATTGAAAGAAAACATAATCAGGGAGTAAGAATAACATCCGAACTTGGTGGAAATGGTTCTAGTACGCCTAGAAGATTAGAAAGACAAAGAAGTTTATCGGGACCGAACTCAGAAGGGGAGAAATCGCTATTAAAAAAAGATCCAGTTTGGTTGGTGAGCCCTAAAACAAAAATTCCTATTTTTAATAGTTGTCTTTGTTCTTTAGATGAAGTGGTAGCTACACCTTCTATTAATGTAAGTGTGATTGAAAGTGCATGTGATAAAGATTTTAAGTTTTTTGATGCCATTAATAACAGTAAATTTGTAGGAATTATCGATGGTGCATTGGGAAGTCTTGGTTTATTTGCTATTTCGATAGGCATCTACATAATTCAATATTGTAAATTACGTGAAATAGAGCGAAACAGTAATTATTTTTATTTTTCCAGATTATTTAAATCATTTAATGAAGAGGAAATTAAAGATAAAATGGGTGAAATTGATCAAGATAATCAAAATCCTGATGATCCCATCACCTATAAGGATTTAATAACCGCCGCTTATTTTTACTCTCGTGGTATTTCAAGATTTGCTTGTTGGAGACGCCGTTTTTTTGCTTCAGGAAAAGAAAGAGAACAGCTCAATGCTTTAAATGAAATTTTAAAGAAATATTCAAAGGAAGAAACACTGGATAAGATATATAAAAAAACTACAGAACAGGTTTGTCGACTATTAAATTGCGAAGCAGAATTAAAAATTTTTAAAATTAAAGAAAATAATAATAATTGGACTATTGGTTTGGCAGAAAATTACGCGGAAAAATTTTTTAATAAGGTATATCCTTTAATAGCAGCTAATTCAGAAATTACTATAAAAAAAATATCACTTGATAAAAGATACAAAAAAATTATTTCCTGTATTTTGACTGCTTTCGGTCAGGCTAGTTTTATTTATTGGATTTTACTGTTTATTTTTTATTTTATTCCAATTGCTCCCGTTGTTACGGTTGCGCTGATTTCAATTATCCCATTGGGCATAAGCTTATGTGTTGCTTTACCTTTTTTATTAATTATTAACCTTATCAAGACCAATCAAACATTCAACATCACTCAAAACATGAAAAAGGAAACAATTGAAGCACAACATAAATACATGCTTGAAAAGAAATTAGTTCTTTTAAATAAACAAAATGTATATTTAAAATTTAGAGAAAGAAAAGATGCTAGTTCAACTGTAGAATTAAAAAATTCATTTTTAATGAAAAAGTTACAAGCAGTGATTAAAAAACGTCGTTTTAGCAAATACCATGCCATTTGTTTGGGTTTTCTTGAGGGCTGTTTTTTACCCTTATTTGTGGGGTGGGTATTCTTAGATGCAACAAAAATTATTCTTACCTATGCGTTGTGTCCCTCGACAGTCGCTTTGACCAGTTTTACACCCATAGGTTTTTTAGTAACTGCAATTATTACTGGAGTAATTCTCTTGATAGGTATCAGTTATGGAGTTTATTTGGCAGGTAAGGCGAAGAAAGCCCATGAAAAAAGGTTTGATGACTTGGAAAATAAGATAAAAGTATTAGTAGATGAAAGAGGAAATAAAAAAATATTACAAGAAGATTATGATCGGATGTTACGTCGTTTTAGTGATGAACAACCCTTTTGGACTAAAATTAAAAAAACTTTAAATCGCTTCATGACTATTATTAAACGCTTAGGCACTGGTAGTTTGGTTTTTCGGCTGATTATGTGGGGACCTATAACTGCTATATATGCTGGAATTGTTACTTCAAGTGCAGTGCCAGCTTTTTTTCCCATCATATTAATTGTAGGTACAGCGCTAGGTGCATTAGCTATCGCATCGTGGTATTTATTTGCTTACAATCTTGAAAGTAAAACTACACAAGTTGAAAGGGTAATGGAATATTTTGTCCAAAGTGAACAACTTATTGAGATTAATAAAGAGTTGTCAGTATCATTGCTTGAAAGTTTAGAAACACAAGAGTCAAGCCTTGAAGAATTAATATCATCATCGAAAAATTTAGTTGTATCTGAAAATGATACACCATTTATAAGATCTGAAATTTCACAAGAGAATATTTCGTCTGCTAATGAGAATAGTAACTTAGAAAATATTGATGAAGTGACAACTCAAACTGAAACTGCTAGGCAAAGAAGTAATAGTACTTCGTGTACGCATGGGCTATTTAAAGTTAATCTATTGGAGAATCCCGTAAATCTGGAGCATTGTTTAAGCCCGGCAATGGTTAGTTAGAAAAATGAGTTAAATATACATCTAAACGGTGTTGTTTACCAAATATACTATGATGGGGTTTTATTTGTGCTAAATAATTGGATAATCGAGGCCTTTTTACTATGACACGTCGCTTTGCACATGTGAGTGCTAATTTCAGTAAATTAGGCGCATCATTATCTTCCCCTACAAGGTGTCGAAGAAAGCGCATTTCCTTTTTTACTAAAGCAGATTTATTAGAATGAGGAAACATTGGGTCTAGGTAAATAATTTCAGGAGATGAATGCAAATTGGAAGTTATTTGCTTTAAGTAAATAAGTGCCTCGATTTTTATTAGTTGAACCGATAAAGATAGAAATTTTGGGTGAACTAAAGCGCGTTTTAGAGCATCCTCCAATAAAAGAAAAATTATCGGTGAACGTTCTAATAAAGTGATGGGACAACCTAACTGCGCTAAAACAAAACTATCGCATCCAAGTCCTGCTGTCGCATCTAAAACTACCGGTTTAAAATTAGGTTTTAATCCAATTGCTCTAGCCAACAATTGCTTTTGATTTTGCAGATGGTTTAGCCGATAAGCTAGTTTTCCTTGAAGAAAATCAATTTTTAATAAGCCGAGTTTTTTTTTGACATCCTCTAGATATAGACCAGTTGGACTCAAAATTAAAAGATAATCAAATTTTTTACTTTCAAGATAATCTATATAGGGTAAGGAGTTATTTTTTGCTAACTCTTTTGCTGTAGATAATAAACAAATTTCACTACAAGTTATTGCAATAGAGAAGTTAGTGTTCATTCGTGTCTAAATACGTCAATACGTGCTGGAGGTAAATTTTGCCATACCCATTGTTGATGGACCAATTTTAGCTGCGGGGCAGGGCATAAGGGTTTTCCCCATAAACTGTAGGTATATTGAATATATAACCCCCCTTTTATTAAAACATGATTAATTTGAATACCAATTTTTTCTACAATAGAAGGTGATAAAGTGCGTAAGGGCAAACTCGAAACGATAGTTTGTATAGGTGCAGAGGTAGATTGATTAATTAACTTACGTAACTGACATGCATCTCCTTGGATAATTCTTAATTTCGGAAAGCGTTGCATTAAAAGATTAGAAAGTTTTGCAGATCGTTCGATTACGATAAGCTGACAAAAGAGCCCTTTTTGATTTATTAAAGCAGCTGTTATAGCCCCTGTCCCAGCTCCCAGTTCGACTACTAATCCAGAATTGTTTGATATTTGTTGAGTTAAACGATTAGCAAGTTTTTTTGAGCTAGGAAATAATGATCCTACCATACTAGGATGCATGACAGCCTCATAAAGAAATAGGGTAAGTGCCCTCATTATTGTTATCCTAAAAGTTTATTTTTTTAATTATCCAAAATGTATTTTAAATGAAAAATGCTTATCTAGATAGCATAGTCTTATTCTATGCTAGATTTAACTAGTATTTTTTCCAATATGCTTAAAAATGATTTATTTTGCTTATATGTTCCGATAGAAACGCGTAAAAAACTCGGTAAACCATAGTCATGTAACGGTCTTACGGATACTCCATGTGACAAAAGCAGTTGACTGATAGGTAAACTCGGTGACTTTAAATCTACACATATAAAGTTTGCAAAAGAAGGTAAAACTTCTAAGCCTAAATTTTGTAAGCCTTGAAAGAGTTGGGCGTACCCTTTTCTATTCAACAAATGGGTTAAATTAATATGAACTTGATCTCTGAGGCTAGCTTCTGCTGCGGCTAGTACAATCGCGTTAATTCTGAAAGGTAGAGAGCTTTGATTCAACATACTGGCTATCTTTAGCTCACTTATGGCATATCCTAGCCTCAAACCTGCTAAGCCATAGAACTTGGAAAACGTCCTAAGGATGATTAAATTAGGATACTGTGCTAAGAATTGGATGCTATTAGGATAGTCTTCGGTTTCAACGTATTCAGCATAGGCCTCATCTATAACTACGAATATATTTTCAGGAAGATGTTCCAACAGATATTGTAGCTCTAATCTATTTATATAATTGCCAGTGGGATTGTTAGGGTTAACGATGAAAACTACTTTGGTCATGGGTTCAATGGCTTCTAGCAAGCTCACAGCGGAGAGATATGAATGTGGATTTTTAGCTATTTTAAAAGTAATATTAGCGTTTTTTAAGATTTTTGAAATCCCTGTAAAGCAGAAATTTGGGATAACAGCTGAATTTAAAGGTCCTAAGATCTTTTTGACAATAAGTTCCAATAAGCTTTCTGAGCCATTACCTAGTGTAATATTTTCAGCGAGAATACCTAAATGGGTAGACAAAGATTTCTTTAAGTAAAGTCCATGGCTATCTGGATAACGATGGCACTTAAGCATGGCCTGTTGACCCGCAACGATTGCAAAAGGGCTAGCGCCAAGAGGGTTTTCATTTAGATCGAGCTTTATAATTTTAACAATTTTTTCTTCTGTATCAAAAGTAGTGTTTTTGTTTGAAGACATTGTCATTGGCCAGGGTTTTTAAGTATAGTGTGTCTATTTATAAATATTAGGTCAATTATGTTGCTATGTTTGGATGTAGGTAATACACATATGTTATGTGGAGTCTTCACCAAAGATAAGCTTATTTTGCGTTTTCGCTATGCTACGCCTTTATTGGGGACAGCCGACCAGTTCGGAATTTTTTTAATAAATATACTTAAATACAATAAACTAGACCCTTTGAAAATCAAAGCGGTTGCGATCTCTTCTGTGGTTCCAAATTACGATTATACGGTGCGACATAGTTTTTTCCAATATTTTAAAGATGCTGATTATTTTATCTTACAGCCCGGCGTTAAAACTGGTTTAAATATCCGTTGTAAAAATCCAAATGAAGTGGGGGCTGACAGGATAGCCAATGCCATAGGAGCGATTGCTATTTTTCCTGAAAAAGCATTGATTGTTGTAGATATGGGTACAGCTACGACTTTATGTGCTATTACCAAAGATCGAAATTATTTGGGCGGCGCTATTTTACCTGGATTAAGACTTTGCATGGAAGCCTTAAAAAATAATACTGCTAAATTGATGGCTGTGGACATAGAAACTCCAATAAGTTACATGGGTAGAACAACGCGCGAAAGTATCCAAAGTGGTCTTTATTATGGGCATTTAGGAGCACTTAAAGAAATTATTTTAGGGTTTAAAAAAGAAGTTTTTTCTGGTGAAGTTGTTAAGGTTATTGGTACAGGCGGCTTTGCACAGCTTTATGAAGATACCGGTTTATTCGATACACTTATTTCGGATTTAGTTTTACAAGGTTTGCGAAAAGCATATGAATCTAGCCAAATAGAAAAAGAATAGAGTTGTTAAATTTCTGCTGGAATTATTTTTTATTCCAGCCAAAAAAATTATAAATATAAAAACGAAGTATTCCTATATATTCATGAATTGCAAAATCATTCATTGCAAAATTATATCCTAATGGATATTTAGCAATAGGGATAGTAATAAAATCTGAAGCGATGGGTTTAGGATAAATGTTAAAAAAAGAAAAATATACAAGTGCGCGTTTCAAAGCTAATCCAGAACTAACTAGTATAATTTGTTCATTATAATGCTCCTTTAAGAGATAGCTTGAAAACCTGGCATTTTGAAAAGTATTTTTACTTTGAGTCTCCAATAGAATATCTTTAGAGTTGATTCCTAAAGATAGTAAATTTTCTTGATAGGTTTTTGCTTCTGATTTTCCATTATTCAATGGATCCCCGCCGCTTATTAGAATATGACAGCTTGCATTAGTATTTTTACATTCACGATAAATGATTGCAGTTTGCGAAATTCTTGAAAATGATAATATGCTGGATTTTATTTCATTTGATCTTGGATTTTTACTGGTGCCTGCACCTAATAAAATAATAATATTCGTTTTTTTCCAGTTGATAGGAGAAAGTTGACTATAAGGTAATTGTAAGTTGTGTAATAAATAAGCAGGGAAAAAACCATTGCCGATAAGGGTATAACTTGTAATTAAAACTGTTCCAGTTACTAAACTAGTTTTTCTAAAATTAAATAGAATGAATAAAATGCATAATAGCAATAGCAGAAATACAAAAAACGTTGACATAATTAATTTCTACTTATCATGAAATAATCTAAAGCATATATTAAAGGTAATAAAAAAAATAGTTCAACTGGAATTCTTGACTCAATTCTAAAATTATGAATAATAGCGACTATAGTAAACCGACTATATCTTAATCTTGTTTAATTCAAATAGGCAGGGATGTAAATATGAAGCTAGTAGAAGAAAGTTTTAAAAAAAGGAACTTTATTGAAAAAAATAAGAATTATCTTAGTAAAAATAATTTTTCTTTAAGTTGTTATCTTTCAGAAGTTAACAGACAATCTTTACGCCAACTTTTGATTGCCTTTTTGCGTGAGCGTGTTTTAGAAAATTATTATCAGGCTGGAAATTTAATTTTTAAACTTTCTCGCTTAAATGCATCTATCTGTGTTAGTCAAGTAAAGTTAAATTCCTTGTTTCGTTTTACTGAATTTGAGAAAGTTTATTTAATTGATAGAAAAAAAAACATAACAGAACTAATTACCGATCCTATCCACTTACTTGAAATAGTTAAAACAGAGTTAGATACAATATTTGATATAGAACAATGGGAAAAAGTTACTAGAGAAGTTAATAATCATATTCAAAATACAATTTTAATTACTCGACAAAAAGATAAGTTAAGAACGGAATTATTTCCGTTTTACTCAGAGACTCACAAAAATTACTTTTCTGAACTTTCAGAAAAAAATAAAAATTTATTAGATTATTCTTTCAAATTTGAACAATTATCTTTTAACGGTCATCCTTATCACCCTTTTGCTAAAACAAAGGTAGGGTTTTCTACTGATGACATTCTTAGATATACAACTGAATTCAGACCAAAAGTATTTATTTTATTAGCCGCGGTACGTAAAAAATCAATGTGCATGGAAACAACGCACTCGAAATTTGTGTTTACTGAATGGTTTTCTGAGTACTATCCTAATGCATGGAATTCATGGGTTAATGAACTAGAGAAAAATAATTTAAACCAAGAAGATTACATCCCTTTTCCAGTTCATCCTTGGCAAGCTGCAAATATGGTAAGAAATCTATTTGCTGATTATATTATGAGTAATAATATTATTTTTTTCGATAGCGTAGGAATAAGTGCGAGCCCGACTTCTTCTTTCCGTACTTTAGCTCCCATTGAAAATTGGTATGCACCCTATATCAAGTTACCAATTGGAATATACGCGAGTGGGGTTTTTAGGGCACTATCAGTTAATTCTATTAAAAATACCCCTAAAATTACGCACATTATGAAAAATATTTTACTTAAAGAACCTCATATATCAGAAAGGCTTGCAATTTTACCCGAGGTTTGTGGACTCTATTTAAACGCTGTTGACGACGACAAGGCACGACATTTCACGGTAATTTTTCGAGAAAATGTTATTAATTATCTTTCTAATGAAGAAATTGCAGTTGTTGTTTCTGCTTTATTTGAAAAGTCATTGGAGAGTAATAGTAGCTTATTTGTAGAGCTTATAAAATTAGCTGGGTGTTTGGACTACGAAGGGGCATTAAACTATTTTAATAAATACGTCGATCTAGTACTTGGAAGCTATTTAGACCTTTATTTAGTATATGGCATAGCCTTGGAAGGTCATCAGCAAAATACTTTAGCCATTTTTCAAAATGGAAATATTAAACGCTTTATTGCCAGAGATTTTGATGGAATAGAAATATTTGCAGATAGCTTAAACTCTCATGACCTTACTTTAACTGATCTTTTATCTCCTCCTTTTGTAACAGATAATAAAATAACGGTGAGAAATCAATTATTGCATACAGTGTATCAGCTGCATTTAGGAGAATTAGTGTTGCTATTATCTGCGCATTTTCAATGTGCAGAAAAAAATTTTTGGACAATAATTCGGAATAAAACAGAAGAGAGATTCGACATTTTAAAAAAACGTGTCGATTTAGTTCGATGGGAAGAAGAATATCATGCTATATTAAAAGCTGATTGGCCTGTGAAAGCATTGTTTCGTATGCGTTTGGAAAAACAATATGTTCGTGAAGGTATATTTTCTTATATATCGAATCCTTTAGCTATTTAACAGATGCAAGAGAGAGTTGGTGCTTGGCACGCACAGGCACGTCTGGTTATTTTTGGTCAATTTATTATTATTTTAGCACTTGATATGAGTGATCCTTATTGGCCGCTTATTATATCTTCAGTGCATCTTTTCAATCCTCGTGCACTGCAGTATTGGAGTGGAGCTATTTATATGGCTCCATTATTAACAATGATTTTCACCACGTTATTATGGATAAAAATAGGAGAACGAGTTGGTTATAAAAAAATGATATTACGGGCGGGTTTAGTTTTGGCAGCTACTCAATGGAGTTTATTTTTTTTTTCTAATCCTTGGGCTATTCTTGCTATCAGATTATTACAAGGTGGTTTAGCCGGATTTTCTACAGCTGCTCAAGCATGGTCACTCTCAATAGCACCAACTAATAAACATAGTCAAATAGTTGGGCGCCTACAGGCAGCCACAGCCATGGGAAGTATTGTGGGTCCGGTATGTGGCGGACTTATTTCACATTATTATGGGTATTTATCGATTTTTATTACCGCAGGTTGCGTGTGTTTATTACTTACGCTTATTTTAGCCAATTATCTTCAAGAAAATTCTGCTCAATCGATACCTGCTTTAGTAAAAAAAACACAAAAAAATTTTTTTCTCCCTGAGCCCGGTAAAAATCTATTACTTCTATTAATATGTAGTACGCAAATTGCTCGCTGGATGTCAACACCTTTCTTTGCTTTATATATAGCACAACAATTACATGCTGATAATTTAACATTAGGATTGATCTATGCGAGCATGGCTTTATCGATGTCTTTAATGACATTAACTTTAGGAAAAACTATCGACAAACAATTCAGTTGGCATGCCTGGGCAAAACTATTACTTATTATGGCTTTACTCTTAAGCGGATTATCACAATGGGGGTTTGGCTTTATTACTAAGTTGTATCTTGCTTTTGGGCTAAGTATACTTTGGGGATTAAGTTTAGGCGTTATAGCAATAATTCTGTTTAGTTTTTTATTAAATGATATTAGTGATAGTAATAGAGCAAAAGCAGTAGGTCTAGGAAATACAGCATTAAAATTAGGTAATTTGCTCGGAATTATAGCAGGTACTTTCATACAAGCAGAATCAATGCAAGTAGATGGTCACTTCATTGTAAGTTTTATGGTGATAGGCTTTTTTTATTTTGTTTTGGCAATTATAGCAGGGCATTATTAATAAAATGAATTTCAAAGATCGTCAGTTAAAACTGTATTGACTATATAATGCTGTTTTTCTGAATTCAACTAAGCATCAAAATTATCGTTTTCATTATTGAAGCTAATTATGCAAACTAATAATTTTTCCATTAATTTGAAATGGCTATTTATTCTAACCACTGCAAGTTTTTTTCTAAGCTTGTTTCTTCCTTATATTGGCGAAGAAGCTGTATATACTATTTCTTCCTATGAAATGTGGTACCACCATCATTATCTTTACCCAACAACTTACGGCTTATCCTATTGGCGACCACCACTTTTTAATTGGCTGATTATTTTATTTGCTAACTTGATAGGTTGGCAACATATGTTAGCTGCTTCTCGTTTAGTTACAGCGTTGGCGACAATTGCTACAAGTTTTATTTTAATTTGGCTAGCAAATTGTTTATTTAAAAAATCCTATTTTGGTTTATTTGCCGCATTAATTTATCTCACTAGTGATGCCTTATTTTATCATGGTTGGCTTGCTTATTCGGATCCATTGTTTGCTTTTTTCGTAGTAAGCGCAATTTCTTTTTTATGGGTGGCTAATTTAGAACAGCGTTATGGATTGGTATGGTTATCTGTAGTTTTTTTGATTGCAGCTTTTATGACCAAAGCTTTAACAGCATATGTATTTTATATAATTTCTTTTAGTTTTATTATTTATTATGATGGAAAAATTAAAGCTTTTCTTTTAAAACCTATCAATTTTTTACCCTATTTATTTTTTATTTTATTTTATTTTTTTTGGAATATAAGTTCGCATAGAATAACCGAAACAGGGATGTGGGCAGATATATTTAATAAGTTTCAAGCTATTTATTGGCGTGGATATATTCAACAGATAATAGTTTTCCCGTTAGAAGTTTTTTTTCGTTTTTTGCCTGCATCCGGACTAACGAGTTATTATTTCGTTAAGCAAAAATTTGAAAAAATAAAGTTTAATGTCCCTGCAATACATATTTTAGTCGGGTTAACGCTATTTAATTTTATTCCCTATTGGGTAGTTCCACATACTAGTATTCGATATTTACTCCCACTCTACCCTTTTATTGCTTTATTATTAGCGATTATGCTTTGGCATCTGCCTAAAAGACAGTTAAAAATTATTGTATTTTGGCTAGGGCTAGCTATTTTATTAAAGTATGTAGAAATAGGTTTAGTCTATTATTATCAGATCTATTATCGGGGAGATTATACACAGATCGCTAAGCAAGTTATAATGCACACAAGAGGATATCCCGTTTATTCAAACGATTTTGCAGCTACAGGATTAAGTATCTCAGCTGAAATTGATAAATTAATCTATCCATATCCCCCCTTGCTAAACGCTCAATTTGCTAAGGAAAAAAATTATTTTGTAATTAATGATAAAATTGATCCTAAATTAGGAAGGTTATATAAAGATATTAAGATAGGTAAACAGGGAACTCATCTTTATTTATTATGTCAAGGAAATGCTTGTTACTCTCGTTAGGCCTTACAATTTTATGAAAGCTATTACTAAACAATTTTCATATTTTTTTATAGTTGGAGCTATATCAGCGTTGATACAGTTTTCAATTTTAATAAGTTTTGTTGAATTTCTCTTTATAAAGCCTATTTTGGCTTCTACTTTTGGTTATATTGCTGGGGCCTTGATTAATTATACTTTAAACCATTATTTTACTTTTAAAAGCAGCTTATCCCATAAAAAATCTTTAGTTAGATTTACACTAAATTCCTTGTTCGGACTTTTTCTTAATTTTTCTTTAATGAAAATTTTGTTAATTTATTATACTTATATTTTAAGTCAAATTCTTGCATCTGGAGTTATTTTATTTTGGAATTTCTTGGTACATCGATATTGGACTTTCGGCCCAAACAAGGATGTTCAATGACAAATAATGTAGCTTTACCTATATTTCTTACAGTAATTATTCCAGTTTATAATGAACATGAAGTGTTAAAAAATTTTCATTCTCGTCTTAATTCAACTTTAATATCTATTCATAAACCTATTGAAATCTTATACGTAGATGATGGGAGCCAAGATGCTTCTAGTGAAATTATTATGCAATTAAAAAACCATGATTTACGTATTTCATATTTAGCTTTAAGTAGAAATTTCGGTAAAGAAATTGCTTTAACAGCCGGTTTAAATTATGCTCAAGGTGAATTTGTAATTATTATGGATGCAGATTTACAACATCCTCCTGAATTAATACCTCAATTTATTCAAGCTGCTCAACAAGGCTATGATATTGTTTATGCTAGACCGATAAATCGTCAGATCGAATCATGGATTAAAAGAATGTTAACCCATATATTCTATAAAACTATCAATTCTGTAGCTAATATTCACATTCCAAGCCATGCAAGTGATTTTCGTCTATTAAGTCGTCGTGCAATTGAGGCAATACAAAAAATAAATGAACAACACCGTTTTATGAAAGGTTTATTTGCATGGGTTGGCTATCCGCAAAAAAGCATCGATTACAAAATGGATGCGCGTTTTGCTGGAAAAACTAAATGGAGTTATTTAAAATTATGGAATTTTGCTATAGAAGGAATAACTTCTTTTACAATTATGCCACTTAAACTGGCTAGTTATTTGGGATTAATTACAGCTTTTATTGCATTTCTTTATGGAGTTATTATTATTAGCAAAACCATTTTATTTGGTGACTCTGCTAGAGGTTATCCTTCTTTAATGGTGGTTGTTTTATTTTTAGGTAGTATACAATTATTTAGCTTAGGTATTATTGGCGAATACCTGGGGAGAACTTTTAATGAGACGAAAAACAGGCCTCTTTATTTCATAAAAAATTATTTTCCAAATAATTTTGATGTTTGAAATTAGCTATTTTTTTTAGTTTTACCCGTTTTTTTTCGTGCCATGCTATAAGCAATTGCTACGGCTTGTTTTTGAGATTTTCCGGCTTTAATCTCTTTTTTCACATTAGTTGAAAATCCTTTAGAAGTCTTGGCGGCTTTCCCTTTAATAAGAGGCATAGAATCTCCTTAGATAAAAATAATATATTTTTATTTTAGTGAAAAAAAATTGGTAAACAAGTTAGAAGAGCTTATCGAATTAATTGGAGCGTAATTTATATTCATAGGTAAAAGATTGAGCTAAAAAAATTTTTAAAATATTTTTTCTGATGGTGGGCCGTGATGGGATCGAACCATCGACCAATAGATTAGAGACGGCGTTACAATTAAAAAGTCATTAATAATCAAACGCTTGCGATACTTTGCAAACTTAATAACCAACTGAAAACTACGGAGATTTATATGTAGAAAATCTCATTCTGGCACAATTTTGGTACACGAAACATTTTAAGAAAAAAAACATTAATTCACTTACAAAAATTAGGCATCTGCAAGTTGAGGTAAAACCAGGCCAGATAGATCGTTAAGATTCTTCTAACTCGAGTAATTCTTGTTCAGAAAGACCACTTGCTGATTTAATAGTTGCTAAGGGAACCTTCTGCTTTAATAAATTTCTTACGAGTGTTAAAACCTCTTGTCGGCCTTGTTGTAGGCCTTGTTGAAGACCTTGTTGAAGACCTTCTTGTTTTAACTGTTGGGCTAAAGTCATAATATCCTCTGTATAATGTGGAAGTGCTTCGGACAAAGAAGAGTAGAACTCTTTAAAATCCTTAGACTCACCCTCTTGACTAATATAATACAGCAAACTCTTAAATTGTTCATGTGTTAGGAACTGCTTAGCCACTTGTAAAGCTATATCTTGTATAAATTCCAGCGCATCCCTCTTCTGAATATTCTTTTGAATTAGCTCTAATATGGCTATTCCTCTGTGGGTACGTAGCTCTTCATCGGGAATAACGGTGATATCAATGAGAGGGTAAGGCTTTAAGAAAAGCTCTAGAGCTAACTCTTTATTTTCAAAGCAATCCATAATATCTGTAGTGAAAGGATAAGGGCTTTTTTTACCACGGTAGAAAAGCAAAGGCATCACTATCGGTAAAGTTTGGTGTCCTTGGTCCAAATGCTGTTTCATAATAGCTATTTGATAACGTAATAGTTTGAATGGAGTTAATTTTCGGGGAGTCGTTTCATGTTCGATTAGTGTGTAAATATACCCTTGCGTTCCTGCAATTTTAACTGAGTAGAGAATATCTGAAAAATGATGTTTTAAATCTTTTTCTACAAAAGACCCGGTTTAAAGATTAAAGTGGAAAGATCAGATTGTTTTTTAATATTTTCAGGTAAGTAGGTTTCTAGAAAATCTTTTGCTTTATTAATGTCTGCTAAAAAATTTCTAAATAGTCGATCATGGGGATCATGAATTTTAATAGTCACTTCTTATTATCCTTATTTGTGATTTAGTAAAAGAAGTTTATCGCAACATGTCTAAAATGGTAATAATGAATCGATATTTTGAATGAGAGATTATTTCTTTGTATATTCTTTCATGAAATTAAGAAATGCGTCCCTTAGAGTTTTATCCTCAATAGCTAACTTTGCTTTAAATTTATTCCTAAGATCTTTTGGAACATCAAAGCTAACGCGAACTAAAGCATTTTTTTCAGCCTGAGTGCGTTGAGATTTTCTAGGCGTCATTAAATTTATCCATTGCAACATTTTATTTTTCAGTTTAGCATTGATTTAAATAAAGACAAAATACTAAAAAGAGTATTTGATTTAATCCACATTTTATGATAATTTAAATTTGAAGTAAAAAGAGCGTTCCCCAAGGTGATCAGACCTTGAGGGCAAACACAACCAACGTATGGAGTTGATTATGACCGCACCTATTAGAATAGATCATTTCGCTCGCATAGAGTAATCCTTGACTGAACTTAACATTAGAGCTTGCAAAATGGGTGAGCAAGTTCAATCCCTCGATCAGCAAGTTATTTCACAGCTCAGCCAATTAGTTACAGAGCTCGATAAAGAAATAACTCAGCCTAGAAAATTTATTCCAATGTACGATCGAGAAAAGTTTTATCAATGAAATGAAAAATATCTTGAAAATTTTTATCACACCTTATTCAAATTATTCTTAGAAACTCGACAGTACGAAAGTCTTGTCCATAAATACCATGCCGTCATTCAGGCGATTAAGGCGGAGGTGGCACATGGTTAATTTACCCAATTTAGTACTACATAAAGCACTTGGCAACACGACTTATTCCAGTGATCCTAAGCTTTATATGAATAATAAAAATAAACCGCTTTGGGATGATTTTAATTCCTTGATTGAACAAGCCGTTGTTCATCAAAAAGCCTCTCTTTATAGTGATCTGAATGAAGAAATGAAATGGGCTCTAGCTGTCACTGCTCTTCGTGAAAATAAAACGGAGATCTTAGATGCAGAATATGATCATTTTAATCAATTAGTTGCAAATGTCTTAGTCACTCGAGGTTCTTTTAGGAGTTTACGAAGACTCTATGATGAATTGGTTGCTACCATTATTGAATCGAAGCCTTCAAAAGATGCACATGTTGCTTATTGCATTGATCGCGCTTTAGAAAAAGAAGAAGACAAACAAGCTTATATGGCAGCTAATGAAGAAGAAAAGATTGGAGGTTTTTATGCTGAAGATCATAGCTTCTGACAAAAGCATTAAGCCAGGTCTCTATGATCTCTCCATAGAAGATTACCACCGAGGTCTAGGTATTAGTCGTAGTGGCTTAATGGAGTTTAAACGTTCTCCCTATCATTATTGGTATAAGTATTTAAACCCAGATTATCAACCTGAGCCGGCAACAACGGCTCAGATCTTGGGTAATGCCTTACATACTTATGTATTAGAACCTAATGAATTTGAAAAACGCTACTTTGTCATATCTGAGTTTAATAAAACGACCAAAGAAGGCAAAGCACGTTGGCAGCAGATCCAATTTGAGTTAGGCAATAGAGAAATCTTATCTTTTCATCAATATCAAACTCTTCAACACATGACAGCAAGTCTTCAAAAGCATAAGTTAGCGATGCAGCTCATTGAAAACGCAGAGATAGAACAATCCTTATATTGGACTGATCCCGATGCCGGTATTTTATGTAAATGTCGTCCTGATATTTTACGGTGTAATCTTATTTGTGATCTAAAGACAGCACAGGATGGTAGTCCTCGATCGTTTCAGTATGCGGTCTTTAATTATGGCTATCACATTCAAGCCGTGATGATCCAAGAAGCCATAAAACAATTAAAACAAACTGTCATAAAAGATTTTCTTTTCTTAGTCATTGAGAAATCAGCACCTTACGCCATTTCTATTTATCAATTAGATGAGGCATCGATAGAACAAGGCCGGCATGAATTTAAACAATTATTGATGCGTTACAAGCATTGTTTAGAAACCAATGAATGGCCCACTTATACCATCCAAGAAATTTCACTTCCTCGTTATGCATTTACTTAAATTGGAGAATAAAATGAATCAACACTTAATAAGTGATCAAGGTAAATTAGTTCGTGCAGAACTCGATATGCAAATCACAACCGCTAAAGCTTATCCACGAAATCCAGATGACTTTATAAAGCTAGCAACACAATTAGCCACTCAAGATGAAGAAACCGCTCAATCTTGTTTTTATTGTCTAACTAGAAAAAGTCGTGATGGTAAGGTCACTGAAATAAAAGGTGCTTCTATTCGACTCGCTGAGATCGCAGCAGCCAGCTGGGGTAATCTCCATGCCGCAAGCCGCATTGTTGAAAATGATGGGCGAGCGATTACCGCAGAAGGTGTCGCTTGGGATTTAGAAAGAAATGTTCGTATTAGCAGTCAAGTCAAACGCAGTATTACTACAAACAATGGTGCAATCTATAGCAGTGACATGCAAACCTTAACAGGTAATGCAGCAAGTTCCATCGCCTTAAGAAATGCTATCTTTAAAGTAATTCCAAAAGCTTTGATCGATAGAGTATATGAGAAAGCGGTGCAATTTTCCGTAGGTGATCAGAAATCTTTACCAAATCGTCGCAGTATGGCGTTTGAATGGTTTAGAAAACGCGGTGTAGGGCATACCAAAATATTGAAATTTTTTAATAGAAATAATCTGGAGGATTTTACTTTAAATGATTTGGAACACTTACAAGGAATTGCAACTTCTATTAATGAAGGCTACTTGGAAGCCGACAAAGCATTTGCCTTAGATGAGGAGACAACGCCCCTCAATGTCGAGGAGCGTGTCAAGAATTTATTGAACAATGAAAACAAATAGATCCTAACCGCCAACCCCGTTAAGGGGACACCGATAGTGCTGAAACACTCTACCGGTGCCTGGCCACAACCAATTCGTTAAGGAATTGAATCATGGTTACATCCAGCTTATATCGATCGTCTGATCGAAGCAAATTATTAGACCTAAATAATCTCTTTTTTAAAAAAATCAATATCCTGTTTTTGGAAGTCAAATATCTTGAGTTCCAATTAAAGGAATTCCATCTAAATTTTTATATATTCAGAATATGCGTATCCAAAATAAAAATAGGATATGCAATGTTTACTGGCTTTTCATTTTTTTATAATCCCCAAATTCCAGGGGGTTCAAATGGCTTATAGTAAAGAAAGGGAAGCTATTTGGTCTGACGTCCTCACTCGAGAAAAAGATCATTATCAATCACGTGCTCGATTATCACTAATCAAAAGGGGCGTTAAAAATCCTAGTCCACTACAACTGAGATTAGAGATATTTTTTCATTCACATAAAAATTTAGATAACGATGCCTTTTTAGGGGATCTTTCAGATCATGAACTAGGCTGTATTTTATTAACTGCATGGGGGTGGGAGGCAAAAGAAACGGGAAATGTCCTTGGAATTAAAGAAGATAGTGTTCATAAATTCCGTGCCCGAGTTTCTCAAAAATTAAATGCCAAAAATATACCCAATACTGTTTATAAGGCAAGTCAAGCAGGAATTTTAGCTGTTAATAATATTGATTTTCTGCTTTATCTAAAGAAAGAAAATTCTATCCAAAAAATCAATAAAACTCGCGAAATCGAAAATGTTTTAATCTGAAAAAGAAATTTAAAAAATTACTCATGGTGTCATCATGGAAAAAAATAAAACGATAAAACAATTTAAAGTAGATTCTTCTTGGGACAATCGAGAGAAAGCATTGGTATTTTCTTATCACACAGAATTTATAAAAAAATTCATTACTATTGCTGAAGATAATTTTAAATTCTTTGTTAAACCACAGCAAAGTCTGGATTCATTTATAACCGAATTACATTTTTCAAAATATCATGTCATTTATTTAGATATTGATCCTATTTTTTATAAACTGGATGAAATATTAACTGATATCAAAGAGAGTAAAAATAAAAGGACTAAAATTTATCTTGTTACCTCAAGTATAGAAAATTCTTACACGTTAAAAAAACGTGATTTCCCTAAAAACATTTTTCCTCTATTGGATGGAGAAGAAATCTTCTATCTCTCAGAAGATAGAAAATATATCTATTAAAAGTTCTAAATTTGCCACCCGAGGAAACTATATGACCATCGAAGATAATAATAAAACAGAAGCCATAAAAGACTATTTAGTAGTTCTTTTAGAGAAATTAGAAAACCAAAAACAAATTATCGCCACCAAAAAATCTTATATCTATATTGACGATAAGGTAGCTCCCTATGTCCCGAGAGATGAATTGAACTCTCTCAATATAGGAACGAGTACATTAAGTAACTTAATCAAGCAATTTAAATCCGTAGATGATCTTAATTCGGTTAAAAAACTTAGGCAAACTGAATTACTTTTCTTTAAAACAGATAGTTTAAGTGAGTTTAAATTTC
>DASXLX010000022.1:0-54699 GCA_036495935.1 Candidatus Aquirickettsiella sp.
ATAAAGGATGCTTGCTCTTTATTCATTTCCGGCCTCATTGTTTTTATAGACCGAAATTTTCTTACTTTCTTACAATACTTTCAAACTCTTTATTCTTTAATTCATAGGTTTCTTCGGGTTTTTAAGCGCGATTCCCCTGGATCGCAAATGAAAGTTAGAAGTACCTTAATAAAGACTTAATATTTGATTGTTAGAATGCAACGCCTATTAGATTTGGTATTCAAAAAACATTAATGAACATTAAATATTTTCTTAAATTCGGTGAACGAACCGCAGAATTGAATTTTTACATAGATGACAACTTAAAAAATAAAATTGGAAAGTATAATTTTTTTGAGTTAATTACCAACTACCTGAAGAATCTAGTAGACTTGAATGAAGGTTTAATAGAGCTGGTAAAAAATGATTTTACTCTACAATCCTATAAATCCTACTTATTTAACTTTTTTTTAACAAATAAAAATCCATCTCCTGAAATTCTTTATGATCAGGATATAATGACCTTATATTTTTCTAATGAAATAATGAGAGATGATTTGAAAAATAGTATTCAGGAGAGATTAGGTAGTATATTTTTTATAGTATTTAGGGATAAAAATTTAAGTTGTTTTAATTTTCCTGATAATATTGGGAAATATATTGCTTTAGAAGTTTGTGATCCTCAAGTATATCCACAATCGATACCTTTTAATTCTGGAATTGATTTTAATAATCCCCTGTTACGGTTTTTTTTTCAGGATTTTTCTTATCGAAAACGATCACACGATTTTGTTTCTTTATTAATGCAAGAAAATATCGAATCATTTGCTTGTTCATGGAGAGAGGAATTTATACAATGGTTACGTAGATTACCTTTAAATTGTGAACAACATAATCAAGCTAAGGAAAAACTTAATGAATTGAGTAAACGATTTTTTTATAATGCGAAAGTGAATAGTGAAATATTAGGCCTAATGAAAAATAATAGGGGTTATTTTCATAATCAAGAGCAATATGGACCTATTTATTTTTATTGGAAAATTAATGGAATAATTATTTATCTGACAGATCAAGGTTTTAGTATATCGAAATTTAGTCTTTTTAATAAAGAATCATATCAAGAAATAGAATCCGTATTGATTCGATCTTTAGCTGAATTATATCTCTTTGCAGATAATTGTTTTCTTGAAGGACAGCTTCATATTCAAGATTTAAGTAAAGCCTCCAATGAAAATCAGCCTATTCTTCAAAATAATCTAGTTGAGAAGATAAGAAAGAGTTACTCTTTGAAATATTGGCTTGGTATTTCTGAGCAAGGATCTTTTCCAAAAGAGCTAAGTAATTTATTTTCAGATGATAATAAAAATATCCGTGCTTGTATTCGAGAGCAAGAAATGAGAAATACTACATTCTTTCCTCCTTCTAAGGAGGCTTGCATGATCTGGCGAAATATTGTCTATCAACGGTGTGTAAAGCATTTAAAGGGGCAAGAATCAGATGAATGGAAATTTTTTGCCAAACCAAAAAAAATTAATCCTCCTAAGAATGAAGTAACTTTAGTTGATGATGAATTTACTACTTTATTTGCTGCCATTAAACTGGATATAGGCAAGATACTGATTATTGAAGGTTCAATAGGAGCAATCAATGCGTTCTGTTTTTTTGTATTGGAAAAATTAGTAAAAGAAAAAAAGGCTTGTTTTTCTAAACTTAGTTTAATTGCAGTGAAATATGGATCATCTATTTTGATTACTTCTTTAACGGGAATGCTGCGTAATTTTTACTTGAATAGATTTTCAATTCCCTTTTTTTTAAGCGACACTTCCAGCCAGAATCAATTAGCTAACTGTGCTACTTCTATCGCGATTAATTCAGTTATCATTATTAGTAGCGATATAGTGGGAATGGGTATTGAAAGGGTAGGGATTAAGTATAACCTGAAGTTATTTATTAAGTTATTATTTGCAGCGCTTGTATTGTTTCTAGATAAGGAATTCTATAATAATTCTTTTGAATGGTCAGTGGGTTTCTGTATGAATTTTTTAGTGGGTCTATGTGTAACAGGTTTTCTTTCAGTGCTATGGAAAAAGTGTAAAAAAGAAGGCAAAACTCAGTCTCGTACGCATTATATGAATTCCTCAAAACAAATTGAACTTCCTAGTTTTAATGATATTGATGTGCCTTTACTAACTCAAGATTCTTCACAACAAATGCACAAAAACTCTAAAATTGAATCTATCTGGTTAAATATAATTAAAAGTCTCGATAAAATACGTAGTCAGAAGGGCTATGCTGTAAATGGTAATATCGATATTTATATTAACGCGGTCGATTTATTACTAAATACTCGTGAACATGGAGGCAAAAGTAGTGAAACTCTTCGCGATTTAGATATCAGGTATAAATTAATTTTAATCTTTATTGAAAAAATTGAAAGTTTTTTTCATTCAATTATTCAAAAAACTGAGGACTATCAACAATTTTCCAATGGTTTAACGACTATAAAAGAAAAATTAAAAATATTTAGTCAATCTGCTCCAGGTCCTTTAGGGATAAGAAATTTGCGTAATGATTTTTATGATTTTTATGATTTTAATAGGAACTTTTTTCAACCTTGTAAACCAACCGGTAATTTTCAAGAAATAGGAGAAATTTTCTCTATTTTAATTAATCACATAGGAATAATTTTGTTTTATGAAGACGTATGGGGTGAATTTGAGAAAGGGACAAAACCCATAAATAGCATTACTATATCAGATATAATCGGCCAGTTCAATCTACTAGATCAAGCAATCCAGTTGTTAAATGCCAGTATTGTAAAGATTCGTGATGTTAATCAAAGAACGAAAATTTATAACTCTTTAGATGCATTAAGAATTAACATAGCTTTTGTACAAAAAAATGTAAGAGAACAAGGGGGATTTTTGAATGGAATATCAAAAGAAGCCCATTTAAAATTTTTCAAACCAGAAAAAAATTCTATAAATAATCTCATGAATAATAATCGGGTATCAAATCTATTTTGAGCGGGACAATCTCATAGCTTTTTTTGAAGATAAGCAATCCGATATACCATTAGTTGATTCAGTAGTGGTAGTTGATGAAATTCAATCTTATTAAAAAACTCTTGTAGCAGAGAGTTTATTTAAAATAAGTACAGATTCCCAATATAGTTTAATTGTTGAGTATTAAAATTTTTCTGTTAGACTATCCTCAACTTACTTATACTTAAATAATAAAAAAATTATGACGACTGAAACATTGTCTCGATTCAATCATGTTAAATCGACCAAAAATTTAAAAAATGAGAATAAAAAAATAAGCTTCAACGAACTTTTACTAACAATTAAGGAATGTAAGTCAAATAGAAGGTTAGAAAAATTTAAAGCATTAACTAAACAATATAAGTTAAATTTTTCTCATTTGACTTCTTTAAGGGAGTTTTTATACCTTTTCCCAAAAGAAAATCGGTTTGAGTTGGTAAATATTTCTGAAGTATGGGCTCAAATAAAAATAAAATTTGCAGAAATAGGGAAAAGACCCGTTTTGCCATATAATCATAAAGAAACTTTATTGCTTTTAAAGAAGCTAGGCGAAGTTTATAATTTCCAAGATTTTTTAAGGAAATTTTCCGGTAAAAACAAAAACGATCAATTTAATTTGTTTTTACAATTTCAGAATAACAATTTAAAATTATTAACAGAATGTCTTAAAAGTCCTCAGAGTATTATTGAATTATTTCGATGTATCTCTGAAACTCCAGTGTCTGATTATTTTAATTTACCAATTATAGCTTCTGCTATCGATAAGGCGCTTTTTTCCTGGAATCACGTCCTAAGTATGCTGAAAACATTCGATAATCGCAATGTTTATCTGTTTGTTGATTATTTATTGGAAAAAAATAAACTAAACAAAACCATCGATATAGAACAGCTCAAAATACTTTTGATAGGCTTAAACTGTGATAAAAGATCGGATTTTATTGATTATTTATATTCTAAAAAACTTATATCACCAGAGATTAAGCCTGCAGATTTCATTAGATTAGGTGAGATTTGTTTTTTTAAGAATGACGATGCATTTATTCAAACTAATTTTGTGCAAGAACAATTAGCAAGAATTTCCTTTTCTGGGGAAGATATTGACGCTCTTTTTTCTAGTTTGCCTGGTTTAGAAGAATTTTTGGTCAAACAATTAAATAAGCACGAGGAGCAGTTGAATAATAATATTCAACAACGGCCATTATTTTTTGGGAATAAAGCCTATAAGCATAAGCGTACACCGCCTACTATAGGAGAGGAATGTGGTGAAAGTAAAAAATTTAAATCAGAAGTTAATCAGAATTTAAGCAGACGTATTTAATTTCTAAATAGTCTTCGATACCATATTTTGAGCCTTCGCGGCCAATGCCAGATTGTTTGAAACCACCGAAGGGCGCGACTGCATTTGAAGCGCGCCCGGTGTTGACACCGACAATACCATAATCGAGCTGTTGCGCGATATGAATAACTCGATTGACATTTTGCGCATAAAAATAAGCGGCGAGTCCAAATTCTGTGGCATTTGCCAAATGAATAGCTTCTTTTTCCTCAGAGAATTTGAATAGTGCTGCGACAGGTCCAAAGGTTTCTTCTTTAGCGATTAACATTTTATCTGTACAATTTTTTAAGAGTGTCGGTTGAAAAAAATTTCCGCCTAAAGCATGGACTTTCCCTCCGTATACCAATTCCGCGCCTTGCTGTAGCGCATCTGCAATATGTTTTTCTACTTTTTTGATGGCCGCTGCATTGATCAATGGTCCTATTTGAATATTATCTTCTAAACCACTACCTACTTTTAATTGTTGAATGGCGTGCGCTAATTTTTTCGCAAAAATTGCATAGATTTTTTCATGAACATAAAAACGGTTGGTACAAATACACGTTTGGCCACTATTACGAAATTTTGATGCAATGGCGCCAAGGATCGCCTGATCGATATCGGCATCATCAAAGACAATAAAAGGTGCATTACCGCCTAATTCTAAGGATATTTTTTTTACTGAGTGGGCCGCTTTTTGCATTATTAATTTACCAACCGCAGTAGAACCAGTGAAAGAAAGTTTGCGTATCGAAGGGCTGTCAGTGAAAATATTGCCAATCAATTCAGAATCACCGGTGACGATATTAAAGACACCGGCCGGTATTCCCGCTTTTTCTGCGAGTACCGCCAATGCCAATGCTGAAAAAGGTGTTAATACTGAGGGTTTGAGTATGATAGTACAGCCAGCGGCTAAAGCCGGTGCACATTTACGTGTAATCATGGCGTTTGGAAAATTCCAGGGCGTAATAGCGCCTACTACACCGACAGATTGTTTGCTAACAAACAAATGCTGCTTGGGTAATGGTGCAGGTATAATGTCACCGTATATGCGTTTGCCTTCTTCGGCGAACCATTGAATAAAAGAAGCACCGTAACGAATTTCTTCCATGGCTTCTTTAAGTGGTTTGCCTTGTTCTAATGTGAGTAATAGTGCTAAATCATTGATATTCTCTAAAATTAGCGTATACCAACGGTATAATAATTCACCACGCTCTGCAGCAGTTTTTGATCGCCATATCGGCCACGCTACTTCTGCCGCGATGATTGCATGGTGTATGTTTGCAGGGTCTAAATCAGGAACTGTTCCGATAATTTTTTCTGTGGCAGGATTTTTGACTTTAATCGTTTTTTTTGTGATCACCCATTTCCCATTGATATAACAGCTTTGCTGAAACAATGAAGTATTGTTTAATTTCATACTGAGAATCCCGATTTTTCAGTCTTTGGTTTTTTCAATAGTGACTTGCAATAAGCGAATAATTCGATTATCTGCACGTAAAACTTTAAAGTGAAAAGGATGAATAGTAATGCTGGCGCCACGTTTCGGTAAGTAACCAAAACGATTCGCGACTACGCCACCTACCGTATCAAATTGATTGGTTGCCAAATCAGAATTAAAAAAATCATTAAAATTTTCAATAGGCATCATCGCTTTGACAATAAATTGATTCTGGTTTTGTTCCTGGATAAAAACTTCGTCATTAGCATCATATTCATCTTCAATTTCGCCAACAATTTCTTCTAAAACATCTTCAATAGTGACCAGACCAGAAACAGCGCCATATTCATCAACAACAATAGCCATATGATAATGTTTATGTTGAAATTCTTCGAGTAAACTGTCCAAACGCTTACTTTCGGGTATAAAAACTACAGGTCGTAGAATGTCGCGGATATTAAAGCTGCTTTGATGCGCTAAGGGATTGTATTTTAGTAAATCTTTTGCCAATAATAAACCAATGACACGTCGTTCATCATTGATAACTGGGAAACGCGAGTGGCCAGATTCAATTACCATTGGTAACAGTTCAGCCAAATGTGCTTTTTCATGAATAACTGTAATTTTGGCATGTGGTACCATAATATCTCTGACGTGTATGCCAGAGATTTGTAATACACCTTCTAGCATTTTCAACGCTTGTGCATTGAGTAAATTGCGTTGTTTAGCATAATACAATAACTCAATGAGTTGTTTTCTATTTCTTGGCCCTTGTTTGAAAACTTGATGAACACGTTTTAACCAGGGCTGACGATTTTTTTTAAATTTAATTTTATCGTCAGATGTAGGGGTTTTCATAACCTAATTCCTTCAATATTTGAATTTCTATTGTTTCCATTTTGCTAGCATCTTTATCATGAATATGATCATAACCTATCAAATGTAAACAACCATGAATAATAAGATGTGCCCAATGAGCTAGGCGGGTTTTTGCTTGTTGTTTAGCTTGTTGATTAACAAGCGCGGCACATATCACTAAATCGCCTAAAAAATTAGAGGAAACTTCAGGTGGCGGCTCAAAAGGAAAAGATAAAATATTAGTAGGGCCTTTTTTATGTCGATAAGTGTTATTAAGGTCAGCACTTTCCTTTTTGCTAACGAGTCGTATGTTTACTTCATTAGGTCCTACTTGCTTTGCCAAAGCTTTGTTTATCCACCGCTGTAGGAAATAACGGCTAGGAATAAAAGTGTTACTAGCAATAACTTGTATCGTGATTTTAATGCGCTTTTCTTTGATTTTCGTTTTGCGCATAGGCTTGTAGTATTGCTTGTACCAAAGTATGCCTAACAATATCTTGCATTTGAAATTCAGTAAAGCTGATACCCTTTATATTTTTTAAAATACTTAAACAGTGACACAAGCCTGATTCTATACCACGTGGTAAATCGGTTTGTGTCGTATCACCACTCACAACTACTTTGGAATTAAATCCGATACGTGTTAAAAACATTTTCATTTGCTCTTTCGTCGTATTTTGTGCTTCATCTAAAATAATGAAAGCATCATTTAAGGTACGTCCGCGCATATAAGCCAATGGAACCACTTCAATAATATGTTGTTCGACGAGTTGCATCACTAACTCGAAACCCAGCATATCATTTAAGGCATCATAAAGCGGACGAAAATAGGGGTCGAGCTTCTGTGAATAATCGCCAGGTAAAAATCCTAACTTCTCACCGGCTTCAACAGCAGGTCTAACGAGTACTACGCGACTAATTTGTTCCTTTTCTAACGCGGCTACGGCGCAGGCGACAGCTAAGTAAGTTTTTCCTGTCCCCGCTGGACCTAAACCAAAATTAATATCGTGATTTAAAATACGATCGATATATAAACCTTGATTAGGGCTATGTGGTTTGATGGGGCCACGTTTGGTTTGAATCATTATACCTGGAGTTTTGGGAGGCTTTAGCGTCATATTGGGATCAGTTTGAGCCGTCTGTAGTACTAAATGAATAGTATTCGAAGTCAATGTGGTTTTTTTAGCACCCGTTTCTGCATAAAGATGATGTAATACTTTGGCAGCAATTTCGACAGCCGTGTTAGGACCATTAATTTGAAAGTCGTGACCACGATTATAAATACAAACGTTGAGTTTTTGTTCAATTTGACGTAAATGCTGATCAAATGGACCACAAAGATTTGCTAAACGATGATTATCTTCAGGAATAAGTTGAAAAGTATAAGCTTGAGTATTCAATTTACTATTAATTCTCCTCGTAAAGAGTTTCTTAATACCTCAGTAATAGTAAGAGGAACTAATTGCCCTGTTAAGCGCGTGTGACCTCTGAAGTTAACCACGCGGTTATTTTCTGTGCGTCCTTGCAGTTCATTTTCATTTTTCTTAGAAGGACCTTCAACTAATATTTGATGGACCTTACCAAGCATTTTTTTACTTAAGGCTTGTCCTTGAAATACTAGGAGATTTTGCAGGATCTGTAAACGTTGTTTTTTTTCAGCGGGTGTTACATCATCAGATAGCTCGGCTGCAGGTGTTCCGGGTCGGCGACTATAAATAAAACTAAATGAATTATCAAAGCCTATGGATTCCACTAAATTAAGTGTGGCTTGAAAGTCAGCTTCAGTTTCCCCAGGAAATCCAATAATAAAATCTGAAGATATAGCAATGTCAGGTCGAACTTTGCGCAATTTACGAATTTTAGATTTAAATTCTAAGCCTGTGTAACCACGCTTCATGGCTGCTAAAACTCGATCTGAACCACTTTGCACGGGTAAATGCAAATGATCGACTAATTTTGGTACATCAGCATACGCTTGAATGAGGCGATCTGAAAACGCTAAGGGGTGAGAGGTGGTAAATCGTATACGTAAAATATCATCGAGTGCGGAAATATAGCGAATTAAATCGGCTAAATCTGCAGTGCCACCTTCATAGCGCGGACCTTGATAGTCGTTAACATTTTGACCTAACAAGGTAACCTCACGGACACCTTGCTCACTCAGTTGTACAATTTCTGCGAGCACATCATCTAAAGGACGACTAATTTCTTCACCGCGTGTGTAAGGTACTACACAAAAACTGCAATATTTGTTACATCCTTCCATGATAGATACAAATGCACGTGGACCTTCCGCTCTTGGATTGGGTAAATGATCAAACTTTTCGATTTCTGGAAAGGAAATGTCAACCACTGATCGTTTTTTTTCTAAGACTTGATTGATCATATCCGGAAGTCGATGCAAAGTTTGAGGACCAAATACGATGTCCACAAAAGGTGCGCGCTGAATAATACCTGCACCTTCTTGACTTGCGACACAGCCACCTACAGCGATAATGATGTGGGATCGCAACGCTTTAAGTTTGCGCCATTGTCCCAGCTGCGAAAAAACTTTTTCTTGTGCTTTTTCACGAATAGAACAGGTGTTTAATAAAATAACATCCGCTTCATTGGGATCTTTAGTCAAGACTAAATGATGAGAATGAAATAAAAGATTATGCATGCTCGCCGAATCGTATTCATTCATCTGGCAGCCATGCGTTTCGATATAGAGCTTTTGTAGCATAAATTTCTTGTTAATGATCGAGTTTTTCTTTTAATAGATTATTTAATTGTTGTGGATTTATTTTACCACCTGAAGCTTTCATCACTTGACCGACAAAAAAACCAAATAGTTTATCTTTTCCTGCTCTATAATCAGCTAATTGTTCAGGATATTTTTTTAAAATCTCATCAATAAGCTTCAATATGGCAGATTGATCCGTGACTTGTTGTAGATTTTTTTCTTGAATCATTTCATCACTGTTTTTGTTACTAACCCATAATTCTTCAAACACATCCTTCGCTATGGTACTAGAAATAGTATGATCAGCAATGCGTTGTAGTAGACCAGCAAGTCGTTTGGCATTAATAGGTGATTCAAGAATGCTTAAATTGGATTTGTTTAGAGCGGCAGCAAGTTCTCCCATAATCCAATTAACCGCTAATTTAGCCGGAACTTTTTCTTTGACAACCTCTTCAAAATAGTCAGCTAATTCGCGAACTGATGTTAGTAAACTCGCATCATAAGCATTTAGTTTATATTCAGTTTGAAAACGAGCATGTTTTTTTTGTGGTAATTCAGGTAAGGTTTGCTTAATTTTTTCAATAAAGTCAGCATTGATGACGATAGGACATAAGTCTGGATCAGTGAAATAGCGATAATCTTTAGCGTCTTCTTTACTACGCATGGGGCGTGTTTCTTGTTTACTAGTATCATATAAACGAGTTTCTTGATCGATACTTCCGCCCATTTCTAAAACGTCAATTTGACGATCAATTTCATATTGAATAGCTTTTTCAATAAAACGAAAAGAGTTTAAATTTTTAATTTCTACACGTTTCCCCAATTGTTTTTGATTGGCTCTACGTACAGAGACATTGGCGTCACAACGAAATGAGCCTTCTTGTAAATTTCCATCCGAGATATCCAAATAACGAACCAGTGTATGTAATGTTTTAAGATAAACGACCGCTTCTTTTGGTGAAGTTAAATCGGGTTCCGAAACAATTTCTAATAATGGAGTTCCAGCGCGATTTAGATCGATACCACTCATATTTTCGAATCCTTCATGCAAAGATTTTCCAGCATCTTCTTCTAAATGGGCTCGTGTGATACGAATGGTTTTTTGCTCTCCATTTTCTAGCGCTATCGTTAGGTATCCTGGTCCGATAATAGGATTTTCATGTTGACTTATTTGATAGCCTTTAGGCAAATCAGGATAAAAATAATTTTTACGCGCGAAGACTGAATAATGAGGAATATTTGCTTGGATACTTAAACCAAATTTAATCGCCATATTCACGGCTTCTGCATTTAAAACGGGTAACACACCGGGTAAAGCTAAATCCACCGCACACGCTTGTGTATTGGGTTCAGCGCCATAAGCGGTAGCAGCACCTGAAAAAAGCTTTGACTGGGTTGATAATTGAACATGAACTTCAAGCCCTATAACCGATTCCCAGGTACTAGCAGGTTTCTCGGATGACTCGAGCTCATTATTGTACATAGATTTTTTGTGTTCAGCCGAGGTCATAGATTGAAATTCTCCGGTATTTTTTTATGCCAATCAGTCTCTTGTTGATAACGATGTGCGGCATTCAATAATTTTGCTTCAGTAAAAGGACTGCCAATAAGTTGCATCCCTAAGGGAAGTCCATCAACAAATCCCGCTGGAATTGAAATGGCCGGTAGACCCGCTAGATTGATAGCAATGGTGTAAATATCCGATAGATACATACTGACCGGATCATTGATTTTTTCACCTAGTTTGAATGCGGTAGTCGGTGTGGTAGGTCCTAGAAGGATATCAACCTTTTGAAACGCTTGTTTAAACTCTTCGATTAAAAGCGCACGAATTTTTTGTGCTTTAGCATAATAAGCATCATAAGAACCAGCGGATAAAACATAAGTGCCCATTAACAGCCGACGTTTTACTTCATTACCAAATCCTTCGCCCCGAGTTCTTTCATATAAATTTTTTAAATCAGTAGGATTACTGCAACGATAACCATAACGTACACCATCATAGCGAGCAAGATTGGAGGAACATTCGGCCGATGCAATAATATAATAAAGAGGAATAACTAAATGACAGTTGGGTAAGCTAACACTGCTAACTTTTGCACCTAACTTTTCGTAAAGTTTAATAGCTGCTTGGATAGTTGTTGCTACTTTAGGGTCAAGATCTTCAGAAAAATATTCTTTGGGTAATCCAATTTTCAGGCCTTCGATTGAATCATTCAGTGTCAACATATAGTTGGGAACTGGTCGGACAATACTTGTCGAATCTTTCTCATCAAAACCTGCCATGACATTCATTAAAAGGGCAGCATCTTCTGCTGTCTGTGTCATTGGACCGGCTTGATCTAAGCTAGAGGCAAAAGCAATAAGTCCATAGCGTGAGACACGCCCATAAGTGGGTTTAAGCCCAGTAAGATTACACAATGCGGCGGGCTGTCTTATAGAGCCCCCGGTGTCTGTACCCGTTGCGGCAGGTGTTAATCGGGCAGCAACCGCAGCACTAGAGCCACCGGAAGATCCCCCGGGTACACGTGAAATATCCCAAGGGTTTTTTACTGCACCATAAAAACTGTTTTCATTGGATGAGCCCATGGCAAATTCATCCATGTTGGTTTTACCTAATAACACGGTTCCAGCTTGATTAAGCCGACTAACTAAGGTTGCGTCATAAGGAGCAATAAAATTAGCTAACATTTTCGAAGCACAACTCGTTTTAATACCCGCAGTACAAAAAATATCTTTATGTGCAAAAGGAATACCTGTCAAGGACCCAGCGCTGCCATTTTGGTATTGTAAATCGGCCCGTTTGGCTTGTTCTAGCGCTAGAGATGGTGTGACAGTAATAAAGCTATTTAAGGTTTTATCATATTTATCGATACGCGCTAAAAAAAGTTGTGTTAATTCTGTACTCGATACTTTTTTTGCTCGAAGCGCGTTAGATAACTCAGTGATCGTATAGTTATGCATATTTATTAATCTCTAAAGTTCTAAAGTTATTCTAAAACAAGGGGGACACAATAAAGACCTGCTTCAGTATACTCAGTGAGTTGCTGAAAATCTTTCCTATGAACAGTTTCTGTGATTTTGTCAGCACGTAAGCGTTGTGTGATGCCAAAAGGATGAGCGACGGGTTGTACTGAGGTAGTATCTACAGCATCCATTTGCGTTGCTAGCTTAAAAATATCTTGTAGGCTTTTTAAATACTGAACGGCTTCTTCAGGATTGATTTGTATTCTAGCTAAATCAGCAATTTTATTAACATCTTCAAGCATAATCACCATAATTAAGTGAAACTCCAAATTTAGTACAGTAAAAAGCCCGATATTATACCTATTACGCTTAGATTTGCGAATCTGTAAATATTGCGCGTATCGATGCGTATTCCTACAGCTTTAATTTTTGCTATCTTATGGGGTTGCTTGCATAAAATCTTCTAGATTTGCTAAAGTGCGTAGGCACACACTATATTGTGTAGGTAAACGTTCATACGTAGGTGGTCAACTTTATGCTAAGCAAATTCCGCGGTTTATTTTCTAAAGACATTTCCATAGATTTAGGCACGGCAAATTCATTAATTTATGTTCGTGGCGAAGGAATTGTCCTTAATGAACCGTCCGTAGTCGCTATCCGTTTAGAAGATGGCAATCAACGTCGCGTACTCGCAGTAGGTTGGGAAGCTAAGCGCATGCTAGGGCGTACTCCTGGTAATATTAGTGCGATACGGCCCCTAAAAGATGGTGTGATTGCTGATTTTTATGTGACTGAAAAAATGTTGCAGCATTTCATTAGTAAAGTGCATCAAAATCGTTTTTTACGTCCTGCTCCTCGAATTTTGGTTTGTGTCCCTTGCGGATCCACACAGGTTGAACGTAGAGCTATTCGTGAATCGGCTTTAGGTGCCGGTGCCAGAGAGGTCTATTTGATCGAAGAGCCTATGGCCGCAGCTATAGGCGCAGGCATGCCAGTTGACGAAGCTCGCGGGTCATTAGTGGTAGATATTGGCGGTGGAACTACGGAAGTTGCCGTTATTTCTTTAGGTGGAGTGGTCTATTCACAATCAGTCCGTATTGGTGGAGATCGATTTGATGAAGCTATTGTCAATTATGTTCGACGTAGTTATGGAAGCTTAATTGGCGAACCCACCGCAGAGCGAATTAAGCACGAAATTGGTACCGCTTTTTCTCTATCTGAAGTACGTGAAATTGAAGTGCGTGGACGTAATATTTCAGAAGGTGTTCCCAGAGCTTTTGTTTTGAATAGCAATGAAATTTTAGAAGCTTTGCAAGAACCATTATCCAATATTATTGGAGCCATTCGTACTGGCTTAGAACAAACACCCCCTGAATTAGCCGCAGATATATCTGAAAGAGGAATGGTTTTAACTGGTGGTGGTGCCTTATTAAGGAATTTAGATCGATTAATTACTGAAGAAACCGGGATGCCTGTCGTTGTAGCAGAAGATCCATTAACCTGCGTTGCGCGAGGTGGTGGTCGTGCGCTCGAGATTATCGATGAAATGGGTGGGGATTTTTTAGTCAAAGATTAGCAGGTAAGCGCTATTAAACTATTATTTAACCGTGGAAAAACCTCTTTAGGGTTAAGGTTAGTTTTTTTTGTTCTTTTATCTCTGTTATTGATTCTATTGGATTATCATCATTATTTACCGTCGTTACGTCGTGTATTAAATAACGTTGTAGCCCCTTTGCAGTATATGGTAGATGCTCCGGTGCAACTATTCCACACTATAAAGGACAATTTTGTGACACGACAAAAAATACAAGCTGAAAATACGATTTTAAGTACTCAACAAGTTTTGTTACAAGCTAAGTTACAACGCTTTGCCGCTTTAGAAAGTGAAAATAGGCAATTGAATCAATTATTAGCTGCGACTGAACATCTAAAAAAACAGCATTTTCGTTTGGCACGACTATTATTGGTTAATGCTGATCCTTTACTGAATGAAGTGATAGTCGATAAAGGACAATCGGATGGTGTTAAAGTAGGTCAGCCAGTGCTGGATGCCAATGGTGTGATGGGTCAAGTCGTCAGCGTCGATTTTTTAAACAGTCGTGTATTATTACTAACCGATTTTCGTAGTGCGATTCCAGTTCAAGATGTGCGTAGTGATGTGCGTGGTATTTTAGTGGGTCGAGGACGATTCGCGAAACTTTTATTAAAAGATATTCCTGGCACTGTGGATATTAAAGTAAATGATCTGTTAGTTACTTCAGGTTTAGGTGGGCGTTACCCAGCAGGCTATCCTGTGGGCGTCGTCAGTGTCGTTAACATGAATGTTGCTACACAATTTGCTAGTATACAGGTTGATCCGAGCGCACAATTAAATAGAAATCGGCCAGTATTATTAATTTCTTCAGCCAATACGCCGACTACTGAAGTTAGTTCGAAAGCTAAAACCATCTCACGAGCGCTTAAAAAATAGGATAGCAGAATGAAACCACTTTATTTTTCTACCTTATTTCTTGTTGCGATTAGCTTTTTTGCAGCGATTATACTTAATATTATTCCGTTACCGCCTGCTTTGACTTTATTTTTTCCTTTATGGTTACCATTGGTTTTAATTTACTGGATCATGGTATTGCCCGAGCATATTCATTTTACTTTAGCCTGGACACTCGGTTTATTTATTGATGTCTTATATGGCAGCTGTTTGGGAGAACATAGTTTGGCTTTATGCATAGTTACTTATTTAGCTTACCGTTTTCATTTGCAATTTAGAATGTTCCCATTGCCGCAACAAATATTTTTTATTTTTGTTATGCTTATGATCTATCAAGTTGTGCTAATTTTGATACAAAACTGGCTTGGATTTCCAGTTGATTTTCGTTGGGCTTGGGTTCCCTTATTAGTGAGCGCCTTAGTTTGGCCATTAATGGATAATGTGCTGAGAATAAATCCTTTAGATATGCGTCATTAGTTTTAATGACGAAATTTTTTTATTAAACTCATTTAATTAATACAGTATACTAATTTAGATGTTAAAAAAATTTTTTTATTTTATGAAAAATTAAGGAGTTTATATGAATATAACAAAAGATCTTGCAGACCCATCTAATTATGATAAACGTATTCGTTCTATCGTACTGCATTATACTGTTTTAGACGAAGACGATTCTCGTGAGACGCTTAAACATGGAGGTGTGGGCGCGCATTTTTTAATCCCTAAAACAGCTAAATCCGATGGTACTGATGTATGGCAATGCGTGGATGAAGCCGATCGTGCATGGCATGCAGGGCTTAGTAGTTGGCAAAATCGTAGTGGTCTTAATGATACATCGATAGGTATAGAAATAATTAATTATGCTTATGGTTTAGTACAGGATTCAGGAGATGTATTATTTACTTATCAAGTTGAGAGTCAGCTTAAGGAATTTATTTTACAGACTTTGCAAGAAAAAGATAAAGATTTTTTTGAACTTTTAAATAAAGAAAAATTATTAACTGCTTTTTTATCCGACATGAGGCGTGGCTTAGTGCCGCCGCGTGATCGTGAAGCTTATAAAGAAAAGGTGTCATCAGAATTAAAAGCTAAATACAAGCAGTTAACTAAAGAATGGCGTGAAAAAAACGATGTTTTTCAACATATTAAACAAGAAGATCTTTATCAATTAGAACAGCAAGGTAAACTCAAATGGGATGAATTTACTGAGCATCAACATCTTACATTGGTTAACTTGCTAAAAAAATTACTTGAAGATCTACAAATTAAGGATGGCGATATTATTCGTTATCAAATAGATCCTACCGCTATCATTGGCCATTCAGATATTGCTCCTGGCCGTAAGCAAGATCCGGGTCCTAAGTTCCCATGGAAATATTTAGCGGAACAAGGTATAGGCGCCTGGCCTGATGAACAAATGGTATCGACAATTGAGAAGGAGATTCAGATTGAGCATGGAATTGATTATAAATGGATACAAGATAACCTACGACATTATGGATACAAAATAGAGTCAACAGGTCAATTTGATACACAAACTCAAGATGTCATCAGAGCTTTTCAAATGCATTTTCAACCTGAAAATTATTCGGGTGAGCCTAATGTAAAAACTATTAGTATATTAGAAGCGCTAATTAAAAAATATTATCCAAATAAGCAATCGGATTATCCACGTTCTTTTAATCCTCCTTCTAATGAAAAAAAAAGTAGTTCTTTTTTTAAAGAAGTTAGTCCAAACTCAGAAACAGGTAACACAATAAGTCCATATAATTGTTGTGTAATTATTTAGCAATCCTTACCTTCATTACAATGTTGATCATACACTTGGTCAACATTGTTTCTTTTAAGTATATTTTTCGCATTTGAATTTTTGTCTGTTGTCTCTCTATCCTCATGTAAATTGTATACATCAGATTGCTGCATGTTCGCGCCAACCCCATTGCTGTAAGTATATCTATTTTTCATCTAACAAGCTTATTGTAAATTATTTATTGTGCTTAATAATTTAAACATCAGTGCGTAACTTATTGTATAAGCTGTGAAAAAGCCTTTGAAAACTTGTGGATAATGCAATCTTTTGCTAAAGTTGTTATACGTGATTGTATAAAATAACGTAAGTAAAATACATAATACTATATATAGTTGTTCAAAATAAAATTAACACTATATTTAGTAAGACTGGATTTTATAACTTATGCATCAAAATTTTTAAAAAAAAATTGATGCTGCAAAAATCTAACAAATATAAGCTTAACTCAAATCAAATTAAAGAGCTATTAAAGCCTACTGAGTAGATTGAGTATCTAGATTGCTTAATTCCAATAATCACATATTTAAAATCAAAATATTACCCAGCAATCTAAAGAAAATGGTTCCAAGGGGGATATATGTTTAGTAAAGCGAGTAATAAGCGTAGTTTATTAAGTTATTCAGGAAATGCAGCATTTAAAAAACGTATCGCACCAAAAATAGCTGCTCATATTCAAAGACCTATTGATGTCTCTTTAAGCGGGGAAGATGCTTGTTTAAATCAATGGCTTATGGACAATTTAAGTACCATATTGCCAATACACATTACTTTAGCTACAGGTCGTCCCTCAGCACAGAAGATTACAAAACCCTATCTTAAAAAGGCTTAATATGAGCAAAGTAAAGATTATATTATCTGATGGTACAGAATTTGAGCATGATTTTGGTTGTAATAACCATTATGCGGAAATGTTTCAAATTATTCGTGAAATTATAGGTATTGATTCTCGAGTGAAATGGTTTAAAGATTTAAAAGATGAATTTTATAACATGCAATGCTTCGGTGATGTTAAAGTTGATATCTCTAAAAATAATTCTTAAAGATTGATATTTTTTATAAAATAGTGCACGATTTGATGTTTTCATGTGTTTAAATTAAGTACTCAATGGATGGGTACTTAACGCTAAATGATAAACACTTTGAATTTTTCTCTGCAAAGATTTGCCGAGTGAAATATTAGTAAGGATATGCAAAAATCACCGCCAGGAAGGCTCTTAATTGTTTGTATTCGCCGTATCGGCGATGTTTTACTTGTTACACCCTTAATTCGGACCTTTAAACATCATTGGCCAAAAACAAAAGTTGATCTTTTGGTTTTTAAAGGCACTGAATCTATTCTTAATTCAAATCCTGATATAGAAAACATTATTAGCATTGATGAGCGTCCTGATTTTTTTCAACATTATCAATTAATCAAAAAAATTTTTCGCGTTTACGATATGTCTGTGTCCACATTACCTGGAGATAAAGCTACACTTTATGCTTATTTTGCAGCTAACTATCGGGTAGGCATGTTAGCTGCTGATAAGAGTCGCTGGTGGAAACGTCTGTTACTCTCTAAAGCCGTAGAATTTGATAATATTTCTACGCATACCGTATTAATGAACTTACGATTGGCAGAAATTTTACAGATAAATCCTTGTTCAGAAATTGTTATTGCTTGGCAGGAAAAAGATTCCCAGAAAGTAACACAGCTCATTGATATGAATAAAAAAATAGCTATTTTACACCTACGCCCTAAGTTTTCTTATAAAGAATGGATTAAAGAAGGTTGGATAGGCCTAGCCAATTGGCTATTAGGAATAGGTTATACGGTTGTGTTAACTGGAGATAAAAACGAATCAGAAAAAAAAATGGCCGCGGAATTGTTGGATAAATTACCACAAGGTGCAATTGATATGGTGGGCAATTTAAGTTTAAATCAACTCGGTTTTTTATTAAGTAAAGCTAAAATTTATATTGGTCCAGATACGGTAGTGACGCATATGGCGGCTGCGTTAGGTACGCCAACTATGGCGTTATTTGGCCCAAGCAACCCTGTGAAATGGGGTCCTTGGCCTAAAACATGGACATTAAATAATCCATTTGTTCGAGTAGGATCTCAGCATCGGAATAATGTGTACTTAATGCAAGGTTCGGGAGTATGCGTTCCTTGCTTTCAAGAAGGCTGTGATCAACACCTAAAAAGTCGGAGTCGTTGTTTGGAAAATTTAACTGCACAACGAGTGATTAATAAAGTCAAACGACTCATTAATTATTCGGAAAACCTTGCCATTAAAGTGGATAGGTGAACATCTTTCTAAAGCTACCTATTGAGTAGGTGTATGATATATGCTGCTAGCTTTTAAGGGTTTAAAAAAATTATATGTTAGCGTTAAGTGTGGTTGTGATAGTTAAAGATGCAGCACAGGATATCCAGCGTTGCTTGGAATCAGTAAAATGGGTTGATGAAATTATTATTTTGGATTCAGGAAGCCAAGATAATACCTTGGAGATTTGTCGACAATATACACAGAATATTTTTTCAACTGATTGGCCAGGATTTGGTATACAAAAGAATCGGGCTTTAGATAAAGCCCAAGGTAAATGGGTTTTGTCTATCGATGCAGATGAAGCCTTAAGTTCAGGCTTAATAGAAGAAATAAAACGAATTATCTCAAAAACCGAGGATCGATATGATGCTTATGCTATAAAAAGAATATCTTTTTTTTGCGGGAAAAAAATTCGATATGGTGATTGGAGCAGAGATGAAGTAGTTAGATTATTTCGTCGATTACCATCTATTCGATTTACACCCACGATCATTCATGAGAAATTGCATGGATATTCAAATGTGGGAAATCTAAAAGAAGTGATTTTTCATGATACCATGAAAACTATTAGCCAAGTATTACTGAAACTAGAACATTATTCTAGCTTTGCTGCGCAAAAGTCGTATCAAGAACACACAAAATCTTCTCTGTTAAAAGCAATTTTGCATGCGAAATGGTGTTTTATTCGTGGTTATTTTTTACGTTTAGGTTTTTTGGATGGTCGTGAAGGCTTTATATTGGCAGTTTCCAATGCATTAGGTGTTTTTTATCGTTATGTAAAATTAATATATCTTTATGAATTAGGGTAAATCATGTCTGCAGATTCACTAAGTTGTTTTCATCGTCCTGTCAGAGGTTATTTTCAAGAGCTCAGTCGAATTTTTGCGGTGCTGACTGCATTTGTATTATCCATCTCAACCGCTGCATTGATGATTTTTTTCACAGCGACAGTGCTTTGTTGTTTATTAGCCGGGAATTGGCATGAAAAATATCTCATTCTACGTTATAACCTGATGGCGTTGATGTTTATTATATTTTTTGTGTTATTTCTTATAGGGCTTAGCTATACGACGGTGCAATGGCCGCTAGCCTTACATACTTTAACAAAATATAGTAAATTTTTGCTAGGATTTTTTTTGTTTAGTACATTTCGACATGAAAAAACCGCATATTTTGCTTTATTTGCTTTTTTATTAGCATCTAGTTTGACGCTGATCTTTTCTTTGATTAAATATTTTGGACATTGGGATTTACTACATCGCTTTGCTTCAGATTCTGGTGTTTTTAAAGATCATATTTTTACAGGGTTTTTATTGGCATTTACTAGCTATTGCTTTGCTTTATTTGCATTTTCAATAAAAAACACTTGGCGCTGGTTGTTTGCTGCATTGTTTTTATTTGCAGTTTACGATGTATTATTTATTAATATAAGTCGATCTGGTTATGTGGTGCTTTTTAGTTTGCTGTTGTTATTGGCTAGTCAACTATTTGCCTGGAAAGGATTGCTAGCGGGAGTATTAATTTCAATTTTTTTATGTGGTGGTTTGTTATTGTTACCTGCTAATTTTAAAGAACGTTTCAATTTAATGCATAGTGAAATTACACAATATAAACATGGGAGCTTTGACACTTCAGTAGGTTTACGTTTAGAGTTTTATCATAATAGTATGAAACTTTTAAAAGAACATCCTTGGATAGGAACTGGCACTGGAAGCTTTGCACAGGATTATTTAGCAGTCACACCCGATAAACAATTTGCTACGCGAAATCCACATAACGAATATCTTAATATTGCTGTGCAATTTGGCTTATTAGGACTTGTTATTTTATTAGCCATGTTTATTGTTCATGCCTGGATAAGCTTTCGCTTGCAAGGCTTACGTCAATATTTTGCGCAAGCAGTTTTGGTGTCTATCGCGGTAGGAGCATTGTTTAATTCATGGCTTATGGACTCGACTCAAGGTTGTTTTTATGTTATTTTTACCGCTTTATTCTTTGCAGAGTTATCTTATAAATCTGAAGAAGGTATCATGTAAACTAATTAACTTACATTGTTTATGCCAATTTTTGCACGAATTCGTTGGTTTTTGGTTATCTGCTTTAATAAATTAAGATTTATTTGTTCTTTTTCGCGATCATTTTGCTGATGCCATAAATGAATAACGGGTACTGCAAATTTTCCTGCTTTACGTTTAATGCCTGCGCGGATCAAGCGTATAACTAAGTCAGAGTCTTCATATCCCCATCCTATAAAGCTTTCGTCAAAACCGTTGACAGTCAAAAAATCTTCTTTCCATAAACCTAAATTACAACTTTTTGCTCCTTGCCACCGCATTGCTTGAAATTTACGTAATTTATTTAATCGGATACGTAATAAAGGAAATAAACGATTTGACTGGCGATGAAAATAATGTAATAGCCACTGTAGAGCTGAGTCTTTATAAATAGGTAAAAATTCTTTCAGGATTTTTTGTGTAAATTTTTTTTCAAGTAATAGTCGATGGCCAGAAACAAACCAAAAAGGTTCAGCTAATAAGCGATGTTGCTCGATAAAATCTGGAAAGGGGACACAATCACCGTCCAGAAAAATAATATAGTTATTATTTGCAACTAGAACCGCTTTATTGCGGATTTTAGCGGCTTGGAAGCCTTCATCTTTTTGCCAAACATGCTTGAGAGGATAATTAAGTTGGTGTTGTAATTGGTCAATTAATAGTCGAGTTGTATCAGTTGAGCCATCATCGGCTACAATGACTTCATTGGGTAATTGTGTTTGCTGTGCTAAGGCGGATAAAACTAAATATAAGGCATCGGGACGATTGTAGGTAGTTACAATAATAGAAATAGTGGGTGATTTTAATAACATGACGCTCTTCATCAGCTGATTAACATTTGCATAAAAAAAACAAAAATTTTAAAGTGTTTTAAAGTATAATGAGTATATAAGCATCGCATTTCAAGAGGCTAATAGGCATGTTGATATTCGTCATCTAGAACACAACTATTTTAGTTGCTTTTAACAGTATGAAATGTTGATATTTTTATAGCTGCTAACTCTCGATATTCATTTTTCTTGGCTTTCATCGAATGAAACACTTCCTGTATTCACTAGCCCGCTTACTCATCGTATTTTTAACAAGTAGTATCGTTTTTTTTGCCTTGGTGGTTATTACAGGCCGAATTTTAACTCCTTATTTGAATAAACAAGCACAAGGAATTTCCAACTTAGCCGCTAAAGTATTGCACAAGCCGGTACAAATCAAGCAATTTTCTGTGGCTTGGCAGGGGCTAACGCCCATTTTTCACGGATCAGACGTGATTATTTGGGATAATACTCAAACCCATCCTATATTAAGCGTTAAACAACTTAATATAGGTATCGATATTTTTAATAGTTTACTGAGTGGAGGAATAAAATTAGGCCCTATAAGTGTGAATGGGATTGAATTAGTTGCGCACCAAACTAAAGATGATCAATTGATTTTCTCTGGTATTAGTACATTGTTTAACCAATCTTCTGAGCTTAATTCGAATGCCATGAATGAATTAATCGCTTGGGTTTTAGCTGAACCACAATTAAGTTTAGAAAATGTGGGCTTAAAATTTTATCCGAAATCGGGTAGTGTATGGTCACCAATGCAAATAAATCTGCTATTAAAAAATAGCGGTGATCAACATCAATTAAGTGGTCGATTAAGTTTTTTACAAGAAAACTTTTCTGAATTAAGTTTTAAAGTTAATCTGAATGGTCCTCCTTTATCATCCTCCCAGAACCATCTGAGTGGACCAGTTTTTTTACATGGCCAAAATTTTTTTCTGGATCGGTGGTTAAAATTATGGAAACCAAGCTGGCAACTGCAAAACGCGAGAGCAAATTTTAAAATATGGGCCAATTGGGACTCTGACCATTTTACACAGTTTCAAGGATTGATTACTAATTTACATCCAGTATCAATAAAAGTTAATAAACAAGCCCCCATTTCTTTTTCACCTTTTTCGGCGCATATACTTTGGCAAACTACTCAGCAAGAGAATTGGAGCATAGATGCTATTGTTCATAATTTCGGTATGCAAACTTGGCAAAAAATCCCAGGAATCCAAGGATTAGATGCCTATCTACATATGACACCTAGCGTGGGAAACCTCATTGCGCATGCTAACGATTGCAGCCTAGATTTTAATAAACTATTTAAAGCACCGATATATTTAGAGAGTCTAACAAGCCAATTGAATTGGCAGCAAAAAAATGGGGAGTGGGTAATTCAAGTTCCACAATTTGAAGCCGTCAATCAGGATGTATCGGTTAATTCACAATTTTCTTTGTTAGTTCCAAAACGCGCTATTCAATCGCAGATTAGTTTATTAGCGCATGTAAAAATACATAATACAGCGCATATTGGCTATTATTTACCACAAACTGTTTTAGGCCCAGAACTTTTGCATTGGTTGAGTACAGCTATTACTAAAGGGTCAGGTATAGGGACTTTAGTGTTACAGGGTCCTTTGAATCAGTTTCCTTTTGATCAACATAATGGATTTTTTTTAATTGATACACAAATAAAAGACGCTACTTTAAATTACGAACGAGCTTGGCCTAGCTTGCAAAAAATTAATGGCGAACTAATTTTTGCTGGTCGGCAAATGCAAGTCTTAATCGATACTGCAGAGTTGCTGGGTACAAGCTTAAAAAATATACAAGCTAGTATTCCGATTATTAAGAAAAATGTACAGGCTGTATTACATCTTGTTAGCGATGAGATTCATACTCGTCTAGAAATAGGTCAACACTTTTTAATTGCTACACCATTATCTCATGGAGCATTAAGTCAATTAAAAAACTTAATACTGATAGGTCCTTTACAGCTTAGTATGCAAATAGCTATCCCTCTTGAAACAGGAAAACAAAAATTAAAATTACTGGGTCTTGCTCACACAGAAAATGCTAAACTGAAAATTCCTGCGCATGATATTCAATTAGAACAGTTAACTGGACCTTTCAGCTTTAATCAGGATGGAGTATCGGCACAAAAATTGACAGGAATATTATGGAAAAAACCCATAGAGTTGTCTATTCGTTCGACACCGAATCTGCAAATTACCATAAACTATGATGATATCCTGACTAATTTAAAACCCGAACAAAATGGTTGGCGCTTTAGTATTGATAATCAAACGGCAAAAGGAACTGTTTTGATTCCTAATAGTAATTTACAACCAATTCTAGCAAATTTTGATATTATTAATTTAGGCTCATCGATTGAATCTAATAAGATTAATAGTTGGAATTTCAAGCAATTACCTAAGATTAATTTAAACGCAAGAGAGGTACGTTATAAGGAGATTGATTTTGGAGCAGTGCAACTGAAATTAAATCCTATATTAGGTGGCGTGTTAGTGAGAGAATTAAACGCGGGAAATGCAAATTATCACTTGATAGCTAATGGCGCCTGGCATACTCAAGAAGGTAGCTCGACTGAACTGATGGGCCAGTTAGACAGTGCAAATTTAAGCAATTTTTTAAGAAATTGGGGAATGCCAGCGAGCATCGTCGCTGAACAGGCACATATGCGATTTAATTTGAATTGGCAGGGCGCCCCCTATCAGGTTAGTTTTACTAAACTTAAAGGTCATTTTTCTTTTACTGCAAGTAATGGTCAGATTGTTGATATTGGATCCAGTAACGAAGCTAAATTAAATTTTGGTCGATTGCTTACTTTTTTAAGTATACAAAGCTTAACCAAACGCTTGCAGCTAGATTTTAGTGATTTAAAAACCAAAGGCTTTGATTTTACAAATATTCAAGGTAATTTTATTTTACGAAATGGTAATGCTATTACTCGCGATGTCACCATCGAAGGGCCGGTTGCTAAAATAAGCATTACTGGCCGAATTGGGATGTTGAATAAAGACTATGATTTGATTATTAAAGTGGTTCCACATTTTACTTCTAGTTTACCAGTGATAATCGGTTTGGCAGGTGGTCCGGTCGCTGGTGTTGTGACTTGGTTAGCTAATGCAGTATTAGGTTCTACTGTACAGAAAATTGCAGAGACGTCATATCACATTACTGGATCTTGGAGTAAACCCGACGTAGTCAAAACCTCTACTTAAGTCCATCTAAAAACAATAAATAGTTTACCTAAACAATTTAATAGGATAGATTACAGCATCTATTTTTATGAATAAGACTAATAAAAAATATTATGCCCGTAAAAACAAAAAAAATTTTTCTTCGTCTTCTAATAGAAGGGTTAGAGCAAACAAGTATAGTTTTTTTTATTGTTTAGATTGCCAATCGGGGGAAGGGTTAGTTAACCCTTTGCTGCCAGAATTAAAAAAAATTTCTTCTAATGAATTTAATTTTTATCTCTATTTTATTTTAAAAAAATGTATTTATGTTAATCGGAGTTTTTCCGATGCGGTAGAGTTTCTATCAATTTGGATAGAAAAATCTCCAGATACTCTTTTAAGTGCATTAAAAAATAGCGAATTAAAGCTGTTTTTCAATAGAACTGAATATGATCATGATGGTGATAAGTGGTATTTTCCAAAATTATTGAAAATTCTTTCGCCATTAATAAAACAAAATCTTATTACCGCTGATAAGCTTTTGTTTAATATATTTGAAACTTTCGATTTTTTTTCTATGCCAGAGATTTTTGTTAGCGAAATCATAGGTTATGATCGATTAGAATGGTGCATTGGACAAAGTCCTGAAGTTTTCAAGCAAGCTTTATTGAGGAAAGTTCAAGAGTTTGTTAAACAACATCAGACTATCGATATAGGTTCGCATAGCCGCAAATATTTAAATGATGCAATTCGGGTTATTAATCTGGAATTAGCTTTATTTCTGAAAAATAGTATTTTTAATTATCCTAGCATTAAGAACTTCAATTCATCAGATTCCTCTATGCATTTTCATCGAACTAATTATAATCGAAGTAATAACTATTAAATTTGCTGAGATTACTAAAATTGCATCCTGGCTTCAGCTAAGTTAGGATGACGAACATGATGAAAAATAGTCTTACTTTAGCCCGTGAAACCCTGTTAGACCCCGCTGGATTGACTGAAAACCAGTTACAAGTCATCTTAGGCCGATTATTAACGCCTAAAGTTGATATGGCAGATCTTTATTTTCAAGCAACTCAGTTAGAGAGTTGGGTGTTAGAAGATAGTATCGTTAAAAACGGTAGTTTTAATATTGAGCGTGGTGTCGGTGTCCGTGCTACCAGCGGCGAAAAAACAGGTTTTGCTTATTCAGATGATATTATATTACCTGCTTTGGAATCTGCGGCGACAATGGCGGGGAGTATTGTTAGAACTGGGCAGCATGGCCAAATCCATGCTTGGCAGAAAAATTCGTTTATAAAGCCATTATATCAACCAATTAACCCTATTTCTTCCTGGACTGAACAACAGAAATTAAGCTTACTACGTGAAGTTAACGAAGTGGCGCGTGCTTGTGATCCCCGTATTAAACAGGTGAATGTCAGTTTAGTTGGTGCACAAGAAGTGGTTCTAGTGATTAATAGTGAAGGCTGTATGGCAGCCGATATTCGACCTTTAGTACGATTAAATATTAGTGTAATTGCAGAAGATAAAGGTTTGCGCGAACAAGGTTTTGCCGGTGGTGGCGGTCGCACCGATTATAGCTATTTTATTAAAGATCAGGTGGCCACTGAGTTAGCAAAAGAAGCGGTCCGCTTAGCTATTCTGAATTTAGATGCAGTAAAAGCACCTGCCGGTACGATGCCCATCGTATTAGGACCTGGTTGGCCTGGGGTTTTATTGCATGAAGCCGTAGGACATGGTCTAGAAGGCGACTTCAATCGTAAAGGAAGCTCAGCATTTTCAGGCCGAATCGGTGAGCGTGTCGCTTCTCCAGGATGTACTGTAGTCGATGATGGAACGATTCCCAATCGACGTGGATCGCTCACTATCGATGATGAAGGCACACCAACACAGCGCACTGTTTTAATTGAAAAAGGTATTTTAAAAGCCTATATGATGGATAAATTAAATGCACGCTTGATGGGGACGGAATCGACAGGAAATGGTCGCCGCGAATCGTTTGCGCATTTGCCGATGCCGCGCATGACCAATACCTATATGTTACCCGGTCCTTATGTACCACAAGAAATTATAGCAACGGTTAAAAAAGGACTTTATGCGGTGAATTTTTCTGGTGGTCAGGTGGATATTACTTCAGGAAAATTTGTATTTTCTGCTTGTGAAGCTTACTTAATTGAAAATGGTCAAATAACACGGCCGGTTAAAGGAGCTACTTTAATTGGCAATGGTCCTGATGTGTTAACGCAAGTTTCTATGATCGGTAATGATCTAAAATTAGATAGCGGTATTGGCAGTTGTGGTAAAGAAGGCCAGAGCGTTCCTGTAGGAGTCGGACAACCCACATTAAAAATAGATGCTTTAACAGTAGGTGGTACTGCCATTTAATTAAGAAAAAATATGACAGAACAACAGACATCGCAATATCACACGGGTTTTTATAGTTATCGACGTTTACTTTATTATCTTCGCTTTTACTGGGGTTGGTTTTTATTAGGTATTATTGGCACTATTTTATTGGCCAGTACCGATGCCGGACTTATTTGGTTTTTAAAACCCTTACTTAATAAAGGTTTTGTCGATAAAGACGAGCATTTTATACATTATTTGCCTTTCATTTTAATCTTTGCTTTTTTATTACGTGGTATAGCTAACTTTTCGTCCAGCTATTGTTTAGCGCGTGTTGCAAGAAGTGTGGTAATGAATATACGTCATGACATACTTAATAAATTGTTACGGTTACCAGCTAAATTTTATGATAATACAACATCGGGTCAATTGCTCTCTATCATTATCTATAATGTCGATCAGATAGCCATTGCAAGTACCAATTCTTTAATTACTCTAGTGCAAGAAAGTTTTTTTGTGCTCGGATTGATTGCCGTGATGATAATGGCGAGTTGGCAATTGAGTCTATTATTTTTTATTACTGTACCGACTATGATTTGGATAGCGCGCTACTCCAGTCGCCGTATGCGAAGTTTGAATAATGCAGTTCAAGACTCTATGAGTGAAATGACACAAGTGGCAGAAGAGGTCATCGATGGCTATAAAGTGATTCGTACTTTTGGCGGTGAAGAATATGAAACTAAAAAATTCCAAATCTTGCTAGAAAGAAATAGATTTCGCGAATTAAAGGTCGTAGTCACTAACTCTTTAGCCAGTTCAGGTGTGCAACTTATTGCTGGCGCCATTGCGGTAGTTACTATCTATTTAGCCATTTCACATTTAACACATATTACCGCAGGAGGATTTACTTCCATGGTAGGTGCCATGTTGTTGTTATTAAAACCGATGCGTAATTTAGCCGCGGTAAATAGCATCATACAACGTGGAATTGCTGCTGCTGGCAGCATTTTTAATTTATTAGATGAAAAAAATGAACTTGATTCAGGTACGCACACGTTTAATGTCCTAAAAGGCTGTTTAGAATATCGAAATGTAAGTTTTGCCTATTTATCTGAACAACCTGTGTTACAAGATATCAGTTTTGCAATTAATCCTGGTGAGACTATTGCTTTGGTTGGACGTTCCGGCAGCGGAAAATCTACGTTGGTAAATTTATTACCGCGTTTCTACGATAATTATTTAGGAAAAATTTTAATAGACGATGTTGATATCCGTGAATTAAAACTAAAAGATTTGCGTAGTCAGTTTGCTTTAGTATCGCAGCATGTGACATTATTTAATGACACCGTTGCCCACAATATTGCTTATGGACAATTAAGCAATGTGAGTGAATCTATGATAATACGTGCGGCTAAGGCAGCACATGCCATGGAATTTATCGAGCAATTACCACAAGGACTTAATACTTTAATTGGTGAAAATGGTGTGTTACTATCAGGCGGTCAACGGCAAAGGATTGCAATTGCACGTGCTCTACTTAAAAATTCCCCATTTTTAATTTTAGATGAAGCAACCTCTGCATTAGACACCGAAGCAGAGCGTCACATACAAGCTGCATTAGAAGAGCTTATGCATAACCGAACTACGTTAGTTATTGCACATCGGCTTTCCACGGTAGAAAAAGCTAAGCAAATTTTAGTTTTAGACGCGGGCCATATTGTAGAAAGAGGGACACACCAAGAGTTACTCGAAAAAAATGGTTATTATGCTAAACTTTATAGTATGCAGTTTAGAGATTAGTTAAGACTTCTAAAAATAAGAAATTTATTTTAAAGATACAGAAATCATTATGGATGATGATTATTTAAATGGATTTTTTTCTTGGATAAATTAAAAAAATACTTTTATTTATGGATGCCTATTTTATCCGGTATTGCTGCGTTTACTTTAATTAGATGAGGATACAATGTATGTTATAAAAGAAGAATTATTAAGAAAAATTATTGTTAATTCACAAATAAATTTTCCATATAAGGTAGTTGAAGCTGATGATTTTTGTCTATTATTGCCAAATTGGAAGGATAAATCTAATGATGAAGAAAAGTTAAGCTGGAGTAGATCTCATTTATACAAGTTGGGAACCAATATTTCTCTGGAAACAAATGAAAGTAATTTTAAAGACTATTTAATTTTATTTAATGGCTGGAATATACCCGAGGGTAAAGGTACTTGGTCTGAAGGTGATAATTCTACGTTCTTTCTAATTTTAGAAAAACTTCCTGAGACTAATTTAATTTTAACAATTAATGCTATACCTTTTGTTACTGAAAAACACCCTAATTTAGCTGTAGATGTTTTAGTGAATAATCATTTTGTAGGGAAATTACAGTATAGACTTAATAATTTCTCATACGAGAATAAAATTGAAATACCTAAGACATTAATAAATACTAATAGTTTATTAAAAGTTCAATTTATTTTTAAAAAACCGACTTCACCAGCTATGTTAAAGATAAATGGCGACTCTCGTATGTTAGGTCTTTTCATTTCCTCTTTCAGATTAGACTCTAAAAAAATTCTATAATTTCTAGGTATATAGCTATTAACAAGGAGTAGAGTTCAAAGATGAAATTTAACGAAGAGATCAAACTATCAATAGTAGTACCTGTTTATAAAGAAGAAAAAAATATTCTTCCTTTTTTAAATAGAATACAACCCATCTTACTAAGCATGACAATATCTTATGAAATATTGTTTTGCCTAGATCCCTCGCCCGATTTGACGGAAGTAATTATAAAAAAACAAATGGAATATGACTCTGCGATTAAATTAATTCTATTGTCTCGTAAATTTGGACAGCCTGCAGCGACTATAGCTGGTATTTTAAATTGTAAAGGCGAAACCTGCGTTGTAATTGACGTAGATCTACAAGACCCTCCCGAATTAATTAAAGACTTGTATAATAAATTAAATGAGGGTTATGACGTTGTTTTTGCGACCAGGCGTTCACGACAAGGAGAGTCATGGATTAAAAAAACTATTACTTATTTGGGCTACATGTTAATAGCCAAATTAAGTGAAGTGCCTATTCCGCGAAATACGGGTGATTTTCGAATTATGAATCGCCGAGTTATTGAAGAACTGCGTCAATTACATGAGAAACACGGTTTTTTAAGAGGGCTCGTTGCTTTTGTAGGTTTTCGACAAACTTTTATTGAATTTAATAGGGAGCCTCGGTTGTTTGGAAAAAGTAATTACAATCGATATATAGGAGCATTAAAGTTAGCACTAAATGGTCTTATCAGCTTTAGTACGCGTCCATTACAAATTATGTCTATTATAGGTTTTCTTACCGCATCTTTTGGTTTCCTATTAGGAGGTTTTTTTGTATTACAAAAAATTACAGGCGTTAATTTAACTCCTGGTTTATCTGTAACAATTTTAGCAATAACATTTTTTTCGGGTATTCAATTATTATTTTTAGGTTTAATGGGAGAATATGTAGGACGTATTTATGATGAAGTTAAACGTCGACCTATCTATATTATAGATAAAATTATTGATAATAATTCATCTGTTTTTTTTAAAAAATTTTCTGAGGAAATTAAATCTAATTAATTATAATTATATATATAATTACTCGAACTTTAATAAGGATTTTAAATTGCGATATTTTGTAACGGGTTGTGCAGGATTTATTGGAAGTCATTTAGTCGATCGTCTCTTACTACAAGGACATGAAGTTATAGGTTATGATAACTTGTCAACGGGTGTTGTAGAGTTTTTACAAGTTGCAAAACAATTTTCAACTTTTAAATTTATTCAAGGGGATTGCCTCGACCGAAAAATCTTACTAGCAAGTATTCCTCCAGCGTGTGATGGAATATTCCATTTAGCTGCTAATGCAGATGTAAAAGATGGTGTTAAGCACACCCGAAAAGATTTACAGCAGAATACTATTGCTACTTTTAACATATTAGAGGCTATGCGTATTAGTGGCGTAAAAAAAATTATTTTTTCTTCTACAGGGTCCGTTTATGGAGAAGCTGATATCATTCCAACTCCTGAAAATGCCCCATTTCCGATACAAACATCATTCTATGGTGCTTCGAAGCTAGCGGCTGAAGGTTTAATTCAAGCCTTTAGTGAAGCTTTCGATATAGAAGTCTTTATTTTTCGTTTTGTATCTATTTTAGGCGAACGCTATACACACGGTCATGTTTTTGATTTTTATCGGCAATTAAAAAATGATCCTAGACAATTAAAAATTTTAGGTGATGGAAATCAATGTAAATCTTATTTATATGTACAAGATTGTATAGATGCAATTCTTTTAGCTTTAAAAAAATCTAATAAAAAAATTAATATATTTAATTTAGGAACAGATGAATACTGTCAAGTTAAAGATTCTGTTTCCTGGATCTCTTCAGAATTATGTATCAAACCCGAATTAATTTATACAGGTGGTAAGCGGGGATGGGTAGGTGATAATCCTTTTATATTCCTGAATTGTAAAAAAATTTGCGAATTAGGATGGCGACCTAGACTTACTATTCAGCAGGGCATCGTTAAAACACTTGATTACTTAAGAAAAAATGTTTGGTTAATGGAGGTCAGAGTATGAAAGTTGCTGTAATAGGCTTATGGCATCTTGGTTGTGTTACAGCCGCTTGTCTTACTGAATTCGGTCATACTGTGATTGCTTATGATGAAGATCTTCAACTTATTACTCATTTAAAACAAGGGTTCGCACCCATCTATGAACCGGGCTTAACTGAAATTATGAATACTGCGAAAAATTCAAACGCATTATATTTCACCAATGATCCTTCTGATCTCAGGGATCCTAGTATAATTTGGATAACTTACGATACCACGATCAATGAATTAGGCCAGGCTGATGTTAATGAGGTTAAGAATAGAGTAAAAAAATTATTTTCATACGTTAAAAATAATGCATTAGTTATTATTTCTTCTCAAATACAGGTAGGGACGACTCAAGAAATAATGAATATTTTTCAACAAAATTATAAAGACAAGCACCTTGATTTTATTTATTCCCCCGAAAATTTACGTCTAGGTAAATCGATTGAGTTATTTCTGCATCCGGATCGTATCATTATGGGTATTCGTTCCGAATTAAATAAAGTTATTATTAAAAATCTCTTACAGCCTATAGCTGATAAAATAATTTGGATGTCTATTGAATCTGCTGAAATGACTAAACATGCTATCAATGCTTTTTTAGCGACTTCTATTGTTTTTATTAACGAATTAGCAACTTTATGTGAATATTTTGGCGCAGATGCTGATTCTGTTGCATTGGGATTAAAGACAGATATAAGGATAGGAGCTAAAGCCTATTTAACACCAGGTGGAGCATTTTCTGGAGGAACTTTAGCGCGAGATATTAATTATATATTGCAAATCAGTGAAAAAGCACACTTTGCTGCCGATTTTTTTAAAGCAGTTTTATTAAGTAATCAGAGGCATGAAAACTGGCTACAAAAAAAAATAACTGAAAATTTTGGTGAATTAAAAGGAAAAAAAATGGCTATTTTAGGGTTAGCCTATAAAGACGGAACGGATTCTTTAAGGCATTCTTTAGCCATGAATATTAGTTTATGGCTTAGCTCACAAGGTGTGATTGTAAATGCCTATGATCCCACCATAAAAAGCTTAGCACCTGAATTAGAAAAAATCATCTATTTGCAACCAGATATAGATTCTGCACTTGATAAAGCCGATGCGATTATTCTTGGAACTGAATGCCCAGAGTTTATGAATATTCAAATTGAACAATTAGCTACAGATTTGCGAAAACCTTACATATTTGATACGAGTGGTTTTTTAAGTAAGCAACTCGAGGGTAAAAAAGCTATTAAATATTTTAGAGTAGGATGTAATAATGAAATTACTGAATAAAAAAGCTATTATTAGTGGCGCTAGTAAAGGCTTGGGATCAGCTATTGCGCAAGCATATGTGAAAGCTGGCGCCAGCGTGGTGATTTGTGCGAGAAATAAAACCCAACTTTTAGAAAAAAAAGCTGAATTACAGTCTATTGCGCCTGCCACTACCAAAATCATTGCTGTTCCTACGGATGTTGCTTCACCTGAGCAAGTAGAATATTTAATTAAAACAGCGGAAGAAGAATTGGGCGGGGTAGATATTTTAGTAGCAAATGCCGGTATTTATGGACCTAAAGGGCCTCTTGAAGCACTTGATTGGCAAGCATGGAGTGATGCAATAGATATTAATTTAAAAGGGACGGTCCTACAATGTCGAGCTGTTATTCCTTTATTAAAAAAGCAAAAAAAAGGGAAAATTATTATCATATCGGGAGGTGGGGCCACTAAACCTATGCCAAATTTTAGTGCTTATGCTGCTTCTAAAGCGGGTATTGTACGCTTTTCGGAAACGTTGGCTAACGAATTACGTGTATTTAATATTGATGTAATGGCAATTTCTCCTGGCGCACTAAATACAGGTTTTTTAGAGGAAGTATTAAACGCCGGGCCTGAAAATGTAGGACATGAATTTTACCAAGCAGCCATTAAACAAGCAAAAACAGGTGGATCTTCTCCCAAATTAGCGGCAGATTTATCTGTGTATCTTGCTTCTGATACTGCTGATGGTATTACTGGAAAATTAATTAGTGCTGTCTGGGATCCCTGGGACAATTTACATGACTATTATCCAGAAATTGCTATGACAGATATTTATACCTTACGTAGAATTAAATCTGAAAATCCTAAAAAATAGGAGGAAGATATTTCATGAACGTTGCTATTATTGGCTGTGGTTTAATTGGCAATAAACGAGCTCAATATTTAAAAGGTGCCAATTTATTATATTGTGTCGATAAAAATTTGCAACGTGCACAAAATTTAGCGGGTAAAGTACCTGGCTGCCAGGTGTTAATGTGCTGGCAAGAGATTATGACTAAATCAGAAGTGGATATTGTTATTGTAGCGACTACACATGAAGTATTAACTGACATTAGTTTAGCCGCTATTAAAGCAGGAAAAAATGTATTAATTGAAAAGCCGGGTGCCCGATTTAGTAAAGAATTAGAATCCGTTATGGCTGCGGTGGAAAAGTCTAATGTTATAGTGAAAGTAGGATTTAATCACCGTTATCATAAAGCACTTTTGAAAGCTTATGAAATATATCAAACAGGTGAATTGGGTGAATTGATGTTTATTCGAGGTCGTTATGGGCATGGAGGCCGAATAGGTTACGATAAAGAATGGCGCTCTAACCCTGATTTATCGGGAGGCGGTGAATTACTTGATAAGGGAATACATTTAGTGGACCTTTCACGTTGGTTTTTAGGTGATTTTTCAGAAATTGGGGGTTTTGCGCACACGTATTATTGGGACAGGCCAGTGGATGATAACGGATTTATTTTATTAAAAACAGCAACTAAACAAACTGCTTTCCTTCATGCAAGCTGCACAGAATGGAAAAATTTATTTTCTTTTGAGATTTATGGAAAAAAAGGAAAACTTGATATACAAGGCTTAGGGGGCAGTTATGGGATAGAACGTTTAAGTTATTATAAAATGTTGCCCTATATAAGTTCACCGGAAACGAATATATGGGAATATCCTATGGAGGATAATTCATGGCAGGTTGAATTTACTTCTCTGTTGGATGATATTAAACAATGTCGTCAAGGTAATCCTGGTTTAAAAGATGCGTATGCGGCTCTATTGATAGTGGAACAAATAGCACAAGGATCGGGCTATGCTTATCACCCGTAGTCCTTTAAGGATTTCTCTCGGTGGAGGAGGGACAGATTTACCTTCTTATTATTCTAAATATGGCGGGTTTCTCATTGCTGCTGCAATCGATAAATATGTATATATCACGCTACATCAAACTTTTATAGAAGAATTAATTATAAAATATTCTAGTTTAGAAAAGGTTAATAAAGTTGACGATATTAAACATCTTCTTGTTCGAGAAGCGTTAAAATATATTGAAATTGAAGCCTCGCATTTAGAAATTTCCAGTATGGCCGATATACCTGCGGGTACAGGTTTGGGTTCATCAGGTAGTTTTACAACGGCGCTTTTAAAAAATCTCCATGCTTACAAAAAGAATTTAGTTCATCCCCAGGATTTAGCAGAACAAGCTTGCCATATTGAATTAGAGCGCGTAGCGGAACCTATTGGAAAACAAGATCAATATATAGCAGCTTACGGTGGATTGACCTGCTTTGAATTTTCAACTGACGGTAATGTTAGTGCTAAGCCTTTAAAAATAGATTCAGATACACTTTATCAACTTGAAGATAATTTACTACTATTTTTTACTGGCTATTCTCGTTCTGCATCATCTATTCTAAAAGAGCAAGACGAAAAAAGTAAAAATAACAATCAAGAAATGATCGAGCATCTACATTTCATTAAAGAACTTGCATTTGCAAGTAAAATAGCTTTAGAAGCAGGAGATTTAATTGAATTTTCTGCCTTAATGAATAAGCATTGGTTACATAAACAAACCCGATCTGAAAAAATGAGTAATGTAAAAATTAATCAATGGTATGAGTTAGCTCTTAATAATGGGGCTTTAGGAGGAAAATTAATTGGCGCAGGTGGAGGAGGTTTCTTGATGTTTTATGCACAGGATAAAGTACTATTACGGCGAAAGATGAGAGAGGCTGGCCTCCAGGAAGTGAGATTTCGCTTTGATTTTGAAGGTACTAAACTAATTGCTCAATCCTAAAATGAATAAATTATTTCCTATAGTTATTTTAGCCGGTGGGTTAGCAACACGGTTAGGGTCATTGTCTAAAACGACACCTAAATCTATGATTTTAGTGAATGAGGAACCTTTTATTGCACATCAATTACGATTACTAAAAAACCAAGGATTCGAAAGAGTGATTTTATGTATCGGTTATTTAGGTGATTTAATCCGAGAATATGTGAAAAACGGTAAGCAATTTGGGTTGTCAGTAACTTATTCGAACGATGGTAAAAAATTATTAGGCACTGCTGGAGCCATAAAGAATGCATTATCAATAATAGAAGAAAATTTTTTTGTTTTATATGGCGATAGTTATTTAATGGTCGACTATAAAAATATTCAGAAAGTTTTTGAAAAACAAAAAAAGCCTGTTTTAATGAGCGTTTTTAAAAATAATGATACTGGTGATGTCAGCAACATAGAGATAGTTGATACTCAAATTATTCAATATGATAAAAAAAATAAAACCAATAATATGAGCTATATTGATTATGGCTTATCTTTGTTTACAGGAAGTATTTTCCTTAATAATGAGTGGAGTGATTTGAGCGATCTTTACCGAAAGCTCATTGAAGAAAATCAATTAGCTTGTTATGAAGTTTTTCAACGTTTTTATGAAATTGGTTCACTCAATGGTTTAAGTGAGTTTAAAAAACTCATGAGAGAAAAAAAGGCATCCTTATGTCCGATAATATAAAATGGCCCAAAATGTTTCCAGAATTAACTGCAAAACAAAAAATGATCAGTAATGATTTCATGTATTATTGGCATACCATATTACCTAAAAAATATATTTCTATAGAAAATTTCAATAATAATTATGTTATTAAGAATAAGCCACTTGATTTTATAAAAACTTTAGAAATTGGGGCAGGACTTGGTGAACATCTTTTTTACGAAACTTTATCTTATGAACAACGAAAAAATTATGTTGCTTTGGAATTACGTGCGAATATGGCAGAACAAATAAAAAATAATCATCCTGATATACAAGTTATAGTAGCCGATTGCCAGCAGAAGATCCCAGTTCAAGATAATGAGTTTGAAAGAATTCTAGCAATACATGTATTGGAGCATTTACCCAATTTACCTGCAGCAATTAAGGAAATTTATAGAGTGTGTCATAAAAAAAATGGTTTTTTTGCTGTAGTTATTCCTTGCGAGAAAGGAATGGCATATTCATTCGCAAGAAAAATTTCTGCGCAAAGAATTTTCGAAAAAAGATATAAGCAATCTTATAAATGGTTTATAGAGCGCGAACATGTCAACGTTCCAAAAGAAATCATAGAAGAAATTACTCCTTATTTTAAATTAGAATCTCAAAAATTTTTTCCATTTAATTGGTTACCCTTTATTTGGTGTAATCTTTGTATAGGGTTTATTTTTAAGCCAAGATTGAATTAATAAATTTTATTAGTTTATATAAAAAATCATTTTATATCTAAAAATGGAAAATTTTTTATGAATGTAGGTAATGATAAATGGCCTAAAAATTTTTCAGAATTAAATGAAGAACAAAAATGGATACGTGATGATTTAAACAACAGGGTATTTTTTCTGTGGTTATTCCTTGTGAAGGTGGGTTTGGGTATTCGATTGGAAGAAAAATTTCTGTACAAAGAATTTTTGAAAAAAGATAACAACAACCTTATAAATGGTTTATTGAACGAGAACATGTCAACATACCGCAAGAAATTTTAAATGGATTTTATATGTTTGCAGAAAAATTTTTATCAGAAACTAAATTTATAATTAATGAGTTAAATTTAAATCATATTGAACAAATAGTAGATTTGTTACTAGAAATAAGAGAAAAAAAAGGACGTTTGTTTTTTTTGGGTATAGGCGGTAGTGCAGCGAATGCTTCACATGCAGTGAATGACTTTAGGAAAATTGTAGGAATCGAAGCTTACACTCCAACTGATAACATTGCTGAATTAACAGCACGGACAAATGATGATGGCTGGTGTTCGGTTTTCTCAAATTGGTTGGCAGCGAGTCATTTGTCGGCCAAGGATATGTTATTTGTTTTTTCTGTGGGCGGAGGAGATTTGCAAAAAAATATTAGTCCTAATCTTATTGCTGCTTTGGATTACGGGAAAGAACAAGGTTGTAAAATAGTGGGTATTTTGGGTAGGGACGGGGGGTATACTGCAAAACTCGCAGATGCCTATGTATTAATTCCTACAGTCAATGTGGATCATATTACACCTCATGCAGAGGCTTTCCAAGCCGTGATATGGCATCTAATGGTTGCACACCCCAAATTAAAAGTCACCATCACAAAATGGGAATCTGTTACAGTGTAAATTCGTCATTGTCGGCTTGAAACGAATTTTAAGATAAAAAATTATGCCAGTTCAGGTAAATTCATTTTATCTCTTCATGTTTAACTAATTTAACTCGTGTGTTTTTTAATTCCCGGGAGGTTTAGCATAGCTCAGATTGATTCAGGAATTTTCTTTCTTCAATTAAGGAGTAGATTGGATGAAACTCAAAGATTTAACTGTTAAATTATTTGCTGACGGAGCAGATATAACAACCATGTTAGGTTTATATCAAAACACTTTAATTAAGGGGTTTACAACCAATCCTACCTTAATGAAAAAATCCGGCATTACTAATTATCGAAAATTTGCTTTAGAAATTTTACAGGCAATTCCAGATCGACCGATTTCATTTGAAGTCTTCTCTGATGAACTAATTGAAATGAAACGCCAAGCATTGGCTATCAATGCATGGGCAGAAAATGTTTATGTTAAAATCCCAATTACAGATACTTATGGTAAATTTACTTTCAAGTTGATTGAAGATCTCGCTCAGCAAGGGGTTAAACAGAACATAACGGCATTGACTACGTATGAGCAAGTAGCGCAGGTTAGCCGAATATTAGGGGAGGTTACTCCCGCCTATATTTCAGTATTTGCAGGAAGGATTGCTGATACCGGTATTGATCCAGTACCCTTGATGGCTAAGTCTGCCGAATTTCTAAAAGATAGACCGAATCAAGAGCTAATTTGGGCAAGTCCTAGAGAAGTGTTTAATATAATACAAGCTGAGAATAGTCGTTGCCATATTATCACATTAACCAATGATATTTTTAAAAAATTGGATTGGCTAGGTAGAGATTTAAACGAAGTTTCTTTAGCTACAGTGAAAATGTTTAGAAATGATGCCATAGAGGCTGAATTTGTATTATAAGAAAATGAGATAAAAATGTTTAATTTTCTATCCGCAGTACTTGTTTTCTGCATTACTATTTTTGGCGTAGTTCTATTACGTCCTTTAGCCTTACGACTGGATTTAATCGATACGCCCGATATTCGAAAACAACATCAAGGAAACATTCCCTTGATAGGTGGTTTAGCGATGTTAATGGGTTTATTAGTTGGCTTATTAACCTTGCCTATTTCTCTGCAAAGTTATCGTAGTTTCATTGCTGGATCGGCTTTATTAGTTTTTGTTGGCATGTTAGATGACTTTCGAGAACTATCACCAAAAAGTCGTTTTTTCGCACAAATTGCTGCGGTGTTATTGATGATTTTTTGGGGAAATATTTATATTACACATCTCGGAAATTTGATTTTTTTTAAAGATATTTATTTAGGTCATTATCCCAGTTTAATCGTGACATTGATTGCCGGATTGGGAATAATTAATGCCATTAATATGATAGATGGTGTTGACGGGTTGGCAGGAACCTTAGTATTAGTGGAGTTAATTTTATTAATTTTTGCTGCTATGTTTACCCAACATTTTTCTGCTGCAAGTATTTTATTGTTGATGCTTGCCAGTGTGTTAGGTTTTCTTTGCTTTAACTTTCCTTTTTTCAGTCGCACGCATGCACAGATATTCATGGGTGATGCCGGAAGTATGTTATTAGGCTTTGGTTTAGTATGGTTTTTAATAGAACTTTCACAAAGCAATTTTCAGCCAATATCACCAGTGACAATGTTATGGATAATGTCAGTGCCATTATTTGATGCCACAGCGGTCATGCTGTATCGGTTAATAAAAGGCCAATCGGTTGTTTTTTCCGATAGACAACATGGTCATCATTTATTATTAGCTGTAAATTTTTCTCCTCTACAAATTAATATACTTTTTGGTTGTACAAATTTTGTATTAGGTTTAATCGGTTTGTGTGCTTTTTATTATCAGTTTAATGAAAGCATTATGTTTATGAGTTTTTTACTAGTTTTTATTATTTATTTTTTTGTTGTCAATAATTGTCGCAATTCGTTAATTAAAAATTGAAAATAGATTATTTTTTGTGCGTTTATTAACTGAAAATTAAAAAATACTTGCATTCTTTTACAATTATGTATAAAAACTAAGTGTCACTAGCTGTTCTATAGTGTAATGCTATAAGCAGTGGATTAGTGACAGAAAAATTTTTCTTATCCATTTTTATTACAGGGGATAGATGATCATGATCATGAAAAAGTCTGGTTTAGTTATTGCTGCTACTGCAGCCGCTATATTCTTATCTGGTTGTGCAACAGGCGCGCGAAACATTCCAGAAAATACACCAATCTGTGAAACACCTTGTCCTTGTGCTGCTCCATGTAATACATGTAAATGTATGAGCCGATGCAAGCAAGTAGGTCTAAAAAGACATCACCGCCGCCACTATCGTCACAGAACTGCTGAAAATGCAACCAGCCAAATGAATGGATAATAATTAATTCTTAGTATGGCTATTCATTAGTTATATGACTGTGTAGAATAAAGCCGCGTAACAATACGCGGCTTTTTTTGTTATGAGATTTTTTATAGGTTAATTCCTGACAATGGATGCTTTTCTAGGTTTTGGTCTTGGTTTACGTACCCAACATTATTATTATATTTTAGAACATCGACCTAAAATAGATTGGTTTGAAGCAATTACTGAAGATTATTTAGTACCCGGCGGAAAACCTCTTCATTACCTTAATCGTATTCGCGAACTCTATCCGTTAGCTCTGCATGGCGTTTCCTTATCACTAGGAAGTTGTGATCCACTTAATATGGAATATTTAAAAAAAGTAAAAATGTTGGCTGATAAAATACAACCGGTTTGGATCTCTGATCATTTATGTTGGACGGGAATTGGTGGCTTGAATATGCATGATTTATTGCCTTTACCTTATACTGAAGAAGCGGTAAAACATGTGGTTGATCGGGTTAAACAAGTACAAGATTTTTTAGGCCGACAGATCTTATTAGAAAATGTTTCTAGTTACATTGAGTATCGCGATTCTAAGCTACCTGAATGGGAATTTTTAACAGCTATCGCTGAACAAGCCGACTGTTTAATCTTACTTGATATTAATAATATTTATGTCAGCTCTGTGAATCATCATTTCAATCCATTAGACTATTTAAATGCGATCCCTATCCATAGAGTACGTCAATTTCATTTAGCGGGACATAAAAATTGTGGGGATTATATTATTGATACACACGATGCACCCATTATCGATAGTGTTTGGTCGCTATATGCACAAGCAGTCAAAAGATATGGCAGAGTTGCCACCATGATAGAACGTGATGATGATATACCTGAGTTTCCTGTTTTATTCGACGAGTTACAACAGGCCAAAAAGATAGCAAAAAACATTTGGAAAGAAAATGTCTGCATTAGCTAATTTGCAACAAAGTTTGCAAACCCATGTCATGGGTGAAGATGAGCAAATTTTAAACCAGTTAGTGTTGCCAGTTAGAGGCACGATACACGAGCGCTTAGCCGTCTATAGTAATGCTTATGATTGGCGCTTGATAGATGCTTTACATCAAGAATACGGTTTGCTAGCTAAACTATTAGGTGATGAAGCCTTTACCGAGTTGGCAGAGGCCTTTATCGATGCGTACCCATCACAATTTTATTCGATAGCGATGTTTAGTGAACCCTTAGCACAGTTTTTAGGCGAATATACACCTTATTCTGAACAGCCATATTTAAGTGAGTTAGTGCAATTGATTAAGGCCTTAATTATTAGTTTAGAAGCCGCTGATGCTCCTTACTTGAATTTTGAAGCCTTAGCTAATGTAGCTGAACAAAATTGGCCATCTTTATGTTTTAAATTTCATCCTTCAGTACAATATTTTAGCTTTAATTATAATAGCTATGCGATTTGGAAAGCCTTAGTCCAGGAGAAAACTGTACCGAATGTACAAATGGCTAAAAATCATTGTGTAGTCTGGCGTAAAGGATTACAGTCTTATGCAGTTGCTTTAACTCAGGTTGAAGCATTAATCTTAAATCTTCTACAACAAGGTTCTTGCTTTGCTGATGTATGTGAAGCAGTTTATGATAAGGGGGTTGTTGGTGAATCCAAAGCAGCTAACTTTGTGGCTAATTTATTAGCAACTTGGCTAAATAATCATTTATTTTCGGAGGTTAAACTCTCTTAAATGGCGACACGATATATATTTATTACCGGTGGTGTAGTTTCTTCCTTGGGAAAAGGTATTGCTGCAGCCTCCTTGGCGGCCATTTTAGAGTCAAGAGGGCTTAAAGTTAGCTTGCTAAAGTTGGATCCCTACTTGAACCTTGATCCCGGTACGATGAGTCCTTATCAGCATGGCGAAGTTTTTGTCACAGAAGATGGAGCAGAAACTGACTTAGATTTGGGTCATTATGAACGCTTTGTACGCGCTAAAATGACTAAAGATAATAATTTTACAGCGGGGCAGATTTATGCTCGGGTATTACGTAAAGAACGCCGCGGTGATTATTTAGGTGGTACTGTGCAAGTTATTCCGCACGTTACTGATGAAATTAAACAAGCGATATTAAAAGGCGCCCATGGAGCGGATATTGCTTTAGTCGAAATTGGTGGTACGGTAGGGGATATTGAATCTTTACCATTCCTAGAAGCGATTCGTCAATTACGTATCGAGCTAGGTAGTCAATTTACGTTGTTTATTCACTTAACCTTAGTTCCTTATATTAGTACTGCGGGTGAAATCAAAACCAAACCAACTCAACATTCCACTAAAGAATTACGTTCAATAGGTATATCAGCTGATATGCTTATTTGTCGATCAAAAGAAGAAATCCCCGAACATGCACGAGAAAAAATTGCCTTGTTTACCAACGTTGAATTGTCTGGCGTTATTTCATTACCCGATGTGAATAATATTTATCGAGTACCGTTGTTATTACATCAACAAAGTGTAGATGAAAGGGTATTACAACGTTTTGGTTTGAAAGATTACCCACCTGCTGATTTAAAAGCTTGGGCAGAAGTGGTTGCTGCTAAAGAAAATCCAACCGCTGAAGTGAAAATTGGTATGGTCGGTAAATATATGGGTCTTGCAGATTCTTATAAATCTCTCAGCGAAGCTTTAGTGCATGCAGGGATTAAAACGCATACGCATGTAAATGTAGTGTATATTGATGCTGAAGCTTTAGAACAACAGGGCGTAAAGCTACTCGAGCCTTTAGACGCAATTTTGGTACCGGGCGGTTTTGGTAAACGCGGAATAGCGGGTAAGATTCTAGCTGCACAATATGCCCGTGAAAATAAAATCCCTTATTTAGGGATTTGTTTAGGCATGCAGACGGCCTTGATCGAGTTTGCTCGGCACGTAGCGGGATTAAATAATGCCCATAGTACAGAGTTTGATGCGGATACACCTTATCCCGTTGTTGCTTTGGTAACAGAATGGACAACAGCTGATGGTCAACGTGAAAAACGCGATAAAGATTCTGATTTAGGTGGAACAATGCGTTTAGGCGGCCAAATTTGCTGTCTAAAACAAGGCAGCAAAGCCAGAGAGTTATATGGTCGCGATAGTATTATTGAACGCCATCGACATCGTTATGAAGTTAACAATCAATTATTACCTTCCTTAGAAAAGGCCGGATTAATAGTTTCGGGCCGTTCTGAAGATGGAACATTGGTGGAGATGATCGAACTGGAAAATCATCCTTGGTTTATAGGTTGTCAATTTCATCCGGAATTTACATCGAATCCACGTGATGGCCATCCTTTATTTGTCGGCTTTGTTGAGGTAGCAAAACTTCAACATAAGCATTTAACAGAAAGCGCTGCGAATGCTCCTTCTAGCTTTCTATAAAAAAGTTTAATTAAATATTCTTTTACCTTAAGAATTAAACTTGGATGAAAAAATGGGCAAGTTGACGTTCCAAGCTTAGCTGAGTATATTCATGGGCGTTTAAAAAAATTTACTTTAAAATAAAAGTTTTTGATGTCTAATTTTTCGTTATCGCATTCCAACTATCGTCTTGCATGGATCGATCTGGCTGAGGCCTTTAAATCCTGGCGAATTTGGCTATTACTTGCTTGGCATGAGGTAAAACTACGTTATCGCCGTTCAACATTGGGGCCATTTTGGATCACCATCAGTATGGCTATTACTATCTATACCATGGGCGTACTTTATGGTCATTTATTCAAAATGGATTTAACCGTCTATTATCCTTTTCTTGCAACAGGTATTTTGGGTTGGAATTTGATTTCGTTGATCGTGAACGATGCAACGATGACGTTTGTCAATGCGGATCAATTTATAAAACAAATGAAACAACCTTATTTATTTTTTTTGTTTCAATCAGTCACGCGAAATTTTATTATATTTTTCCATAATATTTTAGTGTTAGTCCCACTGATATTATTTTTTCACCTTAAAATTAATGCGTATACATTATTTATAGTTGTAAGCTTATTGATACTCTGGATTAATGCGGTTTCATATAGCACTATATTAGCCCTTTTGGGTACACGATTTCGCGATATACCGATATTGGTAGCCAGTTTAATACAAGTCGTTTTTTTCTTAACTCCTATCATGTGGTCACCTACTATTCTACCTGTACGTTATCATTACATTATTGACTTAAATCCGTTTGCTCAATTCATGGAGTTATTTAGAAATCCTTTACTAGGCACATTACCTTCAAACTATACTTTAGTCACAACCCTCGGGTTGACTATCTTAGGTATTTTTTTTGCATTTATAATATTCAGCCGCTACCGCGCAAGAATTGCGTATTGGTTATAATGAGCACTTTAGAATGGCATTGATACAGCTTAATTCTTTATCTATAGATTTTCCAATCTATCATCTTAATGCACGCTCAATTAGGAAGCGCTTCCTACGTTTGACCGGTGGCGCTTTGCGTAAGGAAACAGCACATACAGTTATTGTTAAAGCCTTAGATAAAATAAGTTTCACATTAGAACACGGTGATCGAGTTGGCTTGATTGGTCATAACGGCGCAGGGAAAAGTACTTTACTACGTGTGTTGGCTAAAATTTATGAACCTAATCAAGGAAGCATATACATTCAAGGTAGAGTATCTCCGCTTTTGAACGTCATGTTAGGCATTAATCCTGAATCAACCGGTTATGAAAATATCTTAGTAAGAGGGCTTTTGCTCGGTCTTAGTCGAGAAGAGATTCAAGCCAAAATGCAGGAAATCGCAGATTTCACCGAGTTAGGTGAATACTTGTCAGTACCTATACGCACTTATTCTGCCGGTATGCAATTACGTTTAGCTTTTGCAGTGGCTACATGCATTAAACCTGAGATTTTACTCATGGATGAGATGATAGAAGCGGGTGATGTAGTATTTAAAAAGAAAGCCGAAGCACGTTTAGCCGAATTTATCGAGCAGTCTAGTATTATGGTTTTGGCTTCACACAGTAATGAAACTATTCAAAGGCTTTGTAATAAAATGATATTGTTGGAAAAAGGAAAACTTAAATACTTTGGGCCTATAAAAGAAGGATTTGAACGATATACTGCTCGTACGTGAGGAAAATTTTTACGCGGATCGATGAGCGATATATCTTGATAGTCCTATTCAAAAAGAGAATCATGCTCCTCTTGAAGATCCCCATCACGAAATGCAGGCACTTTAAGAAGTTTGCGCATTTTGAAGCGCAATAGATATTCCGTGTATTAAATAATAAATTTTTCGAAATAAAAATTCACGCCGTTATTTTTTATCGATTTTTGGATTTTTAAATGCCTTATAAAAATAGATTTCTTTATTTAATAGAATATGCGGGTCTGTTTTTTTTACTCTTATTTGCGACTCTAGAATACTTAAATCAAGAAATTATTATATCATTTTTTAACTCAGACATAGTGATTTTTCCAAGTTTGTTCAAGGATTTATTCGTAAATCATAACCATTATAAAGATTGGTTCATTTGTCCCGCGCCGCATTTTTTCCCCGATATGTTTTTATTTATTCCAATAATTTTTCTTACTAAAAATATTTATTTTCAGTTTTTACTGATCATGTTGTTGATGCTAACATTAATCTATTTTGCAGTTAAATATCTATATTATCAATTTTTTACAAGAAAAATATCAATATTTTTTTCATTAATAGTAATTAGTTTTTTGTTGGTTTTAGGACTACGTAGTAGCCCTTATAATTTATTATTACTTCCTACTGCGCATGTAGGAGAATACGTAATTGGAATATTTCTTATATCAATAATAATAAAATTGATTGATATTAAAAAAGAATCTAATTATAACTTAAACATTCTATACTGTAGTTTAGCGATTTTAATTTTTTTATGTAGTGCATCCGATTTGTTATTTGTTGTGCAGTTTTCAATTTCATTTGTTCTTGCCTTTCTACTATTATATATAAAAAAAGGGATTAAGTTTAGAGAATTAATATTATTATCGAGTTTATGTATTATCCCAACAATTTTGGGAAGTTTTTTATCTAAGTATATGGTTCCGCATGAAGTGCTATTAAAATACTTAGGGTCTCCATCATTAAAAAAAATATCTTATACAGCGATAGTATTTCAATTATCAGAATTGATAAAACTTATTAAAGCATTACCCTATTTGCATTGGCCTATTTTTTTTCTATTTTATTTAAATCTATTTGTTGTTGTTGTATTGGGGTTATTTATTAATTTAAATAAAAATAGATATGTGGATAAAAAACTTTACTTTTTAAGTTTGGTCATATTTTTTGGGTTATTAATTAATATGATTAGCTTCTGCATTTTTACTAACGGAGTTCTAGATAGATATTTTATCCCATTTTACTATTCTCCCTATTTATTATTTTTTTCCCCACTCTATTTATTTAGAAGCAATCTGCAGATTAAAAATTTTTTTATGGGTGCTTTTTTAATAATCTTCGTTTATTGTTTCGCAACAACCTTTTCGCCTTTTTTAAAACAAAAATTGAAACCTAAACTAAGTTATTATCCTGACGAAGCCAGTTGCATCGATAGATCCCTGCCGACTAACTCTCATGGAATAGCACAATACTGGGATGCTAATATTTTTTCTGTATTAAGTAGAAAAAATATTAAGGTTGTACCCGTTTCCCAAAATTTAGAACCAATGTATTGGTCGATTAACGCAAAGGAATTTTCTAAAGCAAGTAATTTTGTTATTTTATCAAATTTTAGTTCTGTGTGGGACTTAAATCCAAGTAGAGTTTTTAAAGCTTATGGGATTCCAGAAAAAATTATTAAATGTGGAACAAAAAAAATATTTGTTTATCCAAAAAATTCGATAAGAACAATACAAAAATCTCTTTTTTTTCATTCGGGCGATTCATTTACTTGGCTGGCTGCTACATTACCTAGCCAAATACCAAATTCCAAAAAAGAAAACAAACGTATTGCTAAATCGACGGATACGATGGCTTTTATAAGCTATGGACCCTATATTTACTTACCCGCAGGAAAATATCATTTTCACATACATTATAATAGCAGCGCATCTTCTAATGTTAAAGTTGCTTTTTATGATGTATACGCGATAACAATTGGTGAAGTTTTTAAAGATTTCATTTATGGTTCCAAAGGTAAATATAAAGAAATAAGTGGAAAATTTAACGTAGGTAAATTGCAAAATAATAACCATGCATTTGAAATTAGAGTGTTTTTTTTAGGCAAAACAAAATTTATACTTGAAGATATCACTTTGGTTAAAGATTAATTATTGATTTTAAGGTATGATATAGGTTTAACTCAGAACTAGGTAAGATTAGTTTTTCTTCAGACGTTCTTCAGACGTTCTTTTTATCTAGATATGTTGAGTGATTTAGTTTTATAGAGGACAAGCTTATGTAGTCGCAATCTTAGCAGTATTGAACTTTTCTATGGTTTTCCAGCTATCATTACATATTATTTCAAATAATTTTTCACATAAATCGTTAGTCTCTTCATCTTTAATAATACTTATTTTTAAGCGCTTATTCCTTCTAATATTATTATTCTGAACATAATTATTCAAAGCATCAAAATTATTTCTGTTAAAACATACAAAAGCTTTGGAGATTTCATACAAAAAATCTATCGGATATATAATTTGATTGAATAGGAACATATATATATTTATATTTTTATTTTTTAAATGACATAAAAAATCTTTACTATACCCGGTTGGAAATAAAGAGATAAAAATATCATTATCATATATGTCAATGGGTAAATCTTTTAAATCGGATAAAGCTAAGTTTAATAGCTGAGTTGTATAGTTATAAGCGTAAAAAAAACAATTTTTTTCTTTATTAAAATAAATTGGTTCAGGTCTAAATTTGATTGAAGAGGTATTGAGTAAGCGTTTTAATAGTGTAATACGCGAGTTTAATTCTAAATTTTTTTTATTATCTACTAGATAAGAAACATCCAATAATAATTGAGGATACGTATTAGACTGCCTATTTGCCGCTATTATTTTTGAAAAATATAATATGTCTTTTTGCTGGATATAGGGAGGGATATTATTTTTTAACAAATCATTAATGAGATAAGTCTCACTTAACTTATTATTGTCGTCGAAATCTTCGATTATATGATAAAATTTTTTGCCAATTTGGGCTGGATGACAGTTATCCTTAATATATTGGATCGACTTTCTTGAAAATTCAGATCTCAGATTAAAGTTATCATATAGGGTATTAATCGCTATACTTAATTCTAGATCAGTGAAATTATCTTTTAATTTAATGATCACATCATCCGGAAGCTCTTTAATGCTTCCATGTGCATTTGTGATTGTTGGTATACCATATGATAGACAGGTTAGGAGACACCCAGAGGTTTCTCCTCTAGAATTTTCGCACAATTGAATGGCTATATCTGCTGCAACTAAATAATTCTGAAAAATTTTCTGTTCTGAAAACCCTAAAATTTTAATTTTTTTAATTAAATTATTTTTTTTAATTTGTTCTGAAAGTAATTCAAAGTAACTAGGATAAGGTTTTTCGCCAATAAAAATAAGAAATATGTTATCATGATTGAGTAAGTGATCTATTGAAGAGAAGATTATTCTGTGATTTAATTTATTTGGATGTAAATTTCCAAACGTACATATTAAAAAATCTTTTTTTTGAAATCCAAGTTTTTCTTTCGCTAAATTTTTATCTTCTATAGTATTGTTTACATTAGTATGTGCAAGATGATTGATAGATTTAATTTTTTTAACTATATTCTCTCCATACCATTTCCTTGCTAACTCGACTGTAAATTCTGAATGTACAATAATTCCTGAAGCCTTTTTTAAAATAGAAAGATTACAAGGATATTTATGATGAGTATTAATTCTTCCTTCTTTCTCTTGATATATTAATGCGGGATATCCGTGAGAGATATAAAGATTTTTACTAAATAAAAACTTTTTTTTAGGTAAATAATCTTCCATCCAATCTAAAAGGCCACTTATATAAAAATCATGTAATAGAACAATACCAGGATACAAATTAAGCATATCTATCATATAGTGATGATAGGACGAGTTTCCAAATTGATATAAAAGTATGTCAAATATATCAACATTCTCGCTAAACCATTTAAGATTATGTATTGGAAAATTGGCCTTTAACCACATATCGTCTATCGTATCTTGTTCCGTAATCAAAATTATTTCATAAAAGCATGCCAGCTCAGGTATTAATCGTGCACTATAATCAGCAACGCCTGTTTTTTCTGATGGCAAAGGAGAAATGTACGCTATTCTTTTTCTTTTTTGAATCCAATATTTTTTTTTATTATTCTGAGTGTATAGTGCTTCAAAGGCATTCAAAGCTTTTTTTGCGGCATTAGTCCAAGTGAATTTTTTAATTTGTTCTTGCCCATGTCGTTTAAGAAAATTACAAAAATCTTTATCTGTCAAAACTTGATGTATTTTATTTGCTATTGATTGTGGATTTTTGGGATCAAATAAAGCCTTTGCGCACCCCACGGCTTCAGGGATACTGCTAAAATTGGAACCAATGGTCGGAGCTCCGCATGCCATGGCCTCTATTATGGGTAGACCGAAACCTTCATGTAATGAAGGAAATACAAATACACTACAGGTATTATAAAGAGTTAATAAAATATCTTCGGATACATAGCTTATTAGTATAAGTTCACGTTCCTTAAGATTAAACTGTTTTTTGAATAGATTATTAAAAGGATTAATCAAACGCTCTTCAGTGCTTACTATTATAACTAACTGAAATTTCTCTCGATTAGGTAATAATGAAAAAGCTTCTATTAATCCAATGACATTTTTTCTAAAATCAATACCTCCAATATAAAATATAAAATTTCGATTTATTCCATATTGTTTTTTTAATTGGAATTTCTTTTTTGGACAAATATCATATTTTCGAAATTTTTGATCAAGACCAACTGAACAATTAATAATCTTATCGCGTGGAAATGCAAGATGATCCATGGCCTCCTGTGTTCCAGAATCAGATAAAGTAATGAGTAGGTTACTTTTTTTTAAATATTGCATTTTTTGAAAGAAAAAATTGGGAGCACCACAATTTTTTATATAGGAATCATAATAGATAAATGGTATAAGATCATATAAAGTTACGGCAGTTAAACATTTATTTGAAAATTCTCCTATGGACGAAAGCGCATCACCACCTTCAAATATACTAGTAATATAAGTAATATCCGGAGATAAACTGGAAATAAACTGCTCTCTAATTTTTTCAGCGACTTTAATTCTCCATAAATTAGAATTTCCATGATCAGGTATATTTTTGGGAGATTCAAATATTTTAATTCTGTCTTGAGGGATTAAATTATCAAATAAATTATGTATATCCTCAATCTCATCTAGCATGTTGCTATTTAACAATAAATAAACTTCATGTTTACTGGCTTGTCTAATGAGTTCTTGGCTTAATGCCAAACTGTAACGGCCAATTCCACGATTTTTACTGGTTCCTTGGATGCTTTGCAGATCTATTAATATCTTCATAAACAAAGATTTTAATAGTTAGTTTCGTAAGTAAAAGCTGAGCGCATGCCTTGATAAACTTCTTGCGTATCTAAAGATAAATCAAATTCTTCGCTTACTAAAATAGATTTGTTTTTTAGGTTGTGAGATAGATAGTTAATTTTCATTTGGTTTCCTAAAATTTGCTCAATTTTTATTTTTAAATTAGGTTTGCTTTTAAGCTCGTTATATACGATTGTTCGATTTACAGGATTTTTTAGTATTAAATTGAGTAAGGGTAAAAAAATTATTTTTAAAAAAAATTTAGAAAAATAAAATATATAACCTTTTGTCGATTCTTTATCTTCTTTACTCAAGAAAAATATATTTCTTAAAAATTTAATTAACGTAGGATAACGTAAAAGTTTTAATCTAATTTCAATTTTTATTGAATCGGGAATATATTTTATTATAAATTTTAAAAAAAATATTACTATTATTATTTTGAATAGATGAACTAAAAATAATTTTAAAAAATAATTTATTTTTAGTTTTATTAAGCTAAGAAATTTTACTGAATAATATCTAATTTTTTCTATGTGACTTATATCGCTCATATTGTATAAGTTTAGTTCTAAGTGAAGATAGTTATTTTGACTCAGGTTTTTTTTAAAGTACGCTAATGTTTAGAGTAATTGTCAATTTAATCGCTTTACATCTGCATCGATCATCATAGAAACTAATTTTTTTAAGCTAGTTTTCGATTGCCAATCTAATTGCTTTTTCGCTTTTATTGGATCCCCTAAAAGAATATCCACTTCTGCAGGTCGAAAGAGTTTTGGGTCAATAACAACGTAATCTTGATAATTTAACCCGACTTGAACAAATGCTAATCTACATAGCTCTCTCACGGTGACACTTTTACCCGTAGCGATAACATAGTCGTCTGGCTTTTCTTGTTGCAACATTAACCACATTGCTTCAACATAATCCCCTGCATAACCCCAATCTCGTTTTACATCTATATTTCCTAGATATAATTTATTTATATTTCCTTTTTTTATCTGGGCTACACCCCGTGTGATTTTACGACTAACAAATTCAATTCCACGTAAGGGGGATTCATGATTGAATAAAATCCCATTAGAGGCATGTAGGCCAAAACTTTCTCGATAATTAACAGTCATCCAATGCCCATAAAGTTTGGCAACTCCATAAGGACTACGAGGATAAAAAGGTGTTTTTTCGTTTTGTTGTTCTGTTTGGATTAACCCAAAAATTTCACTGCTTGAAGCCTGATAAAATTTAGCTCTTGGATTAATTAAGCGGATAGCTTCTAAGAGATGAGTAACGCCAAGGGCAGTTACTTGACCAGTTAAACTAGGCTGTTGCCAAGATGTGCCAACAAAGCTTTGTGCTGCTAAGTTATAAACTTCACTGGCTTCAGATTCTTCCATAGCTCTAACCAAAGAAGCAGGGTCCATCATGTCGCCATTAATCAATTTGACGGAAGGCTCAACACCCAATTCACGCAAACGCCATAGACTATCGCTAGTGCGGCGTGCTACTAAACCATAGACTTGATATTTCTTTGCTAATAAAAACTGAGCGAGATAAGCGCCATCTTGTCCAGTGATGCCAGTTATCAATGCTTTTTTGGTCATTTTCAATCCTTTGAAAATATAGCGAATCTTAACAAAATCTTACCGAAAATTCTACTGTTACTAATATATTATCTAATGCAATTTACTTTTGAGCCTCAATAGAATAATTTATAAAATATGAATATTATTTTAAATGGGCAAAGTTTACAATATCCGTTGACTGGAATTGGTTATTACACTCGATACCTTTTAGAAGGATTACAAGAGCATGAATTTATTAATCAACTTATTTGTATTCCCGATATTCATAAATCTAACCAGGAAATAAAAAAAAATTTTTTTTTCAAGACAAATTTAAAAAAAATTATTAAATCTTTTCCAGGGACATATTCTTTGTTAAATAATTATCGAAATATAAGATTTATTAATAAAACTCGTTTTTTAGCTCATGATAATTTTATTTATCATGAGCCCTGTTATATATTAAGACCTTATTTAGGTCCAAAAATCTGCACGATACATGATTTATCGCATATTCATTATCCAAGATACCACCCTAAAGATAGAATACAATTTTTAATACATCATTTATCTGAAAGTGTTAATAATGCAGATCATATCATTACAGGATCTGACTTTAATCGAAATGAGCTTATTAATTTTTTTAAAATTCCATCTTATAAAATAACAAGTATTTATCATGGCGTTTCTAAAATATTTCGACCACGTAAATTTAATGAAGTAATTGATTTTTTAACTCAGTTTAATTTACATGATAAAACTTATCTACTTAGTGTAGGTACTTTAGAGCCAAGGAAAAATTTAGAACGTTTAATTCAGGCTTTTAAACGCTTACCAGAACAGCAGAGAAATAAATATCCTTTAGTTTTGGCAGGAATCAAAGGATGGAATACCCCCCGTTTTGGAAAACTAACTCGCTCGCTCATTAAAAAAGAACAATTGTATTGCCTGGGTTATGTGCCAGAAGTCTATTTACCCTATTTATACTCAGGTGCATATGGATTTATCTATATTTCCATATACGAAGGTTTTGGTTTACCTTTATTAGAAGCGATGGCCAGTGGAATACCTACACTTGCCAGTAGTGAGTCAGCAATGCTAGAGGTTGTTGGGGATGCAGCTATAATAACTAATCCATTTGATATCGATTTGATAACAGATAAAATAAATCAATTAATAACTGATTTAGCTTTACGTCACACGCTAAAAAAACTAGGTCCTATACAGGCGGCTAAGTTTTCTTGGGATTCTTGTATAGAAAATACCATTGCAGTTTACCGTAAAACACTTATTTCTTTAGGAATTAATTAAACTTCTAAGCTTAATTTTTTTGCATATATTGACCACATGAAAACGTACGAAGTAATGGCGTTTTTTCCAAGAATGGTTCAAAAAATTAATATTTTAGCTAAAAAATTTGGACAAAATAAAGGCGCAAATCCAACATACAAAGATTCAGTTATAATTCCCCCATTGTTTTTGAAGCATTTGTCTCGTTTCCTAAGGCATATGATTTTTCTTCATGCTGAATATGATAAGGAGAAACCTTCTCCATGATTTTTAGCACTGGATTATAACCATTGGGTTCAGCAACAATAATTTCATCTGCAATATTACATATTATTTGAATAGCTTTTTCAATTTGATAGGAGTTTCGCGCCAAACATTTAAGGATGCGCCAAAATCCGTTTCAAATTTGTCGCAATAGAAGTTTTCATAATCAACCAATCTTGTTGATAGAAAGAAATTTTATGTTTTAATCGCCACTGATATTTCTGAAGCCAAGCG
>DASXLX010000023.1:0-2803 GCA_036495935.1 Candidatus Aquirickettsiella sp.
AATTTTTACGGGACATTATGAAGCTCCTAAGAATCGCTGGCAAGAAGCAGGGTATGCCATAGGAGTACCTTTAGCTATTGGTGCCCAGTTTGTGATGGCTGGAGAGAGATTGGGCGCAGAAGCCGTAGGAGCAGTAGAGAATATATACCAAGGAGGCCAACGAGTTTTTGGTAATGTGACAAGTAAGTTACAAAAATGGGGATTGTTTGGTCATAGTGGAATAGAGAAGTATCCGCTTATTTCAAGTATTAAACGTGTTTCATCGGATTTTGCTAACGAGGCTTTTCTCAATCCTAAAGCTATAGAAGCTGGATGGAATCCTCCCTATCCATCGGGGTTAGGCATTCGGGAATTGAAACTTTCGCAAACCACAAGTTTTGTCCGGGTATTTACCGGAGATGATCCCACAGGTCAATTTCTTGTTAGATATAAAGAAATTGCACACATAATTGATAATCCTGAAGCTATCAAAATATATCTTGGATTGAAAAATACACCAACTAGTATTGCTGATGTGTATGTTCCGTCTGATACAAGATTATTGGCAGGGCGTATTGGTTCCCAACCAAATTTTGGTTTACACACGAAAAGTGGTTTTCAATATCAGCTATTAGAACAAATACCCCGAGCTAACTTTACGAATATTAGGCTACTGCAACAACTTGCAGATGAATATTATCCAAGAATTAACGCCTGAGGTAAAAAAATGAAATTAACTGAAAAGCAAAAACAAAAAATTTATCAGAAAATCGAGTTGGAAGGTAAAAAAATTGTGCTTCTTGATGTTCTTGGTTTAAAGGATATGTCCCAGGAAGAATTAAATGCAAATATTTACTGTATAGATGATTCTTTCGATATTATATGGCAAATTAATCCTGAACCAACTAAATTTGAAATAGATTCGTTTACATCAATAAAAATAAACGAAAAGAAATTTATAGAAGCTAAAAGATTTTCTGGCTTCAAATATAAAATTGATTTGCAAAGTGGGAAGGCCAAAATAATAGAATGGGATAAGTAACAAGGTAATTTTGGGCTATGATCTCATATATATTGAAGTATCACAAGAAAATGAAAGTTATGCCAGCAATTTGATTTAACAGGGTGTTGCTAGCCATTGGATCCGCAGGATTGAGTACTAAAATAAAAATAGATAACCCTTTAGAGCGACGTTTGGTATCAGATATTGCAGTAGCGGGAATGAGTAGCGTGGTGCGTGGACATTTTGATGTAGAAAACTTAGCGACACAATTGATTACTGATACTGCTGCTTATGTTGCTGCGCAGCAAATGCAAACAAAACAAGTTTCAGATGAATATCATCAAAGCAAAAAGGCAAGTCAAGGTGCAGGGCATATTACGCAAACCGCGATAGAACAACAATGGGAATCACAATTAATTAACGATGCAGAATTCACAGCGAATACTCAGTTACCATCAATAACGTTTGATGTAAACAATTCTTATGTTGCACAACAACTCGGACAACGCGTTGGCGAAGAGGTAAGTCATTTTTATTATCCAACACCACCACCCAGAAATCCCAGCGGATTTTGGCAGCGAGTAGAACAACGGTATGAAAACGTTTTAGAACATCGTGCATTAATAGCTGAAGGTCGAGCAGCCGCTAATAGTGAAGTAATGAGTGAAAGTTTAGGACATGTATCAGCTAATCAACAACACTATCTGGATTTAGGTTATACAGACAGTGTTGCTGAGACTCGAGCAGGCTGGATAGCAGCAGCCGAACTACCATTGCCCTCCGTAGCTAAAGGAATAATGCAAGCTTCAAGCTTGATGAATAGATGGGGGATTTTTAGTAGGAATAGTACAGAAGAACCTTCAAATTTATTAGGAAATGGCGAAGAGAGACTAGTAAGTACTGGGGGGAGGCAAATTAAATCTGTTAACGCTTGGAATAAAGCTGAAAGACAAGCTGCAGAGTTTTATGAAAGTATTCGAAGCAACCCATCGAACATGGATGTTAGCTTGATCTCGAAGAATGTAGGAATGCCAGAATTTCAGGTACAAAGAATTAAACAGCATCTATTCTACGATACCCATAAGCTCGATACCGGCGTAGGGCGTTTTTCTCCAGATATAGAAATCGCGGATGCATGGACGAGGCTTCAAAATGGAAATTTCGTTAAGCATGATTTACAGTTATTACAACATGAATATTTTGAAGCTAGGTTCAAAGGAATTTTTAAAACTGATTATATAACTGCACATAATGCCGCAGTTGATACGGGCAGATTTTGGAAGCCAGAAGAATTTATAACAACTCATGAAATGAGCTGGAGGCCTTAATATGGCATTTTGTATAGAAGTAATTAAGACTGGCCAAGAAGATGAACATTTTGTTTATTACACTTATCAATTTACCGTTGCAGGTGATCAATATAGATCAGCTAGTGGTAAGTTACGATATAAATCAAAGATAGTAAGGGGAAAATTAAAAATAGATAAAAGAAATGGTGATGTTCACACTCTTGAGCTTGCTGAGGGTGATAATGGAATGTATGCAGAGCGTGCTGGATGGGCACTAATGAGGCATTGGAAATTGGGTGAGTATCCGGATAAAACTTGCTGGGCTTCTTAGATTTATTTCTCCTATGTAGTAAATATATCAGAACAATTAACCGAAATGGCGATAGGAGTTCGCCAACAATTTGATTTAGCGGGTGTTGCTTTAGCCATGGGATCAGCAGGCTTAAGTCCTAAAATAAAACTGGATAATCCTTTAGCACAACGTATGGTATCGGATATTGCGGTAGCAGGTATGAGTAGTGTAGTGCGAGGT
>DASXLX010000024.1:0-33977 GCA_036495935.1 Candidatus Aquirickettsiella sp.
TAGCGATCGTTCGACGCATTGCTCTTAATCTGCTCAAAGCCGAAAAAACGGCTAAAGTCGGCATTAAAATAAAACGTAGTAAAGCCGGATGGGACTCCCAATATCTTGCTAAAATCTTAAATTCTTCGGGTTTTTAAGCGCGATTCCCCTGTAATAAGAAGTAAACTCAAAAAAAATCGAATTAATCGGCAAAAACCTTAGATTAAAGAAATATAGGTCTATAACCTAGAATTTTATTGGAAATCCACGTAAACTACTGCCCACTTATCCTGGTCGCGGGATGACATACTCACAGCAATGGGATTTTTGGCAGGCGCAAATGAAGCAACCGGAGTGTCTTAACATACATAAGGATTGCAAATTGCACGGTAACACAGTCAAAAATTCAAGTGCGAAGAGTATAATTTTTTGAATTTGAGGAAAAAATTATATGTCAACAAACCATCAATTTGAGCTCAACGCAGAAACTCGAGAGGTGTTTGGGTCGGGTGCGAGCCGCCGTCTCCGCCGTCTTGAGAATCGCGTTCCGGCTATTTTATATGGCGCTGCAGAGCCGCCCTTACCTGTCTCTTTGGAACATAATCAAATATTACGGGCACTGGAAAATGAAGCCTTTTACTCGCATATTTTAACCATCAAGATCGATGGTATCGAGCAAAAAGCAGTATTAAAAGACCTGCAACGGCATGCCTATAAGCCACATATCTTGCATGTTGACTTAATGCGCGTATCAGCAAAAGAAAAAATCACCATGTCAGTACCCTTACATTTTAATGGCGAAGCCGACGCACCAGGCGTCAAAGACGCGGGTGGTGTACTCACCAAACTATTAAACAGCGTTGAAGTTCGTTGTTTACCGGCAGTACTTCCAGAGTACATTGAGGTCGATGTATCCAACCTAGGACTGGATGAATCCATCTTATTATCCCAGCTCAATTTACCGCAAGGCGTTGAATTAACCGCAGCGATCAGTCATGAAGACGACCGGCCGGTGGTCAATATTCATATACCACGTGCGGTTATCGAAGAAGATCTGACTGCAGCGCCCGAATCGGCTGAAGTACCTGCTATCAATGTCAAAGATGATGCTGAACAAGCAGCCAGTGAAGGTAAAGAAAAGGCCGCCGAAAAAGATAAAAATTAATCCTTCGGCATGGAAACTCATCCTATATACTCACAGCAATTGGATTTTTGGCAAGTGCCGCGTCAATGCAACAATCTGGTATAGTCAATACAACCATGAGGATTGCGAATTGAGCGGCAACACAGACAAAAATTCAAGTGCGAAGAGTGTACAACTGATTGCCGGCTTAGCGAATCCTGGTAAAGAATACGCAAAAAGCCGGCATAATGCCGGAGCATGGCTCATTGATGCGCTATTGCACCAACATTCCTTATCCGCCTTAAAGGTGGAAAATAAATTTCATGCCTCGGTGACGACCTGGTCGATCGCGGCTGGAAAATGTTACGTGCTAATCCCCAACACCTATATGAACGATTCCGGACGTGCAATTAAAGCCATTGCTAATTTTTATCGCATCCCCACCGCAAGCATATTAATTGTCCATGATGATTTGGATTTATTACCCGGTGTGGCACGCTATAAACAAGGTGGTGGTGACGGCGGGCATAATGGTTTAAAAGATATTGTGGCTCATTTGCACAGCAAAGATTTTTGGCGCTTGCGACTCGGTATTGGTCATCCCGGCCAGCGCGACCATGTCCATGATTATGTCTTGAGTATACCTTCCGTTGTGGATAAACAAAGAATAGAGCTAGCCATCGAACTTGCGCTAAGTACATTAACCCGTTTTGTCGAAGGTAACCAAGAACAGGCGATGCAAATTTTACATACACAACAAGAATAACAGGAATACTTTTTATGGGATTTAAATGTGGTATCGTTGGCCTTCCCAATGTGGGAAAATCCACTTTATTTAACGCCTTAACCAAAGCAGGTATTGCAGCGGCCAATTACCCTTTTTGCACTATCGAACCGAATGTGGGTATCGTCCCAGTTCCAGACCCACGTCTTAGTGCGCTAGCTAAGATTGTTAAACCGCAAAAAATAATACCCACTACGATGGAATTTGTTGATATCGCGGGTTTAGTGCAAGGAGCCGCACAAGGTGAAGGTTTAGGTAATAAATTTCTGGCACATATCCGCGAGGTCGATGCGATTGTGCATGTTGTACGCTGTTTTGAAGATACCGATGTTGTGCATGTCACAGGCCAAGTCAACCCAGTTGCTGACGTGCAAACTATCCATACTGAATTAGCCTTAGCCGATTTAGAAAGCGCTGAAAAAGCCGTGCTACGCCTTAACAAAGCCAGTAAATCTAATGACAAATCGGCACTGCTAAGTAAAAATTTATTAGAACGTATTATTCCAGAATTAAACCAAGGTCGCTTATTACGTCAACTCGATTTCAATCCTGAAGAATTAATTTTGTTGCGCCCCTATTCTTTTTTAACACTCAAATCCACCTTATATATTGCCAATGTCGATGAACAAGGCTTTGTTAACAATCCATTACTCGAGCAATTAGAAATGTATGTCAGTGCAGACAAAGCCAAAGTAGTGGCGATTTGCGCTAAATTAGAAGAGGATTGTATCGATTTAAATGATGAAGAAAAACAAGAATTCTTACAAGCCTGTGGTTTAAGCGAAACCGGCCTGGATCGTTTGATACGTGCCGGTTATGAATTACTGGGCCTACAAACCTACTTCACTGCGGGCATTAAAGAAGTTCGCGCTTGGACTGTGAATAAAGGCGCTACCGCTCCACAGGCTGCTGCTTGCATCCATACCGATTTTGAAAAAGGCTTTATTCGCGCTGAAGTCATCAGTTACGATGACTTCATACTTTATCAAGGTGAGCAAGGCGCCAAAGAAGCGGGTAAGTGGCGTTTAGAGGGCAAAACCTATCGGGTTAAAGATGGCGATGTGATGCATTTTTTATTTAATATTTAATGCTCACGCCATTACTAATACCTAAATTTTTGCGAATACCTTGTTTGATCTTCTTGATGGGTATCATTTCTAAATAGAACTACGATAAAAATTAAGCTTTTTAGCGTGCGTTCCAATAGTTTTGAATTTTTTGCTTCACTTCTCTAAGGCACAGTCAAAATTTTCTTATATATTATTTAATTTTTCTTTAAATTATTCTTTTGAATTTAAATCCAATTATAACTTTAAATAAAATTAAAATTCACTAATGAGTAATGTGTTTTTATAAAAAAAGAAATTCGACAATATTTTTAATTAAATAAATTTTTTTTATTTTTTACTTTTTTTAAAAAAAAATATCTACTTATAATATTTTTTGCTATACTTTAACTTTGATAGATAATGATTGTTTTTAAATCAAACTCCAGGATAAGGAGCCCATATGAATTTAGACTATTTAGATCAAGACATACCAAAATATTGGATTTTATTACTGCATTATTGGCTTCCTCTTTTTAAAACTCCTAGCGATTTTTATTTTAAATGCCGAGATTTCATTGATGATCTTAGATGCTCGGGTTACAAATATTTTCCTTGGCATAAATTTCCTGATTTAATATTTATTTTTGAAAAATATGCTTATGAAGCATCAGAAATAAATATCTCTAAGAAAATTATTGATACTATTTTTACTAAAAAAAGTCATATCATTACAAAAAAACTCTTAGCACAGTTTTTTGAGCGATTTCATCCAGATAACACCCGTACACCTATATTAAATGATGTTTTACAGCAACTACCGGCAAAATTGTATAGTGAGTACTTTAGCAAATTGAATGCAGTTAACTGTTCTTCAAGAAATCTAAAATGGTGCGCTCGCTTAAAAGATAAATTTTTACTCGAGGATAGATTAACATTCATCTTATCCATGCCTGACAACAAACTAACAGCCAATCAATCGATTCTATTCAATTTGGCTATCCAAGAATGTGAAGAAAAATTTATTATGCATAAAATTGAATCAAATTTTTTAAATGACAATGTCATTGAACATTTGCTTAATTTTATCTTCTCGCGTACACCCACCTTAATTTTTTCGAATAGTTTTATTCGATCCTTAATAAATCAATTGCTAGAAACTCAAAAACCGATATTAATTTCTTATATACTAAAACTTGATGCACAAGATAGATATAACTTTTTTGAAAGTTTCTTAAGAGGTAGTAAAAATTTTCAGAAAAATACCCAATATTTTTTTAGCCTTTGTCCAGATGAACAATGGCCCGATCTCATCGATCAATTAATCATTTCTGTTTTTAACGGGACTGAATCTGAAAAAACGGAAGACGATGTAAGAAAAGAAAAATCAACGGCGGATTCTACAGATTTGTTACTATTAACGCAGCTACAAGAACAAACAATTACTTGTCCACTTAAGCTCTTTCAGTTTCTTGCCATACAAAATTTAATCGAAGCATCATTTGATTTAGACGCAGTAAAAAAAATTTTTACTGCAAATCATGGCTCGCTTGAATATCACAAAAATTTCCCAATAGAATTTCAATCTGCTGTCGTTGAAAGCAGCATCTTAGCCATAAAAATATTTATTAAAGATCATATTTTGATCTATGTACCCAAAGAAAACACTCGCAAGAATGCTCATCGATATTTTTATCAATTTTTTACCGATGCAGATATCAGAAAATCTGTGAATATAGCTGAGCTTTTACTAAAAAAATTACCTGAACATTTACAATTTAAATACAAAGCTGATTTAAACTTTCTACAGCAACTGTTATCACAACTCTACTTAATAGCAGAAGATCCAAACATTGCTAAATTTAAAAATGAACATCTTATGAAACAAAATAAAATGCACACAGAAGATGAAGAAAAGTTCGAAGCACGCCGAGGACTTCTACAACGTATCCGCGAAGGTAAGCAAAGTAGTATCGCATATCAACGCATGGAAGAACTTTTTGCTGCTGAAGCACCCACCATGCAAGAAAAATGGAAAAAGAATTTAGGCGTACATTTTTTTGACGCCAACGATAAAGAAGAGCGTAAACTAGCTTTAAAAGAAGCTGCTGAGATTATAAAATTTAATCGTGAATGCAATACTTTTTGTTTAAGCACTTCACCTTCATCAACAAGTTATTTTGCTCTATAAAAATTAAACCACTTAAATAACCTGAGTGATAGATTTGATTTCATTGTTAAAGATCTATTACAAAAGTTGTTGTGCTAGCATCCATTCATCATTATAAATTTTGCTGAGATATTTAATCCCACTATCGGGTAAAATAGTGACTATAGTAGTAGGCTCGGTTAATTCAGCAGCCATCTTTAAGGCTGCCCAAACATTTCCACCTGATGAACCTCCGACTAACAACGCTTCTTCTTTGGCTAAACGCCGTGCCATCAAAAACGCTTCTTTATCGGTAAAAGGAATAACCTCATCTAATACAGAAAAATCGAGTGCTTTTGCAATATGATCTTCGCCCACTCCCTCGACTAAATAATTACTATTCCCTCCATCTGGAATTTTTCCATTCTTAAAATATTCATAGTAAATAGAACCAACCGGATCGGGCATAATTACTTTAATAGCTGGGTTTTTTTCTTTGAGAAAACGACCCACACCCGACACTGTGCCACCCGTACTTCCGGAGGCTATAAAAATATCGATATTACCTCGTGTTTGTTGCCAAATTTCTGGCGCCGTACTGAGATAATGCGCTTCAGGATTTTTTGGATTATCATATTGATCAAGTCGAAAACTATTAGGAGTTTCCACGGCAATACGCTTAGCAACATTGATATAATGCTCTGGAGAATCCGGCGCAGCCGCTGTTGGAGTTACGACTATTTCAGCGCCATAGGCACGCAAAGCATTTTGTTTTTCCAGACTAACTTTATCCGGCATAGTCAAAATAGCGCGATAGCCTTTTACAGCCGCCAGCATCGCAATAGCAGCACCGGTATTTCCTGATGTATTTTCAACTATCGTGCCGCCCGGTTTTAAGTAACCGTTTTGTTCGGCATCGGTAATAATATAATCAACAATACGATCTTTTATACTTCCGCTAGGATTCGCGAATTCACATTTAACTAAGATCGATACATGTTTATTTGGAACTATTTTTTGTAATTTAATGAGTGGTGTATTACCTATCGACTTTAAAATCGAATTAAGACTCTTCGAATTTGTATTTTTGTCTGTGTTGCCATTCAATTCGCAATCCTCATGGTTTATATATATCAAATTATTGCATGGAGAAGGCACTTGCCAAAAATGGCATTACTATGCGTATTCCCCTATGAAAAATTGATCATAAAAATTGTGAGACCTTTTTACCCATATCGGCGGGAGATTTTACGGTATGCACACCGGCTGCTTCTAGGGCTTTAAATTTTTCCGCAGCAGTGCCTTTACCACCTGAAATAATCGCACCAGCATGGCCCATACGTTTTCCAGCGGGGGCTGTTACGCCGGCAATATAAGCCACCACTGGCTTAGTCACGTAAGTTTTAATAAAATCTGCGGCTTCTTCTTCTGCTGTGCCGCCAATTTCGCCAACCATTAAAATGGCTTCTGTTTGTGGATCTTCTTGAAACATACGTAGTACATCAACAAAATTCATACCTGGAATCGGATCACCACCAATCCCGACACAAGTACTTTGACCCAAGCCTAAGTCAGTTGTTTGTTTAACCGCTTCATAAGTTAGAGTACCTGATCGTGATACGATACCGACACAGCCGGGGTTATGAATATACCCTGGCATAATGCCAATTTTACATTGTCCGGGTGTAATCACACCAGGACAATTCGGTCCTATTAAACGCGAGTGGGTATTATTTTCTAAATAAATCTTCACATCTAACATATCCAATACTGGGATCCCTTCAGTAATACAAACAATTAATGAAATACCGGCATCGGCTGCTTCAACAATAGAATCTTTACAAAAAGGCGCTGGCACATAAATAACACTGGCATCAGCACCGGTTTTTGCAACAGCATCTGCCACGGTATTAAACACTGGTAAATCTAAATGTTGTGTTCCACCTTTTCCTGGTGTCACACCGCCAACCATTTGTGTACCGTATGCGATGGCTTGTTCAGAATGAAATGTTCCTTGTTTACCGGTGAAGCCTTGGCAAATAACTTTCGTGTTTTTGTCGATTAATATACTCATGTTTATATCTAACCTTTTATAAAAATGTTTTATTTTGCAGCCAAAAACTCTGATACGAAGCGTATCATGCAGTCATCGGAGATTTAACAGCGGCAACTATTTGTTCCGCAGCTCCAGTTAAACTATTCGCAGCAATGATATTTAAACCACTTTCAGATAGTTTTTTTGCGCCTAGATTGGCATTATTACCTTCTAAACGCACCACCACTGGAATTTTAACGCCAACATCCTTGACTGCACCAATAATTCCATCTGCGATCATATCGCAACGAACGATACCGCCAAAAATGTTGACTAATATACCTTTAACTTTTTCATCGGATAATATGATCTTAAATGCTTCCGTAACTCTTTCTTGTGTAGCACCACCACCAACATCTAAGAAATTAGCAGGATTTCCACCGTGTAACTTGATTAAATCCATGGTCGCCATGGCCAAACCTGCACCATTCACCATACAGCCAATGTCACCGTCTAAAGCGATATAATTCAATTCCCAATCGTGAGCACGGTTTTCACGTTCATCTTCTTGCGAAGGATCGCGCATCGCGCGCAATTGGGCTTGTCTAAATAAAGCATTATCATCAACCACTACCTTGGCATCTAAACAAATCACATGATCATTTTGATCGATAATCAAAGGATTAATTTCTACTAAACTCAGATCACGCTCGACGAACATCTTACCCAGACCTAATAAAATCTGCGTAAATTCTTTTAATTGATTAGCGGTTAATTGCAATTTAAAACCAATATCACGTGCTTGATAAGGCATCACGCCGAGCAAAGGATCGATGGTAATTTTTAATATTTTTTCGGGTGTTTCTTCTGCTACCTTTTCAATTTCAACACCACCTTCGGTACTCGCCATGATAACAACACGACGCGTACTGCGATCTAATACTGCACCTAAATATAACTCGCGTTTAATATCACAAGGCTGAGCAATCAATATTTGATTAACCGGTTGACCATGCTCATCGGTTTGAAAAGTCACTAAACGTCGACCGAGTAGGCGTTTAGTTTCCGCCGCTACCGCCTCTTTACTGGTCACATATTTAACTCCACCTGCCTTACCTCTTCCGCCGGCATGCACTTGTGCTTTGACCATCCATGCATTTCCACCTAAGGCTTCGGCAGCGGCCAAGGCCTCTTCTACTGTGCTAACGGGTTTACCTAAGGGTACCGGTAAACCATATTCGCTAAATAGTTCTTTACCTTGGTATTCATGTAGATTCATGGATTTCTTTTTCTCCTAATTATTAGCTGTTCGCACTAGAATTTTTGTCTACGTTTCCGCTTTCCGCAATTCTCATGCATATATTGTATACACGTAAATTGCAGCAAGGTTACGGCACTCACCAAAAATCCCATTGCTGTGAGCATACTTTTTTAAAAATAATGATAACGGATCGCTCGTTATTAAACTATGCTTTGTGCTATGAGATAGCATTTATACATCAATTAACAAACGGGATGGATCTTCAAGTAGCTCTTTAATGGTTTTTAAAAAGCTAACTGATTCCTTGCCGTCAATAATACGATGATCATAAGATAAAGCAACATACATCATCGGTCGAATAACCACTTGGCCATTTTCTGCCACGGGTCGTTCTTCTATTTTGTTCATTCCGAGTATCGCGCTTTGTGGTGGATTAATAATCGGAGTAGCTAAAAGCGACCCAAAAACTCCACCATTGGTTATAGTGAAAGTACCGCCGGTCATGTCTTCAATAGCAATCTGATTTTCTTTGGCTTTACGGCCATAATTGGCAATGGTTTTTTCTATATCTGCAAATGATAAACGATCCGCATCGCGCAGAATAGGAACCACTAGACCCCTATCCGTTGAAACGGCAATACCGATATCAAAATAATTATGATAAACCACATCATTACCATCAATGGACGCATTCACCGCTGGAAAACGCTTCAAGGCTTCGATAACTGCCTTGGTAAAAAAAGACATAAAACCTAAACGTGACCCATGCCTCTTTTCAAAACTATCTTTATAGAGACTGCGCAACTCCATCACTTTTTGTAAGTTAATTTCATTAAAAGTAGTTAAAATAGCCGCATTATGCTGTGCTGCCACCAGTCGCTCAGCAATACGCGCGCGTAAACGTGTCATAGGTACACGTTTTTCCACGCGTTCCGTGCTTTGATTTTGAAGACTTGAGATAACATACGCTGCGGAAGGCGCGTTAACGTTACTTGCTGAAGTTTGAATTTCTGAACCGGGTTCTTTCTTATCAGAATGACTTTCTGGCTCCTGAATACTCCGTTTACGCCTAGAAGCAGGACCTGCCAAATGAGCACCGCTATCAGCGGATAGAGCTTTTTCTGCGACGGGTGCTGGTGCTGCTGGAGATGAAGAGGGTTTCTCTGTTTTCATACTAGCTTCCTTGTCAATGTCTAGATGCGCTAAAATTTCACCCGCTTTAACCACAGTTCCTGCTTCTTTTACAATTTTGCCCATCACACCGTCGGCGGGTGCCGGTACTTCTAAAACAACTTTATCAGTTTCCAGATCGACTAAATTATCATCCCGCTTAACCATTTCACCTGGTTTTTTATACCACTTGAGAATGGTGGCATCGGCAACCGATTCAGGTAACATTGGAACTTTTACTTCTATACTCATCTCTGGATACCTCTATAAATGTACTCTTCGCACTTGAATTTTTGGCTGTGTTGCCGCTCAACTCGCAATCCTCATGTATGATAATACACTCCGGTTGCCTCGTTTTCACGGCGCCTGGCCAAAAATCCAATTGCTGTGAGTATCATAATAATTTACCTTAGGTTAAAGCTTCTTTAACCAAAGTTTGTTGTTCTTCTGTGTGCACTAAAGGTGAGCCCACCGCAGGAGCGGCAGAAGCGGGCCTACCCACATACCGTAGAGTTTGGATTTTTGCTAGGCATGCAACAAGTTCATGTTGGATACAATACCAAGCACCTTGATTTTTAGATTCCTCTTGGCACCATACAATATCTTTTACTTTGGAATAAGAATTTAGTACAGCACGCAACTCGATGTCTGGAAAAGGATATAATTGTTCGATGCGTATCAGTGCAATATCTTCACGTTTTTGCGTATGCCGTTGTTCGAGTAAATCATAATAAACCTTACCACTACATAAAACGACACGTTTTACTTTTTTGACGTCAACTTCACTATCCGAAATAATGGATTGCCACGTACCGCTCGCTAATTCTTGTAAAGTTGATACGGCTAATTTATGGCGTAATAAACTTTTCGGTGTCATTAAAATTAAAGGTTTTCGATACAGTCGTAACATTTGTCGTCGCAAGCAATGAAAAATCTGTGCCGGAGTACTCGGGACACACACTTGCATATTATCTTGGGCGCAAAGCTGTAAGAAACGCTCTAAACGGGCCGAGGTATGTTCTGGACCGGAACCCTCGTAACCATGAGGTAAAAATAAAACTAAACCGCACAGTCTACCCCATTTTTGTTCTGAAGAACTTAAAAATTGATCAATAACCACCTGCGCACCATTAACAAAATCACCGTATTGCGCTTCCCAAATCACTAAACTATTCGGATTCGAAATAGCGTAACCATATTCAAAACCCATAACCGCCGCTTCTGAGAGTATCGAATCAATCACAGTAAATGCATTTGGATTTTTAGCCAACTGGGCTAGAGGTGTTATGGTTTGATTGGTATTAAAATCATGGAGCACTGCATGACGATGGAAAAAGGTACCGCGTTCACTGTCTTGACCGGATAAACGTATTTCATAGTTCTCTTGCAATAAAGTAGCGTAAGCCATGGTTTCAGCATAGCCCCAATTTAACGGCAACTGGCCAGCCGTCATTTTGCGACGATCTTCCATAATTTTGGCAACTTGCGCTTGCAATACAAAACCTGGTGATAAAGTTTCTATTTGCGTAGCCAATTTTTTCAATACGGATAAATCAACGGCCGTATCAACGGGTGTACGCCAATCTTGATAGCGATAAGGACGCCAATCAATACGATAAGGATTTTCGTAATCGCTAGTAAGGCGATGCACAACAGGTTGACCATTATCTAAGCGATTTCTATATTCATCGGACCACTGTTGAACTTCTTCTGCACTTACAACTCCTTGATTAATTAAGACATCGGCATAGTGTTGTTTTGCGGTGGGTAATTTTTTAATGGTTTGGTAGATTAATGGTTGGGTCGCTGCGGGCTCATCGGCTTCATTATGTCCGTGACGACGATAACAAACTAAATCAATGACAACATCTTTTTTAAAGGTTTGTCGAAAATCAAACGCAAGTTGTAAGGTAAATAATACAGCTTCGGGGTCGTCACCATTAACATGAAAAATCGGTGCGTCAACAATTTTAGCGGGATCGGTACAATACCAACTCGAACGTGCATTTTGCGGATCAGTGGTAAAACCAAGTTGGTTATTCAGAACAATATGTAAAGTCCCACCGGTGCCATAAGCCTCGGTTTGTGATAATTCAAAATTTTCCATCACAATGCCTTGACCAGAAAAAGCGGCATCACCATGGATCAGTAAGGGTAATACTTGTTTTCTTCCGCTATCTTGGCGACGTTCTTGGCGTGAGCGCACAGAACCTTCCACTACGGGATTAACAATTTCTAGATGTGAAGGATTAAATGCCATAGCGACATGCATGACACCGTGATCAGTTTTTATATCAGCGGCAAAACCCTTGTGGTATTTGACATCACCTGAACGATTTTCTTGCGTTAAAGTACCGGCAAACTCTTCGAATAGTTTTGCTGGCGATTTACCTAAAATATTAATAAGCACATTTAATCTGCCACGATGCGCCATACCAATGACGATTTCTTGTACCGAAGCAGCACTTGCATGCGCGATTAACTCTTCGAATAAAGGGATTAAACTATCTCCACCTTCCAAAGAAAAACGTTTTTGTGCAACAAATTTATTACCCAAAAATTTTTCTAAGCCATCAGCCTGAATTAAACCTTTTAAAATAGTTTTTTTTACTTGTGCTGCGAAATTCGGTTTACCCGCAACCGCTTCGATACGCTCTTGCAACCAAGTTCGTTGCCCATGATCGGTAATATGTTCATATTCAAAGCCTATACTGCGGCAATAGATCTTTTTAAGCTGGTCCAGTAAACTTTCTGCGGTAACACTTTGTAAACCGAGTAAACCATTAAGATTAACGATGCGTGTTAAATCTTGCGCGTTAATATCGTGATTTTCTAAGCTTAAATCGATTATTTCACGTTTTGCAGCTAAGGCTAAGGGATCTAAGTGCGCTTGGTAATGGCCATAGCGGCGATAAGCATCAATTAAACTAAGTAGTTTATCATGTAAATTACTGGGCTCATGAACCGTTCTTTTCTCGTGGGGGCGTTGCGCTAATTCAGTAAAATAAGAGCGAATATCAGCATGCGAAACATCATTTTCTTTATCACTGAGTTGGCTAAAATATGTTTGCCATTCAACACTTAGCTGACTCGGGTCATGTAGATATTGTTCATACAGAGCTTCTAAATAACTACCATTACCACTAAAAAGATAGGAATTTTTTTGTAAGGCCTGCGCCAATTTTAATTGCTCAGTCATAATGGTTGAATTTACCCTATTGCGAATATTTTAATTACACTTCTTCTTGTAAAAGCTCAGAGCGAATATGGCCTATTGCCTTAGCCGGATTAAGTCCTTTAGGACATACCGTCGTACAATTCATAATGGTCCGGCAACGAAATAAACTAAAGAGATCATTTAACTCCGCTAAACGCTGTTCTTTAGCATCGTCCCGATTATCTACCAAAAAACGACAAAGCCACAATAGCGCGGCGGGCCCCAAAAATTTATCGGGATTCCACCAATAAGAAGGACAAGCACTGGTACAACAAGCGCACAAGATGCATTCATAAAGCCCATCTAATTTTTCACGTTCTTCGGGTGATTGTAAGCGTTCTTTTGCCGGAGGTTCTTTATAGTTAATAAGATAGGGTTGAGCTTTTTCGTATTGACGATAAAAGGGTTCCATGTCCACCACTAAATCACGTATCACGGGTAACCCCGGTAGCGGTCTTAATACGACGGGCGAGCGCAAGGATGAAACTTGCGTAATACATGCCAAACCATTTTTACCATTAATATTCATACCATCGGATCCACAGACTCCTTCACGGCAAGAACGGCGAAAGCTTAAAGTTTGATCGTGTTCCTTCAAACATTCCAAAGCTTCCAGTAACATCATGTCTTTACCCGAGGCGATCTCCAGTGTGTAATCCTGCATATAAGGTTTTTTATCGATCTCGGGATCATAACGATAAATGGAAAATTGCATAATTTAACCTAATGAATAAAATCAAACAAAAAATAATGTATACATAGATATCTAACTAACCTCCTTACAGAATCAGGTATTTATTTAATTTCTAGGCGGATTGCAGCATATGAAAAGGCAATTCAACAACGAAATCAAAAAAAGACGACGATTATGCATTAGTAGGTTCGTTTTTTAAGCTCCATGGGTGGTACTGTTAAAGGTTTCCGATTCACGGATCTAAAATCTATCTTATCTACTTTAGAAAAATACAATAGATGTTTTAACCAAACTTTATCATCCCGTTTTGGAAAATCTTCGCGACTATGCGCACCACGACTTTCTTCGCGAGTTAATGCGGATACTGCTGAAGCATAGGCTACTTCCATGAGATTATCGAGTTCTAAAGCTTCGATACGTGCGGTATTAAACACCTGACTATGATCAGTTAAGACAGCGTGATTTAAACGTTCCTTTAATTGTTTTAATTTAACTAAACCTTCTTCCATATATTTCGCGGTACGAAAAACCCCAAAATCGGTTTGCATCACTTTTTGCATCGCATATCGAATTTCAACCAAACTTTCACCTTGTTTAGATTGATCCCAACGATTCAAGCGATTTAATGCCATATCTAAATCATCTTGATTAATAGTGAGTAACGGTAAATCTTGGATTAAAGATTCGCCGACATGTAATCCAGCAGAACGACCAAATACAATTAAGTCCAGCAAAGAGTTACCACCTAATCGATTCGCACCATGCACGGAAACACAGGCACACTCTCCTGCCGCGTATAAACCTTCAACGACTTGATCTTGACCTTCAATATCCAGCGTAATCACTTGACCATGGACATTGGTGGGTATTCCGCCCATCATGTAATGACAAGTTGGAACAACAGGAATAGGTGTGGTAATCGGATCCACATGCGCAAAGGTCAACGCTAATTCACGAATTCCAGGTAAGCGTTTTTTAATGATCTCTGCACCGAGATGATCTAACTTTAATTTTACGTAATCGGTTCCTTCTGGATTAAATCCATTTCCAGCACGTAATTCTAATGCCATGGCACGCGCGACCACATCCCGCGAAGCTAAATCTTTCGCATGCGGCGCATAACGTTCCATAAAGCGTTCACCGTTTTTATTAATTAAGTATCCACCTTCGCCACGACAACCTTCTGTCACTAAAACGCCAGCCCCAGCAATACCGGTCGGGTGAAATTGCCACATTTCCATATCTTGTACTGGAAAACCCGCACGTAACACCATTCCGATACCATCACCGGTATTAATCATCGCATTGGTAGTTGATTGAAAAATTCGTCCCGCACCGCCCGTTGCTAAAATAGTTGCGCGTGTATGAAAAAAAACCACTTCACCGGTTTCGATGCATAACGCAGTGAGCCCAGCGATTTGACCTTGTGGTGTTTTAACCAAATCAATGGCATACCATTCATTAAAAAAATGCGTTTTGGCTTTTATGTTTTGTTGGTACAAAGTATGCAATAAAGCATGACCGGTTCTATCAGCAGCAGCGCAGGTTCGCGCCGCTTGATCACCACCAAAATTTTTTGATTGTCCGCCAAATGGACGTTGATAGATTTTTCCAGAGTCCATCCGTGAAAACGGTAAGCCCATATGTTCCAGCTCATACACCGCTTCAGGGCCGGTTTTACACATGTACTCAATACTATCTTGGTCACCTAAATAATCTGAACCTTTCACCGTATCGTACATATGCCAACGCCAATCATCTTCATGCGCATTACCTAAGGCACAGGTAATACCACCTTGTGCTGAAACCGTGTGCGAACGCGTTGGAAATACTTTAGAAATTAATGCAACTTTCTGACCAGAATGCGCTAATTGCAATGCCGCGCGCATACCTGCGCCACCCGCACCCACGATCACGGCATCAAAACTATAAGTAGGCAAAGCCATTAGATTGTGCCCCAAAAAATAACTAAACCCCAGACAAAATAGAGGAATAGCGCAATGATAATAATGAGTTGAATGATTAAACGTAAACTCGCTGATTTAATATAGTCCGTCACTATCGTCCACATGCCAATCCAGGCATGCCAAAATAAACTCAATAAAAATAAGCTACTGAACAAACGCATACCTATATGGCTAAATAAGTTCTGCCAGGTGACATAATCTAATGGTTGATGACAAAGAATAAATCCCAATAAAAAAATAATATAGGCTGCCAAAATTACCGAGGTGGTACGCTGGATTAACCAATCACGTAACCCATTACCGCTAAGACTGGTTACATTAGTTAATTTTTTTACCATAAATAAATTCCCATCAGACCGGTCAGACCTATCGCCAGCACAATAACCAAGCCAGCACTAAAGCGCGCGGACTTTAATTCTTCTGCAACACCCGCATCCATCAACAAATGACGAACACCGGCTAATAAATGATAAAAAAGCGCAAATAAAAAGCCCAAGATGAGCAATTTAGTGACAGGATGCGCAAAACAAGTATGCACGGTAAAAAAAGCCTCTGAGCTATGTAAGCTAAGCGATAGGATGGCTAAAAAGATTGGAATCATTAAAAATAAGAAAAAACCAGAGATTCGATGCAAAATTGATACGATGGCCGTGATAGGAAAGCGAATCGTCAATAAGTTAAGATTAATCGGTCGTTTACTCACAAATTGTAAGCCTTTTAATGAAACAGGGTAAAAAAGACTGGGGGATTATACGCTTAAATTGCGAACAAATACAAATTACTTAGCGCTTTTATCACTGCCTTGTTTAAGATGTATCGTCGAACTATCTATTCTATTTTATCTTTTGACTATGCTTTTATTAATGAAATTAATATTTACATCCTATGGATTTAAGCTCATAAAATGCAAATAAAATAATTTTCTAAAATAAATTTCATTTAAGCAGAAAACATTAGTATGAAAATACGAGTTGACTTATGTAAACTCTACTTAAGAATCATTGACAATTAGCTTCTACACTTTCCTAGCTTCGCACTTTGAGGTACAATGGGGAATAAAGATCTGTAAAAGTAAATTCCGGCATTGGTAATGCCTTAATGCAGATTTTTATATGATCCAATAAATAAACTAAATGACTCGGAATATTTTCATAATTGATTTCAACCCATTCAGAAAGAGCTTCTATATTCTCTCGTGAGAATTGACTCCCTGCTTTTGTAGTTGTGGAAGAAGCATCAATGTATTTTAATTTCATGAAGCTATCTTGTGCTTCTTTTAATTTTTTCGAAGTAGATTCTTCAAGACGCTCAGCAAGTATCTGCATTGTTTTACCTACTTGTTTTTCAATCTTGTAGTAAGAGGAAGCTGTACAACTGATTTTATAAGTTTAAAATAAGCGGCATGAAAATACGAACGAATTTGCTGATCCTTTATCAGAACTTCATGAAACAATAACCTTCCCAACAATCTACGCTCTGGAATCTTTTGGTCGATATGGGTAAAAAATTCAGAAAAATTATCAAAATTTTCATCTGGTTTGGATAATTTTTCTGTAATTGCGTGGATGATCTCGGGAGAGGTAGTAGAAACAATTGGAAATACAAGCGCTTTTTTAGCGCTTTGACAATGGGAATAAAATTCTTTTGCTCTCGTTAATAAGTTACTAAGTTCATCTACTGATTTTACCGAGTTAAAACCTTGATTAAACCATTGCTCGATAACTAGGATTGCCTTGTGCCAAGAAGAATATTGAGTATCAAGTAATGTGATGAAAAATTTCCAATTCTCCAAAAGGGGATCTGGGATAATCGGATTACCTATCTTTTTTACTTCCTCATAGAAACGATCTAATAATTCAGTTTTCTCAGCATATTCTTGTCCATTGAGTATATTCATTGTATCGATATCACTAACTCTAAGCATTTCTTCATGCATTATTTCCATAGCAGGCGCTGTATAATAGCCTAGTTTGCTAGAACTCTCTTTAAAATCACCTTTAATATGTTTTTTTGTTAAATGTATTCAACAAAATCTTGGTCTCACTGTATCTTCTGCATGATTTGCTGATGGTAATGGTGACTCTGGAGTGGGCGACAATAGAAGGCCTGAGGACCCAAAATTTTGCTCCCTATTTTCCTTTAACGGGCTTAAAACAGATCTACCAAAGCTATTTATACTTCCTTCATTTTCTTCTAATAAATTATTTGTATCCGATTTATTAAAATAATAGCTAAATATTTTTGGGACGTATCTAGTTATTATTGCGGTAATACCTAAAGTCCACCCTAAGAATATACCAGTACCTATAATTGCACCTACGGGCGAAGAAAAAATGGCTGTGCATAAAATTAAGCCTAATAGCCAACCAGTGTAAGCAAATGTACCAATACTTAATAAACTTAGTAAACTAGAAAAACGTTTTTCCTTTTGAAATAAATCTTTTATATATTTTATGGTTTCTTGCGCTGTGAAGATAGCGCCCAGCAAACTGCTTACAAATAGGCTGATGAAAAGCGCCAATGCTAAAATAATAAAACTTAGAAATAATAATGCCAATAATTGCATAAACTCCTTTATTCGATCTGTAAAACTTGGCTTCGATTTATCAGCATTAACCTTAGGAAAAGTCTCAGAATGAATCAACATGAAAAAGTTCTCACAATAAATTTTTATGGAACATACACCTCCTTTTATTTAGCTTTCATCCTGAAAAGTTTTTTTAAGTATATCTTAAAACAGCAGAGTTTTGTCTAACCAGAAAATTAACGGTGAACATTTAAATTCTCAATTTACATTAAACCTACTAAATGAACTAATTTTTGAATTTCCTCGGCTTTTAATTCGCGGCTTTGTCCTCTGCTCAAATCTTTTGGCAAGCTCACGTTAGCAAAGCGCACGCGCAGCAAACGACTAACACTAACACCTTGCGATTCCCATAAACGTCTCACTTCTCGATTGCGCCCTTCTTTAAGTACGACATGATACCAATGATTGGCACCCGATCCGCCACGCTCTTCAATACGCGTAAATGCTGCCATGCCATCCTCTAACTTCACCCCTTTTCTTAAACGCTGCAAAATTTTCTCATCCACTTTACCTAATACACGCACGGCATACTCTCGTTCAATTTCGTAAGAAGGATGTGATAGACGATGCGCTAATTCACCATCATTGGTGAAAATTAATAAACCTAAGGTGTTAATATCTAAACGGCCAATCATTATCCAACGTTGATCACGTAACGGTGGTAAATGTTCAAATACTGTCGGCCGTTGCTCAGGATCTGAGCGTGCACAAATCTCACCTTCAGGTTTATGATAGATTAATATGCGTCGCTTAAAATCGGACGTTGATATCAGCGGAATTGGCTTATCGTCTATAAAAATTTTTGCAGTCAAATCAATTCTATCGCCGAGCTTGGCAGGCTGCTGATTAATACGAATTCGACCTTCGCGGATCCAACGTTCTATTTCGCGACGTGAACCGATACCTAAATTAGCCAATATTTTTTGTATTTTTTCATTCATAAGAAATAAAGCCGGTTAATTCTCTCATATTATGCTAAATTAAAAATCCCCGCTGATATTTTTTTCTCTTGCTACATTTTTTTCCGATTGTAATTTAATGGTATACTTAAAGAATACTTTTCAGGATGAAAATTTGATACAGGAATAATATGTTAGCGAGAATTTTTATTGCAGTATTATTAATACTCACTGCAGTAAGCACTTATACACAAACCCATCACACTAAAATTTATTCGCAAGTTTTCGGATCAAATCGTTTAAGTCCTTTTTGATAGCGATGAATCTTTTCTGAATAATGTTGCGCATACCATTGCATATCAGCTATTTGTCGGGCAGACAATGACTTTATTTTACCAGGAGATCCCATCACCAAAGAACCATCCGGAATGTACTGATTTTCTAATACCATGGCATTCGCAGCAATCAAACAATGCTTACCTATCACTGCGTTATTCAATATTTTTGCGCCAATCGCGATAACGGAATAATCACCCACCGCTCGCGCATGCACCATAGCATGATGGGCAATTGTTACATAACTACCAATTTGCATCGGCATATCCGGATCGGTATGTAACACCGCAGCATCTTGAATATTGGTATTTTCGCCAATTTCTATCCTAGTATTATCGGCACGGACTACCGCTTGCGGTAAGATAATGACATGATTATGGATAATCACGGCGCCAATCACATCAGCGCTTTCCGCAATAAAAATATCTTTACCTAATAGCGTTGGATGTCTGCCTTCAAAAGAATAAAGCATTTAAATTTAATTTTGCAGAATATCAAGTGAAGTATCTTTCGTTTCATTATCAACAGACAAAGAAATCTCTAACGGTTCTATCATTTGCGGCAAAGGAAAAGGCGGCAAATCGGCTAATTCTTTTAAACCAAAATGATCAAGAAATAATCTCGACGTTGCATAGAGATTAGGTCGTCCTGGGACTTCGCGTTGCCCAACCACTTGTATCCATTCTTGTTCCAGCAAGGTTTTAACAATATTTGGATTTACTGACACACCACGTATCGCTTCAATGTCCCCGCGCGTCACGGGTTGTTTGTACGCAATAATACTGAGGGTTTCCAAGAAAGCACGTGAATAACGCGCTGATTTTTCTGGCCAGAGTCGTTTAATCCAGGCATTGAGTGCACTAGTCGTTTGAAAACAATAACCACTAGCCAATTGCTTTAACTGAATTCCGCGATCTTGATAATCTTCGCTTAATTCCAACAGAATTTTCTTAAGATTTGATTTAGTCGGCTGTTCTTCCGGGCTAAATAAATCTAATAAGCGTTCGATACTCACCGGTTCACCGGCGGCAAGAATAGCAGCCTCACATATCAATTTTAACGTTTGATTTTCCATACCCAAACTATAGCAGTAAACTGGCCATCATGGCGAGCAAATGCTGCGTGCGTGCACCTGCACAATTGCATGCAATGTTTAGTGTAGATTGTTATGCACTACTCACTGGCGGCTAAGAAAAGTCGCTTGATCCGATCCATTAATTCCTGTCTAATAGGTAGCAACTCCAGGGGTGCTTTTTTTAAAGCTGAGAGAATGTTGCCATTCAACCCTCATAACCTGATCGGGCTAAGACCTGCGTAGGAAGAAGTACATTGAAAACAAAAAGTTCAGTTAAAAACACCTTTCTCTCGAATAGCAATGCATTTACCCTAGAATCACTCTACCATGATGTCGATTTAATCCGTCAAACCCATCCGTTAATCCACAATATTACTAATTTAGTCGTTATGCCGACTACCGCTAATTTTTTGCTCGCATTAGGAGCTGCACCGATTATGGCGCATGCCCAAGAGGAATTAGTAGAAATTATTCAATTAGCCCAAGCCTTAGTCATAAATATCGGTACTCCTGATGAAACGTGGTTGACTGCCATAAAACAAGCCCAATACACTGCTTTAAAACGTAATATTCCTATCGTCTTCGATCCGGTCGGCGCCGGTGCCAGCCGGTACCGCACGCAAGCGTCCTTAACTATTCTACAAAGAGGTATCGATGTCATCCGTGGTAATGCTTCAGAAATTATGGCTTTGTTAGATACCTCCATCACCACTAAAGGTGTCGATTCAACACAAATCAGTAGTCATGCCCTTGCATCTGCACAAACCTTGGCTGAACAATACCGATGCATCGTAGTCGTCAGTGGCCAAATTGATTTTATCGTCAGTGCCACTCAAACAATCGCTTTAAACCATGGCACACCATTACTTACTAAAGTGGTCGGTATGGGATGTTCATTAACCGCTATGATTGCCAGTTTTTTAGCAATTAATCCGGAAAGATTCAATGCTTGTGTTCATGCCATGGCTTGGATGGGATTAGTTAGCGAATATGCAGAAAAAAAATCCACAGGTCCTGGCAGCTTTTATTCTCAACTACTCGATAGCCTCTATTCAGTACAAAAGCATGATCTACAAGCCTTCCTTAAATCTACAATTTCTGTATAAACATCTTATGTCAATCTATAACGAAGCATTAACCAGTGTCGTCAGTATTGCAGGTACGGACCCCTCCGGTGGCGCCGGCATACAAGCAGATATCAAAGCGATTTCAGCCACGGGTAGTTATGCCGCTAGCATCATTACCGTCTTAGTTGCGCAAAACACCTTATCTGTCACTGCCATACAAGAAATTCCATTAGTGTTTATTCAACAGCAAATCGATGCTGTCTTTACTGATTTATCCATAGGCGCGGTTAAACTCGGTATGCTTTATCATGAAGAGATTATCCATTTAGTCGCTGCAAATTTAAAAAAATACCAACCTCCATTTGTAGTGCTTGACCCGGTCATGATTTCTCAAACCGGTCATACTTTATTAAAACCTCAAGCGATACAAGCTTTAGTGGATGTTTTATTCCCATTAGCGACATTGATTACCCCCAATATTCCAGAAGCCGAAGCTATTTTACAACTTAACATTAATGAGCATCATAGTATGCAAGACGCCGCCACCTTACTCGCGACACGCTATAAAACTTCGATACTGCTTAAAGGTGGTCATTTAAAAACCATGTATTCGCCGGATATTTTTTATGATTATCCGCAAAAACAAATACACCGTTTTGATAGCTTGCGCATAGACACAAAAAATACACATGGCACCGGTTGTACATTATCTGCGGCAATCGCTTCTTATTTAGCACAAGGCGAGAGTTTATTTAGCGCCATTACTCAAGCAAAACATTATTTGACAGAATGCATTTTAGCGGCAAAAAATTTAAAACTAGGTCATGGCCAAGGCCCAGTCCATCATTTTTATTTTTTAAATAAGGTAAAACAACATGTTTAATGAACTTAAAACTTCCGTTGCAGATGTCATGTCTAAAATTTATCTGCATCCTTTTAATCAAGAGCTGGCCCATGGTACTTTAGCTATCGAAACATTTATCTTTTACTTAAATCAAGATGCTTTATATCTTATGGATTTTTCAAAAGCACTCGCGCTTACTGCTACACGATTACCACATGATCGACAAAGTGAATTATTTATTCAATTTGCCATGAATGCACTTAAAGCCGAACGTGATCTGCATAATAATATTCTAAAAAAATATGCTTCTACAACTCCTACAGTCCATAAACAAAGTCCTTTTTGTTTTATGTATACCAATTATTTATTACGTATGGCAAGTACAGCCCCTGTAGAAGAAGCGGTAGCGAGTTTATTACCTTGCTTTTGGGTTTATCAACAAGTAGGACAACGCGCCTATAATAAAAAAATTCCCAATAACCCTTATCAAGCATGGATCGATTTATATGCGAGTGATGAGTTTAACCACTCCGTGGATTTAGTCATAGCCACTGTCAATGAACTTGCAGAACATGCAAGCATCCATTGCAAACAAAATATGTTAAGCGCTTTTAGATTAGCTACCTTGTGTGAATGGCAATTTTGGCAAGGCGCTTACTCACAACAAACCTGGCCAACTTAAAATAAAATATTGTTTATAAAATTATTTAACCTTCCTTTTTTATTTTAAATAAAAAAATTTAAATTATTTTATTTAATCTTCATGCTATTGTGAATACAAAATTGAACTGATATTCTTATTTTTTATTTACTATAAAGTCATACATAATAAAGCCTATTTAAATAATAAATTTTTTATTAATAACAGAGAGGGATATTAAATGTTAGATGAATACCAAATGGACCCTGCCTTTAATAAAAATCTTGTTTTTGCTTACCAACCTCCCCCAATTATAGAAGTTTCAACATTACCAACTTTAGCTAAAAATTGGTTAGATGATTTGCAAAAAATTGCTTGTACAACGAATGATAAATTACCAAACAATTGTTTTGCTAAGCATTTGGGCGAAACATCCGAGTATCGCGCCAAAATTATATTATTAGAACAATTGCAACTTATTTATCACCGCTTAATAGGAAATTTAGACACAGAACTAGGCGAGCTCTCAGCGGACCATCGCCATGGTTTAATCTACAAATTAACCGAAGAGATTAAAGAATGCACTGAAGGTTTTCATAACCGCGTAAACATTATCGCAGACTCTTTTCACAAACCCCGTGATTTAACCGAATTACTTTATATAGTACGCAACCGCTTGGTCCAAGAAATCGCTACCCAATTAACCGACGAAGTTCATGCCTGGAATGGTGTGGGTGTTATTGCAGCCATTGATGGTTTAGGCATAAAGCCTAATTTTCCTAATGATACCTACACAGGTTCTTTATCAGAGACTACAATTCGACGCGCATTACAACAAACATTTGCTAAAAAATTTACTCCCTTTAACTTGCCATGTTTTTTAATCGCTGCTTTCATTGAGTTTATTCCAGAATTAGAGATTGAGAAGAATGATGAAAATGGTATATGTTTGCAAACGCAACAAAAAATAACTCGATTGATCAAGCGTTTTTTACCTAAATATATCAATGAAAAACCAGAAGATGCAAATAATTGGAAAAATTATTTTAAAATATCTCGTAACGAAAAAAATCCTTTAGTTTTTAGCTTTGTTAATGTTAATTGGGAAAAAATGTATCAATCTTTTTACCAAGCTTTATCTGATCAGAATTACGTAAAAAAACCTCAAATAAATACGCTACTTGATAGTGCTTATCGAAATTTATTTATAGAAAAAAAACAGTTTAGAGCCCCGACAGAAGTTATTTCTAAATTGTTTAAAGAAGAAGACTATTCTGATTTACTAACGCAACTCGTTGAGTTAAAAACAAGATTTCCAAATTATTATCAAAAAATTACTAAAAATAAAGTTTTTATTAATAATTGCTTGCCATTCATTGATTATTTAACACGACAATTAAAAATTAGTAAAGAATATTCTGAAGAAATCATGCAAGGTTTTCATTTAGTCATCGGTTTAGATTTACGCCGCAAAAATTTTATCATTGAAAAAATAGCTGACACCTTTCTAGTAAAAAATCAAAATGGTTTTAATCTCTTGATGCTAGGCGCTCTGAATAACCTGGACTTAGTGAAGGATATCTTAGCTTTCCTTAAAACGCATGAAACAATTGTTAATTCTGAAATAGCTGAAAAAATGCTTTTAATGAAAAATAGCGATCATTGCAACGCACTAATGATAGCCGCGAATAAACAAGCAGAAGCGATAATCACCATTTTAAGCTTTTTAACAACTCATATTGGTCGTTTTGCAAATGATACAGTGCGTAAGTTATTTACACAGCAGCAAAAAAAAGATAGTAATACAGCGGTGACCTTAACTGCACGCAATCATCCCGATATGCTAAATAAGGTTCTAACATTCATAAGCGACAATATGACCATCGATGGAGAAATTTTACATAAAGTCTTATTTCCCGAACAGGCAAATGGCACTTGTAATGCTTTGATGCTAGCGTTGAAAAATCAAGCCGATACAGCAGTTTCTATTCTAAAATTTATATCTGAAAATATCAAAAGTTTTGATCCTGAAATTTTAAGAAAAATGTTTTTAGAAAAGGATGAAAATGGTTTTACTATTTTAATGTTAGCTGTTCGCTATCATCCTAACGTTTTACCCATCTTGCTTAAATTACTTAATGCACGCAAAATTTTTTTTCCTGCAGAATATCTAACAGCATTATTTTTTGAAAAAAATTTATTAAATTACAATTTTTTAATGTTAGCAGCAGAATATCAACCGAAATCTGTATCTATTATTTTACAGTTTATTCAGAACAAACAGAAAATTTTCAATCCCTATCTAGAAGAGATATTGTTCAATAAAAATCAAAAGGGGTGCAATAGTTTGATGCTTTCCCGACATCATCCAGAAGCCATGACATCCATTATAGATTTTATTTATCAACAACCAAAAGGCGTATTATCGCTCTCTTTAGAAGAAATATTTTTACAGAAAAATAACTTGGGTTTAACTTTTTTTATGTTATTAGCAAAGGATAAACCCCAATCTTTAAAGCTTGTATTGGAATTTATTGAAAAGCATCCGGATCTTTTTACTAAAGAAAATTTATTTAGATTGATCTTAGAAAAAAGTGAACAAGAATATAACTCCTTTATGTTAGCGGCGCGTAATCAATATGATGCCGTAGCTCATATCCTAAATTTTATTCAAAAAAATCCTAAAATTTTTTCACCTGCGTTTCTTAATGAATTGATTCTTGCTCATGACCAAAATAGATGTAATGCATTAATGATTGCTGCCACTTATCGACCTAAAGTGGTTGAATTGTTATTGGTATTTTTAGCGTTTAACATTGCTCCTAAAGGTCCTATTAGTACTGACTCTATACAAGAATTTGTTTTTAAAAAAATTCACGATAAGCAAGCAGCCAATGGGATATTTTTTGGTGGCCGTTATGATTGCTATAAAAGTGTCTTGTCAGTCACCTCGCAACTAGAAGATCAAATACCCATTAATGCACTACTGAAGTTTACCGACGATCATATTGAGCTCTTAGGAATTCAAATCTTCATTGATTTGTTAAAAGAACAGGATGCCCAAGGTAATTATATTTTCCGCTCTGCTTGTGCTCGAAATCCCTTTCTCATGAAAAACACTTTAAATTTTCTCGCTAATTCTGTAAATAATGAAGATTTAATGTCCGCGCAGAACTTAGCAGCTTATTTTATATTTGAACAATTTGCATGTTGGTCAATAAAAACTGTTGCAGACCAAGCGTTGTTAGATAAAATTATAGAAAATTGCTCAGTGCCACTATTAATTTATTTTGATAAAGACTATTTTGCTGAAAAGCCTAATAATTTAAAAATCGTGACTGATAAATTATTTCGCTGTTATTTAAATGAACTTGAAGATCTAAAAATCAAAAAAATAACCTATACGACTCAATTTTCCTTTTTTAAATGGCGATATTCTACGGCACAAAAACTAGAAGCAGCACAAGCCTTAGAAAAAGTGTTAGATACAAAAGACTTCGTTGCGGGAGTGGACTTATTTCAACTCAAACACAAATATCCTGCCCTTACAGGGGCTAGACTCAGTAATTTATTTGCTGCTTACCAACAAATTGACCTGCTTGAAGCTGAAGGTGTTGTTGAATCTAATTTGGAAAACGATGCTATCTGTTCGAAAATGCTTGCGGCGATAGCTTAATTTTTAATTTCTCGAAATTTCCATTAATGTGCATAAGATCGAGGCAATTTACTGGTAAAACCCAAATACAGCGCAATGATAGCAGCCAGAAGATAAAAGAAACTATCCGAAATAGTGATATGTACTAGCCTCAAATCGCCATTCATGGCGAAACCCCAAATCGCAATAGCAGCAAAGATTATACCAAAAAATTTAAAATACAAATGCGCATAAAACATTGAACCGCTAGCGGATAAAGCCAACAAACCGATCAGAATATAGAAAATACTCAATAAAATCCCAACCGTAAAAAAGTTGAACAACACATGGTTAGGTGTAATAGGTGGAATAAAGCCTAATATGCCTAAAAGAATAAAAACAATAGCAAAAATTAAGGCCATTCCTCTTAAGAACACGCTGAAAACTCCTTTGCAACGTTTGGCTTTCGCTACCGAAGTCACGAGTATACCGTCGTACTTAAAAAAGTGTGTCTTTCAAACTCCTGGTGAGCGGGTGTCCCGCCTATATGACTGGCTCGAACTAAGCTCGTGCTCAGCCATTCAAAAGGAGAATCGCGCTTCTCCTCTTGAAAACCTCCATCGCGAGATGAAACCACGTCTCGATGCTCTCGCATCGTGCATCGTGCATCGTGATGTGCAGTGAGTATAGAATACTTATACAAATTAGCAAATAGATTCCGCGTCTTTGAAATTTGTCGCATGTGTATAAAAATGTTTAATTATTAGGCATTAGGATGACAAATTCATGTTTACCCACAGATTCTGTGAATAACTTTGTGGACAGAGTTGGGGGAAGCTACTAAAAACCTTTATTTATAAGTCATCGTTACAATTTGTACAAGCTTTAAACAAAAGATAAAAAACTCCTTTTTTCAAATAGTTAGTTCCTGTCAATCAGAAAATTACATTTAATGCTGTTAAGATTACATAGAATAAATTAAATTAAGCCGACTTGTGCAAAAGTCCTGTACATTCTTAGCTAATCTTAGCGTTGTCAATAGGTAGTCTATGGAAATTTATAACAAACTTTTCAAGCAGTTAAGTCCAGGGGATCTATTACTGACGGGTAATAAACGTTTAATTCCTTTTTTACATAAAGCTTATGCACAATATCAACAAACGCAAAATAAACGTGTTTGGTGCACACCACAAATTTTTACTTTCACACGTTGGTTAGAAATACTTTGGGAGAAACAATTCATCGAACAGAAGGGTTTTCCTTTGCGTTTACTGAACAAGCAACAAGAATGTCTAATATGGAAAACCATTATTCAGCAATCTTTTTATTCTTTTTTAAATAACGTGGATACCGCCAAAAATGCTCAGCAAGCTTGGCAATTACTTCAACAAGCGCAGCTTGATTATCAAACAAAGCATTTTAAACAAAGCAATGAAACTGAAACCTGGCAAACCTGGGCCACTGATTTCATAAGCTTTTGCCAAGACCATGCTTATGTTGATTTATCCAGTGCACTTAATCATTTAATCCTTTTATTCAACAAGAAAATTTTAAAACCTCCATCACGTATTTTTCTAATTGGCTTTAATGAAATAAATCCACAATATAAAAAACTGCTCAGCATCTTAGAAGAACACCACTGTCAACTTTATTATTTCGCACCGATTCATTTACAAACAAAACAACAACGTCTGTGTTTAACAGACAAAGAAACTGAATCTCAACACATGGCGCTTTGGGCCTATCAATCCTGGCAACTAGGCGCAAAAAATATCGCCTGCGTGATTCCAAACTTAGTCGAGCAACGCGCACAGTTACTTAACACGTTCACTGATGTATTCAGCGAATTAACACAGAACAATATGAATCCTCCTCCTTTTAACATCGCTGCAGGTAATGGTTTGTTAGAATTTCCTTTAATTCAAACAGCAACACTTATTCTTAGCTTAGATGAGATCAATTCATTTCAGCAAATTAATCAGTTGTTACTCTCACCTTACTTAGGAGGTTCGCAACAAGAACAATCATCACGTGCACAACTTGATATCACGCTACGTAATACTGCGGAAAATAGATTGAGTTTAGAACAGCTGTTTAAAATAAGCGACCAACATGCTTGTCCGCTGCTAAGTAATTTAATTACTAACCTAAGTCATTTAATAAAAAAATATTCTGTTAATTTTTTAGCGAAACCTAGTTTTTGGTCGAAATATTTTGCTAACAAGCTTCATGCTTTAGCATGGCCTGGCGAACGTTCTTTAATAAGTAGTGAATTTCAATTGCTGGAATGCTGGTCAGAGTTACTAACAGAGCTTGCAGGTTTAGATTTCATTCTCGGTGACCTTTCGCAAACACAAGCATTACAACAATTACATGAATTACTTAGCAATTCCATATTCCAAACCAAAACCTTGCATGAACCCCCAATTCAAGTATTGGGTTTACTGGATAGCGCCGGTATGTATTTTGATGGTTTATGGGTAATGGGACTTGACGATAGAACTTGGCCAGCCGCCGCACAACCTAATCCATTTATTCCTTATGCTTTGCAGCGCATACACCAAATCCCTTACGCCTCGAGTGAACGAGAATATTATTTTGCTTCCTTGCTAACAAAAAACTTAATTGGCTGCACAAAAAACATTATTTTCAGTTATCCGGCACAGCATTTGGATCAGATTTTACGTCCCAGTGTCTTAATTAAAACCTTAGCAGAAATCAAATTAAGCGAATTGAAGTTACCTTCGTATCAAGCTTTAGCAAAAAAAATAATGCACACACAACAATGGGAATATTATACGGATGAAACGCTAGCATTTTCTCCTGAAGAAAGTTTTAGTGCGAGTACACAAGTCTTGCAATCGCAAGCGGCATGCCCATTTCAAGCCTTTGCACGCTGGCGCTTGCAAGCGCAGTTTCATGCTTTTCCGCAAAACGGACTCAACGCACGCGATCGTGGCATACTATTACATCAGGTGTTGGAAAAATTTTGGAATGAAGTAAAGGATCAAAAAACCTTATTAGCACAAACACCGAGTGCTTTGAATCAACTCATTAATGCTGCTATAGACCATTGCTTACGTTTATTTAGTAAAAAACGGCCGATGGTTTTTAAAACTCATTTTATCGACATCGAGCGCCATCGTTTGCAAACTTTATTAAAAAATATCGTCGCTTTAGAAAAACAACGCCCCGTTTTTATACAAACGCAACATGAAACAAAAAGACAACTCACGCTAGCTAAAGTATCTATGACATTAAGGATTGATCGTATCGATCACCTTAGCGCAACACACATCATGATTATTGATTACAAAACCGGTATACCTGGTAAAATAGATTGGTTAGAAGAACGCTGTGATTATCCACAGTTACCGTTGTATTGTTTAAGCTATCCCGAAACGGTACGCAGCTTTGCCATCATGCATCTACGCAGTAATAAGGTTACGCTACAGGGCTTAAGCGCAGAAGAAACTGCTATGCATCAACTTATACCCTTAAAAAAATTAAAAACCTCACAGAACATAAGTCAATGGTCGGATCTACTTAAGCATTGGCAAACTTCTTTGGAAAAGCTCGCTATAGAATTCCAACACGGTATTGCCGATGTCAATCCGAAACACGGTCCTAGCACCTGTCGACAGTGCGATCTGCAATTGCTATGTCGTGTTAATCACTTGCAAATTACACAGGCATAATATGAAGTCTCCATCAAAACACTTAGCCGATGCCAAACAACGCCAGCAAGCGCTCGATCCCAATCAATCATTTATTGTGCAAGCACCTGCCGGCTCTGGAAAAACAGAACTACTAGTACATCGTTATCTGGTGTTGCTAACCTGCGTCGCCGTACCAGAAGCCATCATCGCCATTACTTTCACACGTAAAGCCGCTAACGAAATGCGTTTACGCATCATGCAGGCCTTAGAACTCGCGCTAAACACTACAACGCCTACTGGCAAAGATATCGAACGTTATTATTTGGCCAAAAAAGTGTTAACACAGGATCAAGCTTTAGGTTGGAACTTATTAAGCAATCCCAATCGACTGCGTATACTTACCATCGATAGTTTTTGCCTATCCTTAATCAGACAAATGCCTTTACTCGCTGGATTAGGTGAAAAATTAATGCCGGTTGATCATCCTGAGTATTTATATCGTTTAGCTATACAAGAACTACTCAAGCAGCTCGAAGAACCATTGCCTTGGCAAGCCGCATTAAGTCATTTGTTGAGTCATTTAGATAATGATTTTCAACGTGTAGAAAATTTATTCATTCCCATGTTAGCTCGACGCGAACAATGGTTGGACTATTTGCTGCAACATCAACAACATTTACGCGAAGATTTAGAACACACTTTATTTAACATAAATCAGGTATTAGTGGAAAAATTAAATCGATTAATTAGTAAAGACATCGCCAAAGAACTTTTTCAAGTTCTAAATTTTTCCTTACAGCAGCGTCTGCGAATACCTTTAGTCCAGCATGATGATTTAAATTTTTGGCAAACAGTGACTCAGTTATTACTAACTGAATCGAATACTTGGCGCAAACAACTGCGAAAAACTGAAGGTTTTGCTGCTGCCAACGAAATAAAAAATAAAGCCGCACAAACAGAGATTCAAATACTAAAAAAACAATGTTTGAATTTAATTGCACATTTAAGTCAACAAGATTTAGTACAAGAAACCTTAATCGCTTTAAAACAAGCACCGCCTTTGCATTATACTGAGTCACAATGGCAGATTCTCAAATCACTCTTCGAATTATTACCGGTATTGGTTGCTCATTTAAAAATTACTTTCCAACAACAACAAAAAGTCGATTACACCGAAATCTTACTCGCAGCTAGCGCTGCCTTAGGTCAGACCGAGAATCCCAGTGATTTAGCACTCGCCTTAGACTATCAAATCCAACATCTACTTGTGGATGAATTTCAAGATACTTCCAATACACAATTGAATTTAATCGAAAAGTTAACTGCCGGTTGGCAAAATCAAGACGGTCGCAGTTTATTTTTAGTCGGTGATCCCATGCAATCCATTTATCGATTTCGCAAAGCCGAAGTCGGTTTATTTTTACAGGTGCAACATTACGGTATTGGTACGATGCAATTGCAAGCTTTAAGTTTGTCAGTTAATTTTCGTTCTACGCCTGGCATTATCGATTGGGTGAATCAACAGTTTAGTCAATTACTGCCAAACACTCATGACCTGCAGCACGGCACTATTTGCTTCTCTCCTGCAAGCGCTTACTCGCAAGCACAACAATGTAACGCTGCCGTTTGTACCTACTGGCAGCAAGCAGATGATGCAATCTTAGCAGAATCCGCAGAAGCCGAGCAGATCATAAAAATTATTCAAAAAATTCAGCGTAAAGATAGCCAAGCTTCTATTGTGGTTTTAGTCCGTGCACGTAGTCATTTAAGCAGTATTTTACCGGCCTTGCAGCGCGCAGCGATTGCTTATCAAGCCGTAGAAATTGATAGTCTCGCCGAAAAATCAGCGGTACGCGATCTATTAGCCTTAACCCGTGCGCTACATCACTTAGGGGATAGGATCGCTTGGCTCGCTTTATTACGCTCGCCTTATTGTGGTTTTTCGTTAAGTGATCTATACCAAATTACGCAATGGAATAATGACGAAAAAAAAACATCGCTCAGTATTTGGCAACAGCTACAGCAATTTGAAGAAATTCCACTCAGTGTAGACACTAAACAACGTTTACGTCGCATCCTGTCCATTTTACGACAAAGTTTGCAACAACAAGGTCGACTTTCTTTACACGTATGGGTCAAACAAACCTGGTTAGCATTAGGCGGACCGACCACCTTGTCAAGCTGGGAGGAAATGGATCATATCCATACGTATTTAAATTTTCTAGAAAATAAAATTAAACAGGAAGGCGCAGCACTGGATTTCTTTAAACTCGAAGATGAGTTAAGTCATATTTATACCCAAACCAGTTCTGCCATTTCTGCACACGCTGTTGAAGTCATGACCATACATAAAGCCAAAGGCTTAGAATATGATCATGTCATCTTACCCGGCTTGCATCGGCGTGGTCGCGCTCTGCAATCTCCATTATTATTATCGAGTGAGAAAATCTTTGCACAACAAAAAAAAGATTTTTTATTGGCACCGATTAAAGCCAGTCATGAAGAACAAGATTTAATTTATGATTATCTTTTTAAGGAAGAAAAGCAAAAAAATGCAGCTGAGTTAATCCGCTTATTATATGTCGCTTGCACGCGTGCCAAGCAATCCCTGCATTTACTAGGCACATTAATTCACGATGCCTCAGGAGAATTTAAATCACCTGCTCCACATTCATTATTAAGCCACTTATGGCCAGTTATGGATATCCAACTGGAGCAGATTGTAGCGCATGCATCAGCAAAAAATACGCTAGCAATACGCACACAAGGTTTATTAAAACGGTTACCGGCCGATTGGCAATCTATTCCTCGTCAATTTGCAACATCTTCTGAGATAAAATCTCAAGTGTATTCTTATCATTGGGAATTGCATCCCGAGCGGATATTAGGAACAGTAATCCATCGTTTACTGTATCAAATCAGTCAAGAGGGTTTGCAGCAATGGAATAAAGAAAAAATACGCTCTGTACAAGCCATGTTAATCGGTTTATTGGCACAAAATGGATTGCTTGCAGATCAAATACCACAAGCCTTAGCTAAACTGAATGTCTGTTTAGAAAAAACCTTAGCCGATCCGCGTGGACGCTGGATATTGAGCCAGCAACATCAGGATGCACAGTCAGAATATGCCATCACTGCCCTACTCAACGGCAAGTTGCAAAATTGTGTCATCGATCGAACGTTTATAAACAAAAATTCAAATGCGAAGAATATCCGTTGGATTATTGATTATAAAACCACCGACTATCAAGGCAATAAACCCGAAGAATTTTTAAAATCTGTCATGCAACAACATCAACAACAACTCAATAATTATGCACACGCATTGTTGTTAGATACGCAACAGACCGTACGCTGTGGTTTGTATTTCCCATTCACCTCACTCTGGTGTGAATGGGAATTTACTGAAACGTCTATGACTGAATCAACCGAGCATTTTAAAGTCTGATGTGATCTTGCAACGAATTATTGGACACTAAGAATCGAGACGTTGATAAAATCGTCGTTCAAATTCAACGGGAGTTAAATATCCTAAAGTTGAATGACGCCGATGATTATTATAAAGACCTCAATATATTCAAAAATACTTTGTTTAGCATGTTCCCGCGATTCATACCGCTCAAAATAAACACATTCAGTTTTTAGCGTATGAAAGAAACTTTCAGCGACTGCATTATCAAAGCAACAACCGGTTGAGCTCATACTACAAACAATGCCTTTTTTAGCCAATAAATTTTGAAAAGTAGAGCTCGTATACTGGCAGCCTCTGTCGGAATGATGCTGTAATGAAAAGCTTGGATTTCGACGCTGT